>NZ_JALJRT010000001.1:0-854716 GCF_024519545.1 Serratia sp. Ser99 | reverse complement strand
AGAACAGATACCGTTTTTACTGTAAAACCGTGGCCAATATTACTTGACCACTACAAAACCCGATAACGCTGGCCACCGGACACTTTAAGAACAGAACGCTCCGCCAATAGCTGACTGAAGTAATTCAAATCACGATCAACAGGGAAATGCATATAGCTTGCGGCGGGTTCCCCAGGCGCGGGGGGCTCAATATGCAAACGCCCTCGAACGGTATCCTTGGCCGCATTCACGCCGATAATGATCGGCTTAAAACTGGCCTTAGAGCGAGATGTCGGCTTTTTCGTCGGCCAAACCGGCGAACGTTTGCCACCGCGTGCTGATTCGCCCTTGATTGCCCAAATACGACGACCAAGACGCTCTTTGGCAAACTCGTACACCTTTTGGGTATGGTGACCACCGGAATCCATGCAAGCCGCCATGATGGTGAACCCTCGCCCATCAGCCCGCCGCCAAATCTGTTTTAAATAAGCATCCAGTCGCTGCCATGGCTCATTGGTTTCCAGATCACCTTCAATAACGTCATAGGCGATAGACCAGCTTTCCTCATTTTTCCCCCAACCAGTGACTTCAATTTCAAAGCGCCCATCCTGGGTATCAATACCGGCCGTCAACACCGCAACGTGGTCAGCCACCTCGGCGCCATAAACTTCACAGCGTTCCAGTAACCGTTTTTCACTCAGCGCTTTTTCACCGCGATCTTCATACGGTTCACCCAACACCAGGTTAATGAATGTCTGACGCATCAGCGGATCATTTTTAACCCTCAACCATTCGGCAACCAGGTATTTCCATGCAGCATTGGGGAACAGGCTGTACCCCGCCCAAATGTGGAATCCGGCATGACCTTTAAACGGTTTGCTTGCCCTCCATTCACCACGCTTCACCATTGAGGCTTTTTCGTTATGGTGGATCACGCAACCATTGTGGCGGCACACATAATAAGCCGTTTCAGGAATGCCCTCTCCGTGCTCATCCTTGTCCCATTTGATGCCGTAAGGGGTATCCGGTCCGCCCCATTCCAATACCTGATGTTCACCACAATGCGGGCATGGTACGTAATATCGGCGCTGATCGCTTTCCTCATACGCCTTTTCAATGCGGCTGGTCCCTTTGACCGTCGGCGTTGAGCCCAGGGCAATCTTGCGGTTCCAGAATGTTTCTGAACGTTTGATACCCAGTGCAATCTGATCGCCCTCCACGCCAGCACCGCCGGCCGGATAACCGTCAACTTCGTCAAAAAGAATGATGCGGCAGGTGATTCGACGGAAGCCACCAGGGCTATTCGCTCCCACCAGCGTCAGGTTGGCGCCATTGGCAAACGTCTTTTTGAGGATGGTCTGATTGCTGTCTTTTGCTTTTTGGTCACCGCAGATTTCCGCCAGCACCGGGGTATCACGCAACATCGGCGCGATCTCGGTTTTACTGTAGTCCTCGGCATCTTCAACACGCGGCTGAACGATGAGGATCGGCGACGGATCATGCGCCAGGTAATAACCGACAACGTGGTCAAGGATCTTGGTATAGCCAACGCGCGCCGATTTCATTACAGAAACCTGCGTCACCGTAGGATCGGTAATGGCGTCCATCATGCCATCCTGATAAGCGAAGGAACGAAAGCGGCCTGTTTGGGCGCTGGTCTCTTTCGACAACACTGCGTATTTATTAGCCCATTCACTCAGTGAAAGCGGCTCTGGGGGGCGAACATCTGATCGACGCTGGCGCAGCGCCCCGGTGAAATTCTGCCAGGCTGCAGCGTTAGTTCTCTCCTCGGTTGTTATCTGTATCAAGGCTCAATTCCTCCATCGCCTCGTAAACCACCTCCTGCAGTGCCTGGACAAACTCCGCGTCGTTGGTGGTAGAAGCCAGCACCCGCAACCGGGGGCCATGTTCAGGAGCAATCGCAATGAGACGGGTGCGCATGCGGGCGTATTCATTACCTACCGCCTCAATCATGTCTTTGTACGGCAGCACCTGCCCGGATTTAATGTCGTACTCGAGCTGAGTAAGCAACGCGAGGAAGTTTTCTTTCATCTGGCGCGCTTCATCAAGCGTCATTGTCACGCCGTGCTCGGCGATCATCCGCTCGACGGTTTTCGTCGCTGACTCGGGAAGATCCTTATCGTTTTTGTTACCTGACTTGTTACCCGAGGATCTGTTACCTGTTTTGTTACCCTGTTTGTTACCTGCTGTTTTTTTTTCAGGACGGGTAACAGTTTTTCGGAAGCGCTCTATGTTCGCATTTGATGCTTCGACGTCAATGTCGTCTCCGGCCAGAACCAGCCAACCACGGGCCTTCCAGCTCGTTATCGTCTTTCGGCTGACGCCGTGAAGTTTGGCAAAATCTGACTGGTTCATCTGTTACCTCAGGTGTTACCTGTTACCCAAATTTCAAAAGTTGATAGCTAGACGCAGAACGCGGCGCGCAATGCCCGTGCTTTACAAAAGTGCCAGGAAGGACCCATTTTTTTCTGTGGGCGCCAGGGGAGCAATGATTACTTTGCTTTTCGCATTGCCTCGGCCATCGCCCTACTCAGCTCTGTAGGCATCAGTGCATTGGCCATCGCCTGCGCCCGATCGAAGTAACCCAGCGTAGGCTTAACGGGCAATGCATCACCGAACTGGATCAGCAGCTTCGGTGCCGGTATCTTCATCCGTGGCTGTCGTGTCCCATTCGCGGAACGCTTACGCCGCTTCTTGCCCTTCTTCCTTTTTTTGGCTTTACGTCGCTGCCATACGCCATTCGTGCCGTCTACATCGCCAACGAACACATCCGACTTTGCCTTCAACTGCGTCATTTTGTTACGCGTCAGGTTGCCGAATTTATTCAGTTTGATGCTCTTTGGGTTAAGCAGCGCCTGGCTGTTCAGCTTATGCTGTCCACCGAATTCGAATGGCTCCAGATAGCTGGCGGCGGTGTCCATCACGAATACCTTGGCCATCAGGTTACTTTTTCGGGCACCGAAAGATTTTACCGAGTTGACAGTAAACGGAGTGGGGTTCTCCAGATGTCGCTTAAACGCGGTTTTCTCCGCTGCCTCTATCTTTCTGGCAACACTGGTTAGCGCCTGCGCGGTGGCAAATGGGATTTGCTTGCGCACACCCTGGAGTTGAGCCGACAGCTCTTTTAAACCTGCCATGCTATCCCCATAAAAAAACCCGCCGAAGCGGGTCATTATCGATGTTCTGTTACTTCTTGCCGTTGGCCTCTGCCATTTGCAGATAAACAGGCGAGGAACCATTAGGTAACCTCTTGCTCACCTCTCGGTAATGCGCACACGCTCACGGAAGTATTCACGCAGATGTTCAGGTTGCTCTCGCTCCACTTGGTCAGCTATCACTGGCTGGTTCATGCGCTCTTTGTACGCAACGCTTGATGCGGCAAGGTCTACGTTCACCTTGTCCATTTCTTCCTTTGGCAGATTGCCGAGGTTGTATGACATGGGATCCTCCTATTGGGAAGGATTATACATCATCACACAACAGCCTCGGAAAGCTGCTCTGCGATAGGTAATAAAAACCGCCCGAAGGCGGCTCATGTCAATCCAATTTGTTCCTGTGTTCCTGAAGAACTTTTTGGATATACGCTTCATAGGATATAGCAGATTCACTTTTGACGGATGTCTGAAATCCACTTTGAAGATGCTTATCAGTGTAATCCTGATAGCTTATATCAAACGCATCAATTTCAATTATTACCTTTGGAGCAGCAATGCCACCAGACTGTTGATCGAAAACTTTAACAAAATAATCATTACTCTGCTTTTTGATTAACTCATATCGAACGAGGCGGTCATTTTTATTACTGGTAATGTAGTAAGCTGTAATGTCTTGATAAATCATAATGTCATCCTTTCCAATTGTTGGAGATTGGAGACTAAACATTACACCTACAGTCATTGGGAATAAAGCCGTTATCTTTCGATGGATATCCGCCATTGGTTTAGCGTGGCCACCTGGCCAGCACAGATTTGCAATGAGGTCTGAAGTGCCAGCGCGTAGCTCAGTGCATCGCCCCAGGTGTCACCCTGCAATTGTGGTTGCTCACATGGGATGAATACGGACTCAGGGGGTAGCAAGATGATTTGCTGTACCGGTGGCGGCGTTCTGCTGCAGGAGGTCAATAACAGCGGCAGGCATAGGACTATTCCCACATTTATCGTTTTTAAGTGCTTCACGTAATGCCCTCTGGTAGCGTTCACCCTGCTGGCGCAGTTGCTGATTATTCTTTTGTTGTTCTGCCATCAGCGCGCGGTTACGGGCGTCCTGTTCCTGCATGGTGGCAATCAGTCCTGACTGCTGCGCCAGCGTCTTTTTCTGCTCCTTAACCTGCTCACCAGCCTTTACCGCGTTACCGTGGAAGTGAAACGACAGCCATGCAAGCAAAATGAAGATAAGCAGCAGAATGGCGGCTATGACTGCGGCAACCCGGTTCATTTCTGGCTCCAGTTGCAGATCTCGCGCTCTATCTCACGGCGGTTCATCAAGCCATTCCAGACCTTGCCACCAGCCCTGTTCCAGCGGCGCATTTCATCGCATGCACCAGCGCTATCACCAGCATTAAGCTTTTTCAGCAGAGTGGAGGACTCGAACGCTTTAACTCCGACGTTGTAGCTGAAGCTGATCAGCGCCGCTTTCTGGTATTCACTCGCAGGCACCTTCACTGAACGCTCAACTGAACGAGAGAAAGGCACCAGATCTTTATTCAGCATCGCCTTACATTCGGCTTCGGTGTACGTTTTGCCAGGGATGATGTCGGCCCCCGTGTGCCCATAGCAAACCGTGATCATGCCAACAACATCGCGGTATGGTTTGTACTCAACTCCCTCCAGCGAAGGGATTAATACCGCGGCGATCGCCATGGCGCCACCAGCAATAGCAGCACTGAGTTTTTTCTTTAAAGACGCAGTTATCGACATGCTTAGTCCTCCGCCGGCGGTGGTGTGACATATCCGGCCTTGAGGGCTTTCTCATAGGCTTTCGTTTGGCGGCTCTTGAAGTAAAAGTTCATCACGGCAGTGATCGCACCGATCACAAAGCCGCCCACTACCGCAACCTGATTCCAGTCGAGGTCATGTAGCCATTGCAAAATGCTGCCTCCACACACCAGAGTTGCAGAGGTGCAGTAAGAAATGAATGTGGTGATTTTCTCCGGCATGATTTTCATACCTCCCCCTTCCGGGGCTCTGTCCCGGTACCGGGTAATGAGCGAAAAAATCCCGACGTAAGCCGGGATTGATTTATTTTGGTTATGCCGGTTGCGCAACCGGAATATGTTGAGTAATTACTTGGTCGGCGTAACTTTCGAGCAAGTAAAATGGATACTTGAATTCCCAGGAGTCTCCTGCTGCTGATACCGTCGGAGCACCTACACCAGAAAAACAACGCCCTTCGACAGAGATGGCCAGCGAGTATGCAGGTACGGTGTTCAGTACCTCATCGAATTCAGTACCTGGTTCCATTGGAACAGACATACGACCAAGGTATTTGTTCAGCAGGACAGCATTTTCAAACTGCCCAGCAACTTCAACTTTAGTAAGAGCCTTAGCTTGCTCTGGGGTCAAAATAATGTCGTTGTTTTCGCTAATAATCAGATTTGCCATGTGAGGCTCCTTGTAATTGATACTGTATCCATATACAGCACATGAACATTATCAATTAAGAGGCTAAGCATCACATGGTGACCGTTGTCTCAAAGGTCGCACAACGCAGGGTAATCACTATAAAAATGGGGTTCAGCCACCAGCCGTAAACGAGTAGGCGATACGATGTGTGCCAGGTATGTGTCAGATATTGGCTGGGGCTGAAATGCAAGAAGCCCCGGACATACCGAGGCTTTAGAACAAACAAAATTTGTTGGTGTTAACTTCAGGTTAATCCTGACCAATCATCACAGTAATGCTTGGCAGCACATATCCGCCGTTAGAGCTTTCACCTACCGCTTGAATTGATACGGACTGGTTAGGTTCAATGTACGTATTCCATGAGTTACAACCTGTTGCTGGCATGGAAACACCATTAAGGGAAAGTGCACCTTCTGCTTTCGCCTCAGTGACCCAAGAACCTTTGAATACCAACATATGCTTCGCTTTTGATTTACCACCAGGTGCGATAGCCATCAGAAGCGGCACACAGATGCGGCGACGGTATGGAGCTGGAGGAATGTTGAAAGTGAAACCGTTGTCTAAGTAATGAATTTCTGCAGCTTGCATGATCATATCTCCTTGTAAATTATTTGAATATCGCATCGTCATATCGGGCGACAACCAAACCTTACAATGAGAAGGGAGATCATTAACAACGGTCAGGGAAGTTCTATCCCCTACACAACATAGCCATACAGCAGAAGCAATGCAGCAGGTGTATGTCGGATGTTGGCTGGGGCTGAAATGCAAAAAGGCTACACCGGAGTGCAGCCCTATAGTTACCGTATCAGTAATCAGCCTTTCGATGATGAATGCCGCTAAATGGCATTACTGGCCAGATTACAGGTTGGTACATTTGCCTGTGACATCACTAAGCCAAGATTTGCCCCGATCCTTGACCTTGCAGTTATGCGCGTCTCTTTTGCTTAAAACTTTTCCAGAACAGTTCTTAGCGCTGTAGCACTTGCCGGACGCCGCCGACGCGGTTAGAGGAAGTAAGAGGCATGAAGATAGAACAACTAAAATCGACAAATTTTTCATAGCATGTGTCCTTATGCGTGAATTCATAAATTGGTCTTTTCGTTGCGCGCACAACAACTTTAAAATAGCCTCCTCACGCATCCTGTCACGCTTTTATGCCACTTCGTATACTGAATGTTTAGGTA
This sequence comes from Serratia sp. Ser99, assembly GCF_024519545.1. Taxonomy (NCBI): domain Bacteria; kingdom Pseudomonadati; phylum Pseudomonadota; class Gammaproteobacteria; order Enterobacterales; family Yersiniaceae; genus Serratia; species Serratia sp. Ser99. The sequence continues at coordinate 847,908 of NZ_JALJRT010000001.1, read as the reverse complement.
AAATTCCGAACAAACTAGACATTTTGGAATTTTCATCCATTGGCTCGTTGTCGAAAATCACTGTATCCCTGCTACTTATGGCCCCTTTCCTACGAAGTCACTCAGAGACAGGATCTGTTTGCTTTGTGGTTGACTGTTTTGGCAAGGAGGCTAAAAACGACAAAACCCCGCCGAAGCGAGGTTTCTGATTGGGTAAGCTACGTGACTGCGTAACCACTCTTATCACAATAGACAGTAAAATTCGTAACGAAAAGCAGAATTTTACGCGACTGCCGAAATTACTGATTTGTGTGCCCAGGCATCCATTTCCAATGTCGCACCAGTCATGGCTAGGCATCCTTCGATAAAGCTTTCAGCCATCATCAGCTTCTGCCTGACACTACCCTCCGAGATTTTCCACCTACGCGCTATCGCCGACTTTGATACTCCGTGACGGTAATGCAGCATAATCACACCCAGTTCCTTCTCGTCCCGCACCTTCTTCAGTCGCCCAACAGCGCCATCAATGATCAGTCCATCATTATCGCAACAGGATAGTTTGTTCTTGCTTGTGTCTGCCAACAGGCCCTTAAAACCGGCAGCAATTGGTGAGTAGTCCACACCACTGTTGTCCTTTGCCCACTGACCCCAACGCTCTAGAACTAGCTGTATGTCTCTCATAATTACTCCACACAATTAATAAACTTACAATGGCCGCATACCATTATTCGAATTTATTATTTCCGTTCACTTCTATCTTTCACATTGTCATTATCCTTGTTAGGATTTAACTGAACAGATTCAATTTTAAATAACTTATCTATAACTATGTGAGGTGTAACCATCGCAAAAACCAATGAGAAAGCAATCACGAGAAAATGTTCAAAGAAACCTTTTGAAGTGAAAAAATCAACCCCAGACTTTAAGGAAACCATGAAGATATATAAAAAACTAACCAAACAAATCCATAGGACAAACACAATAGAAATAGATAAGGATAACGTCATTTCTTTAGAAAAAACACTAATAGATACTGATATAAATGAGAAAAAAGAAGCAAATAGTGCAATCATTCCTAAAACAGAATTTTTTGAATCACTAATTTCTTTTTTAAACCCCTTTACCTCCTCATCAAAATTCGACTTCGTCTTTCCAGTTGATATTTTCACGTTATTTAATTCTGAAATGGCATCATTATACTTTACAACTGTTTCATCAAGTTGTTTTTGTAACCTGTTACTTTGATTTTTTGAATCAACTACCCAACTCCTTACCTCTTCAATAGTTTTATATAAGTCTGCTTGCTTATTTTGTAAAATACCAACCTGTTTCAACAGTAAGTCATTAGTGTTCTGTTTTTCATCATGTTCGGTAGATGCTTGAATACCGACATTATCCTTCAGATTTATTACTCCATCCGTTTTTACAGAGTGGATGTTCACAGGAAAAAAACCAGGCTGATATAGTGTACTTACATGAATACTGCCTAGACCTGATCCCATAGGCTTAATAAATTGACTTTTAACTTCAAGGTCACCTTTGACTTTACTTATTCCAGATGAGTTTTTTTTATCTTCATTTTTATCATCATTCATAATAACTACTCCAACTCAAGTACATCTTTAATTGATCTTTCAGAGAAATTATCTGCTCCAACTTCCATAAATTTATCGTATGACAACCTTGAGTAATTTGCATCAGAAGGAAAGTTATTGACCTCTCTGTATACATGTATAAACTTCTCAGTCACCCCTCCATCAATATTTCTGAAAGCATCCGAGATGTTTGTAATCCTAATTAATGCCCATCCTTTCTCATACTCTACGCCATCAGTCATACTCACTGAGTAGTTGCACGCCAAACGACTATCAAAAAAAGCGTTATTCTGATTCAATAAGTGTTTCCTCATGTACTCCACCGGCTTATCCATTTTTATTACGACAGATGTTGAAACACTCCTCTTAAAAGGCTCCGCTCCTAACTCCTTTAACACATTTATAATTTCACCACCTAATATCTTGAACTTATCAAATGAGAAATCAAAATTTGTACAGTCCACCTTAAAATCAACCCTTCGAAGAGACATGGATATAGAGTAATATCCGAACTCGTCATTTAGTTGTATACGAGGTAACTCTGGCGGCAAACCATCGTTTCCACCACCAAATGAAAAATTACTTATCAATATAATATTATATTTTTTAAAGCACTCTTTAAGATTATATGAAAAACCATCAAAGCCGAAATCCTTTGAAAATTCATGCTCTAATGATTGTTGAAAAGAAATGTTTTGCATATTACACCTTTTAATAAAGAATCGTCTTCTAGATATGTATTATATTATTTTATCGCACCAATAGACAAGGATATGTCTATAAACCTAAACCACAAATCGATCTGACTGCCGTGCTCTTCTTCCCACCGTGACATGTCACGATGCAAATCATCGTGATGTTTCCGGCAAAGCGGAATGGTAAAAAAATCGTGTGCCTTGGTGGCCATGCCACCCTGACCATGACCGATGATGTGATGGGGGTCATCTGATGGGTTGCCACAGCAAGCGCACGGCTGAGACTTAACCCAACGAGTAAACTTTTCACTCGTCCATCGCTCGCGCTTTGGGATCTTGAATAATGCCTTTGGCGGCTCCGGATCGATTACCAACACCTTTGCAGCCTTCTTGGCTATCTCCGCTATCTGCTGGGTAGGTGACAAACTAGGGGTAATATCTGCCTCTCTTCGGTGCCCGGTTGGGATGGTGCGCGGTTTAATGCGTAACGAGGCGGCAGCGACATCATCCGGGATCAGATCAATGACCTCATTCACCCAGGCCCACCAGCAGAGTTCCGGTAAAGTCAGTTGGTGGCTCTCATCAAACATGAAGTGAATTCTGGCCCGGTACACCACGAAGTCAGCAATATTTTGATCTGCTATGGCTGATAGCTCATCCATGGTCTTATCCCGGTACAAGTTCGCATGGTGCCAGCACAGGCGAATAGCACCGGCGCCATAACGCATGGTATCCATGTTCTTGTCGTGATAATCGTCCTCGGCGCACTTCCACTGGCATTCGTTACGGCGACCTAGCCAACTCTCCAGGCTGTTGATGCCACCAGCGGCAGCAAGAACACGCTCATGCTGAAAGAACGGGCGGAAACGCGGATCACTGGCTAACTGCTGCTTAACTGCCGGCAGCGCACCAGAGGGCATATTGCGAAACTCTGTAGGAACCGTGGCCACCAGCACCCGATCACCAAACATAGGCAGTAGTTCAGCATCAGGCTTAAAGATTACTTGTCCCAGCTCGCGAACAATGAACCCTTTTATCAGCCCACGCATGGCACCACCTCGCTGATCTGTAGTTCAACCTTGCCGCCCTTGATGACTGGCCCCCACTTAGCATCGATATGCTTAATCTGGCTGTCATCGAGCCACACGCCAGCCTGTGTCATGGCGTCAAATAGCGCCTTGAAGAAGTTATCCAGGTCACGACGGGCTTTAGTTGGTGGGTAGAACACCACCACTACAGATATATCCGCGCTAATTGGCTTTGGTCGGCGGCGCAGTTGTTCCATCGCTTGAGCGATAGCCTCGGTCTGAAATGCCCTACCGCGTTCACTGACCAAAGTACGACCACGGGATGATCCTTTGTTCGGCGAACGCCAGTAGCCGTTAACGCTTGGGGGGAATGGCAACGTTAATTTCATGCTGGCTGCTCCTCTACGGCTACCAGTCGGTAGAAATAAACCAGTTTGCCCGAGTCCGGATCCTTCAGCGTGCGCTTTTCCTTCACCAGCCCATGCAGTTTGGGGTCAACTTCACGCAGCCGGGCACTAATCGCCGCCTGGGTGTCAGCTACGAAAAACATCATGAATACGGTTCGTTCAAGGTCGCGGAGAGTCATCCACTTGGCGCCGGCCGCTGCCTGAATTACTCGGCCCATTTGATTTTCAGGGTTGTCCTTCAGCATGCCTGCGAGGATTAACCGACGGATGCCGCTGTTAACGCGTTCGCTTTCGAATACGTCTACCGGGATCGTTAATTTTTTCATAATGCCAACCTCGCTAAGTCGTTCTCGCTTGCCTTGGTGACCGCTTGAGCCCAAATGCCTACGAATGCCCGACGTGCGTCGTAATCACTCATGCGGCCTAATGACCCAGCCATTTCTTTAGCTAGACGTTCCACCTCGTTTTGTGGCTTACGAAGCTGTGAGATCAGGCGGGTGTAAGCCTCGTCTCGCGCAGCGTTGTCAAACTTCTGAACTTTTGGCAGGTCATTAGCCCGCTCCTCTTTCACGCTCAGGTAACACGTCTCGGTGATCAGGTAGTCGAAGTCCTTTTTGCGCCAGGTCTTGCCTGTGTTGGTATCTGCTCGGTCTTCCAGCATCCAACGGCATTTTTTAGCGATGTAGCGGAGGTAAGCGCCCCATTTCTCTTCGGTCAGGTCGTATTCTTTCCAGAGCTTGCGCAGCACCTTGCGGCGGCTATCAGTGATTTTGATAACCTTGGGCAATTCCGGCAGCGTGGTGTGGAATGTTTCGAGAACAACCTGATAATCGATTTTCAACGAATCGGCGGGTTGCGGGTCGGCTGGCGTAGCCGGTTGACCAACAGGTTTTATTACTGATGGATCTTGTTTTGAATTTACTGACGGATCCCCCCCAGATTCTGGCGGGTGAGAACTGCCTTTTTTCGTGTTTTCTGAACGGTCGGATTCTGAACGTTCAGATCCTGACATGTCAGATTTTGAATGGTCAGATTCTGACGTGTCAGAAACTGGACGGTGAGACTCGACGCTTAACGCCGCTGCTTTCAGCTTAGGCACGTTCAGGGTATAAATATTGCTGTCGTTGCGCTGGCCCCTACGGCGTTCCTTGCGTGTCAGCCATCCATCACTTTCTAATTCGCCGATCGCAGTCGTGACCGTACTCCGGCCAGCACCGATCTCACGGGCAATCTTTTCGATACCCGGGTAGCAGATCCCATCATCATTCGAGAAGTCAGCCAGACGAAGCATTACAAGCAGCTTGGTACCCTTCACACCGTGCGCAGCGCAGCCGTCCCATACATAGCTGGAGACTTTTACGCTCATGCAATAACCCTCGGCGCCGGTAGTGCCAAATACTTAAAGCGATCCACAACTTCCTGCAATGCGCTGTGGGTGACAGGCAACCAGCCGCCCGGTATTCTCATCACATAACGCAACGGCACTGGCGGTTTAGCGCAGCTTGCAGCTACACAACGAAATTGCCCACGCAAACGAGATTCTGTTAATCTGTTCATGCGTTAATTACTCCACACGTTTAATTGATGCACTCGACGCCCGGGACCGCATATCCTGGGCGTCACCCTCTCCAAACATCATCACCGTCACGGCGTATATCTCCGCCACCAGCGATTGAACCCGGTAACCCTTAGCTTTCAGCTTTCTGCTCTCGTCGTTGTCCAGCACCCCATCAGCTGTAAATTCGTTATGTGCTTTTGCAAACAGGCCGAGTGCTGACATCAGCTCGTTGAACTTGATCAACAACTCTTCGTTATCCGCCTGCTCGATTTCCGGAAGCTTCACGAATACGCCACCAGCGTGTTTACACATCGCCTCGGTGATATCGCTACGGCCTGAGATTGATTCCATTTCTACAGCCATGCCCAACGGCACTACCTGCCCTGATACTTGGCGGACGCGGTTACGCAGTGCGTTTTCAGTACCGGCAACCGGATCCAACTCCTTCGCCATTGCGCTGTACTTGCCTGGGAACTGAGTGATCAGCTTGTGTATTGCTTCACTAATGTCGTCTTGGGTAGGAAAGTCTTTGTTGTCCACAAGGCTTCTCCGCTTCTGTGGTTTTGGTTAAGCCGCTGGGGCGGTAGACTTTATATAAAGAGAGAGATCAACTTTCAGTTCACCACCAGTAAGAACTTGGATCTCGAATGCTCGACCTTTGGGAATAATTTTCCCCCAGCCCGATACAGAGGCATGTGACAGTCCTAATGCCTTGGCTGTTTTGCCTACCCCATCGAAGTACGAAATAACATCATCTTTTTTCATGGCTGACTCTTTGGTAAGGAAATAGAACACTTTGACAGTAGGATATCTTACATTTCAAGGTAAAGGAATCCTACATTGGTAAATGGTAGGATTACCTACATGGAAATGAATGACCGAATTCGATCAAGACGCAAAGAGTTAAAACTAACTCAAGACACCTTAGCCAAACGCGTAGGGGTCAATCGTGTCACCGTCACTGGCTGGGAGTCGGGCGACTACAAACCTGGTGGTGAGAACCTGCAGGCACTAGCTGCTGCCTTAAGCTGCAATCCACACTGGCTTCTTGAAGGTGGCGACATTGACGAAAACATTACATTTGTAGGCAAGGTTCGACCAGGGCTCGTTCCTGTAGTTGGTGATGCCGTTCTAGGAGTTGATGGCATGATCGACATGGTAGAGTACCGTGGTGGTTGGCTAAAAATTTACAGCGATGACCCGAATGCATATGGGCTCCGAGTTAGGGGTGACAGCATGTGGCCACGTATTCAGTCAGGTGAATTTGTTCTGATTGAGCCTGCAACAACAATCCACCCTGGTGATGAGGTATTCGTCCGAACCAGCGACGGCCACAACATGATCAAAGTTCTCAACTACACCCGCGAGGGTGAGTACCAGTTCACCAGCATTAACCAGGATCACCGCCCTATCACGATAGGTCGAGGTGAGGTTCAGAAAGTCGAGTATGTTGCTGGCATCCTGAAAGCCTCACGCCATGTAGATAACGACGCAGTAACTGATTCTTTGCTTTAACCGAAAGGCCTATACAGTGGGATTTTAATCAATTACGGCTTTGCCGAAGAAGTTCACACCGCTTAAGGGGATAGATCTTCCAGGAAGCAGCTGAATATGGTTTAAGTGTATCGTGACTACCACACGATATTTTGGTGATTCATTCAAATTTTACTGTATATAAAAACAGGGTTATCATGGTGCACAGGATAGGCATTGATGGATAATGACGATATGAAGTTCAGAATAGTTTACGATGGACCAGCTTTAGATACGCATGAGATGGACGTGCGCGATCTTGCCCCTGCACTTTTAGCGCTATCTGATGCTTTAGAGGAAGCTGGTAAAACTATCTATGGAAAAGAAAAACGCATATCCGTCAAAGTGAATGCGTCCTTCAAGGCTGGCTCCTTTGGAGTCGATCTAATCGCACAATCCTCGTCATTATCCAGCCAAATCATAGGCGCTTTCTCTGGAAATAGTGCTTCTGCAGCTTGCAATATAATCAGTCTGGTAGGATTTGGATATTTAGCATCAAAGCATTCTATCAAAGGCCTTATCCAACTGATCAAATGGCTGGGGCCAAAAAAGATCAAACGAATAGAGCCAACATTTGATGGTTGCTCAAAGATATATATTGATGATGAATTCGAAATTTTTGAATCACAAGTAATTGATTTATATAAAAATAAAAAATTAAGAAGGTCTCTTGAAAATGTCATCACAAAACCTTTAGAAAGGGATGGAATTGATAGCTTCGCCGTAACTACAGATAACGGTAAAACGTTCGTTGAGGTTAGTAAGTTAGAAGCTTCATATTTCAAAGTAGATAGCACTGAGGAATTAATCATTTCTGAGTCTATAACTGAGAGGGCTCTCCATCCTTTGGATATCTCGTTCCGAGAGGGGCATAAGTGGCATTTTTCAGATGGTTCCAGCCCGTTTCATGCTGAAGTAAGTGACGAAAAATTTCTAAAGGCCATAGATGATCAGTCTGTTACTTTTGCCAAAGGAGACCTCTTGCTCGTTGATTTAAAGGTAACTCAGCACTTAACAGACAAAGGCGTAAAAACATCCTACGAAATAGTGAATGTTAAGAAGATAATAAACCCTCAGAGACAAATAGGCCTTCCATTCGAATAATCAAAACATTCGGCCACTGAGCCGGATTTTTTTGTGCCATCTCCCTCCCTGTCTCCGTTACCACCCCATTAATGGTACCAACCACTCACTCAACCTTAAATGTAAGGTTTCCTACCAAAAACATTGACTTGAAATGTAAGATAACCTACATTAAGTGTATCAGTAGCGAACAGGCAGGACGCCCACGAAGTAGCTGCCCGATGCACACGAAGATCGGGATGATTCGCTAAGCAGTGACACTCATTAAGGGGTTTAGGGATGGGTAAATCGAACGATAGCGCAGCTTCCATCCAGTTCTGGAAGGTGATTGAAGCAAAAGCAAAACTGGGAATCAGCTCGATCGAGCATGCAAAGCATACCGGAAATGATGTGGTTGCATTGCATGCCGAAGGGCTTGCAGATCTTCAGAACCATATCGGTTTGGCTGGGGATGAAATGACGGCACGAAAAACTTCAGATGCCGCCAAAGTTAACATTTATCCAGGCAGGCACTTATCTCTTGGCAAGTAGGCCAATCAGATGCAAGCGCAGATATCCGGCAAAAATTTATGCTGTGTGTAGTTTTGGCGGCTGTTCGCTGGGTTGGTGTCAGCCGCACTTTTTTCGCTCTTTAATAATCTGCGTAAATCCGCCTTAGTTAAGTCTGGATTCAAGCTTTATGCATATCAGCAGGTTCTATTACTTTATTAATAGCAAAATGAGTGAACAAACTTGACAAAGCAATATAAGCCAACATCCAAGCTCCAGCTTTGCAAATATAGGTAAACACCTCGAATTGCGTTTTCCCAGGGGCATCGTTGGAAACAATCATGATGTCATAGGCGTATGAGCAAAACACTCCACAGAAACCGAGTAGGATGATATTAATAAACTTGGCAGCAAAATCCTTATACTTGAAGGTAGATACCCTTCCGTACCCCCAATTTTTATGGCTTTTTAAAAATAGATGCACGGCACCTGAAAGTAAGATCAGCGTGAACACTCCGTACATGCCCGGATTATCCCAGTTGGCGGCTCCATTAATAATGTTATAAATAAGCACACCCGACACACCCAGAGCAATGTTCTTAAAATGATCAATAGTAACGCCATAATAATATTCGTTACCTTCGTATGGGATTTGTTTTAGCTTAGCCACGAGAACTCCTTACTTTTAAAATGCCAATAAGTTTCTTTCGTACAAACTTTTAACATTAAAACATATGATGTGACGTTCTGCAGTATTTTAAAAACTGCATAGCAATGCGGTGCGTCACCTGATGTGTGAGTAATTGACCGAGGACCTACGCTATGCGGGTGTAGGTCCTCTTATCTAAGTCGTATTTTCTATATTTGAAAACTTGCCAAACTCTGGCAGGGCTTCGCCTTGCCGAAAATCAGTGTGGAGTAATTAACATGATCAATACCATTACGATAGATACCGAAACAATGGATACCAAGCCAAGTGCTGTGATTCTATCCATTGGGGCATTTGCATTCGATATCTCTGACGTTCGTCAGACACAACAAAGCATTATCCAAGTAGCCCGTGATGCAGAGCTGGCTGATTACTCAAATACGGCCTTCTACTGCCTGGTAGATACTTTCGGTCAGTTAATGCAGGGCCGCAATGTAAGCGTCAAGACCCAAGCTTGGTGGCGTGAACAATCTGAAGATGCACATGAAGCTCTTGCGGGAGACAGAGAGTCAATTGGCCAAAGCCTCGCCCTGCTCTCTCATTGGATAAAAGCCCATCCAGATGCCCGGATATTCTTCCGTGGCACTGACTTCGATGGTTCTATCCTGGAGCATGCCTATAGAACTAACGGGATCGAATGCCCTTGGCATTGGGGTGGCAAACGTGACGTACGCACTTATATCGACGCAATGACAAAGGGAAACCGTGGCTATCTACCTAAAACCCACCAGCCCTGCTTTGCGGTTGTTAAGCATAACTCGCTCCATGATGCGATGAATGATGCCGAGCAAATGGCCATTGCCTATCAACAAAATAGCTTCCAAATGGATGCCGAACTGAGGAAGTTGTAGTGGCTTCTGCGTATTACAACGAAATTGATCCATACGCCGCTCTGTGGCTCCGTAATTTGATAGCTGCTGGTCATATCGCGCCAGGGGATGTTGATGAGCGTTCAATCGAGGATGTTAAACCCGATGACTTACGAAACTACACTCAATGCCATTTCTTCGCCGGAATCGGAGTCTGGTCATATGCCTTGCGCAACGCCGGATGGCCTGACGATAAACCAGTCTGGACAGGTTCTTGTCCGTGCCAGCCTTTCAGCGCGGCAGGCAAAGGCAGCGGGTTTGATGACGAGCGGCACCTATGGCCACATTTCCATTGGCTCATCAGCGAGTGCCGCCCTGAGCACGTCTTTGGCGAGCAAGTTGCAAGCGGCAACGCAAATGCTTGGTTCGACCTTGTACAAGCTGACTTGGAAACAATGGGTTACGCCTTCGGGATTGTCCCGTTCCCGTCTGCGGGCGTCGGCTCTCCGCACATCCGTGACCGCGCATACTGGGTGGCCAACACCCACCACGAGGGACTGGAAGGACGGAAAAGAATGTCTGAATGTTCCACTGAACTCATTGCTGGGACGAGTGGCGTGGTTGACAACATGGCCAGACCCGAAGGAATTAGATGGGGAAAAGGCAGCAAGGCCTACCTCCGGAGCAGGAACCCAAGCCAGACTAATGGTTTCTGGCGAGATGCTGACTGGCTCTTCTGCAGGGATGGAAAGTGGCGGCCAGTTAGACCCGGCTCATTCCCGTTGGTTAATGGGGCTACCGCAAGAGTGGGACGACTGCGCGCCTACGGCAATGCTATCAATGCGGAAGCTGCGCAAACCTTCATAAATGCATATATGGAGATCATCCATGGCGAAGACTAATGCAGAGCGTAAAGCAGCCCAACGCGAGCGCCAGCGACTGGCGGGTATTGTCCCTGTCGAAATCAAGCTAGATCAGCAAGAGGCTGAGATGTTACGAGAGAATTGTGCAGCTCGCCGGCCACAACGCGAGCCATACGACCTAGATGAATACATCACCATGCTGATCAGGAAGGATAACGCCGAATTAAAAAAGCAGCTGGCGGCACGGAATAAACGGTGCTGCGGTAAGTGCAAAGACAAACTACCAGGTGACCCAGCAGGTTGTTATTTCCTTGGTGATTCTGAGTGCTGGCAAACCTACGGGTGGCATGAAACCAAATTAACAGTGTGTGACATGTCACGGTTGAATTAATGCCCGTATGCGGCGGGTGATGTGTGGAGGTACTTGATGCTACAGATGTTGACGCTTGAAGAATGGGCTGCGGAGCGATACCGCAGCAAACCACCCTCTCTAAATACCTTGCGGCGTTGTGCTAAAGAGGGCCACTTCGCCCCGCCCGCACGTAAGGAAGGCAAGTTATGGCGTGTGCGAGAAGATGCTGAGCTAGTTGGCCCACTCACTACTCCGGTCATTAAGCACAATGACAATCCGAAGCTCCAAAGGATACTGAAAGATGGCAGCCAGACCGCGTAAGAACAATGTTGATATTCCTAACCTGTATCCGCTATTTAGCCGTAAGGCGAATAAGGTCTACTGGCGATACCGGCATCCAGTTACAGGGAAGTACCATGCTCTTGGTGACAATGAGCAGGAAGCTCGTGAGATTGCGATCGAAGCCAATAGCCGACTAGCGGAGCAGCGTAGCCGGCAAATCCTGGCACTTAGCGATCGTGTGGCACAAATTAAGGGTAAAGATATAACTGTCAGTACCTGGCTCGATCGGTATTGGAAAATACAGGAGGAGCGACTGAGCACAGGTGATATCAAGCCCAACACATTTAAACAAAAACGTAAACCTGTGGACCTTCTACGCCAAAAATTTGCAATGAAATCCTTGCCCGAGGTGGATGCCAGAGATATAGCTTCGTTGTTGGATGAGTACACCGACGCCGGACAGCCACGTATGGGCCAGGTTGTTCGCTCAGTGCTGATTGATGTATTCAAAGAGGCTCAGCACGTGGGTGAGGTTCCTCCGGGCTACAATCCCGCGCTAGCAACAAAGCAACCGCGCAGGAAGATTACCAGGCAGCGTTTGAATCTAGATGAATGGCAGAAGATTTTCGACATTGCTGATAAACAGCACCGATACATGGGCAACTCGATGTTATTGGCCGTCGTTACAGGACAGCGCTTAGGTGACATTTCATCAATGAAATTCAGCGATATCTGGGATGATCACTTACATGTTATACAGGAGAAAACTGGTGCAAAGTTGGCATTACCTCTTAATCTTCGTTGCGATGCATTAAAAATATCCTTACGGGAGGTAATTTCACGCTGCCGAGATTATGCTGTTAGTCAGTATCTTGTACATTACTTCCGCTCGACATCAATGGCCCAACGTGGTGCAAAAGTTCCCGGAAATACACTGACAACCAATTTTAGCAAAGCCAGAGATAAAACTGATATTGATTGGGGGGATGGCACACCTGCAACGTTTCATGAACAGCGTTCGCTCGCCGAAAGGCTGTATAAGTCTCAGGGCATAAACACGCAGATACTTCTGGGACACAAAACACAATCTCAGACGGATCGCTATCATGATGATAGGGGGAAGGACTGGATGAAAGTGAGTTGCTAGCCTGAAGAGATACCCTCACTAATTTGTTTACACTAGCTATTTTATATTCAACTTAATCTGAAATCATTTAGGCTCGATCTGACCGTCATCTTAGTGCCAGAAGCGGATCCAGGTCTTATGAATAACAAACGCGGCATAACGGTATTTGATGCGCAATACAGATCTCAAAAGCATATAGTAATTTGCTTTTCGGTATATACGCCAGCTGTTAACTGAAACAGAAAAGCGCATATCTGCTTTACCTAAACGCATGCGCTTTCTGTGCAGGCATCAACCATAAATTATGCTGAACATCATTTCGGCATCATTGAATTAGTGTGTACCGGAGGCTCAGCCGTGCCAGCGTGACTGCCGTATAATGTTGCAGAAGTTAAAAGGTGTGAAATCGGGTTCCTTATCCTTAATAACATCAGCCTTTACGTTACCAAATGTCGTTTGCGGCTTGTGTTTTATACCGTCATAGAATGCCTGAATAATATCCTCTTTAAATGCTGACGTACGGGGATACTGCCGCGTAACAGCTTTAATATCTTCTTCTGAGAATTTTTCATAATCGATTCCCAGCACATCCATTTCCACTCCTGCAGTGACCAGTGCTATCTCTGGTGCCATGAACTCAGGTATTCCTGGTGTGGTATGCAGTGCGATGGCTGTCCACACCTTATCAATATCAGCAGGAGCGATACCATGCCCTTCTAGAAAGGTACGTGCCGCATTTGCGCCGTCTACTTCAAAACGTTTGTCACAGCTGCAATACTCATGGGTGAGTCCAATGTCATGAAACATACAGCCAATATACAGCAGTTCACTGTCTACTTTCAGCCCCCTTTCCTGTCCGGCTAGGGCCGCCCAGTAATAAACCCGGCTTGAATGATTAAACAGCAGCTCTGTTTCGTTGTCCCTGATAAATTCAGTGGCTTCTCTGGCCATACGGCTGTCCGGAACGCTGATACCTTTAATTGCAGAACTCATGAATAACTCCTTAGATGGCTATGGCGTGCTTCTAGATTAGAGTTTATCATCCATGTCTTCTACCGCACTTTAACGACTAGTAGGGACATCTGGATGTTTTCAGACGCCGGGAGGAGAAAATGAGTCATACCATAGCCATACTGGCGGTGCCGGGTGCGCAGTTGCTTGATGTAGGCGGGCCTATAGATGTTTTTGCTGAGGCTAACAGAATTTTAGGACGTCAATTTTACCGTTTATATGTCGTTTCCGTCAGCGGCCCTGTTGTGCAGGCCTCGTCCGGCGTCAGGCTTGAGGCGGATTTTTCGCTCGCGGATATCTCAGAACTTGCACCTGAAACGTTTCTCATTGCGGGTGCCCCAGGTATGACTGGTTATACGCCAGAGAACAATGTCCTAGCGGGTATTACCGCTTTATGCGAAAAAAGTGAGCGGTTTGGATCTGTGTGTACTGGCGCGCTGCTGCTGGCTCTTACTGGAAAACTCAACGGTAAGCAGGTCACCACTCACTGGAATTGTGCGGAACTTCTTTCTATCAGGCATCCTGAAATAGTGGTGGAAAGCGATGCTCTGTTTATCGCCGATGGTAGGGTGCGTACTGCCGCCGGCGTTACATCCGGCCTCGATCTGGCACTGAGGCTGGTAGAAGAAGATCTGGGTCGTGAAGTTGCGGCCGAGGTTGCTGATCAGTTAGTCATGTTCTTTCGCCGGCCAGTTAATCAGTCTCACTTTATCAGACGCAGCCAACTATCCCTGAATGGCCGCTCGGCGCTCCAGGATCTTCAGCGTTGGGCAATTCAGAATATTAAAGAGATTGGCTCTGTTTCCATGCTAGCGCAACACATCAAGCTTAGTGAGAGGCATCTTACGCGCATTTTTCGCCAGGAGATCGGTTTGACTCCGGCTCAGTGGCTGGAACGCGAGCGCGTTTCTAAAGCGCGGTTGCTGATTGAAAAAGAGAAGCTGCCCGCGAAAAAAATAGCCGCAGAATGCGGTTTCTCAGGTCCGGATGTTATGCGGCGTGTTTTCAGCCGACTTACAGGTATTACGCCTGCCGCCTACCGAAAGATGGTAAGCCGATAATAGTGACAGCACAATGGCGATAAAACACAGAAGTCATACGTCCGCTTCTCGCTTAAAACTGCCCCTCAAACTAGACTTATGTAGTTAGTGGTTTTGTTTAAAGCAAACAAGTAATTTGCGAACGGAACTACCCCATTCCTATGGTTTGGACTGAACTCACTCTTTAGATTTATAAACTCAAAATGCCAAAATGGCCGAGTTTTGATAACTTATTTTGATAATGTTTTGATAACCGTTGCAATTTGAATAATAAAAAACGGGAACCATCAGGCTCCCGTTATCATTTAACGCTAAAACACTATTACATGTGTTTAACGATAGCGTCGCCAAACTCTGAACATTTCAGCAGTTTAGCGCCTTCCATCAGGCGTTCGAAGTCATAGGTCACGGTCTTGGCAGCGATTGCGCCTTCCATGCCCTTAACAATCAGGTCAGCCGCTTCGAACCAGCCCATGTGACGCAGCATCATTTCTGCAGACAGGATGATGGAACCTGGGTTCACTTTGTCCTGGCCGGCATACTTAGGTGCGGTACCGTGGGTGGCTTCGAACAGCGCGCAATCGGAACCGATGTTGGCGCCAGGTGCGATACCGATACCGCCAACCTGCGCGGCCAGGGCGTCGGAGATGTAGTCACCGTTCAGGTTCATACAGGCAATCACGTCGTATTCAGCCGGACGCAGCAGGATTTGCTGCAGGAAGGCATCGGCGATCACGTCTTTTACCACGATCTCTTTACCGGTGTTCGGGTTCTTGATTTTCAGCCATGGACCGCCGTCGATCAGTTCGCCACCAAACTCTTCGCGCGCCAGTTCGTAGCCCCAATCCTTGAAGGCACCTTCGGTGAACTTCATGATGTTGCCTTTGTGAACCAGGGTCACAGAGTCGCGGTCGTTGGTGATCGCGTATTCGATCGCCGCACGTACCAGACGTTTTGTCCCTTCTTCAGAACATGGCTTCACGCCGATACCACATTGCTCTGGGAAGCGGATTTTTTTCACGCCCATTTCGTCGCGCAGGAACTTGATCACTTTGTCTGCTTCTGCAGAACCGGCTTTCCACTCGATACCTGCGTAGATGTCTTCGGCGTTTTCGCGGAAGATCACCATGTCGGTCAGCTCTGGCTGTTTAACCGGGCTTGGAGTGCCCTGGTAGTAACGCACCGGACGCAGACACACGTACAGGTCCAGTTGCTGGCGCAGGGCCACGTTCAGGGAGCGAATACCGCCACCGACTGGGGTAGTCAGCGGGCCTTTGATGGCAACGCGGTAGTCACGGATCAGATCCAGGGTTTCTTCCGGCAGCCACACGTCTTTCCCGTAAACGTGAGTGGATTTTTCGCCGGTATAGATTTCCATCCAGGAGATTTTACGTTCGCCGTGGTAGGCCTTTTTCACTGCTGCATCAACCACGTGAATCATAGCAGGGGTAACGTCAACGCCAATGCCGTCGCCTTCGATAAACGGAATGATCGGGTTATTCGGAACAACCAGTTTACCCTGGGCATCGACCGTAATCTTTTTACCTTCTGCCGGAACAACTACTTTGCTTTCCATCAACCTCTCCTTCAAGCGCAATTTTTGTTAATGCTTTGTAAGATGCGTGTAGATACTACTGGAATTTTCAGTCCGCGCCAATCCGAAACGGATTTGGTTATAATGCGCCTATCATCCGTAATCTCAACTGTTATGAAAAAATTCTCTGTTAAAAATCACAAAGTTAAACGATTCAGCAAGCCTGCTCCCGCCAAACCCGCAGTCGCACAGGGGCCGCGTCGCGTGGTGTTATTCAATAAGCCGTTCGATGTGCTGCCGCAATTTACCGATGAAGCCGGCCGCACCACCCTGAAAGAATTCATTCCATTTCCCGATGTTTACGCCGCTGGGCGTTTGGATCGCGACAGCGAAGGTTTATTGGTGCTAACCAATGACGGCAAGCTGCAGGCGCAACTCACCCAGCCGGGCAAACGTGCCGGAAAAGTCTATTACGTGCAGGTCGAAGGCGCCCCGCAGGAAAGCGACCTGGCCCCTTTGCGCAATGGCGTCACGCTCAAAGACGGCCCAACGTTGCCGGCAGGCGTTGAGCTGGTCGCAGAACCGCAATGGCTGTGGCCGCGCAATCCGCCCATTCGCGAACGCAAATCAATCCCCACCGCCTGGCTGAAAGTCACCCTTTATGAAGGCCGAAATCGCCAGGTGCGTCGCATGACTGCACACATCGGCTTTCCTACCCTGCGGCTGATTCGCTACAGTATGGGTAATCTTTCATTGGGCGAATTGCAGCCCGGTGAATGGAAAACCCTGGACTCACTGTAACCAGCCCGAGGAGCAGCAACGATGAAAACATTAACCACGCTACTGTTCACCGCCCTGCTTTCGGTTCCTGCCGTTCAGGCCGCCAGTTTTGACTGCGCCAAAGCCGTCAGTGCCGACGAAAAGGCCATCTGCGCCAGCCGTACGCTGAGTGACAAAGACGTGGAAATGGCGACCAAGTACCAGTTTTTACATGGCCTGTTCGCCATGGGAGTGCGCGGTGAGATGCAAGACCAGCAACAGCGCTGGCTGGCGCAGCGGAAATTGTGCGGCAGCGACGTCAGTTGTCTCTCAGGCAGCTATCAGGCCCGTATTACCGAACTGGATGACATCTATCAGCATATCAATAAGCCGCTGTAAGGGACCTTTATGTTTAAACCGCACGTCACCGTTGCCTGCGTGGTTCACGCCGCCGGCAAGTTTTTGATCGTCGAAGAGACGATTAATAACAAGGCGCTTTGGAATCAGCCGGCCGGGCACCTTGAAGCCGACGAAACGCTGGTGCAGGCCGCCGAGCGCGAGCTGTGGGAAGAAACCGGCATTCGCGCCACGCCACAGTCATTCCTCAAGCTGCACCAGTGGATCGCACCGGACAATACGCCGTTTCTGCGCTTCTGCTTTGTCATCGAGCTCGAACAGCAGTTGCCGACCGAACCGCACGACAGCGATATCGACCGCTGTCTGTGGCTGAGCGCCGACGAGATTTTGCAGGCCCCTAACCTGCGATCCGCACTGGTCGCGGAAAGCCTTCGTTGTTACCAACAGCCGGAACGTTACCCGCTATCGCTGGTCAGCAGCTATAACTGGCCGTTCTGAGATGAATAAGTGCCGTGCGCCGGCGCAGGCAACGTGGTAAAATCCTGCGCTTGTTTTTTATCAGCACGGTTCGTGTTCAAGTTCGTGAGATCCCCATGTCAGACAACAGCCAGAAAAAAGTAATCGTCGGTATGTCCGGCGGCGTCGACTCTTCCGTTACTGCCTATCTGTTACAGCAACAGGGCTATCAGGTCGCTGGGCTGTTTATGAAGAACTGGGAAGAAGACGATGATGAAGAGTACTGCTCCGCAGCGACCGATTTGGCCGATGCACAGGCGGTATGCGACAAACTCGGCATCGAACTGCATACGGTGAACTTCGCGGCAGAGTACTGGGACAACGTCTTTGAACTGTTCCTGGAAGAGTACAAGGCCGGCCGTACGCCGAACCCGGACATCCTGTGCAATAAAGAAATCAAATTCAAAGCCTTCCTGGAATTCGCCGCCGAAGATCTGGGGGCCGATTTTATCGCCACCGGCCACTACGTGCGCCGCCAGGACGTCGACGGCAAAAGCCGCCTGCTGCGCGGTGTCGACGGCAATAAAGACCAAAGCTATTTCCTCTACACCCTGAGCCACGAGCAGGTTGCGCAAAGCCTGTTCCCGGTCGGTGAGCTGGAAAAACCGGAGGTGCGCCGCATCGCCGAACAGCTGGATCTGGTCACCGCCAAGAAAAAAGACTCCACTGGCATCTGCTTTATCGGCGAACGCAAGTTCCGCGACTTCCTTGGCCGCTACCTGCCTGCACAGCCGGGCCCGATTGTCAGCGTTGACGGCCAGACCGTCGGTGAACATCAGGGCCTGATGTACCACACCCTTGGCCAGCGTAAAGGGCTCGGCATCGGTGGTATGAAGGACAGCAGTGAAGACCCGTGGTACGTAGTGGACAAAGACGTCGCCAACAACGTGCTGGTGGTTGCCCAGGGGCATGAGCATCCGCGCCTGATGTCCGTCGGTCTGGTAGCGCAGCAGCTGCATTGGGTCGATCGCCTGCCGCTGACCGGTCCCTTCCGCTGTACGGTAAAAACCCGTTATCGCCAGCAGGACATTCCGTGCACCGTTACCCCGCTTGACGAAGAGCGTATTGAAGTGCGTTTCGACGAGCCGGTCGCTGCAGTGACACCAGGCCAGTCTGCCGTGTTCTATCAGGATGAAATCTGCCTCGGTGGCGGCATTATCGAACAGCGTTTACAGGAGTAATCGTGGCGAAGAATTATTATGACATTACGCTGGCCATGGCTGGAATCAGCCAGGCGGCGCTTATGGTTCAGCAGTTGGCGCACGAAGGCCAATGCGATCGTGAAGCTTTCCATACTTCGCTGAACAGCCTGCTGCAGATGGACCCCTCTTCCACGCTGGCGGTGTTCGGCGGAGAAGAGCGCAATTTGAAAGTCGGCCTCGAGACGCTGATGAGCGTGCTCAACGCCAACAATAAAGGATTGGGTGCCGAACTGACCCGCTACACCATCAGCCTGATGGTGCTGGAGCGCAAGCTCAACGCCAATAAGCAGGCGATGAACCAGCTTGGCGAACGTCTCGGCCAGCTTGAGCGCCAACTGGCGCATTTCGATCTGGAATCAGACACCATTATCAGCGCGCTGGCCGGCATTTATGTCGACGTGGTCAGCCCGCTCGGGCCGCGCATCCAGGTGACCGGCTCGCCGGCCATTCTGCAGAATCCGCAGGTGCAGGCCAAGGTTCGTGCCACGCTGCTGGCCGGCATCCGTGCCGCCGTACTGTGGCAACAGGTTGGCGGCAGCCGCCTGCAGTTAATGTTTTCCCGTAATCGTCTGTTTAAACAGGCGCAAAATATCGTTGCTCATTGTTAATCGATCCCAGGAGTTGCTACCGATGGAATTATCCTCACTGACCGCCGTCTCACCCGTTGATGGACGCTACGGTGATAAAGTCAGCGCACTGCGCGCCATTTTCAGCGAATACGGTCTGCTGAAATTCCGCGTGCAGGTTGAAGTACGTTGGCTGCAAAAACTGGCCACCTGTGCAGAAATCAAAGAAGTTCCGGCTTTTGACGCCGACGCAAACGCTTTCCTCGACAAGATCGTCGCGGAATTCAGCGAAGAAGACGCGCAGCGCATCAAGACCATCGAACGCACCACCAACCACGACGTCAAAGCGGTTGAGTATTTCCTGAAAGAAAAAGTGGACGCGATCCCTGCGCTGCAGGCGGTGTCCGAGTTTATCCACTTTGCCTGTACCTCAGAAGACATCAACAACCTGTCACATGCGCTGATGCTGCAAACTGCGCGTCAGGACGTGGTGCTGCCGTACTGGCGCAAAATCATCGATTCAATCAAGGGCCTGGCGCTGGAATACCGCGATATTCCGCTGCTGTCCCGTACCCACGGTCAGCCGGCAACCCCGTCAACCGTCGGTAAAGAATTCGCCAACGTGGCCTACCGTATGGAACGTCAGTTCCGTCAGCTGGAGCGCGTGGAGATCATGGGTAAAATCAACGGTGCGGTCGGCAACTATAACGCCCACATCGTGGCTTACCCGGAAGTGGACTGGCATGCGTTCAGCGAAGACTTCGTGACTTCACTGGGCATTACCTGGAACCCGTACACCACCCAAATCGAACCGCACGACTACATTGCCGAGCTGTTTGACTGCGTGGCGCGTTTCAACACCATTCTGATCGACTTCGACCGTGATATCTGGGGTTATATCGCCCTGAATCACTTTAAGCAGAAGACCATCGCCGGTGAGATCGGCTCTTCAACCATGCCACACAAGGTCAACCCGATCGACTTCGAGAACTCCGAAGGCAACCTGGGCCTGTCTAACGCGGTACTGGGCCACCTGGCCAGCAAACTGCCGGTATCTCGCTGGCAGCGCGACCTGACCGACTCCACCGTGCTGCGTAACCTGGGCGTGGGTCTGGGCTATGCGTTGATCGCCTATCAGGCGACCATGAAAGGCATCAGCAAGCTGGAAGTCAATCAGGCACATCTGCTGGACGAGCTGGATCACAACTGGGAAGTCTTGGCCGAGCCGATCCAGACCGTGATGCGTCGTTACGGCATCGAAAAGCCGTATGAAAAGCTGAAAGAGCTGACCCGCGGCAAACGCGTGGATGCCGCCGGTATGCAGGCATTTATCGATGGTCTGGCGCTGCCGGAAGAAGAAAAAACCCGCCTGAAAGCCATGACCCCGGCAAACTATATTGGCCGCGCGGCGACCATGGTCGATGAGCTGAAGTAAGCGTTTTGTTCCGATAGCAAAGAGGCGGCCTTTTGGCCGCCTCTTTTATTTCTGTGGCATAAAATCCTGCAGGCGTTTTATCTGCTGCCCTTGCGCATTGAAATTATCGGGACTCAACCACTGCTCGAATCCCGCCTTGATTGCCGGCCAACGGTCAGCGGTTATGGCAAACCAGTCGGTATCCCGAGTGCAGCCCTTGGTGACCACCGCATAGCGGAAAGTGCCCTCATGCAGAAAACCAAATCTCGCCGCCGCCTGTTTGGAGGGCGCGTTGTGACTGTCGCACTTCCATTCGCAACGGCGATAGCCCAAATCCTCAAACAGATGCCGCAGCATCAAATAAATTGCCTCGGTGGCGCTTGAGCGCTGTTTCATCGCCGGTGACCAGCTGACATGTCCAATTTCAGCCACGCCATTACCTTCGTCGATGCGCATATAAGCTACCGTCCCGACCGGTGCCTGGCTGACAGCGTCGAACACCGTCAGATTCACCAACGTAGCGTTCGCTTGCAAGGTGGTCAGGTGTTGCAACATCGCCGCAGAGCTTTCTGGTCGTTCTATCGATAAATAAGTCCAGTCCCGGCCATCAACCGCCTGCTGGAAAGCGCTGAACAACGCCGCATAATCCCGCTGCGGATCGAGTTGCTTCAGACAGCAAAAACGTCCGTTAAGCGTCTCGCCCGCGGGGCGCTTCGCCGCCCGCCAATCGGATAATGGCTCGCCCACCGGCTGCCCAAACTGATTGATCACCATACACTTCCTCGCGGCCTGTCGTTAACGGGTATAGACGATAAACGAACTTCTCTTGCCTATCTTGTCGTACAGCGACCGCGCCGGGGCGTTATATTCCTGCGTCATCCAATAAACTCTGTCGCAGCCCTTCTCATCCGCCAACTGATAGGCCTGTTCGAAGAGTTTTTCGGACACTTTCTTGCCGCGGCCCGCCGGTGAAACGTAAAGATCTTCAATATAACAATAGCCGGCCGAGCTCCAGGTTGAAGGATGGAAAACGAGATGCATGAACCCCAGCAGGTTGCCGTTTCTATCTTCCGCCACTAGGCCGTAGACCTGCTGATCTTCGCATAAACGCTCGAAGGTATGATCGGTAACCTGCGCCGAGACGTCCGCACGGTAAAAATGGAGGTACCCCTGCCACAGTTCCAACCACTGCGGCTTATCGGCGTTTTGTATTTTACGTACTGCTGCTTCATGAGTTATTGGGAGCATGGTGCCTCTCTGGTATTAAGTAAGTGAACCCGCAGCCTTTAAGCCACCCTGAGGGTGATGGCGATCAAAGCGTCATCGGGGCTTTTCTGAGAAAAAATAACGTAATACCAGTAGGATACCTGCGCCATTGCGAACTGAATACAGACCAATTAATAACAGTGAACAGACCAATTTCGATGTGCAACCGCAGTCAGATCTCAGCCGGCAGCTCGCTGAAAATAGCAGCTAACTTTTTGATGAATCTTACAATCTCGTCTGGGGAATAAGCGGCAAAACCCAATACCAGCGCCCCTTCCGTGGGTTGCCCGGTATAAAAATCTATTAGGCCATAGACCTTTATCCCCTGCGCGGCGGCGGCCTGAATCAGGCGCCGCTCAGTTGCCGCGTCCGCCAACGGACAAACCAGTTGCAACCCGCCCTGCGGCAAACGTGGCTGAGTCCAGGTGCCAAGATGCTGATGAACCGCTGCATGCAAAATCTCCAGCCTGGCCTGATAGGTTTTGCGCATGTTTCTCAAATGTTCGGTATGGAAATCTTCATGGATAAATTTGAACAACGTCATTTGCGGCAATGCGGAAGTATAACCATCCTGGAATTGCTTGGCGGCGACCATGGGTTTAATCAGCTGAGGCGGAACGATAATAAAACCGATGCGCAACCCCGGGAATAACGTCTTGCTAAAGGTGCCGATATACAAGGTTCGCTGATACTGATCCAGCCCCTGCAGCGATGCCCTGGTCAGGCCGTCGTAATTGAACTCGGAATCGTAATCGTCTTCAATAATCCAGGCTTTTTCACGTTGCGCCCAGGCCAACAGCTTTAACCTCCGGTCGATGCTGAGCGAATGCCCCAACGGATAATGATGTGAGGGCGTGATGTAAACGCCCCGCCCGCCCCCTTCTGCCCGTATCAATGCATCGATATCCAAACCGGATTGATCTACCCCAATCGGTTGGGCGAGTATCCCTGCCGACTGAACCAATTTTTTGGCCCCCTGGTAGCCCGGCTCTTCCACGAACACCCGGTCGCCAGGATTAAACAACACCTGCGTACACAGCGATAGCGCCTGCTGTGAACTGGTTACCACGATCACCTGCTCCGCGCTGGCCTTCACGCCCCTTTCGCGCCGCAAATAGTCAATGATCTCCTCCCGCAGTTCCACCAGCCCTTGAGGATCGGCATACCCCAGCAGGCGCTCGGCACCCTGTCGCACCGCCTGCCTTTCCAGCTGCAACCAGCTATCGATGGGAAACAGCCGCAAATCGGGTACGGAAGGGGTCAGTGAGTCGCTTCGACTGGTGTGCGGAGTGTGGGCTGCCAGCAGCAAGGAGCGGCCATGCACACTCAGTTCCGACTCCGCCAGTTGAGCGCTTTCGGCAGAGCTGTCAGTCAGCAGCTCGCGGCCAATCAGGGTATTTTGCTGGTAGCTGACAAAACTGCCGCGCCCCACCGCGCGGGCAATATAGCCTTCGGCCTCCAGTTGGGCATAAGTCAGTTCAACCGTATCGCGCGAAACCACCAGCCGGGCAGCCAGTACGCGGCTGGGCGGCAGTTTTGCCAGATAGTCCAGCTCCCCCGCCGTCACCAGTTGCTTGATGGTCAGATGCAGCGCGGCTTTGCGCGTCATGCCTTGACGTAGATGCCGACTAAAGGTGGCCTGGATGATATCCGGCCGGCTGTCACTACTGTGCTTCATGCTGCTCCGGGTCGAAGGTCTGCCGAAAACAAACCTGCGGTATGTATGTTGATAAGTTGATCTACATCAACTTAGTTGTGAACAAAATGTTTTGAAACAGATCATCGATTGTTTCATTCAGTTCGCCAGTCCTACACTAAAACAACCATACCAGTAGCTTGCTATTTATATGGTTGTTTACTATCTGTTTACCCATCCCCGCCTGTTTACCGCTGCTGGAGAGCCGCGGCGTAGGCCGCTATTGCCTGCGCAGGCATTAATTGTGAAGCATGTTCAAGGTGGAATTATGTCACAACAGCACGACGCTACGCCGCCCAGGCGTAACTTTCTAAAAAAGACATTGGCGTTAATCCCGCTGGCCGCCGCAGGCAGCAGCATTATGGCACTGGAAGCCAAGGCGGCACCCGCCCCCGGCGTATCGAGCCACTATGTCCCGGTCTATTTCAACGGTGACGAATGGCGATTTCTGCTGGCCGCCTGCGATCGACTGATCCCGACGGACGCTAACGGCCCCGGTGCGGTGGATCAGGGCGTACCGATATTTATCGACCGACAAATGGAAACGCCTTACGGCCACGGCGGACTGTGGTACATGCATCCGCCCTTCGTTCCCTCTCCGCCGGAACTGGGCTATCAGTCCAAGCTGACGCCGCGCGAGACTTACCGTATCGGTATCCGTGAAGTGAATGCGCACTGCCGTCGGCAGTTTCAAAAGGTGTTTGCCGAACTGGGCCACGCCGAGCAGGAACAGCTGCTGACGGCGCTGGAACATGGCCAATTGGACTCGGAAGCCCTGCCCGGCAAGGCGTTTTTCGACCAGTTGCTGACCAATACCAAAGAAGGCTATCTGGCCGATCCGCTGCATGGCGGTAACCAGACGTTAGCGTCCTGGAAACTGATTGGTTTCCCCGGCGCACGCGCGGATTACACCGATTGGGTCAATCGCCCCAATCAGCCTTATCCCCTCGGCCCGGTCAGTATTTCAAGCAAAAGGAATGCCTAAATGAGCACAATTAAAAAACCACCGGTAGACGTGGTTATCGTCGGGTTTGGCTGGACCGGCGCCATAATGGGGATGGAATTGACCGAAAGCGGCCTGAGCGTGCTGGCGCTGGAACGCGGTGAGCAGCGTGAAACCTACCCGGACTTTGCCTATCCGCGCATTGCCGACGAACTGACCTACGGCATTCGCCTGAAACTGGCACAGGAAATGGCGCATGAGACGGTCACGGTGCGCCACACCCCGGCAGATTTTGCCGTGCCTTACCGCCAGCTCGGGTCTTTTCTGCCCGGTAACGGCGTCGGCGGTGCCGGCGTGCACTGGAACGGCATGCACTGGCGTGCCTTGCCATCCGACTTAAAGCTGCACACCACCCTCAATGAAAAGTACGGGGCCAAATGGATCCCGGAGGGCATGACGCTGCAGGATTATCCGCTGAGTTATCAGGAACTGGAGCCTTACTTCGATAAATTCGAAAAAGTGTGCGGCACTTCCGGCCGAGCCGGCAATCTGCAGGGAAATATCATCAAGGGAGGCAATCCGTTTGAAGGGCCACGAGCCAGCGAATACCCGACGCCGGCGCTGAAACAGCTCTATTCCGGCTCGCTGTTCGGCAAGGCCGCCGAATCGCTGGGCTATCACCCGTTCGCCATCCCCGCCGCCAACTGCTCCGAGCCCTATACCAATCCTTACGGCGTGCAGCTGGGTCCCTGTAATTTTTGCGGCTACTGCGAGCGCTTCGGCTGCTTTATGTACTCCAAGGCTTCGCCGCAAACCACCATTTTGCCGGTACTGACCCAGCGCAAAAACTTTGAGCTGCGCACCCAGTCGCAGGTAATCAAAGTGAATCTGGACAGCACCGGCAAGAAAGCCACCGGCGTCACCTACATCAACGCCCAGGGGCAAGAGGTGGAACAACCGGCCGATCTGGTGATCCTCAGTGCTTTCCAACTGCATAACGTTCGCCTGCTGCTGTTGTCCGGCATTGGCAAACCTTACGATCCGGTGACCGGTGAAGGCGTGGTCGGCAAGAACTACGCCTATCAGATGAACAGCGGTATATCGCTGTTTTACGACCAGAATACCCACTTCAATCCGTTTATCGGCGCAGGCGCGGCCGGCACGGTGATCGACGATCTTAACGGCGAGAACTTCGATCATGCCGATTTGGGTTTTATCGGCGGTGCCTACATCTCTGCCACCCGCACCGGCGGCCGACCTATCCAGCAAATGATGCTGCCGCCGGGTACGCCTGCCTGGGGCGGCGGCTGGAAACAGGGCATCAAGGATAACTACCCGCACTCAATGAGCATCGGCTCCGAAGGCTCGGTGATGCCGTACCGCGACTGCTATCTGGATCTCGACCCAACCTATAAGGACGGCTACGGCCTGCCGCTGTTACGCATGACGTTTGACTGGAAAGACAATGAAATCAAAATGACACAGCACATCACCAGCAAAATGGTGAATATCGCCAATGCCATGAAGCCCAAACAGATAGCGGTTTCGGTGAAAAAAACCGGCGATCATTACGATGTGCGCCCCTACCAGTCGACTCACACCACCGGCGGAGCCATTACCGGTGACAACCCTGCCACCAGCGTGGTGAATAAATACCTGCAGTGTTGGGATGTACCTAATGTGTTCGTCACCGGCGCCTGCGCCTTTCCGCAGAATCTGGCCTACAACCCCACCGGCATCGTCGGGGCGCTGGCCTATTATTCGGCCGAGGCGATCCGCACGCAGTATTTAAAAAACCCCGGTCCGCTGGTTCAGGCCTGAAAGCATAAGGAGCTTCATATGAAAGGATTTACTCCCTCGCTGCTGGCGCTGTTGATGCTGGGCACCGCGACGGTACAGGCGGCCGATGACCCGCAATTGGCCGCCCGGCTCCTGCACGGCGAATATCTGGCGCGTGCCGGTGACTGCGCCGCCTGCCATACTGCCCCTGGCGGTGCACCCTTTGCCGGCGGCCTGAAAATGACCACGCCGGTGGGGGCCATCTACTCCACTAACATCACCCCGGACAAACAGACTGGTATCGGCGAATACAGCCTGCAGGAGTTCAGCGACGCATTGCGCAAAGGTGTCACCCGCGACGGCACCCGACTCTACCCGGCGATGCCCTATCCCTCTTTTGCCAAAATCAGCGATGAGGATGTGCGCGATCTGTACCTGTATTTCACCCATCAGGTTCACCCCGTGTCGCAACAGAATAAAGACAGCGATATTTCCTGGCCACTGAATATGCGCTGGCCGCTGGCAATGTGGGATCTGGTGTTCCGAGAGGACGGAACTTATCAGCCGGATGCCACCCAAAGCGCCGAATGGAATCGTGGAGCCTATCTGGTGCAGGGGCTGGGCCACTGCGGAAGTTGTCATACGCCACGCGGTATTGGCTTCCAGGAGAAAGCGCTCAATCAAAGCGACAGCGCCTATCTGAGCGGCGGTACGCTGGAAGGCTGGCATGCCGCCAACCTGCGGGCGGACGCGGTAAGCGGTTTGGGCGGTTGGAACGCGGAAGATATCACCCGCTTTCTGAAAACCGGCCACAACAACCGATTTGCCGCTTTTGGCTCGATGGTTGACGTGGTTCAGGACAGCACGCAATACCTGAGTGATGAGGACCTACGCGCTATCGCCGGCTATCTGCAATCATTACAGGCAGATAATCAGGAGAAGCCATTGCCGCAAGACGGCAGCACAGCTGCTCTGCTGGCAAAAGGGGATGTCAGTCGCCCGGGCGCTCAAGCCTATCTAGATAATTGCGCCGCCTGCCATCGCAGCGACGGTAAGGGCTACCGTGATACCTTCCCGCAGTTGGCACACAATCCGGCGCTGTTAAGCGATGATCCTTCCTCACTGATCAGCATTGTTATCAATGGTTCCCGTACCCCCATAACCGTTGGTGCCCCTACAGGGTTGACCATGCCGGACTTTGGCTGGCGGTTGAACGACCAGCAAATTGCCGAACTCGCGACCTTTGTACGCAGCAGTTGGGGCAACCATGCGCCGCGAGTTACCGCCGCCGAAGTGCAGGAGATCCGTAAAAACAGCGTCAGCAAACCGACCCATCCTTAACATTTGCGGGCCCGGCATCCGGGTCCGGTTCTCTCATCGCAGCCTCTTCCGTTTAAGTTTGGTTTAACTTTCCCTCGCCATTGTTTATCCAACGTTTATTTGACCTTGTCGATAATGACAGCGAACTAAATATCGATAGCGCTTATTTCCTGCCAAGGTTCTGCGTCCCTTGCGGTAAGAGCCGGTTATACCTACCATAACGTCAAGATCACGATCGGATGGCTTAGGTTGTCGCACGCTATCCCTCACACGCTGCTGAGCGTGTTACCTTTACTGCGTGGGTGACAGGATGTTCACCCGCCGATCCACAGGAGTTCGCCATGCGAGTACTGGTTGTTGAAGATAACGGTTTATTACGCCACCACCTCTCCGTACAGATGCGTGAAATGGGCCATCAGGTTGATGCGGCAGAGGATGCCAAAGAAGCCGATTATTTCCTGCAAGAGCATGCGCCTGACATCGCCATTGTCGATCTCGGCCTGCCGGGTGAAGACGGCCTGAGCCTGATCCGCCGCTGGCGCGCCCACCAGATGAAGCTGCCAATCCTGGTGCTGACCGCGCGTGAAAGCTGGCAGGACAAAGTGGCGGTGCTGGAAGCCGGTGCCGACGACTATGTGACCAAGCCGTTCCATCTGGAAGAAGTGATTGCCCGTATGCAGGCGCTGATGCGCCGTAACAGCGGTTTGGCCTCTCAGGTGATCGTATTGCCTCCGTTCCAAATCGACCTTTCACGTCGCGAACTGAGCGTCAATGAACAGCAGATCAAACTGACTGCATTCGAATACACCATCATCGAAACCTTAATCCGCAACGCCGGCAAGGTGGTCAGCAAAGACTCGCTGATGCTGCAGCTGTACCCGGATGCCGAACTGCGCGAAAGCCATACCATCGACGTACTGATGGGCCGTTTACGCAAAAAATTGCAGGCAGAATACCCTCAGGAAGTGATCACCACGGTTCGTGGTCAGGGCTATCGTTTTGATGCGAAATGATCGCCATGTTCAACAAGGGTAAAAAGCCTTTCTCACTGCGCGCCCGCTTTTTGATGGCCACTGCTGGGGTGATCCTGGCGCTCTCGCTGTCCTATGGTCTGGTGGCGGTAGTCGGTTACATTGTCAGCTTCGACAAAACTGCCTTCCGCCTACTGCGCGGTGAAAGTAATCTGTTTTTCAGCCTGGCCCAATGGAAAGATAACAAACTCACCATTGCCATTCCGCCCGATATCGATCTCAACTTCCCAACCCTAGTGTTTATTTACGACGATAAAGGCAATCTGCTGTGGAGCCAGCGCCAGGTACCTGAGCTGGAAAAACGCATCAATAAAGAGTGGCTGGAAGAGTCCGGCTTCTACGAAATCGATACCGATACCCGTATCAGTAGTGAAGTGTTGGGCAACAACCCCAAGGCGCAGGATCAGCTTAAAGACTATGACGACAACGACCAGAACGCCCTGACCCACTCAGTGGCGGTCAACACCTACGCGGCCACCGCGCGGCTGCCGGCTTTGAGTATCGTGGTGGTCGATACCATTCCACAGGAATTACAGCGCTCCGACGTGGTATGGGAATGGTTCAGCTACGTGTTGCTGGCCAACCTGCTGTTGGTGGTCCCCTTGCTGTGGCTGGCGGCCTACTGGAGCTTGCGCCCCATCAAGGCGCTGGTGAATCAGGTTGGTGAGTTGGAAAACGGCGAGCGAGAACAACTCGACGAAAATCCCCCCAGCGAGCTGCGTGGGCTGGTACGTAACCTGAATATTCTGGTGCGCAACGAGCGCCAGCGTTACACCAAATACCGCACCACGCTTTCCGATCTGACCCACAGCCTGAAAACGCCGTTGGCGGTGTTGCAAACGACGCTGCGTTCATTACGTACCGGTAAGCAGACCACCATCGAGGAAGTCGAGCCGATCATGTTGGACCAGATCAGCCGTATTTCTCAGCAAATCGGTTACTACCTGCACCGGGCCAGCATCAATTCGGGGCAAACGGTGCTGACGCGCGAGATCCACTCGGTCCCGGCGCTGCTCGACAGCCTGAACGTGGCACTGAACAAGGTGTATCAGCGCAAAGGTGTGGTGATCACGCTGGATATTTCGCCGGAAGTGACCTTTATGGGGGAGAAAAACGACTTTATGGAAGTGATGGGCAACGTGTTGGAAAATGCCTGTAAATACTGCCTGGAGTTCGTTGAAATCACCTCCCTGCACTCCGACAAATACCTTACTATCGTCATCGATGACGACGGGCCAGGCATTCCGGAAAGCAAGCGTGAATTGATCTTCCAACGCGGCCAGCGAGTAGATACGCTGCGTCCTGGTCAAGGATTGGGATTGTCGGTGGCGGCGGAGATTATCGAACAGTACGACGGTTCCATTACCATCAGCGACAGCCCGCTTGGCGGCGCTCGCATGCAGGTCACTTTCGCCCGTCAGCACGATTCCCATCATCACGAGTAAATTCTGTCGCTCTGGCCCCGATCCACGGGGCCAAACTTCCGTTATAATCGCACTCAGGCTCACTCCTCTATCCTGGAATAGAACATGGATTATCAATTAGATCTGGACTGGAACGACTTTTTGCAGCGCTATTGGCAAAAGCGTCCGGTTATTCTGAAGCGCGGCTTCAAAAACTTTATCGATCCGATCTCCCCGGATGAGCTGGCCGGACTGGCGATGGAGAACGAAGTGGACAGCCGTCTGGTCAGCCACCAGGACGGTCGCTGGCAGGTTGCGCACGGCCCTTTCGAGAGCTTTGATCACCTGAGCGAAAACAACTGGTCGCTGCTGGTGCAGGCTGTGGATCACTGGCATGAACCTTCCAGTGCGCTGATGCTCCCGTTCCGTAAGCTGCCGGACTGGCGGATGGACGATCTGATGATCTCGTTCTCGGTCCCCGGTGGCGGCGTTGGCCCGCACCTCGATCAGTATGACGTCTTTATCATTCAGGGTACCGGCCGCCGTCGCTGGCGCGTGGGTGAAAAAGTGCCGATGAAACAGCACTGCCCGCACCCGGACCTGCTGCAGGTTGAGCCTTTCGACGCCATCATCGATGAAGAAATGGAACCGGGCGATATTCTGTATATCCCACCGGGCTTCCCACATGAAGGCTACGCGCTGGAAAATGCGCTGAATTACTCGGTAGGTTTCCGCGCCCCGAACGGCCGCGAGTTGGTCAGTGGCTTTGCCGACTACGTGCTGGCCCGCGAACTGGGCAGTAAGCGCTACAGCGACCCGGATATTCAGTTGCGTGAGCATCCGGCAGAAGTGCTGCCGCAGGAAGTCGATGCGCTGCGCCAGATGATGGTGGATTTGGTTCAGCAACCTGAACACTTCCAGCAGTGGTTCGGCGAGTTTATCTCCCAGACCCGTCATGAGCTGGATGCTGCGCCGCCGGAGCCGCCTTATCAGGCCGGTGAAATCTACGAACTGCTGCAACAGGGCGAGCCTTTGCAGCGTCTGGGTGGCCTGCGCGTACTGCGCATTGGCGACCAGTGCTTTGCTAACGGTGAACTGATGGATACCGAACATCAGCAGGCTGCCGATGCGATGTGCCAGAATTTCTGCGTGGATGCCGCCATGCTGGGCGACGCGATCGAAGATCCTTCGTTCCTGGCACTGCTGACCTCGTTGGTCAACAGCGGTTACTGGTACTTCAAAGACTGAGGCATGGCCTTTAGCGACCAGAGCCACCCGCGTTTCGGCGGGTGGCTTTTTTTATGCCCGCAACGCCCTGGTCTGATAACCGTCCAATTCGGCGTCCGGCATGCCCGCCTGGGTTGCCGCAGCACAGATCTGCCGCCAGGTGTTGTCGTCTATCGGGATCCCCTGCCGCAACCGCGCTTCACGGTTGGCGTCTTCCCACTCACCCGGCACTTCAATCGGTTGGCCGTCACTTGGCGGTGAAGCCTTCACCCAATCGATAAAGGCCTCGGCCTCTGTTTGCATCTCTGGCGCGTCGAAGGCTTCCGGATTGAGGATGATGGTGGTCATACAGTTGAAAATAGCATCGCTGTTGGATTTCACCGTCGCCGCATGAGTAGTGCGGCCACCGGACAGCGCACCGCCGAGGATTTCGCATAACGTGGCTAACGCATAGCCTTTATGGGCACCGAAAGGCAGCAACGAGCCAAACGGCTGTTCGTGCATCACCTTGGGTTCCGTCGTTGGCTGGCCGTGTTGGTCGATCAGATAACCCGGCGCGACGCTCAAACCTTTGTTGTAGGCCACGCGGGTTTTACCAAACGCGATGCCGCTGGTGGCAAAATCCAGCAGCAACGGTTTTTTATCCTTACGGGGAAAAATAACGCAGAAGGGGTTGGTGCCGAAACGACGGTCACTGCCGCCGAACGGTGCCACCATAGGATCGCCCACCACATTGACGAAATGGATAGAGATAAAACCGGCTCGCGCACACTGCTCGGCCCAGTGGCCAATGCGGCCAATGTGATGTGAGTTGTGCAACGCCACCGCAGCCAGCCCCAACTGCCGGGCGCGCTCTATGCCTTTTTCCATCGCCTCACAGGCGACGACCTGGCCAAAACCCTGTCCGCCGTCCACCGTCAGCACCGCTCCGGCATCGCGCACCACTTTGGCATGAACGTTAAGCTGCAAATGCCCCTGTGCCAATGACGACATATAGCTGGGGATCATGCCTACGCCGTGGGAATCGTGCCCGGCCAGATTCGCCTGAACCAGATGATCCGCCACCCGCGCGGCCTCCTGCTCGGTACTGCCGGCGTGGCGCCAAATAGCCTGCACAAACTGCTCAAGACACTGGCGATCGATACGGTGCTCGGTACTGCTCATGATACGGCTCCTTGTGCTGGAAATATATCCTACACTAGGAGCAAATCATTGTTACGGCAAGCAATTATACTCAATCTCATCGAGGTTATTTGGCACGTTCGGCGGTCAGCGCGGCGATGCGCATAATAACCGAAACCGCCTGTTCCATCCCTTCCAGCGACACAAACTCATGCTTGCAGTGGTAGTTATAACCCCCGGTGAACAGATTTGGGCAAGGCAAGCCGCGAAACGACAGCTGAGCGCCGTCGGTACCGCCGCGAATCGGTTTCATGATCGGTTCGATATCACAATCACGCATTGCCTGCTGTGCCAATGCAATCACATGCGGATGCTCTGCCACCTGTTCACGCATGTTGTAATAGCTGTCTTCAATCGTGACTTCAATATAACAATCGCGCGGCAGACCTTTGCCCACCTGTTGAGCGACCTCTATCATCCGGCGTTTACGTGCCTCAAAACCCTCACGCTCAAAATCACGCAGGATGTACTGCATCTCGGCGCGCTCAACGCTCCCCTTAAAGCTGCTGAGGTGGTAGAACCCCTGATAGCCGCTGGTGGTTTCCGGGGTTTCATCCACCGGTAACGCCTGCTGAATACGCGTCGCCAACGATAAGGCATTCACCATCACTCCTTTGGCGCTGCCCGGGTGGACATTGTTACCGACAATTTTCACCGTCACCGATGCTGCGTTGAAGTTTTCGCACTCCAACTCACCCACGCCGCCACCGTCCACGGTATAGGCCCATTCGGCATCGAACTGCGCCACGTCAAACAACCGCGCCCCTTTGCCCACCTCTTCATCCGGTGTAAAGGCTACGCGGATTTCGCCGTGCGGAATGTTGCGCTGCTGCAGTCGCACCATGGCGGTCAGGATTTCGGCGATGCCCGCCTTGTCATCGGCACCGAGCAGCGTTTTACCGTCGGTGGTGATCAGCGTCTGCCCCAACATCTGGTGCAGGATCGGGAACATCACTGGCGACAGCACTTCATCACCAATGCCCAAGGCAATATCGCCGCCACGGTAATTTTCGACGATCTGCGGGTTGACGTGCTTACCGGTAAAATCCGGTGAAGTATCCAGGTGGGCAATAAAGCCTATCGCCGGCACGGGCCAGGTAACGTTCCCCGGCAAGGTGCCCATCACGCAGCCATGCTCACTGAGCGACACCCGTTCAAAACCCAGTTCAATCATTTCCTGCTGCAACGCACGCGCCAGCTTCAATTGCCCGTCGGTGCTCGGCACATGTTTGACGTTCGCTTTAGATTGCGTGTCGAATGAGACGTAGTTAAAAAAGCGATCAAGTAGTTTATCCATGGTATCCGCCCTCAGAATTTCGCGTTTCATTATGCGGAACCGATCGAGATCAAATATTGAGACAGGTCATTTTTAACCAGATTTAACGGAAATCATTAATTCTTGTGGTGTTTGATATTTCGCCTCCTCCCTTGGTGTCTGTCCATCTTACCTTTCACTACCCCCCTTATGTGATCCTCTTCACGCCTGGTACCGGTTGTCAGTCATTGACCACCGGTACCTTTTTCCGGCGGCTGATTGCATCGCTAAATCATTCCACCTATAACTGGTTTAAGGCAGGGGTTGCCGCATTCAAAATCATTTTTATTTCGCCATACCAGGGAGTATTACCAGCAACGTCATTATCCACTAAAATATAAAAAAGGAACTGCTATGAAAGATATTATTGATAATATCTTAAGCAAGCTGCAGATTTTCTCCAAAGCCATGATGGGGCCAATATTCTTTCTGCCGGTAATTGGTCTGATTCTGGCATTAAGCTCTATTCTCACCAATGCCACGCTGGTGAATGAAAACTCCGGCGTATTTCATATCGGCAAAATGATCGGTGATACCTTTTGGCCGCTGTTTGGTAATCTCGGGCTGATTTTTTGCATCGGTATTACCTACGGCCTGGCGAAGGATAAAAAAAGCGAAGCGGCGCTGGTTGCCGTGATGTGCTTTATTATGTTCCTGGGCGCCAACTCATCCTATCTGCAATTAAGCGGTCACATAGCTCAGAAAATCAATGGGGAATATTACGGCACCGGGCAAACCGAACTGCTGGGCTTTACCGTGGTGGATATGGGTATTTTCCTCGGCCTGATCCTCGGTGTCACTATCGCCTGGGTGCACAACAGATTGTGTAACGTGGAGCTGAACGGCGTACTTTCCGTCTATGGCGGTTCCAAGCTGGTGCTAATCGCCATGACGCCGGTGATCATGCTGTATGCCGTCGGTTTCAGCTACCTTTGGCCGGCTATTTCACACGGGCTGATTTCCCTGACCGGCTTTATGAAAAGCTCAGGTTCGCTCGGGGTCTTCGTCTATGGCTTTTTCGAAAAATTCCTGATCCCCACCGGTCTGCATCATTTTATCTGGTCGCCATTTCAGTTGACCAGCATCGGCGGTTCAATTGTACAAGACGGCCATACGGTGTCGGGCTCGCAGGCTATTTTCCTCGCTTATATGCGCGACCCGAGCATCTCCCCGCTGATGAACGAGGCACTGCGCTTTTCGCAACAGGGCATGGTGACTATTTTCGGCCTGTCAGGCGCTGCGTTGGCGTTCTATCACACCGCCAAACCGGAGAAAAAAGTGCTGGCCAAGGCGATATTGATCCCGGCCATCACCACTTCCATTCTGGTAGGCATAACCGAACCGATAGAGTTCACCTTCCTGTTTATCTCACCGTTGCTGTGGGTGATACACGCCGTGCTGACCGCGCTTTCGCAAGTTGCGTGTAACCTGTTCGACGTTCGACCCTGGGGTGCCAGCGGCCTGATCGAATTCCTGGTTTACAACCTGCCGTTACCGGTCGCCCTCACCCGCTGGCCACTGTACGTGGTGATTGGTCTGGTGCAGTTCGCGGTGTATTACCTGGTGTTCAAAACTCTGGTGCTGAAGCTTAATTTAAAAACGCCGGGCCGTGAGGATGACGACGGGGTCAAGCTCTATTCCAAACAGGATTATCAGAACAGCAAAAATACACCCAATGAGTTAAGCGGGATTATTATTCGTGCCCTGGGTGGCAAAGAAAACATTATTTCCGTCGACAACTGCTTCACCCGATTACGCGTCGAACTAAAAGACATGCAATTAATTGATGAGGCCGCATTAAAAAGTACCGGAGCAAAAGGCGTGGTGAAAAGCCGGCGTGAAGTCCAGGTGATTTATGGTGTCACCGTCGGAAAAGTGAAGAGTCAGGTCGAAAAATATTTAGCAGCATTATAACTTTATTTATTGGGAGAAAATTCATGAAATTAACCGTTCTGGGCGGCGGTGGCGTACGCTCACCGTTCCTGGCCAAGTCCATTGCCTATAACGCCCACCGCATCGGCGTCACCGAAGTGGTGTTTATGGATACCGATCGGGAGAAATTGGCGGTCTACGGCGCCATCGCACAGGGTGTCTTCGAGCGTATCCGCAGCGACATCAGGTTCAGCCTGAGCAACGACGCCCATCAGGCGCTGAGCGGAGCCGATTATATCATCACCACCCTGCGTATCGGCGGTGAAGAAGGCCGCATTCATGACGAACGTATCGCACTCAATCATCAGGTTCTGGGGCAAGAAACCACCGGTGCCGGCGGCTTTGCCATGGCGATGCGTTCTATTCCGGCCATAGTGGAATATTGTCGGCTCATAGAGCAGGTATCATCACCGGACGCGGTACTGTTCAACTTTACCAACCCCTCCGGCATGGTGACCGAAGCCATCATCAAATCCGGCTTCAAACGCAAGGTGTACGGCATATGCGACGCGCCCAGCGAGTTTATCCGTGAGCTGGCGGAACTGCTGGGCTGTCGTGAGTCCGAGCTTAGCGTCGACTGCTTTGGGCTAAATCACCTGTCATGGTTCCGCAATGTGCGGGTCAATGGCCAGGAGGTGAGCGAGCAACTGCTGGCCGACCCACGCCTGTACCGTGATACCTGCATGAAATATTTCTCGCCAGAGCTGGTCGCGCTGTCCGATAACCTGATGCTCAATGAGTATCTGTATTACTACTACTACCGGGAACAGGCGATCGCCGCCATCGTCGATGCCGGCGAAACCCGTGGCGAACAGATTGCGCTGATAAACCAGCAAATGCAGGCCGACCTAGCCAGGCTGGATATTGCCACGCAGCTGGAGCAGGCTTTCAGCGTCTATTTCGCTCACTATCTGACGCGGGAAAACTCCTACATGCAGCGCGAATCCAGCCAGGGTAAAGTCAAAGAGCGTGAGATGCTGACGCTGCAGCAGTTTATCGAACAGCCTGACAGTGGCGGTTATGCCGGGGTGGCAATAGACATTTTGGAGGCGGTAAACAACGGCCAGCAAAAACGCGTGGTGGTGTCGATGCAGAACAACGGGACGCTCGACTTCCTGCACCCGGAAGACGTGATTGAAATCAGCTGCGAACTCAGCAACGCGGGCATTCACCCGGTAAAAATGAATGATATTCCCGACACCCAGAAAAACCTGATCTCCCAGGTCAAAGAGTACGAACGCCTGGCGGTTGCCGCCATTCTGGAAGGGAATCGTCAGAAGGCCATCAAGGCGCTGATGGTGCATCCGCTGGTCAACTCTTACTCGCTGGCAAAAACGCTGGTTGAAGAGTACCTGCAGGCTCATCACCAGTATGCCAAGCATTGGCATTAAGCAGGGCTGAAACGGCGCAGGCCTCAACGGCTGCGCCGTTCAAACCAGGCTTTGATCAGGTTCTCAAACCCCAGCAGGCAGTGGCCGAAAAACGGGTTGGGATAGTAAATATCGTGGTCGTACTTTTGCCGATCCTCGTAAATAAAGGTCATATCGGCCTGCTGCGCCAGCGGGCTGTTTCCGTCGCCACAAAACGCCGCCAGCCGGATATTATTGCGTTTCACCGCGTCGCTCCAACTCAGCGCCGAGCTGCTGTTGCCCGATTTTGAAATCACAATCACCATATCAAACCGGAAACGCATCTCTCGATCGAGGATCTCGAAATCCGGCCACAGCGACAGGTAGCTGTCGATGCCCAGCGTCATAAATTTGTTGTACATATACTGCGCCACCAGTTGCGAGAAACCGCTGCCGTGGATAAGGATTTTGCCGCTGTCGAGCAGATCAAGGAATTGGGTCTGTTGTTTTAAGCTGGCCGGTGCCGTCGGCTGCGGCTGCTCCTGAAAAGCCGGTGCCATCACCAGGTTGAACTTGATGAAATACACCAGTTCCAGATAGCCGCGAAAGCCCAGCTTTTTCGCCAACCGCACCAGGGTCGAGGGTGAACTGTGGCAACGAACGGAAACCGCACGGATACCCTCGTCAATGCAGGCGTCCGGGTTGTCGAAGATAGCGTTGAGGATGGTGAGATCCGTTTTGCTCAGATCCGCCTGGCTGAATACCTGCTTGAAATTCACCGTCGCCCCTGCTCATTTAACCAAAGAAAGGCCGGCGTCAAACGGCCGGCCAGTTACCCGAGTCAGACAGCGCATTGACCTGGGGTTAAGGCCTATCAGCCCTTTCAACTTTCCCTACCAGGAATTTGTGCACAAAACGTGGTACCACCGCGCTGGCCTGGCCGTAGTGTTTTTCATCAAACTGACTTTCCACCTGGCTGGGCTCCAGGTTGAGCTCCATGGTA
This sequence comes from Serratia sp. Ser99, assembly GCF_024519545.1. Lineage (NCBI taxonomy): Bacteria > Pseudomonadati > Pseudomonadota > Gammaproteobacteria > Enterobacterales > Yersiniaceae > Serratia > Serratia sp. Ser99. The sequence goes on along the minus strand of NZ_JALJRT010000001.1, from coordinate 809,555 downwards.
TGCGCCCCCCCCAGCCGCGCTTCATGCACAAAGCCCGCCGCCGGATAAACGTGGCCCGAGGTGCCAATGGCGACGAAAAAGTCGGCCTTGGCCAGTGCCTGATAAATTTCATCCATGCCCAGCGGCATTTCGCCGAACCACACCACGTGTGGGCGCAACGGGGCCGGGAATTGACAACAATGGCAGCGGTCGTCCACGCTAAGGTCTTCCGGCCAGTCAAAGACCTGCCCGGAGCTGGTGCAGCGAACTTTCAACAGCTCACCGTGCATATGCAACACCCGTGAGCTACCTGCGCGCTCATGCAGGTTATCGATATTTTGCGTTACCAGCAGGAAGTTATCCCCCAACCAGGCTTCCAGATCCGCCAGGGCACGATGCGCAGCGTTAGGTGCAATGTCCGGCGATTGCAGCTGACGACGGCGTTCATTGTAAAACGCCTGTACCAGCTGTGGATCGCGCTGATAACCTTCCGGCGTAGCAACATCCTCCACGCTATGCTCTTCCCACAACCCGTCTGCCGCCCGGAAGGTACGAATACCCGACTCAGCCGAGATCCCGGCGCCGGTCAACACCACGACAAACGGCTTTTTCAGCTCGGCCGCCGCCATGGTATCGCGATGAAAAATCCGCGAACGAAAGCGCTGATGCAGCACATGCTTACTCTTGCGAAACTGACACAGCCGATGACGAGTGTGCATTAACTCTCTCCTTACTTTTCCCTGTTAACCAAATTGAGGAACGCCGCCCCGCGTACGCCACCGGCGTCCCCGTAACGGGCTTTTTCAATTCGTGGCAGCTTGGCCACGCGCAACACATGCGCCGGCAAACGCTGCGGTAACGCCTGGTAAATAGCGTCAAAATTCGACAAGCCACCGCCAATCACCACCAGATGCGGATCGATGATGGTCAGCAGATTGCCCAGGCATATCGCCAGGACGTCCATGAAACGTTCGACATGAGCCACCGCCTGCGGCTCACCTGCCTGATAATGCGCAATGATCTGCTGCGCAGGCAAGTGCTGCTGGTAAAAGTGGCCGTACATCCACTCAAAACCGCGGCCAGAAATGTAATTTTCGATGCAACCCTGATGACCGCACCCGCAAGGAACGCGAGGTATATCACGTCCCAACACCTCCAGCGCATCCACCGGCAGACGGAAATGACCAAATTCACCGGCGATATAGTTACGCCCGGAGAGCACCTTACCGTCGACGATTAGCCCGCCGCCTACCCCGGTACCGAGAATAATGCCCAGCACCGTCGGATAGCGACGAAACTCCTCGTCCCAGGCCTCCGACAGCGCAAAGCAGTTGGCGTCGTTATCGATGCGTACGTCACGGCCAATCAACTCGGCCAGGTCATGCGGCAAGCGCTGGCCCATCGCCGCCGGAACGTTGGCGGTGAAAACCGTGCCGTCATCGTCGTTGGGCAGGCCGGGAATACCGATACCTACCATGCCTTTCTGGCCACAAAACGCATCCGCTTCAAAGGTCAGATCGCGCAACGTCGTCAGCAGTTGTCGATAATCCTCACGTGGCGTCGGCACCCTTTTTTGCCAGATACGCTGCAGATCTGCATCGAACACGCCCAGCTCAATCTTGGTGCCGCCCATATCGAAACCGTAGTACATAACCCACCCTCAGGCTAAAAAAAGGGGCGGCATCTCTGCCTCCCCTGATTTTCATTATTGTCCGCTCAACACTCGCGCCGGATCGATACGGCTGGCGCGCCTGGCCGGATACCAGCTGGCCAACAGGCTGAGCACCAGCGCGGTCACCAGTACAATCACCACGTCCAGCCAGTGTAGCTCGGAAGGCAGGAAGTCGATGAAGTAGATATCTCCCGACAGGAACGAATGCCCCATCAGCTTTTCCAATCCTTTGATGATGTTGGTCAGCTGCAGTGAGGCGATAACCCCGACCACCACGCCGCTGAGGCTACCCACCAGCCCGGCCAGCAGGCCGTACCAGATAAATATGGCGCGGATAAAACCGTCTTTGGCCCCCAAGGTGCGCAGTACGGCGATATCACCACTCTTGTCCTTCACCGCCATCACCAGTGTGGAGACAATGTTAAAACAGGCCACGCCGATCACCAGCACCATCGCCAAATACATAATCGCGCGGATCATCTGGATATCGCGGTACATATAGCCGTAGGTGCCGATCCAACTCTTGATATACACGTAGGAATTGGTGACTTCACCGGCGTCGCGCACCAGCTTGTTGGCGGCAAACACGTCGTTAACCTTGATGGCAATACCTGTGACGCTGTCACCCATGTCCAGATACTGTTGGGCATCGGCCAGTGGCACCATAGCCAGACTGTGATCGAGCTGACCGCTGAGCTGCAAAATCCCGGTAACGTGTAAACGAATGCGCTTCGGTTGCAACAGCTTCATCTGCGGGTCGCTGTTGGGGATCATCACCGTCACATAGCTGCCCTGCTTGACGCCCAAAGCGTCGGCGACGCCCTTGCCGAGGATCACCTGTTGCTCACCGCTTTTGAAATTGGCCCAGGCGTCGCCCTGCACATATTTCGGCAGCGCGCTAAGCTGGTTTTCCTGCTGAGGATCCACCCCTTTCACCCCGACCGCCCGCAGCTGTGCGCCGTTTTCCATCAGGCCGGTAAAGTTGATATAGGGAGCGGCAGCCAAAATACCAGGCACCTTCTCCACCCGTTGCAAAATTGACGACCAGTCTTTGAACGGCTGCTTCACCGGCTCTATTTCACCGTGCGGCACCACCGCCAAAATGCGATTTTTCAGCTCGCGCTCAAAACCGTTCATGGCGCTCAGGCCGACGATCAGCACCGCCACGCCCAGCGCGATACCTATGGTGGAAATCACCGAGATCAGCGACACCATGCCGCCGCGCTTGCGCCCACGGCTGAAGCGCAGGGCCGTCAGAAACGAAAGTGACGCTCCCGCCATTACTCAGCCCCCAACAGCGTCAACTGGGCCTGCAGATGGCCATCGGCCATTTCCAGCTGGCGGCTGAGGCGCTTGGCCAACTGCAAGTCATGAGTGACCACCAGAAACGCAGTGCCCTGGCGCACGTTCAATTCGCCGAGCAGATCGAAAATGCTGTCGGCAGTGCGTTTATCGAGGTTACCGGTAGGTTCGTCCGCCAATACCAGCGACGGGTTATTGACCAGCGCACGGGCAATCGCCACGCGCTGACGCTCACCGCCGGAGAGTTCTGACGGCCGGTGCTTGCTGCGCTTTGCCAGCCCGACCGCCGTCAGCATTTCCAGCGCCTTTTCCTGCGCCTGCGCCGGTTTCATCCCGCCGATCAGCAAAGGCATCGCGGCGTTTTCCAGCGCGGTAAAGTCAGGCAACAGATGATGGAACTGGTAGATAAAGCCCAACTGGCGGTTACGCAGCTCCGCCTTGGCGGCCGATGACAGGGTGTTCAGAGACTGCCCTTTGTAAATCACCTCGCCGGAGGTTGGTGAGTCCAGCCCACCCAGCAGATGCAGCAAGGTACTTTTACCGGAACCCGAGCTGCCGACAATCGCCATCATCTCGCCCGGCTGCATGGCAAAGCTGACATTGCGCAGTACGTCGGTATGCAGGTTGCCTTCCTGATAGGTCTTGCACAGGTTGTCGCACTGCAACAAAAGATGGTTACTCATAACGTAAAGCCTCAGCGGGTTGTACGGCGGCAGCGCGCCATGAAGGGTAAAGCGTGGACAACAGAGACACCGCCATCGCCGCTACGGCGATAATCGTCACCTGCAGCGGATCCACCGCCACCGGCAGCGATGCGCCGTCAATCAAAGCGCCGAGGATCGGCATCAGGTTATTCAGGTTGCTGGCCAGCAACACGCCCAGCAGCGTACCGAGCAGCGAGCCGATAATGCCGGCGCTGGCGCCTTGCACCATAAATACCGACATGATCTGTCGACGCGTCAGGCCCTGGGTCTGCAGAATGGCAACTTCGCCCTGCTTCTCCATCACCAGCAGGCCGAGTGAAGTGATGATGTTAAAGGCCGCGACGGCCACGATCAGGCTAAGCAACAGCCCCATCATGTTTTTCTCCATACGCACTGCCTGGAACAGCTCGCCCTTGCGCTCGCGCCAGTCTTTCCACTCGGTGCCCTGCGGCAATTTCTGTTGGCTGAGAGTATCGACCGTCAGCGGCTGCTGCAGGAACAGGCGCCATCCGGTGATATTGCCCGCCGGGTAGCGTAACAGACGTGAGGCATCCTGCTGATTGACCAGCATCTGGGTGCCGTCCACTTCGCTGTTGGCATGGAAAGTGCCGACCACGGTAAACAGGCGTTGAATAGGGATGCGGCCCATCGGCGTGAACTGGCTGGCGCTGGGCACCATCACCCGCAGCGGATCGCCGCGTTTTACGCCAAGTTGCCCGGCCAACTGCTCGCCGATAATGATGTTGTACTGGCCCGGCTGCAACAGCTGCTGCTTGACGTTGACCAGGAACGGCGTCAAAGGATCGGCTTCGTCCGGATTGACCCCCAACATCACGCCGACCGCCACGCTGCGAGCGCTTTGCAGCACTACGTCACCGGTGGTCAGTGGCGCTACGCGGCTAACGCCCCGCAGGCTTTGTACCGCCGATGCCGGGATCTGCTGAGGGTTGATCGAGCCCTGTGGGCTGGTGATCAACGCCTGCGGCATCAGACCGAGTATGTTGTTTTCCAGATCCTTTTCAAAACCGTTCATCACCGACAATACGGTGACCAACGCCATCACCCCCAGCGTAATGCCGATGGTGGAAAGCCAGGAAACAAACCGTCCGAAGCGGTCTGATGCCCGCCCGCGCATGTAGCGCAGGCCAATGAATAACGCGACAGGTTGATACATGAAATCCGTTTTGTTGCCGTAGCTTAAGCAAAGTGATCAAGGATAATAAAGGCTATACCCCGTTTAGGGAACCACCCTGACGCCTTTTATTCCGTCGATCGCGCCAGCGGCAGCACGTCACCCGGCATCGCGCTTTAACAGGTTGTAAACCGAGACCCGGGAAATCCCCAGCGCCTCCGCCGCCATGGTGGCTGCCCCGCGCAGTTGCAGATAGCCCTGCTGCTTTAGTTGCTGGATCACCTGAACACGCTGCTCAGACGTGAGCGCGCGCGGTGCAGTGGCATGCGAAGCGGCAAAGTTGTTGATCACTGAAGCAATGTCGGACAGTGAGCGAGCCCCTTCATCCACCGCCTGCGGCGTGCTCTGCACCACCGCGGTCAGTTGTTGCAGGATGGCGTTGACGCTGTTGAAGATTGAAACGTCCAGGTTAAGGCAGATTGCCGCCACGTAGACCCCTTGGCTGTTGCGCAGACCAATGGAGGTGCTCTTGGCCGGACGCCCATCCGGGAACGCATTGGCATAGTTTTGCACCACGTCCGGAAAATCCGGCGAGGCAATACGCTCAAGCCCCATTTCGCTGGCGGCATCGCCGATACTGCGGTTCGACAGGTTATTGGCGATGCTGACGATGGCATGATTCGGTTGCGTCAGATCGTGCAACACCACTTCACAGCTGGGCGCAAACATCGCGCCCAGTGCCTGAACAATTTTTTCCGCTTCGCGCAACAGCAGCGCATTTTCCTGCCTGAGATCGCTCATAAACTTAACCATTTGACAATAACTTTACAAAGAGTAAATTAAAATGATCGGGTAATCAATCAACCTTTCACCAGACGAGGTCGCCATGAGTTCAACGCCCCACTGCATCACCGCCACCGATATCTCTACCGCCGCCGAAATTCTGGCAGGACATGCCCTGCGCACACCGGTCATGACCTCGCAGCAGGCCGACAACATCGCCGGGGCGCAGCTGTTCTTCAAGTGCGAAAACTTCCAGCGTGTAGGCGCCTTCAAGTTTCGTGGCGCGTACAATTCTATTGCTCAATTGAGCCCGGCGCAGCGCCAGGCTGGTGTAATTGCCTTCTCCTCCGGCAACCATGCGCAGGCAATGGCATTGGCGGCACGGGAACTGGGGGTCAAGGTGACCATCGTGATGCCGCACGACGCACCGGCAACCAAGCTGGCAGCAACGCGCGGCTACGGCGCCAACGTCGTGATTTATCAGCGTCACAGTGAAGACCGTGCTGCCATAACTCAACGGCTGGCAGCCGAACAGGGGCTGACGATAGTGCCGCCTTATGATTACCCGCAGGTGATCGCCGGCCAAGGCACCGCCGCCAAAGAGTTGATTGAGGAAGTCGGGCCGCTGGACGTCTTGTTGGTGTGCACCGGCGGCGGTGGTTTGCTGGCGGGCAGCGCGGTGGCGGCACACCACTGGTCGCCCGGGTGCCGCGTTTTCGGCGTTGAACCACAGGCAGGTAACGACGTTCAGCTGGCGTTCCGTAGCGGCCAGCCGGTACAGATCCCGGTGCCAAAAACCATCGCCGACGGTGCGCAAACGCAGCAGGTGGGCACGCTGACGTTCCCGATCATTCAACAGTATGTAGAAGATATTTTAACGGTCAGCGACCAGCAGCTGTGCCGACAGATGCGTTTCTTTATGGAACGGATGAAAATGGTGGTCGAGCCCACAGGCTGCCTGGCCGCGGCGGCGGCGATGAATTCACTGCTCGACCTGCGGGGTAAAAAGGTCGGGGTGATCGTCAGCGGCGGCAACGTCGACGTTGATAAAATCGCCGACTATCTTGCGATGGGCGCGCAGGAATAACTCTGCATTACGGGCAATACAACCTTCAATCTCTGGCCTATGGCTGAGTCATCGGGGCGAATTTATTCGCCCGCTAACGTTACTGGAGCGACTAATCTGCCTGCAGTACATTTGAAAGTCGCCGCTTGAAAGACGACGGGTTTCGCGCTTTTACCTATGTCAGTTTATGGCTCAGTGGGCTAGTATTACCGGGTAAAGGCGCGTTGTAATCTGTGCCGGGCGAAATTTAACACATTGATTAAAGATACCTTAATGAGCACCTCCGATAACCCTAACCGTTCTTCATCGTCATCCTCCCGTTATTCCCTGCCTGAACGCGCGGGCGATTTGCGCCAGTTGGGGCAGCTGACCGGCTCGGCCTGCGCCGTGGAGTGCGCCGAGATCGTCGAACGTCATAACGGGCCGGTGATGCTGATCGCCCCGGACATGCAAAATGCCCTGCGGTTGCGCGACGAAATTCAGCAGTTTACCGACCAGATGGTAACCACCCTGTCCGACTGGGAAACCCTGCCTTACGACAGCTTCTCGCCGCATCAGGAAATCATCTCTGCCCGCCTGTCGAGCCTGTACCATCTGCCGACCATGGCCCGTGGCGTAATTATTCTGCCGGTCAATACCTTAATGCAGCGCGTTTGTCCGCACGAGTTTCTGCACGGCCACGCGCTGGTGATGAAAAAAGGCCAGCGCCTGTCACGCGACAAACTGCGCGCCCAACTGGAACAGGCTGGCTACCGTAGCGTCGATCAGGTAATGGAACACGGTGAGTTCGCCACCCGCGGCGCGCTGCTCGACCTGTTCCCCATGGGCAGCGAAGAACCTTACCGCATCGATTTCTTCGACGATGAGATCGACAGCCTGCGCACCTTTGATGTCGACAACCAGCGTACGCTGAACGAAGTCGAAGCCATCAATCTGCTGCCGGCCCATGAATTCCCTACCGACAAAAACGCCATCGAACTGTTCCGCAGCCAGTGGCGCGAGCAGTTTGAGGTGCGCCGCGACGCCGAACATATTTATCAGCAGGTCAGCAAAGGCACCTGGCCGGCCGGTATCGAATACTGGCAACCGCTGTTCTTCAGCCAACCGCTGCCGTCACTGTTCAGCTACCTGCCGGAGAACACGCTGATCGTCAACACCGGCAATCTGGAGAACGCAGCCGATCGTTTCTGGCTGGACGTTAACCAACGCTACGAGAGCCGCCGGGTCGATCCTATGCGCCCACTGCTGGCGCCGCCAAGCCTGTGGCTGCGGGTTGACGAGCTGTTTAGCGAATTGAAAGCCTGGCCACGTATGGCGCTGAAAACCGAAGAGCTGCCCGCCAAAGCCGGCAACACCAATCTGGATTATCGCACCCTGCCTGATCTGGCGGTGCAAGCCCAACAGAAAGCGCCGCTGGACAACCTGCGTCGTTTTACCGAGAGCTTCGACGGCAGCATCATTTTCTCGGTGGAAAGCGAAGGCCGCCGTGAAACGCTGCAGGATTTGCTCGGCCGCATCAAGCTCAGCACCGCCTTGATCCAGCATCTCGAACAGGCCGAGCCGGCGGGTCGCTACATGATGGTCGGCGCCTCCGAACGCGGCTTCCTCGACGGCATGCGCAACCGGGCGCTGATCTGCGAAAGCGATCTGCTCGGCGAGCGCGTTAGCCGCCGTCGCCAGGACAACCGTCGCACCATTAATACCGATGTGCTGATCCGCAACCTGGCGGAGCTGCACCCTGGCCAGCCTGTGGTGCACCTGGAGCACGGCGTCGGGCGTTACGTTGGCCTGACCACGCTGGAAGCCGGCGGCATCAAGGCCGAATACCTGATCCTGGCCTACGCCGGCGAAGACAAACTCTACGTGCCGGTCTCTTCATTGCATCTGATCAGCCGCTACGCCGGCGGTGCGGACGAAAACGCCCCGCTGCACAAGTTGGGTGGAGACGCCTGGACGCGCGCACGGCAAAAAGCCGCCGAACGGGTGCGAGACGTTGCGGCGGAACTGCTGGATATTTACGCACAGCGCGCGGCCAAAACCGGCTTCGCCTTTAAACATAACCGTGAGCAGTATCAGCTGTTCTGCCAAAGTTTCCCGTTTGAAACCACCCCAGATCAGGAGCAGGCAATCAACGCCGTGCTGAGCGACATGTGCCAACCCCTGGCCATGGATCGTCTGGTCTGTGGCGACGTCGGCTTCGGCAAAACCGAAGTGGCGATGCGTGCCGCCTTCCTGGCGGTAGAAAACGGCAAGCAGGTGGCGGTGTTGGTGCCAACCACCCTGCTGGCGCAACAGCATTTCGACAACTTCCGCGACCGCTTCGCCACCTGGCCGATCCGCATCGAGATGATGTCGCGTTTCCGTAGCGCCAAAGAGCAGCAACAGGTGATGGACGACGCCGTCGACGGTAAGGTAGACATCATCATCGGTACCCACAAACTGCTGCAGAGCGATCTGCGCTGGAAAGATTTGGGGCTGCTGATCGTCGATGAAGAACACCGCTTCGGCGTTCGCCACAAAGAGCGCATCAAGGCGATGCGTGCCGATGTGGATATTCTGACGCTCACCGCGACGCCAATCCCGCGTACGTTGAATATGGCGATGAGCGGCATGCGTGACCTGTCGATTATCGCTACCCCACCGGCGCGCCGTTTGGCGGTGAAAACCTTCGTGCGTGAATACGACAGCCTGGTAGTGCGCGAGGCTATCCTGCGTGAAGTGCTGCGCGGCGGTCAGGTTTATTATCTGTATAACGACGTGGAAAATATCGAGAAGGCGGCGGAAAAACTGGCTGAGCTGGTGCCAGAAGCGCGTATCGCCATTGGCCACGGCCAGATGCGCGAACGTGATTTGGAACGGGTGATGAACGATTTCCACCACCAGCGCTTTAACGTACTGGTCTGTACCACCATTATCGAAACCGGTATCGATATTCCCAGCGCCAATACCATTATCATCGAACGCGCCGATCGTTTCGGGCTGGCGCAACTGCATCAGTTACGCGGTCGCGTCGGACGTTCTCACCATCAGGCCTATGCTTATTTGCTGACGCCAAATCCGAAAGCCATGAGCACCGACGCGCATAAGCGGCTGGAGGCCATCGCGTCACTGGAAGATCTGGGCGCCGGCTTTGCTCTGGCTACCCACGATCTGGAGATCCGTGGCGCAGGCGAACTGCTGGGCGAAGACCAGAGCGGCCAGATGACCACCGTCGGCTTTTCGCTGTACATGGAACTGTTGGAAAGCGCGGTGGATGCACTCAAACACGGGCGCGAACCTTCGCTGGAAGATCTTACCAGCAACCAGACCGAGGTGGAGCTGCGCATGCCGGCCCTGCTGCCAGATGACTATATCCCAGACGTCAACACGCGCCTGTCGTTCTACAAACGCATCGCCAGCGCGAAAAACGACGCCGAGCTGGAAGAGTTGAAAGTGGAGTTGATCGACCGTTTCGGCCTGCTGCCTGATGCGGCGCGCAACCTGCTGCAAAGTGCGGCGCTGCGTCAACATGCACAGAAGCTGGGGATCAAGCGCATCGAAGGTAATGAGCGCGGTGGTTTTATCGAGTTTGGTGAGAAGAATCGGGTCGATCCGGGCTATTTGATTGGCCTGTTGCAAAGCAACCCGCAGATCTATCGCCTGGATGGGCCGACCAAGCTGAAGTTTATGCTGGACCTGACCGACCGCCAGAAACGCCTTAAGTTTACCGAGGAACTGCTGACCGCATTCCGCGAACATACTCTGGCGGCCTGACACTTAGCCCCCTCCTGAACCTTCAGGAGGGGTTATTCCTGCCGAAAACCGGCACCCAGTGGGGCAAGCTGCATCAACCTGCTGCAGACCACCCGATTTTTCCCCTGCCGCTTGGCGTCATACAGTGCCTCATCCGTGACCTCTATTGCCTTGTCCAACGCCATGCCGGGCAGGTATAACGACGCACCGATAGAAATCGTGATACGTGCCTCGACGTCTTCATCCAGCAAAAATAACGTCGTTTCCACGCTGCGTCGTATGCGCTCCGCCACACCGCCAATCACCGTCGGATCATAACTGGCGGTGATCACGATAAATTCCTCACCGCCATAACGACCGACGAAATCCTCACTGCGCACGCTGCTTTGCAACAGTTGTCCGACGCGAGCCAGCAGCAGGTCTCCGGCCAAATGGCCGTAGGTGTCGTTGATTCGTTTGAAATTATCCAGATCGAGGATCATCAACCCGCAGGGGCTGCGCTCCGCCTGCTGCAGCATGAGTCGATAGTCTACACTAGCGCGATTATTGATATGGGTGAGGCTGTCGGTGGTGGCTTTATCACGCATAGAGAAATAAGCGTGGATATGGCGTTCTTTGAAATTCAGCCCGTGGAAGCATATAGCCAGACACAGGGCCGAGACCGCCTGATACAACAACACATCTCCCCATAGCGCGCGTATATCTGCCAATAACCAGACCACTCCGATACGGTACAGCGCAATGATGCCAATGGTGAGATAAAACACCCGATTCGACTTTCTCAACCACACACGCGACAACAGCAATGGAATGATGATCGAGCCGATAAACAGATTATCGACGGTCAAGCCTCCCGTAAATGCCAGCGACATCAGGTAGCAGACCAGTCCACTGACCGCCCCGCCATAAAAGGTCACCAGTATCATCGGGATCATGGCAAAGCTGAAATGCAGGTTACCGCTCAACTCCAGCCGGTCCTGATTGAGAAACAGCACCGCCAGCCCGGCAAGCAGGCCAAAGACTATACGCTTCCATCCTTCGGACTGATAAGAAAAAGGCGCATTTTTACTGAGGGCAAAATAGCTGACGGACAGCGTGGCATAGGTAATGCAAGCGTCACTATACAGGGTGGGAATTGACGCGACGTAAGTCATAAATATTCGATAGGCTCCACGGAATCGAGAGGGGGATTTAGCGACGAATTTTGAGCATTCCCTGTCTCATCCATTTCGGCATCGTACATATTATTACTCGGGTTAATAATAGATTAGCAGTTCTATGTTATTTCCAAGGTATCTATCCCATAAATTCTGTTCAGGATAATCTGTTGGCAACCAATAAAGGGGGCGACCATGAATATCGATGATGATTTGCACGCGCTTAGCGAACAAGAAACCACGTTGACCTTCAGCCATTTTGACCATAACACCGCCTGGGAGCTGGGCTCTGCATTGAAATCAGCGGCCGAACAGCGCCGCCTGTCGATCGCCATTGAGATCCAGCTCGCGGGGCAAACGCTGTTTTATTACGCCATGCCCGGCACTACCCCCGATATCGCCGATTGGGTACGGCGCAAACGCAATGTGGTGAAGCACTTCCACAAGAGCTCTTACGCGATTGGCCTGCGCCTGCAGCAAAGACAATCGACTCTGGAAGAACGCTATGGCCTGAGCGTCAGCGATTACTCAGCACACGGTGGCGCCTTCCCGATCAATCTTGGTGGCGTGGGCTGCATTGGCACCATCAGCATTTCCGGCTCACCCCAGTTGGAAGATCACAATCTGTTGGTCGGCACCCTGGCGCATTTTCTCGGATTATCCCTACCCGCGGTCCACTAAGCGGTATAACCTGGCCTATTCTTTCTGCGCAGGCCGCCTAAACCGCGGCCTGTCTGTAACTTGTCATTTATCCCGTTCCTGAAAGAGTATAAGTCTGATTTTCCGAAGTGCATTGATGTATATCTAGGAATCGCCGTCACAACTGGCGTATGGTGTCTATCAGCTATTCGAGACGGACCGCATCCGGCCCGCCATTCCGTTCTCTTTTATAGACTTGGTTTACACCTTAGATGAAAACGCATGAAATTAACGGCATTAGGCCGTTCAGCGCGCTGATTGATGCCTGTTGGCGAGATCCCTATTCCCTGCAACGCCTGCTAAAAGATGCCATCGCCGGCGTCACCGTCGGTATTATCGCCATCCCGTTGGCAATGGCACTGGCAATTGCCAGCGGCGTTCCCCCCCAATATGGACTCTATACGTCGGCGGTTGCCGGGATTGTCATTGCCATCAGCGGCGGCTCGCGCTACAGCGTCTCCGGGCCTACCGCCGCGTTTGTGGTGATCCTCTATCCGGTGTCGCAGCAGTTCGGCCTCTCAGGCCTGCTGATCGCCACCCTGCTTTCCGGACTCTTTCTGGTCATCATGGGACTGGCGCGTTTCGGCCGCCTGATTGAGTACATTCCCCTGTCGGTGACGTTAGGCTTTACCTCCGGTATCGCCATCACCATTGCTACCATGCAGGTGAAGGATTTCTTTGGCCTGCAAATGGCGGTGGTGCCAGAACACTATGTGGGCAAGGTTTACGCCCTGCTGCAGGCGCTGCCGACGCTGGACTTCGGCGACACCCTGATCGGCGCAGTGACCCTATTGATCCTTATCTTCTGGCCCAAGCTCGGCCTGCGGGTACCGGGCCATTTACCCGCACTGCTGGCGGGTACCGCGGTTATGGGTATTCTGGCGCTGTTTGACCACCCGGTTGCGACCATCGGCTCGCGCTTCAGCTATCTGCTGGCCGACGGCACCCACGGCCAGGGCATACCGCCCATTCTGCCGCAGCTGATGCTGCCGTGGGATTTACCGGCCGGTGACGGCAAGCCTATGGCGCTGAGCTGGCAAACACTCTCCGCCCTGCTGCCAGCCGCCTTCTCCATGGCGATGCTCGGGGCCATAGAATCCCTGCTGTGCGCGGTGGTGCTGGACGGGATGACCGGCAAGAAGCACAACTCCAATACCGAACTTATCGGCCAGGGTGCGGGCAACATCATTGCGCCTTTCTTCGGCGGCATTACCGCCACCGCGGCCATTGCGCGCTCTGCCGCCAACGTACGCGCCGGTGCCACCTCACCGGTCTCGGCCATCATCCATGCGTTGTTGGTACTGCTGGCGTTGCTGGTGCTGGCGCCGTGGTTGTCCTGGCTGCCGCTGGCTGCAATGGCGTCGCTGTTGCTAATGGTGGCCTGGAATATGAGCGAGGCGCACAAGGTGGTTTATCTGCTGCGGCGAGCGCCGAAAGACGACATTCTGGTGATGCTGCTATGCATGTCGCTGACGGTGCTGTTCGATATGGTGATCGCCATTACCGTAGGCATTGTGCTGGCCTCGCTGCTGTTTATGCGCCGCATTGCGCGCATGACGCGCCTGAGCGAACTGAGTGCCGACAACGGCCGATTAGTGCTGCGGGTGAATGGCCCGCTGTTCTTCGCCGCCGCCGAGCGTATTTTTAACGAGCTACTGGTGCGCAGCGAAAGTTATGACGTGATCGTCTTGCAGTGGGATGCGGTGCCGGTATTGGATGCCGGGGGACTGGATGCCTTGCAACGCTTTATCGAAGCCCTGCCGGCCGGCAAACAATTGGCAATCACCGACATGCCTTTCCAGCCGTTGAAAACGCTGGCAAGGGCACGAATACAGCCGATTGAGGGGAAACTGCATTTCTACGCGACGCTGCCTGAAGCGCTTGCAGCGCTCGATGCCTGAAAAACAAAAAGCCCGACGAATCGGGCTTTAAACCATAGCGGGCGCAGTATGCTGCGCCCCTACAAATAACAGCTGTGAAAATGTTTAGTTGCTGGTGTCCAGCTCTGGGAAGCTCTTCACCAGGTCGTCGATGGCTTTCATCTGCACCAGGAACGGCTCGAGCTTGTCCAGCGGCAGCGCGGACGGGCCGTCGCATTTGGCGCTGTTTGGCTCTGGGTGCGCTTCGATGAACAGACCTGCCAGGCCAACCGCCATACCGGCACGCGCCAGTTCGGCAACCTGCGCCCGACGGCCGCCAGAAGCTGCGCCGAAGGGATCGCGAGTCTGCAGAGCATGGGTCACGTCAAAGATCACCGGATGGCCGCCCGTCACGTTTTTCATAACGTTGATGCCAAGCATATCGACCACCAGGTTATCGTAACCAAAGTTACTGCCGCGATCGCACAGGATCACCTGATCGTTACCGCCTTCCTTGAATTTGTCGACGATATTGCCCATTTGGCCCGGGCTGACGAACTGTGGCTTCTTGACGTTGATCACCGCACCGGTTTTCGCCATCGCTTCCACCAGATCGGTCTGACGCGCCAGGAATGCCGGCAGTTGGATCACGTCAACCACTTCGGACACCGGCTGAGCCTGTGACGCTTCGTGAACGTCGGTGATGATTTTCACGCCGAAGGTTTTTTTGATTTCTTCGAAGATCTTCATCCCCTCTTCCAGACCCGGCCCCCGGTAGGAGTGGATAGAAGAACGGTTGGCTTTGTCAAAGGAGGCTTTGAAAACGTAAGGGATGCCCAGTTTTTGCGTCACGGTGACGTAGTGTTCACAGATGCGCATCGCCAGATCGCGCGATTCCAGCACGTTCATACCGCCAAACAGCACAAACGGCAGATCGTTCGCTACGTCGATGTCACCAATGCTAACCACTTTCTGTTTCATGCTTTCGCCTTTATTGAAGTTACCCGTCGTGCCGCAAGCCTTGGCCTGTCGCGTTCAGGGCATAGTAAATGAATTAATGCAGCGTGACCTGTTTCGGTTCAATCGAGTGGATCTGTACCTTGATCACTTCGCTGACTGGGTCTTCAGGACACTGTTCGACAAAATAGTTAAGATCGGAAATCGCGATATGATTGCATTCCAACTGGGCGTAAATCAGCCCGCGGTCACGGATTTCGTAAGGATCTTCCGGATCGAAGCACAACACCGTTTCGCTGGCGCGCAGCGCCATTTCCATCTGTTTTTCTTCCATCAGGGCGGCTTTGAGCGTATCCAACATCTTACGCACCACCATGACGTTTTCTGACTCATCGAGATCGTCGTCTTCCAGTTCGGCGCCCAGCCCCAGGTTGCCCTTGATCCACACTTCCAACTGGTGTTCGTTCAGCGTCTCGCCGTTCAATGGATTGATCAACCACATCTCTTCATCCAGCCAGTCTGCCCGCAGGATCAGTTGAGTGGGGAAAATAACCGGCAGCAGCGGTAAATCCAGATGAGCGGCGATATGCAGGAAAATGGTGCCGAGCGAAACCGGCGTGCCCTGACGACCTTCCAGCACCTTGTCGAGCCAAATAGCGTCGGACAGACGATACACGCCGCTGGCGCCGCCAAAACCCCAGGTTTTGAAGAACAATTCAATGAGTGCGTCCAGTTGCTGTTCCTGGCTGAGATCCTGCGGCACGGCCGCACGCGCTTCGTCGACCAGCTGTTGCAGCTTGCGTTCGACCTCGGCGGCGGGGAAATCACGCCGCACGGACTGCGATACCAGGATCACGCCCTCGCTCAGCAGCGAGGTGTTAAATTCAAAATCAGCAATACTACTCATAAGTATCCCATCAGAAAGGGTATTTTCGTCGTGGCAAGTTTAATTATCAGGTACAAACAGCCCAATGCCAGCACAAACGCCAGTGTGCGCAGGTTCTGGTTTTTGGTCTTCTTGCCCAATGCGACGTAGCCAAGCAGGATATAGATAATAACGCCAAACAGCTTCTCGGTCAGCCACGAGTCCATACCCAACAGCGGATATAACTTGAACATCACCACCAGCGCGATGCCGCTGACGAACAACACCGTATCATTTATATGCGGGGTTATCTTCACCCAACGTTTGTTCATCATAGCCGAATTGCGCCATTTCCAGAAGAAACGCAATACAAACAAGACAATACTGATGGTGACCGTCAACAAATGCAGATGTTTTAACGCCGAGTAGACTGCCATATCGCTTCCTTATTTAATCGCTGTGTGCTTCGTTATTGTTGGTTTTCAGTGATTGCTGCGGCCATTGGCCAAAGGTGACGCGATCGTTACCGCCATAATCGCGTCGGGTATCGATCGAAATAAAACCGGCGGCCTGCAGCAGTGCGCGTACGCTTTCTCCCTGCTGCCAGCCATGTTCAAGCAGCAGCCAGCCCTGTGATTGCAGGTGGTACGGCGCCTGCTGCACGATAGCGGACAAATCCGCCAGCCCCTGCTGTGGCGCCACCAGCGCGCTACTTGGCTCAAAACGTACGTCGCCCTGTGCCAAATGCGGGTCGGCGGCGTCGATATAAGGAGGGTTGCTGGCGATCAGAGCAAAAGTTTCTCCGACCAGTGGGGCAAACCAACTGCCCTGAAGGAACTGCGCGTTGCCGATCGACAGCTTCTGCGCATTGTGCTGGGCCAACGCCACCGCTTCCGGCTGTAAATCGACGCCGGTCACTTCGCAGTCTGGGCGTTCGCTGGCTAACGCCAGGGCGATGGCGCCGGTACCGGTACCGAGATCGAGAATGGCGCAAGGGGATGAGGGCAAAAGCTCCAGCGCCAACTCCACCAGGCATTCGGTGTCCGGACGCGGGATCAGGGTGGCGGGCGATACCGACAGCGGCAACGACCAAAATTCGCGCTCGCCAATCAGATAAGCTACCGGTTCACCGCGTTCACGGCGCGCCAACAATCTCTCCAACTGCTCTTGCTCTTGCGGCGTCAGCACGGTTTCGCCAAACGCCATCAGGAAAGTTCTGGCCCGGCCGGTCACGAACCCCAGCAGGATTTCCGCATCGCGTCGGGCGCTTTCACTCTGCGTCAGGCGGGCAACCGCAGCCTTCAGCCAGGATTGATAGTCCATTACTCCTGCTCGGCGGACAGCGCAGCGAGCTGGTCGGCCTGGTATTCCTGCACAATCGGCTGGATCAGCATGTCGAGCTTGCCTTCCATCACCTCGTCCAGACGGTACAGCGTCAGGTTGATACGGTGGTCAGTGACACGCCCCTGCGGGAAGTTATAGGTGCGGTTGCGGTCTGAACGATCGCCACTGCCCAGCAGGTTACGACGGGTTGAAGCTTCCGCCTGCTGGCGCTTGGCCATTTCTGCTGCACGGATACGCGCACCCAACACCGCCATCGCTTTGGCTTTGTTCTTGTGCTGTGAGCGCTCGTCCTGACACTCCACCACAATGCCGGTCGGCAAGTGGGTAATACGGATCGCCGAGTCGGTGGTGTTAACGTGCTGACCACCTGCGCCTGAGGAACGGAAGGTGTCGATTTTCAGATCGCCCGCGTTGATCTCCGGCAGTTCAGCCTCCGGTATTTCCGGCATCACTGCCACGGTGCACGCGGAGGTATGAATACGCCCCTGCGACTCGGTTTCCGGCACGCGCTGTACGCGATGACCGCCGGATTCAAATTTGAGCTGGCCGTAAACACCGTCGCCAGAAACCTTGGCAATCACTTCTTTATAACCGCCATGCTCGCCTTCGTTGGCGCTCATGATCTCAACGCGCCAGCGGCGCATTTCGGCATAGCGGCTGTACATGCGGAACAGGTCGCCGGCGAAAATCGCCGCTTCGTCGCCGCCGGTCCCGGCGCGCACTTCCAGGAAACAACCGCGCTCGTCATCCGGATCTTTCGGCAACAGCAGCAGTTGCAGCTGCTGTTCCAGCTCTTCCGTCGCGGCCTTGGCCTGTTTCAACTCTTCCTGCGCCATTTCACGCATTTCCGGATCGTCCAACATCACTTCCGCCGTAGCCAGATCGTCCTGCACCTGACGCCATTCCAGGAAACAGCGGCTGACATCGGTCAACTGTGCATATTCGCGCGACAGCGCACGGAACCGATCCTGCTCGGCAATAACGCCGGCATCGCCGAGCAGCGCCTGCACTTCTTCATGGCGCTCTTGTAACGCTTCCAGTTTGGCAACAATAGAAGGCTTCATGCGTGGTATTAAACCCTGTTAAAAGAGAAAACTAATGCTGATCCAGCCCGAGGCTGTCGCGTAATAATTGCAACCGCTCCACGTCGCCATCGCCGGCGGCCTGCTGGAGGGATTTGGTAGGGGCATGAATAAGACGATTGGTCAGCCGATGGGCCAGCTCGTGGATAACCTGCTCCACGTCGGCGCCCTGCGCAATCGCGGCCAGGGCTTTGGCTTCCATTTCCGCACGGATCTGATCGGCCTGCGAGCGGTAGTCGCGGATGGTTTCCACTGCGCCCTGTGAGCGCAGCCAGGCCATAAAGTTGGTGCTTTCCTGCTGAACGATTGATTCCGCCTGCACCGCCGCGGCTTTGCGCTGCGCCAGGTTGCTTTGAATGATGGCGTGCAGATCGTCCACGCTGTACAGATAGGCGTTGGCCAGCTTGCCCACTTCCGGTTCGATATCACGCGGTACGGCGATATCCACCAGCAGCATCGGCTGGTTGCGGCGCGCTTTCAGCGCGCGCTCCACCATCCCTTTACCGATGATCGGCAGCGGGCTGGCGGTAGAACTGATGATGATATCGGCGTCCGCCAGGCGTTCGTCGATTTCCGGTAATGTGATCACTTCCGCGCCAACTTCGTCCGCCAGCAATTGCGCACGTTCGCGGGTACGGTTGGCAATAATCATATGCCGTACCTTGTGCTCGCGCAGATGGCGCGCCACCAGTTCAATGGTTTCACCGGCGCCCACAAGCAGCACGTTCAATTCGGCAAGTGATTCGAAGATTTGGCGCGCCAACGTACAGGCTGCAAAGGCCACAGAGACCGCGCTGGCACCGATTTCGGTTTCGGTACGTACGCGTTTGGCGACAGAGAAGGATTTTTGGAACAGCCGTTCAAGCTCACCGGAAAGCGACTGGCCGCGTTGCGATTCGGCAAAGGCTTTTTTCACTTGGCCGAGGATCTGCGGTTCACCCAACACTAGCGAATCCAGCCCGCTGGCTACTCGCATCAGATGGCTGACGGCGTCGTTGCCATGGTGCCAATACAGGCTTTTGCTCACTTCTTCCGGGCGCAGATGGTGGTATTCACACAGCCAGGCAACCAGCTGTTCGTGAATATGTTCCTGTTGCTCCACGCTAAGATAAAGTTCGGTGCGGTTGCAGGTAGACAACACGACACCGCCCTGCACCAACGGCTGTTGGAGCAAGCTGGTTAGCGCCTGTTCGATCGACTCTGGGGAGAAGGTCACCCTTTCACGCAGAGAAACCGGAGCGGTTTTGTGATTTATACCTAACGCCAGCAGGGTCATTGCTTCGAGTAATACTTCTTTTGGTACGGGTTCTCGTTGAACGGCATTCTACTTGATGCGCGGGCTCAATAAAAGTAACAACCGCATCTTCCGTTCAATCGCTGAAATAGTCAGCATCAATCGATAAATCGCTAATAAATACAGCGGGATGACTATTAATTCGACGACATAACATACTGAATTTTAGTGCAGTATGCGATATTCCGCACAGTATTCAGCAATAACGATAACCCCTAAGCCGCCAGGCGGCGATCAAATATCCGGCGTTTACCAACCTAAAGTGCCGCAACGAAAGGTGGGATCCAAAAGAAAAGAGACCTGCTGACAAAAAACATGCTTTGCCTGAAGATAAAAAAATGCCGCGCCCGCGAAGCATAACAGCGAAATAACAATGCGTACTGACAGCTTCATGACCTTGTATTCTCCTCCGGCGATAAACTATTGCAGCATACCGCTAGCAACCTCAACTAAACGCCAACGGCCTCCGCCCGACCAGAGAGATATTCTTGTGCCCACAGCGGCAGGGTTGGGTGATTGTGTTAATCTTATGTGCAAACGCAGCGCATACCCTCGAGGCTAACAGCGGTGACAAAGCCGGGCAGATTCAAAGCGATGCAGCAAAAAATTGACGCGCCGGCGCTGCCCCGCTAGCGTAAACGCTAATACCAAGGTCTCGCTGTGCGTGCCCGTAAGGACAAAAGGACAAGAGAAAGTTATGCCAATCCGCAAAGTTAGTTTGCTACGCCTGATCCCGCTGGCCAGCCTGGTGCTGGCTGCCTGTACCACCACCAAACCCAGCGGCCCGGCCACCAGCCCGACATCACCGCAATGGCGCGCCCATGAGCAAGCGGTGCAACAGCTTGAGCAGTATCAGACCCGGGGCTCTTTCGCCTACCT
This sequence comes from Serratia sp. Ser99, assembly GCF_024519545.1. NCBI lineage: Bacteria > Pseudomonadati > Pseudomonadota > Gammaproteobacteria > Enterobacterales > Yersiniaceae > Serratia > Serratia sp. Ser99. Next base: position 789,049 of record NZ_JALJRT010000001.1, on the reverse strand, counting down.
GTCCGATCAGAAAAAAGTCTACGCGCGCTTCTTCTGGCAGCAGTATTCGTCTGATCGTTACCGCCTGCTGCTGACCAACCCACTTGGCAGCACCGAGCTTGATCTCAACGTGCAGAAAAATGTGGTGCAGTTGACCGACAATCAGGGCAAGCGCTATGTCAGCGACAATGCCGAAGAGATGATCCGCAAACTGACCGGTATGGCAATCCCGCTGGATAACCTGCGCCAATGGATGCTCGGCCTGCCGGGTGAAGCCAACGACTTCAAGCTGGATGACCAGTATCGCCTGAACTCGCTGACCTACCAGCAAGGCGGACAGACCTGGACCGTTGACTACCAGGACTACAACAACAGCCTGCAACCGCAGTTGCCAAGCCGACTTGAGCTGAAACAGGGTGACCAGCGCATCAAACTGAAAATGGATAATTGGACGCTCAAATGATCCGTCAGTGGCCATCGCCAGCTAAACTTAATTTGTTTTTATACATTACCGGCCAACGTGAAGACGGCTATCACCTGTTGCAGACGCTGTTTCAGTTTCTGGATTACGGCGACACGCTGACCATCGATGTGCGACAGGATGACCGTATTCACCTGCTGACCCCGGTGGCGGGCGTGCCGGATGAAGAAAACCTGATTGTCCGCGCCGCACGTCTGCTGCAACAGTATTGCGATCGCCATGGGCTGGATACCGCGCCACGGGGTGCCGACATCAGCATCGAAAAGCGGCTGCCAATGGGCGGCGGGCTGGGCGGTGGCTCCTCCAACGCCGCTACGGTGCTGGTTGCGCTGAATGAACTGTGGCGCTGCGGTTTGAGCGACGACCAGCTTGCAGAACTGGGGCTGGTGCTCGGTGCCGACGTCCCTGTTTTCGTGCGTGGCCATGCAGCGTTCGCCGAAGGCATCGGTGAGCGTTTGCAGCCGGCCAACCCGCAGGAAAAATGGTATCTGGTGGCGCATCCGGGGGTCAGCATCCCTACCCCGGCAATTTTTGGCGATGCGGAATTAAAAAGAGACACCCCGGTTCGTCCGTTAAGTGTGCTGTTACAGGCAACTTACGCAAATGATTGCGAACCTATAGCAAGAAAACGTTTTCGCGAGGTTGAACAGCTTGTTTCTTGGCTGTTAGAATACGCGCCGTCACGCCTGACTGGCACAGGTGCTTGTGTGTTTGCTGAATTCGACACAGAAACCGCCGCCCGTCAGGTGTTAAATCAAGCCCCGGAGTGGATACGTGGTTTTGTAGCGCGTGGCGTTAACGTCTCTCCACTACATCGCATCCGTTCCGGGCAGATGAAACCGTAGTTCTCGTTTCGCTGCGCAGGGTCATTCACACCTGGCCCTGTAATCCCTGCGCCGCTTCGGTTTCACGTTGTTTTTTTACACACCCGTATGATATTGCGCCGGCGTCGCTAACTGCCCCTTAGCGAAGGCCGAATGACAATATCTTCTCTGGACGCATGCCTGAGGTTCTTCTCGTGCCTGATATGAAGCTTTTTGCTGGTAACGCCACCCCGGAACTAGCACAACGTATTGCCAACCGTTTGTACACCAGCCTTGGTGACGCCGCAGTAGGTCGTTTTAGCGACGGCGAAGTGAGCGTGCAAATCAACGAAAATGTACGCGGCGGTGATATTTTCATCATCCAGTCCACCTGTGCCCCTACCAACGACAACCTGATGGAACTGGTCGTTATGGTAGATGCCCTGCGTCGCGCCTCCGCAGGTCGTATTACTGCTGTTATCCCTTACTTCGGTTATGCCCGCCAGGATCGCCGCGTGCGTTCTGCTCGTGTGCCAATCACGGCCAAAGTTGTAGCCGATTTCCTCTCCAGTGTAGGGGTTGACCGCGTTTTGACGGTGGATCTGCACGCTGAACAGATCCAAGGCTTCTTCGATGTTCCGGTAGATAACGTGTTCGGTAGCCCGATCCTGCTGGAAGACATGCTGCAACAGAATCTGGAGAACCCAATCGTGGTTTCCCCAGACATCGGCGGCGTAGTGCGCGCCCGCGCAATCGCCAAACTGCTGAATGACACCGATATGGCTATCATCGATAAACGCCGCCCGCGCGCGAACGTTTCTCAGGTGATGCACATCATTGGTGACGTAGCAGGCCGTGACTGTGTACTGGTTGACGATATGATCGATACCGGCGGTACCTTATGTAAAGCGGCTGAAGCGTTGAAAGAACGCGGTGCCAAGCGCGTATTTGCCTACGCGACGCACCCGATCTTCTCCGGTAACGCCGTGGAAAACATCCGCAACTCGGTAATTGATGAAGTGATTGTCTGCGACACCATTCCGCTGTCTCCAGAAATCAAGGCTCTGAAAAACGTACGCACTCTGACGCTGTCTGGCATGCTGGCTGAAGCCATCCGCCGTATCAGCAACGAAGAGTCAATTTCTGCGATGTTCGAGCATTAATCAGTTCTCTTTTCGGTGCGGCACCCTGCCGTACCGAAGAGATTGATGGCCTAAAAGCAGAAAAAGAAAAACCCGTTGGTGCATAGCAGCAACGGGTTTTCTACGGGTAGTCAAACATGACCTTAAGCCTTAATGCGCGGCAGATTTCCTTTGCCGTAACGCCTGTTCCCTTCTTTCTAATCAATGTGACGAACGATGATGATCGTTGCGGCAACGTTTATCAAAGTGTTTTACCCACCAGTAACGATCCGCTACCTGCTCACGACCGCCAATACGCGCACCTACCAGCCACAACAACGCACCCACGAAGATACTCATGATTGCGCCATGGGCGAAAAACTGCGGCAGGTTGAACTGCGAAACTTCAGCAACAATGGAGTATCCGACACCGCCGATCATCACGACCAGGCCCAGCCCCATAAAAAAGTTGCCCATTCTGTCCGCGTTTCTACGTTTCATATGCCACCTCCATAGTGCCATGTGCCAACCGGGATAACTCTCTAACTGGTTAACCCACTTTGATAAGTTAAGTATAGCCCCTGGTTGGACAAGGTGATTGCGGAGAGGATCACAAATGGTAAAGAAAACATGACAAAACTTTACCAGAATGAGTCTATTAGCGATCAAATTGAATGATTCCGCTAATGAATTATTCTCTTTTCTGACTATAGTTCCGTCAATGCGCGACCGGACATATCAGGATTTTGTCATTCGTGGCGTCGGCAGGTAGACTATTGCCCTTTCCATTATATCGATCATAGCGAATCTCCCAGTGAGCAGTATTAAATTGATAGTCGGCCTGGCGAATCCGGGCGCTGAATACGCGCAGACGCGGCACAACGCCGGCGCCTGGTACGTCGATTTACTGGCCCAGCGCCATAACCAGCAGCTCAAAGAAGAGAGCAAGTTCTTCGGCTACACCGCCCGGCTGAACCTGGCCGGCAACGACGTGCGGCTGTTGGTGCCTACCACCTTTATGAATCTCAGCGGCAAAGCGGTATTGGCAATGGCCAATTTCTACCGCATCGAGCCGGACGAAATCCTGGTGGCGCATGACGAGCTGGATATTCCCCCCGGCGTTGCCAAGATCAAACTGGGCGGCGGCAACGGTGGCCACAACGGGCTGAAGGATATTCAGAACAAATTTGGCAATAACCCGAATTTCTATCGCTTGCGCATCGGCATCGGCCACCCGGGCGATAAAAACAAAGTGGTAGGTTTCGTGCTCGGCAAGCCACCGGCCAGCGAACAAAAAATGATTGATGAAGCGATCGATGAAGCAGCACGCTGTACGGAAGTGCTGCTGACTGACGGGTTGGAAAAAACCGTTCGTCGCCTGCACAGCTTCAAGGCACAGGCCTGATCATCGTTGCAGCGGGCATCGCGCCCGCTGCAATCTGCCTTAGGTGCGCAGTTTAAAGGTTTCTTCGCCGACGTTAGCGTCATCGGTTTGGTAGCCCTCTTCCGCCACGTAATATTGCGGATCGTCCAGTTCATGGCTGCAAAACGGGCCGGCCTGTTTCAACAGGCGTACACAGTCACCGCTCAGATGACGTAGCCGAATGGTTTTCCCCGCCGCCAGATAGCGTGCCGTCAGCTTATCAATCGCCTCCACGCCGCTGGAATCCATCACCCGGGTACCGGCAAAATCCAGCACCACATTTTGCGGATCGTTTTTCGGTTCGAACAGTTCGGCAAAGGCCGTGGTGGAGCCGAAGAACAGCGGCCCGTCCAACTGATATACCGCCACCTCACCTTCCACCCGATGCTGACGCACGCGAATACGTGCCTGCTGCCAGGCAAATACCAGCGCCGAAATGATCACCCCGCTGATCACGGCCATCGCCAGATCGGTAAAGATGGTAATCAGGGTCACCAGCAGCATCACCAGCGCATCCGCCTTCGGCATCCGGCGCAGACGGCGCAGCGAGCTCCACTCAAAGGTGTTGTAACACACCACCAGCATCACCCCGGCCAACGCCGCCACCGGCAACAGGCCGATATAGCCCGACAGGCTGACCACAAACAGAATCAGAAGTATCGCGCCAACCACGCCGGAAATACGCCCACGCCCGCCTGAAGTGAAGTTGATGATCGACTGGCCAATCATTGCGCAACCGGCGAAACAACCAAACAGGCCACAAACCGCGTTGCCAGCCCCCTGGGCGATGCTCTCGCGGTTGCCGTTACCTTTCTTGCCGCCCATTTCATCCAGCACCGTCATGGTAAGCAGCGATTCGATCAGCCCCACCAGCGCGATTACCACTGCGTACGGCAACACCACTTTCAGCATCTCGAGGGTAAAAGGCGCCATCGGCAGGCTGAAGTGCGGTAATGCACCGGAAATGTCCGCCAAATCGCCGACCCGCAGCGTTTGCAGGTTAAACCCGATTGCCAGAGCAGACACCACGATTAGCGCCGCCAGTGACGCGGGGATGACACGCGTCAACCGTGGGAAGAACACCACCACCAGGATCGCCAGAGCCACCAGCCCATACATCAGCGGCCCCTGCCCGGCAATCATATGCAGTTGCGCCAGCATAATGACAATCGCCAGCCCGTTCACGAAGCCGTGAACCGCGGGCAGCGGCACCAGCCGGATAAACTTACCCAGGCGGAAAATGCCGATCAGGATTTGGATAACCCCGGCAAAAATCGTCGCCCACAGTACGTACCCCATGCCGTACTGCGCCGCCAGGCTCATCAGCACCACCACTATCGACCCGGCCGCACCCGACACCATGCCCGGCTTGCCGCCAAACAGCGCGGTGACCAGCCCGATAATAAAGGCGGTGTGCAACCCGACGATCGGAGAAAGCCCGGCAACCAGCGAAAAGCCGACCGCTTCCGGGATCATTGAAACCGCCACCACAAAGCCCGCCAGCACCTCGTTCTTGACGGCCGACAGCCTGAAATTGTTCAGGTTAAACATGGATTATTCACTTCTGACAGATAAAACACATTCCCGCAGCACGGGAAGCAAGGCCGCAGGGCGCGGCAAACCTCAGGAGGGAGAGAGCTTAGGGTGGACTGGGCAAGAAGGACATCCGGCACGTTTCCTGTAGGTTAATCAGAAGTGTCAGTATGTGTAAATGTGATCCAAATCTCAATCAAAAACCGGCACTGCCTCGGCATTTACCCATCACACACAGCCAGATCGAGAAAAACGGCCATTACGTGTATAATGGCGCCATTATTTCGTCCTTTATGCAGTGGGTTAAACCTAACCGGCTGATAGTTAAGATATTTAAGGTGATAACAACATGGGATTCAAATGCGGTATCGTCGGCCTGCCTAACGTAGGCAAATCCACCCTGTTCAACGCGTTGACCAAAGCGGGTATCGAAGCAGCCAACTTCCCGTTCTGCACCATTGAACCTAACACCGGTGTGGTGCCGATGCCCGATCCGCGTCTGGACCAGCTGGCCGAGATCGTCAAGCCACAGCGTATCCTGCCGACCACCATGGAATTCGTCGACATCGCCGGCCTGGTCAAGGGCGCGTCCAAAGGTGAAGGTCTGGGTAACCAGTTCCTGACCAACATCCGCGAAACCGAAGCGATTGGCCACGTGGTTCGCTGCTTCGAAAACGACAACATCATCCACGTTAACAACAAAGTTGACCCGGCTGACGACATCGACGTCATCAATACCGAACTGGCCTTGTCGGATCTCGACACCTGCGAACGCGCGATCCACCGCGTGCAGAAGAAAGCCAAAGGCGGCGACAAAGACGCGAAAGCGGAACTGGCAGCCCTGGAAAAATGCCTGCCACAGCTGGAAAACGCCGGCATGCTGCGTGCGCTGGATCTGTCCGAAGAAGACAAGGCGGCAATCCGCTACCTGAGCTTCCTGACGCTGAAACCAACCATGTACATCGCCAACGTCAACGAAGACGGTTTCGAAAACAACCCGTACCTGGACAAAGTGCGTGAAATCGCTGCGGGCGAAGGCTCGGTTGTGGTTGCCGTGTGCGCCGCAGTAGAATCCGATATCGCCGAGCTGGAAGACGAAGATCGCGAAGAATTCATGGCCGAACTGGGCCTGGAAGAGCCGGGCCTGAACCGCGTGATCCGCGCCGGTTACGAGCTGCTGAACCTGCAGACCTACTTCACCGCCGGTGTGAAAGAAGTCCGCGCCTGGACCATCCCGGTTGGCGCTACCGCCCCGCAGGCAGCTGGCAAGATCCACACCGACTTCGAAAAAGGCTTTATCCGCGCTCAAACCATCGCTTTTGAAGACTTCATCACCTACAAGGGTGAGCAAGGTGCCAAAGAAGCCGGCAAGATGCGTTCAGAAGGTAAAGACTACATCGTTAAAGACGGCGACGTGATGAACTTCTTGTTCAACGTCTAACTCCCGCCTCTGCAGCAAACTCCAAAATCCACGCCCCGGCGTGGATTTTTTGTTTTAACCGGTAATGTTGATTTTGGGCCATACCAACGCAATAATATACAGCGTATAAATATGGAGCATTCAATGATCACTACACACGTTTTCATCGCCACCAGCCTGGACGGTTTTATCGCTCGGCAAGATGGCGACATCGACTGGTTATTGCAACGCGACACCTCGGCCGAAGATCATGGCTTCGATACCTTTATCGCTGACAAAGACATGATCCTGATGGGGAGAGGGACTTATGAAAAGGTACTCACCTTCGATAGCTGGCCTTATGACCTCCCGGTACTCGTACTGTCCAAACAACTGGCCAATGAGCCGGTCCCTCCAGCCCTGACAGGTAAAGTTCGGTTCGCCAACCTCACGCCAAAGTATGCGCTTGAGCAGTTGGCCGCGCAGAATGTGCACCGCGTCTATGTGGATGGTGGGCAATTAATACAGTCCTTTCTGCGCGAAGAGTTGATTAGCGATATGGTGATCACCAAGGTTCCCGTACTGCTTGGCTCGGGCAGACCTCTGTTCGGCTCACTGCAACAGGACATTGATTTAAAATTACTGTCGAACCGGAGCTTTCCTTCGGGCCTGGTGCAAACCCACTATCAGGTATTGCCCCAATGACTCGTCCACGTGGGCGTCCAACCAACGGAAAAGGAGTAACGCGGGATGACATTCTGGATTCCGCTCTTGGCCTGCTGGATGAAAGTGGCGGACAAGGGCTGACGATGCGTACCCTCGCCACTCGGCTGGGCGTCACGCCGATGAGCCTCTATCACCATATTGGTGATCTGGCCGGGCTATTGCGTGCTTTATCCGATCGCGTCTATGCCGAAGCCATGGAGGGGTTGAGCGGATTGGCTGACCCGCGGACAGAAATTCGAACATTGCTCACGCGCTATCATCGCGCAGTCGGCTATCATCCCCAGCTCACGCTGGCAATCTTTGCCACGCCAGAGGCCTTTGCCGGGGTCACCCGTCAGATTACCGATCGCCTTACGGCCTTGCTGGCTGAGATGACGACAGAGCCCCTACAGTGGCGCGATATTTTGATTGATCATGCCCATGGCAGCGGTTTGGCCCTTGTCGCGGTACGGGGAGACTCTCTACAGGCGCAGAGCCTGCAAGAACAGTATCTACAGGCCCTTGATCGTCTGCTGAGCAGCGTATCATCGCGCCCGTAGCACCTTATCCACCAGCCCCCACTCTACCGCTTGGTCGGCGCTCATAAAGCGGTCGCGATCGAGTGCGCGCTCAACCTCTTCGTAGCTACGACCGCAGTGTTCGGCGTACAGGCGGATCACGGTGTGCTTGGTGCGTTTCATCTCTTCGGCCTGGATAAGGATATCTGACGCTTGCCCCTGAAAACCGCCCAGTGGCTGGTGCACGTGCAGGCTGGCATTGGGCAGCGCCATCCGGTGGCCTGCCTCACCCGCCATCAGCAGGAATGACCCCATCGAGCGAGCTGTGCCCATACACAGCGTATGCACCGGTGCGTTGATGTACTGCATAGTGTCGTAGATGGCAAAGCCACTGGTGATCACCCCGCCCGGTGAATTGATATATAAATTTATGGGTTTCTCCGGGTTCTCAGCTTCGAGAAACAGCAGTTGAGCACAAAGCATTTCTGCCACCTGATCGTTAACCTCCCCGTTCAGGAAAACGATGCGGTCGCGCAGCAGCCGCGAATAAATGTCGAACGAACGTTCTCCCTGGCTGGTCTGTTCTACCACCATCGGGACGAGCAGCATCGATTCACGCATCGGTGAACTCCTGTTTTCAGATTGGAATAATGAGTTGAGCGTCAGGCAGCGCGCATCAGCTGCAATCCACCGTCGTTCGCTGCCGTCAACCCTTCGTCGTCGAGTCGGTGAATGACGCGTAACAGGCTTCCGCCGTCGGCGGCGGGCAGAATTTGCAAGGTCACGGTACTTTCGAGGTACGGCGGTCGGTCATCACGCATCCGGTAGCTGATTGCTTCGCCCGGCGTTATCGCTACCGGTTCGGTATCGGCCAGTTCGGCATTCGGTAACCATTGTTCGCGCAATGCCGGGATCACGATAGCCCTCCAGATTTTCTCTGGCGGCGCATCGAGTTGATACTCCAGCACCAGCGGCGGCTGCGTGGCGTCGGTTGGGGTCATTGATCCATGTCCTTTAGCAAAACGTTCAGCCTGTCGATGCGTGCCGGCCAGAAGGCACGGTATTTGTCCAGCCATTGCGCGATGACCGCCAACCCTTGCGGGTCAACCTGATAATTGACGAAACGCCCCTGGCGCGCCTCGCACACCAGCCCCGCCTGCCGCAACACGGCCAGGTGTTGAGACATCGCAGATTGGCTGATCGACATGCCTTCACGCAGTGCGCTGGCATTCATGCCGCCAGCGGCCAGTTTTTCGAAGATGCTGCGCCGGGTGGGATCCGCCAGCGCTTTGAAGAGGTCATTTTCATTCATGACTACACATTAGTAGTCACTTATCTAATGCGCAAGTTTAGCGCGGAAAATAATAACGCTCACGCCAAAGAAAGGGCGTGATCATAATGCCACGCTCAAAGCACCGAGACCGATAAACAGCCCGGCGATGGTGGCGCTCATCAGATTAGACAAGGTAGCGGCCAGCAGCGCGCGCAAGCCCAGGCTGGCAATATCCGAAGCGCGTTCCGGTGCTACCGCGCTGAACGCCCCCACCACCACGGCTATCGAGCCGAAGTTGGCGAACCCGCACAGTGCGAAAGAGATGACGGCGATGGTTTTAGGATCGAGCACCGCGACGCTGTCTTTGAGATAGGCTGAAAAATTCACGTATGCGACAAATTCGTTTATCGCCAGCTTCTGGCCAATCAGCCCACCTACTACCCCAGCGTTATCCCAGCTAACCCCCATGATATAAGCCAAAGGCGAGAACACATATCCGAACAACCTTTCCAGGCTAAGCTGTTGCCAGCCAAACAGGCTGCCGACGCCGCCAATCAGGCCATTAATCAGCGCAATTAACGCCACAAAGGCCATTACCACGGTAGCGACGCCCACGGCTATTTTCAGCCCGAGCATCGCGCCGCTGGCCGCGGCTTCGATAATGCTCGCCGGGCGTTTTTCACTGAACGCCATCTGGCTGAACTCGACCTGCGACGCCTCGGTTGCCGGGCTCAGCATACGTGCGAACAGAATGCCACCGGGGATCGCCATCAACGATGCCGCCAGCAGATATTCAATCGGTACGCCAAGGCCGGCATACCCCACCAACATCGATCCGGCGATCGACGCCATTCCGCTGCAAATGACGGTAAACAGCTCATTGCGGCTCATCTTGTTAATAAAAGGCTTAAGCACCGCGGGCAGCTCGTTTTGCCCTAAAAAGATGGTGGTCACCGCGGCAAAAGCCTCAACCTTGCTGATGCTCAGCATCTTTTGGAATACGTAGCCTAACAGATTAATCACCCACCCCATCACGCCGAGGTAATAGAGAATCGAAATCAGTGCGGTAATAAAAATAATGGCCGGCAGAACATGAAAAGCGAAAACAAAACCCGCGCCGTCAAACAAGACATTCATTTTAGGGCCGACCAGTCCGCCAAAAATAAATGAGCTACCGGCATCGCTGTACGAAATGACTTTATTGACGCCACCGGCAATAGCATTAACCACCCACTTACCGGCGGGCACATATAACATAATTGCGCCCAACAGCACTTGCAGTATTAATGCGCTGAAAACGGTTCTCATGCTGATTCGTTTACGGTTGTTGGAAAAAATAAAAGCAATAAGGAGAAGAATACAGATACCTGACAGGCTGCGTAGTAAGTCCATAAATCCGTCCCTTAATACCCGTCGTATTTCAGCCGTAGCGGAAAAGTCATTGGGTATGTAAATGTACCTGTCCTGAAAGGTGAAAAGGGCAAAGCACTCCCCTCCACCTTTCAGGCTGGCGTTTTTATTTAATGTTGTTTATAGGGTAAAACTTAAGGAATAACGCGTCGTCTTAGGCGGCGGCCTCCTGATAACAACACGCAATTTGCGCGGCCAGCTTGGCGTTGTTGAACACCAATTGAATATTGGCGGTCAGGCTGTCGCCCCCGGTCAATTCAGCCACTCTGGCCAGCAAAAATGGCGTGCTGTCCTTGCCCTGAACGCCTTGTTCAACCGATTCCCGCACGGCACGCTCAATGGCGGCATTAATTTTTTCCTCCGACACCGCATACTGCGCCGGGATCGGGTTGGCAATCACCATGCCGCCCTCCAGCCCGGTCTGCCACTTGGTGGCCATGGCGCGGGCGATCTCCGCCGGGGCATCTAGCTGAATGCTGACCCTGAAGGGGCTGGTACGGCAAAAGAATGCCGGCAGCGTTTGGGTCTGGTAGCCGATCAGCGGTACACCGTGGGTTTCGAGGTATTCGGTGGTCAGCCCCAAATCCAAAATAGACTTGGCACCGGCACAGATCACCGCGACATTGGTGCGTGCCAGCTCCTGCAGATCCGCCGAGATATCAAACGTGTGTTCTGCGCCGCGGTGCACGCCGCCGATGCCACCGGTGGCAAAGACGTGAATGCCCGCCATCTCGGCAATAATCATGGTTGAGGCCACGGTGGTCGCCCCGTGTTTACCGGCGGCGACGATGAACGGCAGATCGCGACGGCTCACTTTCGCCACCTTATGGCCCTCTTTACCCAGTAGCTCTATTTCCTCACGGCTTAATCCCGCCTTCATGCGGCCGTTAATGATGGCGATGGTCGCGGGCACCGCGCCGTGATCGCGGATCTTTTGTTCCACTTCCAGCGCCGTCTGCGCGTTCTGTGGGTACGGCATGCCGTGAGAAATGATGGTGGATTCCAGAGCCACAACCGGGCGTTTGTGGGCCAAAGCCTCGGCAACCTCCGGCGAAATGTCCAGATAGTCATGGGAAATCATTTTATTTTTCATGCTTGTAGCTCCAACAGTTTTTGTACGCTGCCATTCGACAGGTTCGGGTTATTGGTAAATTCGGATGCCAGCGTCAATGCCGAGCAACCCTGCGCAAAACGAATGCTGTCCGCCAGCGTCATATCTTCCAGCCAGCAATGGGCCAGGCCCGCCATCATGGCGTCGCCGGCCCCAGTCACATTGACGATGTCGACGACCAGTGGCTGCGACCAGCCGTTTTGCCCATCAATTTCGCTGTAATAAACCCCGGCTGGCCCCATGCTGAGCGCCAGGCGTTGTACCCCTTGTTGATGGAACCAGCGGGCCACCGCTGGCGCATCCTGCGGCCCGTGGATCGCCATGCCGCTGAGGATCTCGGCTTCGAGGCGATTGGGCTTGAGAGTATGGATATGCGAGAGCCAACGGCGGATTTTGGGCGCTTTAAATGCCGATACGGTGTCAACAAACACCGGCACGCTGCCGGAGTGCCCGAATAGCCAGGCCAGTGCGTCCTCGGTCAGGTTGCAGTCAACCACCAGCACGCCCGCATGCAGGAACAACTCTTTAGACGTGGCCAATAACGCCGGTGTGAGTTTCTCGAGAATGCGCATGTCGTTAATCGCCACCAGCATTTCGCCGTTGTTATCGAGTAAGGAGACATAGGTAGAAGTATTTTCACCGTGCAATTTATGGAAGCTGTCGACATGTACCCCCGCCAGCTTTGCCTGTTCGAATAAGGTTTCGCCATAGAAGTCGTCACCGACGACGGAAATAAGGTGACATTCCCGGCCTAATAAGGCGACATTCTGCGCAATATTTCTGCCCACCCCACCTGGCGTGCATTTTATTTTTCCCGGGTTGGAATCTTCATACACTAATTTAGAGGAAGCATAACCGCAGACATCCATATTGGTGGAACCTACGGTTACCACATAGCTGTGCTCCGACAATATATAACCCTTACCCTTTATATATCCTTTATTCATTAAATTCATAATGTGTCCGGCGACACCAGAGCGGCTAATACCTAAAACATCGGCAATTTCCTGCTGTGGGATCAAAGGATCACGTCTCAGAAGATGCAATATCTGTTTTTCTCTGCTGGTCATATTGGACACTTGTTTGTTTTTAAACATACGTTTGTTTTATATCGGGCATGAAAAACAGTAAAGTGGGATTAAAGGCTTTAGCGAAGATTTGGGAAGAGGATCGTAAGATGAATGAACCGGGTTTCAGCGTTAATTCTGTGATACCCATCAAATAATAAAGTCGGTTTTATCCTTCAAAAAGAGTCAAAAATAATCATTAGCCGAGACACAGCATTTTATTCTTATAATAATCTTAATAAAACAACCGGATAGGATTTCCATGCGTATAACCTAACTTATGTTTGGTTAGTCGCATCTTGCGCTTTTTTCGAGGGTTGGGGCAGCCGGTGTTCTCATCGAAAAGGGATGGCTTTCACATTTGTATTGAAATGAAGTCGCGTTCTGGAAAGTTGGTGCCCCTCAGCGAATGCCGAGGGGACGTGGATAAATCACTAATACGCTTACAAAGTGGTACAGCCCAGATCGCCACTTGGGGCCTTTTTACCCTCCTGCGACTCCAGCGCAATCCTCGCTAATGGCGTGTCCTCATCATAGCGGGCTTGGGCGTCCAGGCTCTTCGAATAGCGGTTGTATTTCCACCAGGCGTAGCCGAGGAACACCACCAGCCCCCCTACGTTATAAAACACAATGGTCATGATACTGGCGCCGGTCGGGAAGGTTGACGCGATAAAGCCCACTGTGAAAATGACAATCAGCGTGCTGACAATCGCAATCCCCTGCAGCCGGGAGCCCATTTTAAAATCACGCTCCACGCGGTCGTACTTCAAACGCAGGTTCAGATAGGCCAGCATGATGAACAACGGCGGCAACATCGAAGCGGCAGCGGTCATGTTTATCAGCGTATTCATTAACTCCTGCACGCTGTCCGAACCCAACGTCGGGATCAGCATCAGCGGGATCACGATAAAGAACTGCAGCCAGGCGGCGCGGGTTGGCACGCCATGCTTATTCAACCGAATGGTCTTCTCGCCAAAGATGCCCTTGGGGATCTCGGTGAAGAAGATTTTGACCGGTGCGGCGGTCCACATCAGCAATGAGCCAAACATCGCGGTAAAGGAAACCAACCCCACGAAACGGTTCATCAGCACCGCAGGCAGGCCAAAGTGCGCCGACAGGCCTTCGAATACCTGCACCGTGCCACCGGTAAAGTGCAAATCGGCACGGCTAACGAACACGTTAAGCAGCAAGGACGCTACCGAATACAGCACGCCAATCACCAGCCCGGAAATGACAATCACCTTAACAAAAGAGCGGCTGCCGCCCTTGACGTCGTTGACGTACACCGCAACCGACTCTGCCCCGCCCGCGGCCTGAAAAATCCAGGCGGTAATGCCGAGGAAGGCCCAGCTAAAGCTTGGGGTCATGGCTTCTACGGTAATCGGGTTAGCCGGCTCTATACCGCCAATTACCGCCGCACCGGCCAGAATGATGTAGGAAAACGTCAGCAACAGCATCAACGATGAGGTCACAGAGGTCATCGGGCCCAGCAGTTTGGCACCGCTGTTTGAGATATAGGTCGAAAATGCGAACAGGAAAATACTGATGATCGCGGTAGTTAATGGCGTAAAGACGTAGTCATACCCCAAAAACGCGTAGGAGGCGTAAGCGATGACCCTCGGCAGCAGCGCGGTGAAGAAGAATAAATTCACGAACCAGTAGGTATAGGCGGTCATAAATGCCCAACGTCCGCCTAACGCGCTTTTTACCCAAGCGTATACGCCCGCCTCGGAGTTTTTATTCAACGAGACGAACTCAGCAATGATCAGGCAGAAAGGAATAAAATAGATAATGGTCGCCACCAAAAATACCGGGGCGGATGCGATGCCAAGCTGGATATTATTATTTATCACATTATTGAAGCTGAACACTGCCGCGAACGTCATCGCCAGCAGGCCAAACTTGCCGATAGTATTTCTATTCGACACAGCCATAGACACTCTCCGAAATTTGTAGGGTACTTATACCCGTCATACTTCAAGCTACTTGGGTGTTGGCTGCACTATTCGGCCCATCCTTGGGCCTCACCCCTTACGGGGCCGCTGCAAGCAACGTTCAAATCTGCTCCCGGCAGATTTGCCACTCACCCCAGTCTCTTACTTGAGTAAGCTCCTGGGGCTTCGCTCAGTTGCCGCCTACAAGCAACTCGAATTATTTTGGGTATATATTGGAATAAGAGATTGCCGCTATTTATTCATAAAATAGCTGTCTTCGACGGTCACTTTTAAAATGACTTTTTTTACCTGGTGACTCTCTTTGAATCGGTGCGCCTGATGGTTCTCAAAAATAACCACGTTGCCCTCGCCTACGCGGTGTATTTCCCCCTGCCCGTTGAAAATTTCGCGGTCGGTTTCATCCTGATAGGCCACTACCGAAGTCAGTTCGCTTTTATCAGCAACCTCAATGTTCTCCTGGCCGGCCAGGTAATAGTGCAGATCAAAATAGCGGCGATTCCCCTCCAATCCACCATGCTGCTGCCCAGGGCCGGACGCCAGTCGGTAGACCAGCGAGTCGCCGACAGAATGAAAGACATTCGGCTCGATATTATTAATATTATTGATGGCCTCCATGCAGCGTAGCCATTTTTTCCCTGAGCGGTAAATACGCTGAAACTCCGCTAATGATTCGACAATAATCATGAGTTCGCCTTTTCTGACTGAGCGTTATTATTGACCGGCGCGTAATTAAACTCGGCCAGCCTCTCTGCCTGGGTTTCCTGCCGATTGAAAGGCACCAGCGTAAAGCCGTAGCTGAACGGCGACAGATAAACCCGATACGAATCCAGCACCTCCGATCCCCAGGAGTTGGAACCAAGGCCCAGAATTTGATCGTCAAGGTTTAACGTCAGGTAATCACTTTCTTGCAGCTCGTTAATGTGCTGAGCCTGATGCAGCATGTCGGCGCTATAAGGCCACAGGCTGAAGTTGATCGGCCGTCGCGGCTGAATAAATATCCCTTTGCCTTCGCCATCCTGCAGGCTCAGCCAACGGACTTCTTGGCGGTTGCCGTTATCCTGCGGGAACGGATAGTGTTCAAACAACTCGCCCACCCGCTGCTGATAATGGCCGATCAGGTTGGCCTGGCAGCTGTCCTGATAGTTTTCACCCGGCCCACGGCCATAGTATTCCACCTGTTCAAAGCGGCGGCTGAGGCCGAAATCCAGCCCAATCTTCGGAATGACCTGTTGGAAGTCGCCATAAGGCGCGCCAGACAGATCCAGGCTGATATGCCCCTGCGGCGATATCTGCCAGCGGTAACGGCAGCGCATGCCAAAATCGAACACCGGCGGTGCAATCAGGGTGCAAACCTCAATCACCAGGTCGTCGCCCTGACGCTCCCAGTGCAGACTGCGGAAGTGATGTTGCATAATCTGCAGGTGGTGCGGATGCCAAATCCCTTCGTACTCTTGCTTATGGTTGTCGATCACCGGTTTGAAGAAGGAAAGGTGTGGCGCACGCCCCACCACTTCGTCCCCCGCCACCTGCCAAGAGAGCAGTTCACCGCTCAGACGTGAGAAAGCCAAACTGAAATTGTCGCCGCTGACCACCAACCGGTGGTTTTCTTCATGGCATTGCAGCGGCGAAGCGCGTTTATCTCCCGGCGGCGCAATGAGTAGCGGCGCAGCGGGTTGCAACAGATGCTGATACTGCCCAAGCAAATCGCCACTTTCGCTGTAACGGGTGGCGCTGTCCTTATACACGGCAACGTCAATAAAGGTTTCTTGCGTGCCCAGCGCCAGCTCAGGAAAATGCAGTTCTTCAGACTCGCCCGGCTGCAGGTGCGGCAGTTTGATGTCATAGCTGGCCAGTTGACGCCCCCCGGCCTTCACGCTGACGACCAGCGTAATATCGGCCAGCGAACTGAACCAATAGCGGTTTTTAACTCGCAGCACCGGCGTCATCTCGCCTGCGCCGCTGACCTCTACCGGACACAGCACCTGCTTATATTCACGCAGGCCAGGACCGGGGCGCTGATCCGGGTAGATCAGGCCATCCATGCAGAAGTTATAGTTATTCGGGTAATCGCCGTAATCACCACCGTACTGATAGCGTTCGCGTCCCTGCGCGTCATGGCTAAGCAAACCGTGATCGCACCACTCCCAGATGTAATGCCCCTGAAGGCTGGCATGGCGGTTAAACACCGACTGATATTCGAACAGGCCTCCCGGCCCATTGCCCATGGCATGGGCGTATTCACACAAAATTCGCGGCTTGGCATGGGGATACTCGCCAAAGGCATTCATCATCGCCACGCGCGAATACATGGTGCTGATCACATCGACCACTTCCGCATCGCGGTCTTCTTCGTAATGCACCAGGCGAGTGGGATCCAGCGCCTTGCAGCGTTTAGCCATGGCGCGGATGTTGCAGCCATAACCGGACTCGTTGCCCAGGGACCAGATAATGATTGAGGGATGGTTTTTCTGCGCCATCACATGGCGCTCAATGCGCTCGACGTAGGCATTTTCCCAGCGAGGATCGTCGGTGATGCGGCTAATATCGCCAACGTTAGCGAAACCGTGGCTTTCCAGGTCGGTTTCCGCCATCACAAACAGGCCGTAGATATCACACAATTCGTAAAAGCGCGGATCGTTCGGGTAGTGGGCGGTTCGCACCGAGTTGATGTTGTGTTGCTTCATCAACACGATGTCGCGCTCAACCCGCGCCATGTCCACCGCGCGCCCTTTGCGATGATCGTGATCGTGGCGGTTCACGCCATGCAGCTTTAAATAGCGTCCGTTGACATAAAATAGCCCCTCACGCACGCCGATCTCACGGAACCCGACGCGCTGCGGCACCACCGACACCAGATTACCGGCGTGGTCATACAGGCTAAGCAGCAATTGATACAGATAAGGGTTTTCTGCATTCCATTGCTGCGGCTGGCTGACCGGGATCTCAAATCGGCAGCGGGCACTGGCCCCGATACTGAGCTCATTTTCCCAGCGTTCGGCGACGCAGGCTTCACCGTCAAAAAGCTGAGCCTGCAGGCGATAACCGCTTGCCACGGACGGGTTCAGGTTGCCAAGCTCGACATCCAGTGCCAGCACTGCGTCGCAATACTGTTCATCGAAACGCGTGACCAGCGTGAGATCATGAATATGGGTGCGTTGTTGACCGATCAGGTAAACGTCGCGGAAGATGCCGGCCATCCACCACATGTCCTGATCTTCAATATACGTCGAGTCGGCCCACTGCATAACGCGAACGGACAACAGGTTTTCGCCCGCTTTCACATAGTCGCTAAGATCAAATTCGGCGGACAAACGGCTACCTTTGCTGAAACCGACGTAGCGGCCGTTGAGATACACCTCAAAGTAAGTTTCCACGCCGTCAAACTTGATGATGACCTGCTGGTTTTCCCAGTCGCCGTCCAGCGTAAACTGGCGTTGATAGGCACCGGTCGGATTGTTGGTCGGCACGTAAGGCACGTCGATCGGGAAGGGATAGCCCTCATCGGTATACTGCAATTGGCCGTGACCTTCCATCTGCCACATGCCCGGCACGGTGATGTCGCCCCAGTCCGCCATCAGTTGGCTATAGAACGCCGCCGGCACCCGATCAGGGTGTTCGAAGTAACGAAACTGCCAACGGCCGCTCAGCAGTTGAAATGCCGCACTGGCGTTGCGATCGAAGCTTAATGCCTGCGTGGCATTACGATAGCTGAAGAAGCTCGCTCGCGGCGGTAAGCGATTCTCTGACTGTTTTTCTATGTTTTCCCAATTATTCACGTCACGTCTCCCGACAGCTTTCAATGGGAGAACGATAGTAAATATTTAGTAAAAACTACAGATCATATTTACCTAATGACGACGGGATCACAATAAATATGAAATGTCTTTTTTAATCATGACGTTAATTTTTGGCCGCTCGGCCTCCCTGTGCTGCCGCAATCGGCATAGGGCACAGGGGACCTTTTCAGGCAACGGTGGTATCGCGTAACTGAAGCGAACTGGGAACAAAGATCGATAATGGAATGGTCCGTTCGTCACGAATACGCTCAGTCAACAGATTGACGGCCTGAGCGCCCATGGTTTCAGAGGGTATGCGAACGGTTGATAACGCAGGGAAAATAAAGCGTGCCGTGGGGATATCGTTCACGCTGATCAGCGCAATCTGGCCAGGAACCTGAACCGAATGCTCGTGCAAGGCACGCAGTACCCCGATGGCGATAGAGTCGGTCGCGACCAACAGAGCTGGCGGATAACCGCCCTTCTTCTCCAGCATTTGCCTGGCACACTGGTAGCCCGCCTGGCTGCTGAAGTCGCCGGTGTAAATATCCTGCGGCCGCACCACGTTTTTCAAGCGGCCGTATTCCACAAAGGCTTGCTCGCGCTGATCGGCCAGCGCCGGATCGTCACGTCCGCCGATAAACCCAATGCGCGAGTAACCGCATTCGATGAAATAGTCGATCACCTTCTGGCTGATCTTGGTCAGATCGACATTGACACAGTCGAACTGCGGGTCGTCGATGACACCGTCCACGAACACCACCGGCACTCGCTGCTGGCTTAGCTGTTCGTAAAGCGCAGGCTGCGGCCGGCCGATGACCAACAGCGCGTCAGCCACAGGCAAGGGTTTTTCACCGTTGAAGTCGTAGCAGGCCACCAGCGAAACATCCAACTTTTCGCATTGAGTTTCAATGCCATAGCGCATCGCCAAATAGTAGGGATCGTTAATCTCTATGGCTTGTTTATAGGTGAAAAGCGCGGCGAAAGTCAGCCGATGCCCGCTGTGACGTTTTGAGGGCTGGACTTTGTATTCGAGACGCTCCGCCGCTTCCAGGATTTTTTGCCGGGTTTGCGCCTTCACGCTCAGCGTGGGGTCGTCATTCAGCACCCGCGAAACGGTAGCGACAGACACGTTTGCAGCTTCTGCGATTTCTTTCAGTGTGGCCATAGAGTCTCAACGAATAGACAAAAACGCTAGCTTACCGGGACAGCTCAACGAGGTATACGCCTCGATACTCCCCCCCCCCCCTTTAAACCGCCAGAAACGTCCTTTTACCTCCAGCGCGGCGGTAGCTGGTGCTATGCGTAGCTCTGCGGTTCGCAACGCCCGTAGCGAAGATACCCATTTCACCCTTTGTGATCAAGTTAACGATTTACTGATTTTTCGGTATTTTTTACTAAAACATTTACTAATATGTTCTCCGTTTACCGCCGCTATGCGACGGTATTTTTATCTCCTCCCAGGGAATGGGGCCGGCCCACATGGCGTTAACGGTTCGAGTTGGCGGATCCCCCCGCAGGCTCGCCATTGACCCAAACCCAATGCGTGTCCAGATGAAAATTAAATCCAATAATAAAATATTGCCCACGTTACTGCTGATATTGCCGCTGCCGCTGTTAGCTCAGGAATCCGTGGTGCCGGCGGAACATAACGTTCTGCCGCCCCCCGAACTGACAAATACCGGCCCGACCGCCCTGCGCTTTTACGGCGAGTTGGGTATCGGCGGCAGCGTCTATTTAAACGGGGAGCACCAACACAAATACAGCGATGGCACCTATATCGAAGGCGGACTGGAGATCAAGCACGGCCACTGGTTCGGCCTGCTCTACGGCGAAGGCTGGACGGTACAGGCCGACCATCAGGGTAATGCCTGGACGCCGGACCACAGTTGGGGCGGGTTTGAGGGCGGCATCAACCGCTTTTACGCTGGATACCGCACCGATGACGGTACCGAAATGATGCTTAGCCTGCGTAATGATTCTTCGCTGGACGATTTGCAATGGTGGGCAGACTTTACCCCGGAATACGGTTATGTGATCCCCAATACCCGTGATCTCACCTATGCAGCCAAGCTGCAGAACCTGACCGGTAAATTCCGCTACAGCCTGACTGCCGCGCCAGAAAGCCGCATCGACGAGAGCAAGGCGCTGTTGCACTTTGGCAAATATGACCGCTATTCGGATAAGTACCGCTACCGGGCTATGGTCAACGGCTATACGCAATACGATCTGCAGGAAGGCCTGACGTTATTAAACGGTCTGGAAATCACCGACGGCATGGGACAACTCTATTTGCTGGGGCTGAAAGGGAAAAATTTGGCAGGTCGGGTCTGGCAGCACACCGGCAAGGGGGACGGCAATCACCCGGGCTCGGAGTCGGGCCTGATGCTGAGCGCCATGGTTGAGGCCGCCAAGGGACTGTATTTCTCGACGGCCTACAGCTACGCCCGCCACCGGCTGGACAATGCGCCGGACACCGCAACCTCTTACGCGCAGGTCGGTATCTGGTACGAATATGCCGGCGGCAGGCTGGCCACCGCGTTGGACAGCAAATTTTATATGACCAACGACAGCACCGACGCCAGCAACTCGGTGTTTCTGATGCAGTATTTTTATTGGTAACGCATAAAGGCAAACATAATGAAGATGATTAATAAACTGCCGTCTCTGGCCCTGGTTATCTCCGCGGCCCTGATGATACCAGGCTGCATCTCTCACCCGGGTAACGAAAGCCCCCTGCGGGCGGAAGCCTATAAAAACGTGATTAATCGCAGCGGTGCCCCACACTACATGCTCGATTACGATTTCGATGAACACCAACGCTTTAATCCGTTTTTTGATCTTGGCGCCTGGCATGGTCATTTGCTGCCAAACGGCCCGGAAGGCATGGGCGGCTTCCCGGGTCCGGCGTTGCTCACCGAAGAATACATTAACTTTATGGCCAATAACTTCGACCGACTCAGCCTGTATAAAAACGGGGAGAAAGTCCGCTTCAGCATGACCGCCTACAGCATCCCCGGCGCGCTGATCCAGCGGCTTACCGCCCCAGGGATCACGGTTAAACTGACGCTGCGATTCGCTACTGCCCGCACTTCACTGCTCGAAACCCAAATCACTAGCGATACGCCGCTGGAACTGGTGTGGGATGGCGAACTGTTGGAAAAATACTATGCCAAAGAACAAAAACCACAGTCCCCGCCAACCATCGAGCAGGCATTCCCTGACTATACGCGGCAGCTGTTGCCGACCAAGGACGGCCTGCGGGTTACCTTCGGCAGGGTGCGCGCGGCTTCACAACTGATGACCTCCGGCGAGTCCGAATACCAAATTCATAAATCGCTGCCGCAGCAAACGACGGTCAATGGCCATAGGTTTATCGCCAAAGCCACGATTTCCGGCTCCACCACCTTCTATACCACTTACTCTCACCTGCTCACCGCCGCAGAAGTCCAGCAGGAACAAAGCAAGATTGCTTCGATCCTCGCCGATCCCCAGCGCTACATGAGCGCATCGGCGCAGCGTTGGGAAAATTATCTCGACCAGGGGCTGTCGAATCCGCATGCCACCCAGGCGCAGGAACGCGTGGCGGTTAAAGCGATAGAAACCTTAAACGCCAACTGGCGCGGGGCCGCCGGTGCGATGAAATTTGATTCGGTGACGCCTTCTGTCACCGGGCGTTGGTTCTCCGGCAACCAGACCTGGCCCTGGGATACCTGGAAGCAGGCGTACGCAATGGCGCATTTTAATCCCAACGTCGCCAAGGATAATATCCGTGCGGTGTTCGCTTTCCAGATCCAGCCAGACGACCCGCTGCGCCCGTGGGATGCCGGCTTTATTCCCGATTTGATCGCCTATAACCCCAGCCCGGAACGCGGCGGCGATGGCAGTAACTGGAATGAACGCAATACCAAACCCAGCCTGGCGGCCTGGGCGGTGATGGAGGTGTACAACACCACCGGCGATAAACAGTGGCTGGCCGAGATGTATCCGACGCTGGTCGCCTATCACGACTGGTGGTTGCGCAACCGGGACCATAACGGCAACGGGGTGCCAGAGTATGGCGCCACGCGCGACAAGGCACACAACACGCCGGACGGTCAGATGCTGTTTACCGTTAAACGCGGGCAGCATCAGCAAAAGCTTGCCGGGTTGAACAACTATAATCGGGTGGTACGTTCCGGGCGTTTCGACAGCATTGAAATCCCGGCTCAGGTCGCCGCGTCCTGGGAGTCGGGCCGTGACGACGCCGCCGCCTTTGGCTTTATCGACCCGGATCAGTTGGCCCGTTACCTGGCGCAGGGCGGTAAACGACAGGACTGGCAGGTGAAGTTTGCTGAAAACCGCGCGGCGGACGGTACTCTGCTCGGCTATTCGCTGCTGCAGGAATCTGTCGATCAGGCCAGCTACATGTACAGCGACAACAGATACCTGGCCGAGATGGCCGATATTCTGGGCCACAATGCCGAGGCCGCTACCTTCCGCAGCAAGGCCGATAAACTGGCGGATTACATTAATAACTGCATGTTCGATAGCACCAGCGGTTTCTTCTACGACATCCGCATCGAGGATAAACCGCTGCCCAATGGCTGCGCCGGTTACCCCATCGTAGAGCGAGGTAAAGGGCCTGAAGGTTGGTCTCCACTATTTAATGGCGCCGCCAGCCAACAACATGCCGACGCAGTGGTTAAAGTGATGAAGGATCCGCGCGAATTCAACACCTACGTCCCTCTCGGTACGGCAGCGCTGACCAATCCGGCGTTCGGTGCCGATATTTACTGGCGGGGGCGGGTCTGGGTAGATCAGTTGTATTTCGGGCTGAAAGGCATGGAGAGCTACGGCTATCGCGCCGACGCTGTTGCCATGGCCCAGGCTTTCTTCAACCATGCCGACGGGCTGATGACCGACGGTCCCATCCGCGAGAACTACAACCCGCTGACCGGCATGCAACAGGGCGCGCCGAATTTCTCCTGGAGCGCGGCGCACCTTTACATGTTGTATAACGACTTTTTCACCCGCTAATCTGTCCGTCACCCTGCCAGAGTGAATACTGGCAGGGTTAATCGACTGGCTACTGTTTGATTGGGATGACCAGTACGTCGACATTCAATTGGTTGATGGCATGCTGGGTTGAGGAAAACAGCTTGTTCCACAGATCGTGGTGATGGCCAAAAACCACCAGATCGACACTTTTATCCACCACGGCATTCTTCAACTCTTCGATAAAATCGCCGTGTCCGATGATCACCTCGTTGATCGGGTAATTCACATTCTGGGTCAGCGGCTCCAGCTCTTTCTTGATCTTCTCTTCAAAAGGTACGCCGTCGTAGCTTCGCTCAGAAAAACCAATCGCCGCATGGTAGGTATCGTAGTGGATATCCACGTAGATCAGAGAGAGCCTGGCCTGCAGCGCCGCGGCCAATCTCGCGCTTTTTTCCACCAGCCGTTTTCCGTCATCACTCAGGTCGGTGGCAATCATAATATGTTGATAGCACATAGCGCCTCCTGTCATTGATTCATAGAGACCCCGGTTTGCACGGCAACATTTCTGTTGTCCCGTTATGGATAATTTTAGTTCAGAAACCGGAGAGATGAACGGGCATCTTGCCGTTGGAACAGCCCCATTACCGGGGCTGGAGATACCATGATGACGCGGGCCGTCAGCCCGTTATTTCTGGCTTTGGGTGTAAGGGGTATATACGCCCGTCAGGCTCTCGAGGAAGGCAACAATATCATCGACATCCTGCTGCGGCAGTTCGGTACCCACCTGATAGCGCAGCATCAGTTTGACCGCCTCATCCAGCGTGGCGACATCCCCGCGATGGAAGTAAGGCCCCGTCAGTGCCACATTGCGCAGGCCGGGCACCTTCTGCCGTAGCCTGTCGCGCGCTTCGCTGGTGACGTTCATCCGCCCGATATCCGCGGCGGTAATTTCCCCAAAATTGAAGTCGCGTTTCAGCCCCAAAGGCTCGAAGGAACGCCCACCGAGAATGGTTCCTCCGTGGCAAGTGGCGCATTTGTTGTCCTTAAACAGTTGATAACCGTGTTTCTGCTGCATCGTCATGGCTTTGTCATCGCCGCGCAGCCAGTTATCGAAAGGCGAATCCGGCGTGATTAAGGTTTTTTCAAATTCGGCGATGGCATCCGTGATAGTGTCGCCGCTGAGGCCCTGCGGGTAGGCGGCGACAAAATCACGGGTTAGTACCGGATCCTTGTCCAGCTTGCCGATGATCTCCTCCCAGGATTTGGAAGCCATTTCGATAGGGTTGAGCGGCGGTCCACCGGCCTGTACCTGCAGCGTTGGCGCACGTCCGTCCCAGAACTGCTCGCTGTTGAACACGGAGTTGAATACCGTTGGCGCATTTATCGGCCCTACCGCGCCGCCAACGCCAATCGACGTTTTTCTGCCGTCTACGCCTCCGGTATTGAGCGAATGGCAGTGGGCACAAGAGAGAGTGCTGTCTCCGGAAAGGCGCGGGTCGTGATACAGTCGGAAACCCAGCGCCACTTTCTGTGCGTCGACAGGCAATGCCTTGGGGATCGGCTGAATCGGCTCATTACGGTGTTCCGCGGCAGCCTCGTTACTGGCGTAGTAACGCGCGCGCTGCTGCGCTATCCAGCCAAGCAAGGTCTCGCGCTCTTGCTCATCCACCTGCCCCGCCCAGTGCAAGGCGACATACCGTGTCGGCGGCATGGTCTTATGCTGCATTACCCATTCAATCTTGTTCAGATCGCTTTGTGATACCGCTTTATCTTCGATCAGGCTGGCACGTACAGGTTCCAGGTTAAAAGACTGATACCCAAGGCGGATATCGTATTCCATCAGCTGTTTGGCAATGGGAAATGAGGCATAGAAGGGAAGATCGGCAGAAGGTGTATGGCAATAATCGCAGCCCTTTTCTCTCAGCAATCCGAGAATCTGGTTATTCTTCTCCAGCGCAGATCGCGGTGCCTGACTGTACACCGTACGCTGAGTATCGTGATACCAAACATAGCCCGAAAGCCCCAGATAACATAAGACAATGCCGGTAAGGGACATCGCCGCAATACGGGTGACCTTTTTCATTTTCAATCCTTATAAGGTATTGCCCATCCAATAGACAGTCGCCCGGTAATAGTAGAGAGGAAGATGCGCTGCATAATTGATAACAATCAATGAATAACCCAGCCTGCGCCTATAGCTGTAATAGTGTTTGCCTATCAGCGTGCCGATATAAAATCGGCGGCTAATTTCTTGAAGCATCCCGGCATTGAAATATCCCCAAGATTTCAAACGCCCCTTTATTTTCCAAACCCGGATAGTGCTTTGATTTTATAAAAAATTAATTCGGTAAACGTGACGACAGAAATAAATCACCGGCTCTACCCGCTCATTTTCATATTGAAACGCTTCTTTAGGGTTTATGGCCCTTCCCTTGTGCTCTGCTCTCAACCGGTCATTTTGGCTAAAAGCGCCGTTGACAGGATTTTCATCAAATGCGAGCATCATGGTATCGAATCGATACCAACATTGCATTCAGATAAACAAGCAAAAGGATAAATAACTATGTATATCAATGTTTTTGACACTCATGTACATACCAGGGATGGTCGCTATCTGCATTTCGACGTGTTCACCGACAGCAACGATCTGGCTCAGGCAAGACACTATGCGCAACAGTTCCTCAAACAGAACAATATTGAGGAGGACAATATCAGCCAAAGCAGCTGTGCATTCTGCCACAGCGAGTCCTCCAGCCCTGAGGTGGAGCAGGCTATTGGCCAAACGGGCTATTACATTTTTAAAATGCAGGGTTGCCAGGGGATGTCATGACAGCTTACCGGCCGATAGACTGCGAATTGCATGATTATTTGGAAATTGCCTGCCTCTACGGTTACCGGCTGAACGTTGAATTGGTTAACGGGCAGTGTTTCCAGGCAACGGCGTTAACCACCCAGACGCTGGAGAATGAGGGAGAGTTTATTTATTTCGATAATCAACGGGTTTGCCGCCTGGATCAGCTTTCGGCCATTACCCCGCAAGGGAGTCATGCCCTCTTCGGTCGCATCGCG
This sequence comes from Serratia sp. Ser99, assembly GCF_024519545.1. Taxonomy (NCBI): domain Bacteria; kingdom Pseudomonadati; phylum Pseudomonadota; class Gammaproteobacteria; order Enterobacterales; family Yersiniaceae; genus Serratia; species Serratia sp. Ser99. Next base: position 762,446 of record NZ_JALJRT010000001.1, on the reverse strand, counting down.
CTGACGCAATGAGGGCAGGACAAGATAAGCCGATGGCAGGGGTCACCGCACGCGCTGGGCTTCGAACCACACGTTGCACACCGACAGGATCAGCGTGTTGGCATCTTTTACCAGCACGTTATCCCCCGGTACGCCGTCGGTACCCTGATCGGTAATGCCTTTGATTGTGGTATCGGCATGCTGGATCATCACCCGTTCAACCGCTGGCGTGCTGATGCCCAGCATCGGGAAGTCGATATAAGAACTGCTGCCGGAGTTGTCCTCAACAAACTCCTGTGCTTCCACCGTGCTGAGGGTTGCCCCCTCGCTTTTCAACTCGGTACCGTTCCAGGTGAAACTCCCTGCTTTATAACCGATCTTGCCGCCGATCAGGCCTTTCGCCTGCTGTTCATCCCAGCAACCCACGGTTTGGGTCGGCAGGATCTTGCTGATATGCCAGTTGCCCAATAACATTTTCGGGATCGGTTCCGCCACGCTCTCCGCCGCCTGAACCTGAGCTGCTGATACGCAAGTCAAAACCACCAATGGCAGCAACGCCTTGCGCCACATGTTAAATCGCATTGTCTTTTCCTTTGGCTATTCGCGCCCCGGTTGGGCTTTCCGTCATCATAATAAGCAGGCGGATCCCCCGTCAAAACAAACTGTATACCAGGGCACAAACAGGATACGCCAGGCCGATTACCCCAGTGGCCACCCCCGACGCCCCTCTTCCCCTTCAACCCACTGCGCTTCTCCCGCTAACGGTAAGCGCCGATCGTCCAGATAACGGTAGTGGCGGCGAGCCTGCTCTAGCAGGGTAAAATCCAATGTGGCCGACAGCGCCCCTTCTTCGCGGCCCATTCCTGCGACTTCGCGCCCCAGCGGATCGACAATCAGGCTTTCGCCGGCAAACTGCAATCCATCACCCTCACCGCAGCGGTTGGTCATGGCGACAAACATCTGGTTATCCTGCGCGCGGGCCAGCGCGGCATTGCGGTGCACCGGGCCATAGGGATCCATATTGCCATTCGTCACCAGCAGCAATTGGCAGCCCATAACGGCTAACGCCCGGGCATTTTCCGCGAACTCAAGATCGTAGCAAATCAGCAGCCCGATACGCGTTCCACGCCAAACGCCGCACACTAACGTATCGCCGCGAAGAACGGTATTACGCTCATCCGGCCACAAATGGGTCTTGCGATAGTGCAGATAAACCCCCTGTTCCGGCGTGATCAGCACCGTACTGTTGAACACCCCCGTATCGGTGCGTTCAAGAAAGCCAATCACCAGCGCGACATCGTATTGGCGGCTGGCCTGAACCAGTTGCAGCAACTCCGCGCCGTCGCTTTGCAGGGCATAATCGGTGTCACCCTGCGCCGCAGCGAAACCGGTGAGCTGGGTTTCCGGGAACAGGATAAGGTTGCCGCCCTTAGCGTAACGCTCAATGAATGCCAGGGCCTGCGCCAGGTTGTCGGCAACGCAGCCTTCACGACAGGGCAATTGGGCCAGGGTTATTTCCATTTTATCCTCCACGCGGAACACAGTAGTAATAATGGTAGTATGCCCGAAACAGCCGTTCTGGCTATTCCATGACAGGGGTAACATCAGTGGGTAACAGCAGCCTTATTTCTCCCGAGACGCTGGCCTGGCATCGGGCATTCGGCCAACTGGTCGATAACCTCGACGGGGCGGATTTCTGGCTGAGCTGTGCGCGCCTGTTGAAGGGGCATATCCCGTTCGAAAACTGGGTGGCGCTGCTGTTTTCTCCACAGCATCCACCACAGATCCTGGCTGCCAGCGACGAAAGCGACGGCAGTGACGAAGCGCTGTTTCACGATTACCAGAAAGGCCTCTATCTGCTCGATCCTTTCTACCTGGACGCCTGGGCGCGCCAACGCATCGGACTGTTGCGCCTGGATGACGTCGCACCCGCCAATTTTGCGGCGACGGAATACTATCAACACTATTTCAACCATAACGTCGGCGGCGATGAGGTGCATTTCAACCTGCTGGTGGAGCCGCAGCGCATGCTTTGCCTGTCGTTGGGCGCCTCGCGGCGCTACAGCGATCGTCACCTCGGCATTCTGGCTCTGGTCGAAAGTTGGCTACTGCCATTGATGCGTCAGCGGATGCGTTTCGAAAACGCCAGCGATGATGGCGACAGCAACTTCTCACTGTCGTCGTTGCCCGGCGGCGCGCAATTGACGGAACGGGAAAACCAGGTCAGCCAACTGATGCTGGCAGGCTGTTCTACCAAGGAGATCGCCCGCCGCCTGCAGATTTCTATCGAGACGGTACGAGCGCATAAAAAGCACCTGTACTCGAAACTGGGCATCAACACGCAGTCCGAACTGTTTGCGCTATTTTGGCGCAGCCGCGGAGCCTGAAATCCCTCATAGCAAATCGCTATTAATCATAGAGAATCAGTATTTTATTTTAGCCAGCCGATTATCTAGAGTCAGTGCCACTCTTCAGCCTGCAATAACCAGCAGGCTATTTTGACAAGGACTCTGGGAAATGACATTTACGCTGAAAAAACTCGCCGCGGCGCTGGTGGTAACAAGCAGCCTGCTGCTGACTGCCTGTGGACCGACAGAACAAGACAACCACCACATCAAAGTCGGCATCAGCTCCGGCATCGATCAGGCTATGTGGGCAACCGTACAGAAAATCGCCAAACAGAAATACGATCTGGATGTGGAAGTGGTGACCTTCAATGATTACGTGTTGCCCAACGAAGCGCTTAATAATGGCGATCTCGACATCAACTCCTTCCAGCACAAGCCTTATCTGGAAAAACAGATCCAGGAGCGCGGCTACAAACTGGTGGCGGTAGGCAATACTTTCGTTTATCCCATCGCCGGTTATTCCAAAAAAATCACGTCGCTCAGCCAACTGCCTGACGGTGCCCAGGTTGCGGTGCCCAATGACCCGACCAACCTCGGCCGTTCGCTGCTGCTGTTGCAAAAACAGGGGCTGATTGTACTGAAAGAGGGCGTCGGGCTGCTGCCTACCTCATTGGATATCGTCAGTAATCCGAAGAAATTGAAAATCGTCGAGATTGAAGCGCCTCAGTTGCCACGTGCTTTAGACGACAAACAGATCGCCCTGGCGATCATCAACACCAACTACTCCAGCCAAATTGGTCTGTCGCCCGCCAAGAACGGGCTGTTTGTCGAAGACAAAGATTCGCCTTACGTCAATGTTTTCGCCACTCGGGTGGATAACCAAAACAACGAAAACGTGAAGGATCTGATCAAGGCCTATCAGACCGATGAAGTTGCCGCCAGCGCCGCCGAAATCTACAAGGGCGATGCCGTTAAAGGTTGGTAATCTGCATTTCCCCCGTGGCAACCGTCACGGGGTTATCCCATCCTCCCTCACATTTCTCGCCATTTTTTGAACACTTTTCACCCGCCCTGATCACAAATCAAACAATGCGTGTTAGGTGATAAAAGCTGCAATGTTGTATACAAGTTTGCGTAAATGTTTTCTATTTGTTTCAAAAACCTCGGGTAAAAATAATGAAAAATAGAAAAATCAAGCTGTTGCTGGCTGCGGGTGCTCTGGCTGCCGTCGCGGCGCTGGCGGTCGCCGGCAAGGTGGAGAATGCCGACAAGACCTTCCTTTCCGTAGCCACCGCCTCCACCGGCGGCACCTATTACCCGATGGGCGTCGGGCTGGCCAATGTCTGGAGCAACCGCCTGAAGCAGAACGGCATCCAGGTCAGCGGGCAATCCTCTGCGGGATCGATAGAGAATATCGATCTGCTGCAGAAAAACGAGGCGCAGCTGGCGATCCTGCAAAGCCTGATCGCCGTCGAAGCCTACCAGGGCGTACGCAACTTTGAAGGCCGCGCCTACGGCCATCTGCGTTCCATCTCGATGCTGTGGCCGAACGTAGAACACTTTGTGATGCTGGAAAACAAAGTCAAGGACGGCACCTTGAATGACATCGCCGGCAGCCGTTTCTCAGTTGGCCCACAGGCCAGCGGCACCGAGCAGTCCACGCTGATCATTTTGCAAGGGGTTAACCTGAGCAAGAAATCGCTGACGCCGGAATATCTGGGCTATGGCGACACCGTTTCAGCCATGCGCGACGGGCGACTTGACGGCGGCGCCCTGCCTGCCGGGGTACCGGCGGCAGCGGTAACCGACATGTTCGCCAGCGGCGTGCCCTCACGCATCCTCAACGTCACCGATGAACAGTTGGCCAACATCAACGCCATCGCCAATTCCTGGTTCCGTTTTGATATTAAAGCCGATACCTACCCACGGCAGAGTCAGGCGGTTTCCACCATCGCCCAGCCCAATATTTTGGTGGCGCTCAATGGCCTTGATGAAAAGCTGGTGTATGACCTGACCAAAACCCTGTTTGAAAACCTGCCGGAAGTGCATCAGGTCCACAGCGCCGCCAAATACATTTCGCTGGAGAATGCGCTGAAAGGGGTTTCTGTACCGCTGCATATCGGTGCTTATAAATATTATCTCGAGGCCGGGGTCAGCGTGCCCGACTATCTGATCCCACCGGAAGCGGCAGCGCTTGCCGTCAATCGATAAGGAGGTCGTATGAGCACTAACAACCTGTCGCCGCAAAATGCCGTCGATCTGGACAAAGAAGCCGGGGCCGGCAGTCGCCCGCTGAGCGGTATCTATTTGCAGTTGGCCACGGTGCTGGCCATTGCGATTTCCGCTTACGCCATTTATGCCAATGCGCTGTCGAATACCCAGGAGTTTTATCGCAATACCACGTTTCTCAGCGGTATCTTAATCCTGGGCTTCATACTGTTTCCGGTATCACGCCGCCACGCCACCAGCAAATTCAACCGCTGGGACTACCTGTTCATTATCCTGACGCTGGTCAGCTACGGCTATTTCTACGCCAGCTATCTGGACTTGCACGTGGTGCGCAAAAGCATTCCCAATACCACCGACTACGTGATGGCGGTGATCGGTATCGGCGTGCTGTTTGAAGCCGCACGCCGCACCACGGGGTATTTCATTCCCGGGCTGGCGACCTTCGCGATCGTCTATGCACTGTTCGGCCAGTACTTTATGGGCATTTTCGGCCACGGCGGCTTCTCGTTCGAACGCCTGCTGTACCGGCTGTTTATGACCAGCGAAGGGATCTTCGGCATCACCCTGTCCACCGCCTCCACCGCTATCGTGGTATTTATCCTGTTTGGCGCGTTCCTCAGCGTCAGCGGGGCCACGGCATTGTTCAACGATTTGGCGCTGGCGATGGCCGGTCGGCGCCGCGGCGGCCCGGCGCAGGTCGCGGTGATCTCCTCGGCGCTGACCGGCTCCCTGAGCGGCAGCGCGGTGGCTAACGTCGCCACCACCGGCACCTTCACCATCCCGCTGATGAAAAGCATCGGCCTGTCGCCCCGCTTTGCCGGTGCGGTTGAAGCCACCGCCTCCACCGGCGGAATGATCATGCCGCCGATCATGGGCGCCGCCGCCTTTATCATGGCCGGCTTCCTCGGCATTTCGTATACCACCATCGTGATCGCCGCCATTATTCCCGCATTGCTCTATTACGCGGCGCTGATTATTGCCATCGATCTGGAGGCTAAAAAGCAGGGTCTGAAAGGCATCAGCAAAGAAAATATTCCCAAAGTGAAAGCGGTGCTGAAGGCGCGCGGCCTGCTGTTGCTGCCGTTGATCATCGTTATCGGCACCCTGTTGTTGGGCAAAACGCCGATCTATGCCGGGTTCCTCGGCATTATTTCGATCATCGTCGCCAGTTGGATCACCCCCGATACCACCGTACGCATGACGCCGAAAAAAATCGCTGAAGCACTGAACGAAGCGGCTCGCGGTTCTATTCAGGTGACGATAGCCTGCGCCGCCATCGGGGTAATCATCTGCGTGGTCACCATGACCGGTATCGGCTCCACGCTGGCGTTTAATATCGTCGCGATGACCAACAATACCCTGTGGATGATCCTGCTGGTGGTGATGCTGGTGTGCATCGTACTGAGTATGGGCCTGCCCTCTACCGCGCTGTATATCGTGGTGGCGGTTACCGTTTCGCCGATCCTGATCAAAGCCGGTGTGATGCCGCTGGCGGCGCACTTCTTTGTGTTCTGGTTTGGCGCCTTGTCCAACATCACGCCGCCGGTAGCGCTGGCCAGTTACACCGCCGCCAGCATCGCTCGCGCCGACCCTATGCAGACCTCGTGGGATGCCGTGCGCCTGGCGTTACCGGGCTTTATCATCCCATTCATTCTGGTCTATAACCCGATGCTGCTGATGCAGGGCGACGACCTTAATGCGCTGTCGGTGATCCATATGGTGATCAGCGCATTGGTAGGGATTTATGCGCTGTCGATCGCCAGCGCCAATTTCTGGATGATGAAAACCCACTGGCTGGAGCGGATATTGTTTACCTTTGCGGCTATCCTGCTGATTAAACCGGGGCTGCTGACCGACTTGGGCGGCGCGGCGCTGATTGTTACTGCGGCGTCCGTGCATCTGTTGCGTTTCAGGCGGAGTCATCCGCAGAGGGCTGTAAATGATCAATAAGGTTACGCGCCAGAAAGCTTCTCATCAGGTCCTGGCGCAGTTGAAGGAAGGCATCTGTAACGGCACCTTCCCCGTCGGGGAAAAACTGCCGTCAGAGAACCTGCTGGCGGAGGCCTTTGGCGTCAGCCGGGTACCCGTGCGTGAGGCGCTCGGCATTCTGGAGGTCAGCGGCATCATCTCCTCGCGGCAGGGGGGCGGCCATCGGGTAGAACAACATTCCCTGCTGAGCAAATACCAGCCGCTGGTGTTGGAAATAGCCGATCCGGGTGAAGTGGAAGCGCTGCTGGAAATGCGTGAGGTGATTGAGCAACAGGCGGCGTGTATGGCCGCCGAACGCCATACCGAGCAGGAACTGCGGGCGATTGAATTGGCCCTTAACGACTTCAAACGCTGCACCCTCGACGAAGGTTTGATTGGTCATCGAGAGGATTATCTGTTCCACCGCGCCATTATGCAGGCCTCGCACAACCCGTTTTTCGTGCAGATCCTGGATAACATGCACGAATTGTATCTCGGCGTGTTGGTGTATTCACTCAGCAAGAACCTGGGCCGTCAGGACGAGCGCCAACGGGTGATCGACGAGCACCAACGGGTATTTATGGCAATCAAGGCTCGCGATCCGGCGGCAGCCACTGCCGCGATGCAAAACCATCTCAGCAACGTACGCGGCAAATTGCGCCGCCTGGACCATGAGGAGTTAGGATAACCATGCATGACGTGATCATTATCGGCGCAGGTCTGGTGGGGTTGGGCGTCGCCAACGCGCTGCAGGAAACGAACCCCCTGCTGCGTATCCTGATCCTGGAAAAAGAAAATGGCCCGGCTGCCCACCAAAGTGGCCATAACAGTAACGTAGTGCATTCCGGCATTTGCTACACACCCGGCAGCCTGAAGGCACGGCTGGCAAAACTGGGCAACCAAAGCATGTTCGCCTTCTGCCGCGAGCATGACCTCTATCAGGATCAATGTGGCAAAGTGATTGTGGCCACCCAATTGAAGGAGCTGGCTTTACTGGAGAATATCTACCAGCGCGGGCGACAGAACGGGCTGGCGGTCAGCCGATTGTCGCAGGCGCAGTTAAAGGAACGTGAGCCGCACGTCAACGGTATTGAGGCACTGCTGGTGCCCGATGCCGGTATCGTCAACTACAGCGAGGTGGCGGCAAAGCTGGCGGAAGTGATCCAGCAACGCGGCGGCGAGATCCACTATGGACAACAGGTTGAGGGCATCGTTGAAAGCAGTGACGGCGTCAGCGTGCGCACCCCTCACGCAGAATATCAGGGCAAGTGGCTGGTTAACTGCGCTGGCCTGTTCAGTGACCGCATCGCCGCCCTGGCCGGCTATCAGACCGGGATGAAGATAGTGCCGTTCCGGGGTGAATACTTTGTGCTGAACGACGAAAAAAACTATCTGGTGAACCACCTGATTTACCCGGTACCGAACCCGGACTTCCCTTTCCTCGGCGTGCATTTTACCCGTATGTACAACGGCAAGCGCGACGTTGGCCCCAATGCGGTGCTGGCATTCAAACGTGAAGGTTACCGCAAATGCGATTTCAGCCTGCGGGATCTGAGCGAGGTGCTCGGCTATCGAGGATTCTGGAAAATCGCCGGCAATTATCTTGGCGAGGGGCTGGCAGAAGTTCGACGCTCCCTGTCACGCAAACTATTTACCGAGAACGCACGCCAGCTTATCCCCGAGCTGCAACCGGAAGATATCCGGCCCGGCCCGGCCGGGGTTCGCGCCCAGGCGCTGACCGCCGACGGCAAACTGGTGGATGATTTTCATTTTGTTAAGGGCCGCCGCTCGCTGCACGTCTGCAATGCGCCCTCCCCGGCGGCGACCGCCTCACTGGAGATCGGCCGCGAGATCGTGCGACAACATCTTGCTGCGCTTTGATAGACCAAACCCCTTGCGATAGACGAATATAGCCAGCAGCAACTAATACGCTGCTGGCTATATGATGACGCGGCAAACAGCGCCTAAAGGTTTAGACTGCGTTATTACAGCGTGTAGTCAATATCAAGCCCGGGAGGGTTACCACAGTAGCCGTCGGATTGATCAACGTAAAAGTCACCGTACCTGCCTCACTGACACATACCGTACTTTTCACTCGTTTTGGATTCTGGTTGAACTTCACGCCATGAGCGACAAAGGTTGGCAGTACCGCCGCCAGTTGCGCATCAATATCCATGCTCGCCCCCGGTGCCAATGTCACATCCTGAGACGTCGACGAGACAACAATATCGACAAAATCCCCCGCTACCCAAGCCGAACTCTCCCCCACCGTAACGTAACTGTATTTACGCGCCAGCCCCGGCACGGCTCTAAAGTTATACACTTCGTCTCCAGCTCGAGCGTCAATATCCGTCGGGGTTTGACCATCATAACGAAATTCGCGACGTCCATAAGCAGATGAGTCCATCTGAATACGACGAATGCTGGCGGCACCAATTTCGAATTTGGTTACCGGAACAAAAGCGGTATCAAACACGTTTTTACCGATCAGGGTGTTGGGTCCAAAATCAGTCCCCATGAAATACAACCCGGCAAAAGAAGAGTTAAGTTGCACAATATTATCCGCAAACACGAAGCGGCCAGGATTAGACAGGCGGATGTGCCCCTGGTTGGTGTCGGTTACCCGGTTTCCAACAAAACTACCACCCGACCCTAATTTAATGTAATTGCTGCCAGAACCGGCATTGGTGAACGTCGATCCTTCAAAGATGTTACCGCTGGTCACGCACCCATTGGCAGAAAGCCCCACCTTGCAGTTGAGTACTCGATTACCGCTAATTGTAGCGTTGGTCGCGGAAATACCAGGAAACTCGGCCGTTGGACTGGTGCCACAAGTGTCCACCTGATTGTTGGCGATAAGCGCATACTGAACTTTAATGTCATTCAGCGTAGTGAAGCTGATGCCATTCTGAACCGTGTTTCGCACCGTGTTTCCAATACATTTACTGCGTTGGATCGGGTTCTTTTGCGGGTTATTACTGAGCTCACTGTCGACGATAATGCCGAAACGATCGATAACATCGACAAAGTTATCCGCCACCTCCCAATCTTCAATATTTGTGAATGCGATACCGTATGAGAGGTTGGTAAGCGAATTGCCCTGAACCAGCAAATTCTGGAAGAAAGTCGTTGAACCGCCATTCTCATCATTGAGGGTGATCCCACCGCCACGGTGCCCTTGGGCAGTATCTGGCGCACCAATAGCGTCGTACAGCCGATTATTGAGGATCTTGCCGTCAAAGCTCGGGGTCGAAGAGGTCTTCAGCAAAATGCCATCGCCGTTATGGTGATAAATTTCGTTATCTCTCAATACCCAGCGACGACTGCCACGCACCGCAATGCCTTCCTCACCCAGTTCATGGCACTTATTGCGATAAACCTCAAAACTTTCCGACTGCCTGATGCTGATGGCATCGGTGTGCATAAACAGATCGAGTTCGGACAATCGGAAACGCTGGCCACCATCAATAAATAACGCAGTGGCCTGTTTTGACCACAGGCGAGTCGGATCACTGCCTTTACGGGTTAACGTCAGACCGTTGATTACGAAATCGCTCTTATTAACAAACTGCACCATGGTTAAGTTGGTTTTATCACTATCCAGATAAAGCTGCCCACCGCCGACAATAGTGCTAAAACCCGGAGCATCTAGTGTCACAAAGGGGGTATTAGCATCGACATCAGCCAAACGGTAACGCCCCTCGAGGATCATTTTTTGCGGCGTCTGCGCGCTGGCAACGCTAGCGGCGTAACTGAACATGCGTTTTACCGCCAGGTAATCATTGTTGGTTCCATCTCCCACTGCGCCGAACATTTCCGGATTTAATACTGAATCTGCGTCAAGCTTCCGCATCCAACAATAGGGTGAACTTGCAGGTTGAGTAACGTAGATACAGCCATCAAGGGTAATTCCACTGGCCGGGATCGAAACAAATATGCCGCCCCCGAGGGTACTACGGATTTGTTTATTCAATCGCGCGGCATCGAAGGCAGCAACCTCCATCAAGGTGCCAGTCGGTGCCGTTTTTTGGGCCAGAGCAACGATATCTATGCAGGTGTCAGTCATGGTACATCTCCAGGTGACGGCATGATTGCCGCCAATTAACTGTATATAAATCCAGTTAATTGCAAAATCTGCCAAGCGCTGACACAACCGAACGGCAAAAAAAACACTGCCTAAGCAGTGTCCTTTCAATGTGGGTACAGTCTGTTACTTTGCCGCGTATTTTTGCATATTGGCCGGCGTGACCAGTTCAAACGGGATCCAATAATAGGGTTCCAGCTTTTCGCCCTTGATCATCCGCTGAGCCACGTCGACCGAGGCCTTGCCCTGGCCGACGGCGTCCTGGAAGACCGTGACCTGCATCTTGCCGGAAGATAATGCTTTCAGGCCGTCCGGGGTGGCGTCGATTCCGCCGATCAGCACTTTGTTGTCCTTTTTACCGGCCTGTTGCAATGCCATGATCGCGCCAATCGCCATCTCGTCGTTGTTGGCCGCGACGATATCAATGGACTCGCCGTTGGTTACCCAGTTCAGCATCAGATCCATACCCTCGCTGCGTGAGTAGTTGGCACTTTGCTTCTGCACCACTTTCATTTTCGGGTACTTCGCCACCACCTGCTCCACGTCTTTGGTGCGTTGCAGTGCACCGGCATCGGTCAGGTTACCGATCATGATGGCTACGTTGCCCTGGTAATTCGCCAGGCGCGCCAGCTCTTCCATCTGCAAGGTGCCGGACTGCTTCTCGTCGGAGCCGACAAACACCACGCCGGACGGCAGCGTGCTGTCGCCCGGCGTACGATTCACATACACCAGCGGAATACCCGCCTTGGTCACCAACTTGGTGATCGCAGGCGTGCCCGCCGAGTTGACCGGGTCGACGATAATCGCGTCCACCCCGGCGCTGATAAAGCTCTGCACCTGATCGGTCTGGCGACCAACGTCACCGCGGGCATCTTCGAATTGCACGGTAATACCGCGCGCCTTGGCCTCTTTGTCGATCGAATGGCGGATGATGGTGAGGAAATTCTGGTCAAAATAGGCCATCGACACGCCGATAGTTTCCGCCAGTACCGAGGTGGAACAGCTAAGCGCCGCCACCAGCACGATTCTTTTTAGGTATTTCATGGTGATTCCCCTGAGGTAAAAAAAACCGCCGGGCAAGCCGCACCGGCGGAGATTTACGGCAATCAGTGTTTTTTGCGGTTACGGTGCATGTCGATAGACACCGCGGCGACGATAATCACGCCTTTGATAATGTCCTGAATATAGGAGTCCACGCCGATAAAGGTGAATCCGCTTTTAATCAGCCCGAGGATCACCGCACCGATCAGCGTGCCGGTAATGCGCCCAACCCCACCCATCAGGCTGCTACCGCCAATGACCGCGGCAGCAATCGCATCCAGCTCGTAGGACATCCCCATGCTCGACTGACCGCTGCTGACGCGCGCCGCCAGGACCACGCCCGCCAGTCCGGCCAGACCGCCGGCGATGGTATAGACCGTCACCAGGTATTTATTGACGTTGATACCGGAAACTCTGGCGGAGGTCATGTTGCCGCCGATGGCGTAGATGTATTTGCCGTAGCGGGTATGCTTCAACGCGATGTGGAAGATCACCGCAATCACCAGGAAGATGATCACCGGCATCGCGCCCTGGCCGATTGAGGTGAAGCCGTCGGACAAGAAGCTGACCGGGTTACCCTGGGTGTAGTACTGCGCCAGGCCACGTGCCGACACCATCATGCCCAGAGTGGCGATAAACGGTGGAATGCCGGTACGGGTGATCAGGAAGCCGTTGATAAACCCACAAACAATACCTACCCCGATCCCCGCGCCGATCGGGATCGCCGCCGGCAGATCGAGGAGCGCCGGGTACATCGGCGAAATGCTGTCTGAGGTTTGCGCCAGGCTGGCCGCCACCACCGCCGTCAACGCAATCAGCGAGCCGGAAGAGAGATCGATACCGGTGGTGATAATGACCTGGGTCACGCCCACCGCGATGATGCCGATAATCGCTACCTGCAACACGATCAGCAGCAGCCGGTTAGGGTTCATCAGAAATGACTGGTCGCGGATGTACCAGCCGAGGATTTCAAAGACCAGCGCGATGCCGATCATCACGATAAAGATGCCGGTATCTTTCGGCATTTTGCCGCTCAGGCCAGAGAACAGGGGCGCTTTACCCGCAAGCGGCTTCTCAATTTTTACATTACTCATGGTGGTTCACCTTTGCGTTATTCAGAGGCCAGCGCCAGGATTTTTTCCTGATCCGCTTCTTCTTTATCCAAAATGCCGGTAATACGGCCGCCGTGCATCACCATCACCCGGTCGCTCATGCCGAGAATTTCCGGTAATTCCGATGACACCAAAATAATGGCGACGCCGCGGTTCGCCAGCTCGCTGATCAGGCGATAGATCTCCGCCTTGGCCCCGACGTCGATGCCACGCGTTGGCTCATCGAGGATCAATATTTTGGGCTGGGCCAGCAGCCAGCGGGCAATAAGCACCTTCTGCTGATTACCGCCGCTGAGGTTATTGATGATTTGGTCCATGGTCGGGGTTTTGATGTTGAGCTTTTTGATCTGCTCCATGCAGTCTTTGGCCATTTGCACATGGCTGACAAACCCGTTCTTGCCGATGTACTCCGACAGGTTGACGATGCTCATGTTCTCAACCACCGACAGCACCAAAAACAGCCCGGATTTTTTGCGATCTTCGGTGAGGAACGCCAGGCCGAGTTCAATAGCTTTTGAGGGTGAATCGACCTTTGCCGCTTTGCCTTCGATAAAAATGCTGCCACCGTCCGCCGGGTGCATGCCGAACAGGCTTTCCATTACTTCGCTGCGGCCGGCCCCCACCAGCCCGGCGACGCCGAGGATCTCGCCCCGTTTCACGCTGAACGAGACATCGTGGAACCAGTCCGAACGCCGCAGTCCTTCCACCCGCAGCACTTCCTCGCCGATATTGTTGTTGAATTTAGGGAACATCTGGGTCAGTTCGCGCCCTACCATCATGGTGATCAGCGACTGTTTGGTCAGGTTTTCGGTTTTATCGCTGGCAATAAAGGTGCCGTCGCGGAAGATGCTCACCTCGTCGGTGATGGCAAAAATCTCGTCCATCTTGTGGCTGATGTAGATAATGCCTTTGCCCTGCTCACGCAGCTCACGAATGATGGCAAACAGATGCACCACCTCGCCTTCGGTCAGGGCCGAGGTGGGTTCGTCCATGATCAGGACGTCCGCGTTGTAAGACACCGCCTTGGCGATCTCCACCATTTGTTGGCTGGCGATGCTCAGCTCACCCACCAGCGTTTCCGGCTTGAGTTTGATGTTCAGCCGCGCCAGCAGCTCGCGGGTTTTCTTGTTCAGTTGGTCATGGTTTACGAAGCCCAGCTTCGCCGGCTCACGCCCCAGCCAGATATTTTCCGCCACCGTCATATAAGGCACCAGGTTGAGTTCCTGGTGAATCATGGAAATGCCCGAATGCAGCGCCTGCAACGTGTCGCTGAAGGTCACCGGTTGGCCTTTTATTTTAATGGTGCCTTCATCGGGGTGATAAATACCGATTAAACATTTCATCAGCGTGGATTTTCCCGCGCCGTTTTCGCCCATTAAAGCGTGCACGCTGCCTGGTTTGATTTTAATTGAGACCTTATCCAGCGCCTTCACGCCGGGAAACTGCTTACTGATGCCTTCAGCCTCAAGAACATAAGGATACATACTGATAACCTCCGCCGTTCGTCAATGCATCCCTGCCGTATTTACCGTCGAGTGTCGGATAAATACGGCAATGGATATAACCGCGCTGCTTTAACGCTTATTTTCTGTTCTTGTCGGCAAATTCCTGATAATTGGCCTTGGTGATCAGCTGATAAGGGATCAGGACGTTGCTTTCCACCTTCTCGCCTTTAACCAGCTGAATGGCAGTTTGCACCGCGCCTTCGCCCTGGCCTTTAGCATCCTGGAATACGCTCAATGCCAGATCGCCCTTCTTGATGAATTCCAGCGCATCCGGAGTCCCATCCACGCCAGCTACCAGCACGCCGCTCTTCTTCGCCTGTTTCAGCGCCAGGATCGCACCAATGGCCATTTCGTCATTGTTGGAGGCGATGGCATCAATCTGCTGACCGGTCAGCACCCAGTCGGTGGTAATGTCGACGGCTTCTTTACGGCCCCACTTGGCGGTTTGCTTGTCGAGAATTTTGATGCCGGGATACTTGGCCGCCACCTCTTCCACGCCGCGGGTGCGGTCGCGGGTCGCTTCATTGGACAGTTCGCCCATCAGGATCATCACGTTGCCCTTGCCGTTCATCAGCTTGGCCAACTCTTCCATCTGCAGCTTACCGGCCAGTTTGGAATCTGAGCCTACGTAGGCCATGCCCGCAGGCAGCGTCACTTCCGGACGGCGGTTAACGAACACCAGCGGGATCTTGGCGCTTTCCGCCAGTTTGATCATCGGCTTCACGCCCTGGGTATCGACCGGGTTGAGGATAATGGCGTCGACGCCCTGGCTGACGAAGTTCTCAATCTGTTGGATCTGCTGAGCGATGTCCCCTTTGGCATCTTCAAATTGACCGCTGACGTTGCCGTCCTGTTTCATTTTGCTCTGCATGGACTGGCGTAGGATGGTGAGGAAATTGTCATCGAAATAAGCCATTGAAACGCCGATTTTGATGTCTTTTGCCAATACGCTGGCCGGCAGCATGCACATCAATACCGAGGTGACGATCAGTTTCTTCAGCTTCATGTTCTGTACCCTTTAATCGTTAGAGTGAAGAGGCCTGTTGATTTGACAGCTAATGAAAAATATTTTTTACATTCAAACAACAATCCGGTCGGTGATATCCCTTTGATACGGCAGATTTACCGCTTTTCTTCCGTCTTCTGGCAGTGTGTGAAATTTTGATCAATGTCTCAAAATAGATTAAAAACAATCAATTGAAATAAAACCCTTGCCTAACTCGTTACGTCATATCGTAACTTTCAAATGTTTATTTCAAAATTGAGATTATTGAAACTTTTTAACCCAAACAAGCGAAACATGCGTTTTGGAATAACCAAGTAACAAAAACATGACACGGATCTAACAAATGGCGCAAAAGCCATCAGCGTACGCGTTCCTTTAGTGCGTTCAGCGACGAGAAACGCTCTGCCGTGATGAAAAAACGCGAGGGGTTCTCTCAGTAAATATGCGAGCGAGCGCGCAGTTTGTGGATCCACGGTTTCATCCCGCGGTTTACTCGACAATACTGAATGGACATGTGTTTTCAGGAGGATCTGACATGCAGCTCAGCAGTAAGGTACGGATGAACCGGCTATTCAATAACGGCAAGTGCCTCGACGTGGCGATTGATCACGGCATTGCCAATGAACCGGATTTTTTAATCGGTCTGGAAGATATTGAACGGGTCATGAATAGCCTGATCGTCGCCCGCCCCGACGCCATTCAGGTGAACTACGGCCAGGCGGATTTGCTGCAATGCTCGACGCAACGCGATAAACCGGCCCTGGTGATGCGTACCGACGTCGGCAACGCTTATAACGCCGCGCGTCACCGTGAAATGTGGGCGGTGTTGCATAATCCGGAAGCGCCGATCCTCGCCGCGCTGCAGATGGATGCCGCGGCCGTGGTGGTGAATCTGTACCTGATCCCCGATGAACCGGGCATTTTCCGCCAGTGCGTGGAAAACATCGGCCGCCTGCGCCATGCCTGCGATCGCTATGGCATGCCGCTGATGGTCGAACCGCTGGTTATGGCGCCGGCCGGTCAAGGGTCGGCTTACGGCTCATTGGGCGACGTCGAAAAAATGGTGCCGCTGGTGCGATTGGCGCGTGAGCTGGGCGCCGACATCATCAAAGCCGACCCTACCGAACGGGTGGAAGACTTCCACCGCGTCGTTGAAGCGGCGCGTTGCCCAACGCTGGTCCGCGGCGGCGGTAAAGGTGAACTGGGTGCGGTGCTGGAGAAATCTGCGGCGCTGATGGCACAGGGCGCATCCGGCATGGTGTACGGCCGCAATGTGTATCAACACGATAATCCGTCAAAAGTGGTGCGCGCGCTGATGGCGATCATCCATCAGGGAGCCAGCGGCCAGCAAGGGCTGGAAATCTACCATCAACCCTGATCCCGGCTTTTGTAATTAAAATAATCCCTCCCCCGGCGGCAGCATGTTATAACCTGCTGCCGGTCGCTGCCCCGCGCCCCATTCCCCGCTAAAATCCTGATACGCCCATTCGGAGAACCTCCATGCCCAAACAACGGATACCGCTGAAACTCAGCACCACCCTCACGCTGATGGTGTCTGCCATTATTGCTTCGGTGCTGCTGGTGGTGTACGCGCTGTTTTTTGTGCAGATGAGTCACGAGGGGCAAGATCAGCAGCGCCAAAAGGCGATGGCAATTGCCGAAACGGTGGCGCTTTCCGGTAACGTCGTTGACGGCCTGCAGCGGGAAGATCACAGTGGCGCGATCCAGCGCTTCGCCGAGCAGGTGAGACATCAAAACGAGCTGCTGTTCGTCACCGTGGTGGACATGAAAGGCATCCGCTACTCGCACCCTAAACCCTGGCTGATCGGCAAGCATTTTATCGGCGACGATTTAGAACCGGCCCTGTACGGGAAAACCAACAGCGCCATCAACCGTGGCGCGCTGGCGCCTTCACTGCGCGTCTTTGCACCGGTCTACGACAGCGAGCGCCGACAGATAGGGGTAGTGGCGCTGGGCATCGCTCTCGATACCGTCCACCGGGTGGTGGCCGAAAGCCGCTGGATTATCTATTTAACCCTCGCGTTCGCCGCGCTGGTCGGCACGCTGGGTATCTTCTTCCTGGTGAAAGCGCTTAAGCGCATCATGCTCGGTTTTGAACCCTACGAAATCTCTAACCTGTTTGAACAGCGCAACGCCATGCTGCAATCGATTAAAGAAGGCGTCATCGCGGTCGATAACCAGTCACGTATCACCATTGTTAACGACGAGGCGAAACGCCTGCTGCGCCAAAGTGGCCCCTTCGAAAATCTGCTGCTGGAGTCCGCCAGTAAGTACTGGCCGGCCCAACTGCATCTGGCGGAAGTTTTGGCCAGCGGCAAACCGTTACGCGACCAGCAGATCAGTTTTAACGGCAGCGAGCTTTTGACCAATACCGTGCCGGTGATCGTCAAGGGCCAGGTGATTGGCGCCATCGCCACCTTCCGCGATAAAACCGAAATCAGCCAGTTGGTGCAGCGCCTGAGCGGTATGGCCCACTACGCCGACGCATTGCGCGTACAGTCGCACGAGTTTATGAACAAACTGCACGTGATCCTCGGCATGCTGCATATGAAGGCTTACCAGCAGTTGGAAAACTACATCATCAACACTGCCAGTAACTACCAGGAAGAGATCGGCGCGCTGCTACGAAAAATACAGTCGCCAGAGGTCGCCGGCTTTTTTATCGGCAAAATCAGCCGCGCGCATGAGGCCGGCATTGAGCTGACCATCGATGAGACCATCCTGCTGCCGGAAACCGACGACGCGGAAACCACCCATGTGCTGATCAGCGTGCTGGGCAACCTGATTGAAAACGCCATTGACGCCATCGACGGCGTTGAGGGACACGAGATCAACCTGAGCTTTCATCACAATGAGAATCACTTACACTGTATAATCAGCGACGACGGCCCCGGCATCGATCCGGCTCTCGGCGCCCGTATCTTTGAGCAGGGTGTGTCCACCAAAGGGCCGGGACGCGGTATCGGCCTGGCGTTGATCCGCAGCAGCCTGGAAAAACTGGGCGGCAGCATTGATTTTGAATCTGAACCGGGTGTACTGACCCAGTTCTTTGTCCATATTCCCTATCAGGCCAAGGGCTGACCCATGATTAACGTATTGATTATTGATGACGACCCGATGGTAGCGGAGTTGAACAAATACTACCTCAGCCAGGTAAGCGGCTTTCACTGTCAGGCCACCGTCGCTACGCTGGCGCAGGCACGCGAGTTGCTGGCCGATACCGATGTCAGTATCGATCTGGTCCTGCTCGATATCTATATGCAGCAGGAGAATGGCCTGGATCTGCTGCCTGGCCTGCGCGAATTGGGTGAAAAAACCGACGTCATTATCATTTCCTCCGCCAGCGACGTGGACACGGTGCAACGCGCCTTGCACTACGGCGTGGTGGATTATCTGATTAAACCCTTCCAGTTCGGCCGTTTCAAAGAGGCGCTGAGTAACTACCAGCAGCAGTCGCAGATCCTGGCACAGCGCGAATTCTCACAGGCCGATGTCGACAGCCTGCTGCGGCGTCAGCCCAACAGCAGCGAAGGCAAGAAACTGCCGAAAGGGTTAACCAGCATTACGCTAAGTACGGTATGCGAATGGATCGAACAGCAGCACGATGGGGAGTTTTCGACAGACAACCTGGCCAACGCTATCGGCATTTCGCGCGTATCCTGCCGTAAATACCTTATCTATCTGGCGGAAAGTGGCATTCTGGGCACCCGCATCCTGTACGGCACCACCGGCAGACCGGTCTATCTTTACCAGTTAAAGCCGGACGCGGTCGCCATGCTGAAAGAGTATTGCCGCTAGACGATGCCCCTTGGGGGCTCATCACGCATCATTGCGTCCAGGGGCCACTCTTTTAATCTCACTACCTTTACACAAAGGTGCGCAGCGCGGCGACAAAATCCTCTTGGCGCTCCACGTTGGACAGATGCACCACCGGCAACACCAGCAATTCGGCTGCCGGGACGGTACGGGCCAGCAACTCATTATGCGACAGCGCCGTGACCGGCCTGGTGTGGCTCCCCAACTGGCTGTCGACCCGTTACCTGCGCAGCGGTGAACTGGTGCCGGTACTCAGCCAAATTCGCCTGCTGCCCAGTGAAATCCACGCCGTCTGGCCTCACAGCCGTTATTTACCAGCCAAAACGCGGGCGGCGATCGACATCCTGCTGGCGCAGATGCCAAGCCAGTTGCCAGGGAACTAAAGGTGGCGTTTGTGCCCGGGAAAATCCGTCATCCCGCGCGGCAGGTTGCACAGTTTGCGGTATTCTTGTTTCCGCTTGCCACAAGGGTAGTGGTACTCGCCATACAGCGTTTTAAGCTGCTGCCGGTTGGCCTGCTCGGCGGCGGCGCGTTGCCGTTCCAATTCAAGCGCCTTCTCATTGGCCAACGCCACGCCCTCGGCACTCCATACTTTATGTTTTAACCCGCTGCGCTTTTGCTGGTACTCCTCAGAGATTTTGTTATCCAGCGGCTGTGCGGCATGGTATTGCCAGTCAACCGACGCCTGCAATGAGAAGCAAGACCACTGCGCCACGCAGGCAAGAAAAATCCGTTTCACTGATAGACTCCTGATATTAAATTCACCTGTTGACTCACAAAACTATCTTCTGGCTATGGCGCTCTTACCGACTAAAAACAGCGGCACAGGTGTTGCCCGACATACACGCGGCAACATCGCGGACTCCAGCGTTTTGCGCTCAAGGCGTATCACGGCAAGACGCGTCTGTTCCGAACGTATTTGCTCTACGTACCACAGATGTTGCAACAGCCCGTTAAACCGTAATCGGTAATCCACGCGGCTTTCCCCCGTCTCGAAACCGGCGCGCTGAGCGTGCTTGTCGACAAACGAATAGCAACAAGAAGACGCCAACAGGGCGAGTGCCGCTGCCATTAAAGAGGTCAATTTCAAAAGCAAAAACTCCATTAGTGCATGAGGCTAGCAACCGTTGATAAGCAGCGGTCGTTCTTCGCGCGGCAATGCCGATGGATGCGGTTCACTCGCGGCGGCAGCCTTGCCCCTCTGCCCTTTGCAGGCTTTACGCTGAGCCAGCGTATTGTCTTCACTTTGCGTCGATACCAGAGGTCGCTGTTTCTCGTTGCCCATCTCGTCCCAGAAGTCATGAGCCACCTCTTTGAGTTTCTTGCGAAACAGCACCGAAGAGACGCCTTCATGCTCCCGCTCATAACGCGCGGCGGCAGCCTGCTGGCACCAGGGCAATAATAGACATATGAAAATAACGGGGATGCCTTTTTCCACAATAAACTCCTGTAATAAGGCCCATAATGGCGCTCATTCCCATTAAATAATGAAAAGTACTTATTGCTGTTAAAATAAACAACGCGAGAAGAACAACATATTACCCGGCAAAGCGTAAACCTTAATTAAATGAGTGCCATTGGGTTTTTAATTCGCAGGATAAATATATTTAGTGAATTAGCGATCCCACAATGTTGACCAATCGATGGTTCCACCGATACTCGGCCCTCTCTCGTTAAGCACCGCAGAAGCCGACTCTCCCGCGCTGATGCGCTGCCGTTGCTCACGTGTCGCCGGCTTTGGCTGTTCCCAGCCAGGGCTTGAAGACGAAAAGCCGGGTTGAATATTGCTGCAACCGCTTAGCATAATTAACAATACCGGGATCCCTTGGTAAAATTTCATATATCCTCCTTTAAAATAAACGCTATCATTAGCAACGGTAAATAAAAAAATGACTTTTTTTAGTTTAATAACCCCCCTTCAAACGCGAGCAACGTCAAAACGACCTTATTAATTTTAAATAAGGTGACTAATGATTTAATTGACAATAAAAAGGCTTACAGTACCGACGATAATAATTAATCAATATATTGACGATATGGCGCGCAAAGCACGCCACCGCGCTAGTCTTGGTTATCCGGTTGCCAGGCCAGGAGATCGCCAGGCTGGCAATCGAGGATCCGGCAGATTTTATCTAACGTCTCCAGCCTCACGCCCTTCACCTTGCCGTTCTTCAGCAGGGACAGGTTTTGTTCGGTGATGCCCACCTGTTCCGCCAGTTCCTTCGAACGCATCTTCCTTTTGGCCAACATGACATCAAGACTTACTATTATCGCCACTCTATTCTCACACGAAAGAAAGCTGTTCTTCATTCAGCCGCAACGCTTCCAGGAACACCCGGCTAAACACCAGGATTGCGCAGCCTACGATCAGCGAGCGTACCGATTCGCTGTTGATACCATAATAAATTATTAGCAGCATTTTTTCATTGGCCGTCAGTATCATCACCTGCAACATCCCGGCCAGCGAGGGGAAAAGCACATCGACAATCAGCAGGATACCGATGATCTGTAACAGCAGCATATTGTTGCGGTGCCAAACGTTGCCGCGATAGAACTGGTAAAACAGCCCAGCGCCGCACAGTAATGCGCTGTAATAAGGCACGTAGGCGAACATGTCCAACAACAGGGTGGCCACTAAAGCCCAGCGTTGCTGCGGAACGGCATAGGCGTTCAGTTCTGGGTAATAGTCACGGTAGGACGCCACGATGCTGTTGAACGCCTCGCCCTGCACCCAACCCTGGACAATCATAAACATCTCCACGCCGGTGCTGACAATCAGCATCGTCATGATCAACAAACACAAGCAACGTACATAAAGCGGAAGGTGGATCCGTGGCGCAGCGCCCATAGCGATTTCATCCTTAAACACAGCAATAAATTATCGTAAAACGATAATTTATTGCTGTCAACGATCAACTGGACTGATGAGCGGCTGGGTGACAGGCGTAAAAAAGGCCGGAAACCCGGCCTTTTCTCAATACTCGATGGATTTAGACCAGCTCAATCACATCAAACTTAACTTCACCGCTGAGATCGGCTTCGTAATCAACGCCTTGCAGACCAAAACCGAACAGACGCAGGAACTCGGCCTTGTAGCCCAGGTAATCGGTCAGTTCGTTGATGTTGCTGTCGTCGATTTGTGCCCAGATTTCACGGCAGGTGTTCTGTACGTCGTCGCGCAGTTCCCAGTCGTCCAGACGCAGACGGTGCTTCTCATCGGTATCCGGTGCGGTGCCGCTGTACAGCTTGGTGGCGAACAGACGTTGGATCTGCTCGATACAGCCTTCGTGGATCCCCTGCGCTTTCATGATTTTGAAAACGATAGAGATATACAGTGGCATGACCGGGATAGCGGAGGAAGCCTGAGTCACTACCGACTTCAGTACGGCAACGTAAGCCGCGCCGCCTTTGGCCTTCAGTTTCTGATCGATGGCCTGCGCCGCGCGATCCAGGTCTTCTTTGGCTTTGCCCAGCGTACCGTGCCAGTAGATTGGCCAGGTCAGATCGGTACCGATGTAGGAGTAAGCGACTGCCTGCACGTTGTCCGCCAGCACGCCGGCTTCTTCCAGTGCGTCCATCCACAGCTGCCAGTCCTGGCCGCCCATCACTTTGACGGTATCGGCAATTTCCTGCTCGTTGGCCGGTTCAACCACGGCTTCAACCAGCACGTCTTTATTGGTGTCGAGCGCCACGGATTTGTACGGTTCGCCGATAGGTTTCAGCGCAGAGCGCACCACTTCACCGGTTTCCGGCATTTTACGCACCGGCGAAGCCAGTGAGTAAACCACCATGTCGATCTGGCCCAGATCCTGTTTGATCAGGTCAATGACCGTTTGGCGGCATTCGTTGGAGAACGCATCGCCGTTAACGCTTTTCGCGTACAGGCCTTCTTCTTTAGCTGCCTTGTCAAAACCGGCAGAGTTATACCAACCGGCAGAACCGGTTTTGCCTTCGCTGCCCGGCTTTTCAAAAAATACGCCGATAGTGGCCGCACCGCTGCCGAAGGCGGCATTGATACGTGACGCCAGGCCGTAACCGGTGGAAGCACCGATCACCAGCACTTTTTTCGGCCCGTTTTTCAGTTCGCCACGTGATTTAACGTAGGCGATTTGCTCACGGACATTGGCTTCACAACCTGCCGGGTGAGCGGTAGTGCAGATAAAACCACGAATTTTAGGTTTGATAATCATAGTAATTTTTTCTTGGTAGCTAAAAACCGAAGGACAATATACCTGATTTTATCAATATACTTAAGCTGGGTGCATGGCAGATTTGCAACAAGCCCAGTGAGCAGACCAGTCTCACTCGTTAAATCTCAGCCTTGAAGGAAGTGCGCACGTGAGTTTTATCGCCAAATTACACGCCGACGAAGTGGATATTGATCTCAACCTGGTGACTTCCATGCTCACCGACCAGTTTCCGCAGTGGGCGGCGCTGGCGATAGCGCCGGTCACTATTGCCGGTACCGATAACGTGATGCTGCAGTTGGGCGACGAGCTCTATATTCGTCTGCCGCGCACGCCGTCTGCAGCGGCGGCGCTTAAGCGGGAAAACCGTTACCCGGCGTTGCTAGCCCGTTATCTGCCGGCCCCGGTTCCCGTTCCGCTGGCGCAAGGTCAGCCGCAAGCAGGCTACCCTTTCAACTGGTGCGTAGGCCGTTGGATCCAGGGGCACATGCCGGTTTGCGGCGAAGGCAGCCCTGGGCTGGCGCAACAGCTGGGGGAATTTGTCCACGCACTGCATGCCATCCCTGTTACCGAGCCTGAGTTGCAAAAGAGCCTGACCTCCTATCGTGGCGGCCCGCTTGGCGCCAGAGACACCCTCACCCGCAACGCGATAGCGCAATGTGGTGACTATCTCGATACGGACATTCTGCTGCACGTATGGGAAACCGTTAGCCAGATACAGGAGAACAGCGCTACCCCATGCTGGATCCACACCGATATCCAGCCGGGCAACCTGCTGGTCAACGAAGGTAAGTTAGCGGCGGTAATCGACTGGGGTGGTATGGCGATTGGCGATCCGGCGGTGGATTTGATTGTCGCGTGGAATTTATTGAGTCAGGACAACCGCGAGGATTTTATACGCGCCGTGGATACCGATAAAGCCACCTGGCTGCGTGGCCGGGCCTGGGCATTGTCGATTGGCGTGATTGCGTATGCGTATTACGTTGAAAAAGAGCCTGCGTTGGCGCGGACTTCACGCTATCAGATTGAGCAGGTAGCGGCGGACGTTGGGTTATCGCTTTGAGGCTATCAGGTCAGGACATTCGGCCCTGACCTGCATACGGCTATCAGACCTTGTTCTTTTCCAACTGCTCAACCAGCGTATAGCGCAGTGAAGAAGCGTCAGCCGGGACGTTTTCCAGTTCGGTCACTTTAACCTTCAGGCGGTAGCGGTAACCGGGCTCGAAGGTAAAACCTTCGATCTGGCTGTAAAACATTTCCCACTGGCCCTGCACAGAGTGGCGAACCTGCATGCATTTCATTGGGGCTACGCCCATGCAATCTACCAGCGCGCTGTTAACCAGCAACACTTCCGTATGATCTCCGTCTTTATTCACGGGTTGGCTCACTTTCGCTCCCTCCTGGCTGCAGCCGGCGAGGCCGACTAAGGCGATAAATAACAACGCTTTGATTTTCAACGTAATGCACCATTGAGACTTTAGGTGAGCCGATAGTAACAAAGCCACTGCCACCGCGGCCAGCAGCATGTTCTTAATTTTCAGTGAACGAGCCGAAACTCCGGCGTATCGCTACGGGTTCGGGTATCCGCGACCTGAATCGCCTGATGCCCCCTACGGAACACACACCCTGCTCTTTCTGGCGAGATCGTTACGGTTTTTCGTTCCCTCGGTCCACCTAACCCGTTCCTGCCAACCAGATTTGCCAAGCTCACCTTCTGGGGCTAAGTTTATGAAACTAATAATCCTACAGGGGTTTTCTATGCGTTCGCTTTCTTGCCTTTTGCTCGCAAGTTCCTTGGCTTTATTGTCGGGCTGCGCCAACCAGCCGCAGGTGACCAGCGACTATGACCACAGCACCAATTTTAGCCAATACCATACCTACGGCTTTGCTACAGAGGCCGAGGGGCAGTACTTAACGCTGACGGGTAAATATATTCATAGCGCCATAGCGCAACAGATGGAGCAGCGCGGCTATAAGCTGAGCGCATCCCCAGACCTGTTGGTTTACAGCAGCGCAATGAAACAAAACAAAGTGCAGGTGAATGACTCCCCCGCGCCGATTGGCCGCTGGGGCTATGCCGGCTGGGGCGGATACAATCAAACACTGTGGACCTACACCGAAGGCACCCTGACGGTGGATCTGGTGGACAGCAAGAAGAAACAGCTGGTCTGGCGCGGAACCGCCAGCGACACGCTCAACTCAGACGCGCAACCTGCCAGCCAGGCGCAGCTTCAACAGGCGGTAGCCGCGCTGTTCGCCGCTTATCCCTTCCGGGCGGGAGCTGCAAACCGCTGATGTTTTTGAATCATTAACAGGAAAGCTTAGCCACTCTCGCAAGCCCTATTTCAGCCAATAGGGCTTGATGTATCTGTTGCACTGTTAAGCTGACAGATCACCACGTTATCCCCCCAACACCTCTCGTCCCCCTCGTAGCTATCATGCAAAAAAACGATCTTTCCTTTGCAGCGCGTTTTATTACCGGGGTTTGAGTCTGGGCAAAGCCATGGTTGCAGCTTATTTTTCTAATTGCAGAAAATTAACTGATAAATCAAACACAAAAAAAGACCGAATACGATTCCTATATTCGGTCTAGGGAAATGGCTCTTGGGAGAGAGCCGTGCGCTAAAAGTTGGCATTTTGTGCAAGGCTTGTTCAGCCGTGCACTTTAAGAGTAGCTTACCGCGCTATTTTTGCCAGCCAGCCGCACGGCCGGTGATAGTTTCATTACGGAATTAATTTCGTGCAATTATCCATCACCGGTTAACCTCGCACTAAGCCATTGGGGGATAAGCGATTAGTTCGCGCAGAGCTTCTCGGCGCGTTCGCGGTACGGCTCAACACTCATCTTATGGCCTGGATTGGCGGCGTCATCGAGCAGGATCACGTCCAGCGGTTGAGCGCGTTGCTGCCCTGCTTTCACCTGCGCTTCTGCGGCCGCGTTAAGCGGGTACTGCATCAGCGTGCTGTTGTTGAGCACGAACAACGCACCGCCGCTGCGGCACTGCAGCGTCACTTCTTCTTTGGTGAACGCCCACTGCTTGCCGTATTCCAGCTTGGTGATGTTCACCAGTTGGTCTGCTGCCAAAGCACCGGTCGCGGTTGCCAGCAGCGTCATGCCAAGTAATACCGATTTCATGTTATGGCCTTAGGGTTGCTATTTGATTCAATTTTCCCGCAGTTTGGGGGCATCCGGCAAGCCGGAATGTTATACCGGCGCATAGGTTGCAAATAAACTGACCAGCAGCAGCACCACCGCCCCTAACCCCAACTCCGCCCAGCAGGCAAGCACCAGCCCGCGCTGCGCCAGCCGTGGCATGCTGCTCATCGCCGGGACGACGGCGTAGCGGTTGGCTAATGCCACCATAACCATCAGCGCCACCAGCGCGGTTTTAAACAGCAGCAGGCGTTGGTACGGAGAATCTACGTCCAACGGCCAACTGCCGAGAATGATCAAACTGTTGATTACGCCGGTCAGCAGCACCAGCGCCACAGCCAGGTGTCCCCAGCGCGAGAAGCGTATCAATGTGGTCACCGCGTCGCTGCGCCACTGCGGTTGGGTCAGATAGCGCAAACAGACCAGCAGCGGCAACAGGCTGCCAAACCAGTACCCGGCCGCCAGCAGGTGCAGCGCATGATTGAAACGATGCAGTGCGCCAAGCCCCCCACCATGCATCGCCGCATGGCCGATAAACGCCATGCTGACCAACAGCAATGTGGAAAGCAGCGCCAGCAGTTGTGTACGACGTGGCTCGGCGAGCCACAGGCTCAGCAATGCCAGCATTGAAATGCCCAGGTGCCAGCGCCAAACCTCGCCAAAGGTGGTGCCCAGTACTGCCCACCACACGTCCAGCCGCCAGGTATCTGCCCAGCCGTCGCCCATCTGCCCGGCCTGAATAGCCAGCAACGCAATAGCGGACAGCCCGGCAAGCCAGGTGCAAGAGACCAACAAAGGACGCACATCACGGGTGAGATACGGAGAAAGGCGCTGCGGCGACAATAAGGCGGTGAATAAGCTGGAGCCAAACATCAGCATCACCGCCGCAAAGTGCACAAAGCGACACAGGACAAACAGGGTCGCCAGACTCATGGGTCAGTTTACGGTGAAGCTGTATTGGCCCTTGGTTTTATGACCGTCGACCGACACCACATGCCAGCTGACGTTATATTTGCCTGCCGCCAGATCGCCTTCGATAGGCAGATTGACCTGGGTATTGTTGTTCGCATCGAGCTGCAGCTTGCCGGTTTTCACTTCGGCGTTGTCTGGGCCGGTGATTTTAATGCCGCTGAAGTTGGGCTCAATACCCTCGGAGAAATTGAGCGTCAGCACCTTGGGTGCCGGACTCACGCTGGCATCTGCCGCCGGCGTTTCAACTTTTAAATGGGCATGCGCCAGTGCCTGCTGTGAGGACAGCCCGACAAACAGCACGAAAATGGTGGAAAGCAGGCGATAAGAAGTCCGAATTTTACCGATCACAGTGATATCCCTTAAAGCAATAATCGAGGGTGATAAGGAGCCAGGCTAACCGCCAGGGCGATGTATCAGCAGCCCAACCCACCGCAGATGATTGCGCCACGGGTAAACAGAATTACGGGAGTAACCCCCTGTTTTGACTCTCAACCTTCCCTGTAGCGTATCGCGTCAAATGATAACGAGTGTCATTATGCAAGTCGAGCAGAACGCTGGCATTTTGCGATCCAGTAGCACATATCGCTGTAAAACCGCGATAAATGCAGGGCATAAAAAAACCGCGCACCGGCCAACGCCGACACGCGGTTTTCTACAAAAGGATTAGGCCTGGCCGTTACCGTTTTCGCCGGCCGCACCCATTTTCTTCAGATCTTTATCAATGAAGAACAGGGCATTGCCGCTGTTGCCCACCAGCGCCAGTTTATCCAGTACGGACTTGAACAGCTTCTCTTCTTCGTGCTGCTCGGCAACATACCACTGCAGGAAGTTGAAGGTTGAATAGTCATGAGCGGTCATTGCCGCGTGCGCCAGTTCATTAATCTGGCGGGTGATCAGTTGCTCATGTTCGTACGTCTGTTGGAACACCTCTGCCAGGGAACCAAACTCAACCGGCGGCGCGGCGATGGTGCCCAGCAGCGGCAGTGCACCGGTATCACTGAGGTATTCGAACAGGCGCTGCATGTGCTGCATCTCTTCCTGAGAGTGTTCTTTAAGGAATGCCGCGGCGCCTTCAAAGCCTTTATCGCTGCACCAGGCACTCATTTGCAGATACAGGTTGGCAGAGTAGAACTCCAGGTTCAGTTGCTCATTCAGCTTTTTGGTCATTTCAGGCGTCAGCATAATCATTCCTTTATTTTGCAGGTATCAACTTAATTTTTCCGCATTATGCCCTGACGAAAACAAAATAAACACACCTGATTTACATCATCGACGATTTAATTTTAAATTAAAATAAAATCAAATGGTTATGAAAAACACCAATTATTCATTTAAATAATTATGATAACTATTTCCATCTGTAAATTTAATCAAAAAGCGAATCATTCTTATTTATAATAATAAATGAATTGCATTGCTGAACGAATAATAAATAACCTTTTCCGTTACCGGTTATTGGTGACCATCCCCCCCTGCGCGCTTCAGGCTTGCCAAGCGCCGCCGGGTGGATTACCTTCTGCGCTGATCCAATGCGGTAACAGTAAGGAGAATACGGTGGGTTACAATTTGGCAGAGCTTTCCAAAGAAGAGATGGACAAAGTGAACGTTGATCTCGCAGCTTCCGGCGTGGCGTTCAAAGAGCGCTACAATATGCCGGTGATCCCCGAAATGGTTGAGCGTGAACAGCCCGAACACCTGCGTGATTATTTCCGCGAACGCGTGGCGCACTACCGTGCCGAATCGCACAAGTATTCGCGCCTGCCGTACGAACCGAAATCCAAATAATAAAAGCCCGCCGTAGTGGCGGGCTCGGTGTCATTTGCCGGCAAATTTGTCGGTCGCCAGCATTAACTGGTGCAGGATGCCGGGCTCATCGAATGAGTGTCCGGCTCCCTCGACAATATGCAGCTCCGCCTCCGGCCAAGCCTTCGCCAGATCCCAGGCGTTTTGTACCTGGCAAGCCATATCGTAACGGCCATGGATGATCACCGCCGGAATATGACGGATCAGCGGAACGTTGCGCAGCAGTTGATCGTCGCTGTCCAGGAAGCCCAGATGAGTAAAGTAGTGGTTTTCGATACGGGCGAACGCCAGCGCGAAATCGTCCTCGCCAAAAGAAGCCGACTCGCTGCTGGGCAGCAAGGTCACCGTCTCCCCTTCCCACACGCTCCACAGTTTGGCCGCTTCCAGCTGCACCTGCGGATCCGTTGAGGTCAGGCGCTGGCGATAAGAAGCAATCACGTCCTTGCGTTCTTCCTCTGAAAGAATCGACAACACACGTTCCCACTTCTCCGGGAAGAAGCGCGAAGCGCCGTCCTGATAGTACCAATGCAGCTCCTGCTTGCGCAGGGTAAAGATGCCGCGCAGCACCATTTCACTGACGCGCTGCGGATGAGTCTGTGCGTAGGCCAACGCCAACGTTGAGCCCCAGGAGCCGCCAAACACCAGCCACTGATCGACACCGGCCATTTCGCGCAGCCGTTCGATGTCCTGCACCAGGTGCCAGGTGGTGTTGTTGTCCAGGCTGGCATGCGGCTTGGAACGGCCACAACCACGCTGATCGAACAGCAATACCTTGTAACGCTGCGGATCGAACAGTTGGCGGTGATAAGGAGAAATGCCGCCCCCCGGTCCACCGTGAATAAAGACTGCCGGTTTACCGTTCGGGTTACCGCTCAGTTCCCAGTAGATCCGGTGGCCATCCCCGGTGTCCAGCCAACCGCTGTCATATGCTGCTAACGGCGGGTACAAACCTCGTAATTGTTCCATGGCGCTTCCGTCTCTCTGTGGGTCATACCCTCATCAAAGCCGAAGCCACTCATTTGGTCAACGGTAAATCCTGAAAACTCCTACGCTCCCCAACAAGTTAAGGTTCGTTTGCTTAAAATGAATACGACTTGCCGGCAAAATACCGGCTGGCCGTTGGGAGCCAGCCGTAGAATCAACCCCGCTTACGCAGATGCGGTTCGCGCATTTCCTGCGCGGTTTTGGCCTCAATGCTCAGTTCCGCCGTTGGCCGCAACAGCAAGCGCGCCAGGCCAATAGGCTCTCCGCTTTCACGGCAATAACCATAGTCGCCGTTATACAAACGCGTCAGTGCCGCGCTGATTTTCGGCAGCAAACGGCTTTCGCGATCCAACTGGCGAAACAGCAACCGCAAGTCTTCTTCACGCGCGGCCTTGTCCGCTTCGTCACCTGAAACTTCACCGCTGTCGATATCCCGCTTCAACGCATCGATGTGCTGCAGCAGTTTTTGCTGCTCTTCCAGCAAGCGCTGGCGAAAAAAAGCCCGCTGCGCCGGGTTCATGTAGTCAGACTCCGGCATGGCCAGGAGCTGTTGCTGGTTTAACATGGAAACGACTGTCATCGCGCTCTCCGGTTAGGAATTAATTGTTATATTATAACATATCAAATATTTTCAGCAGCCTTTCCTGAAAAACAAAATTCAACCTATAAACAATCGATTAACTAAAACACCTGCTTTCATGCTTGCATCCGACAGGCGTAAGGGGGTTAATGGCTGAGCAACCCACCCAACCATAGGTAACTGAGAGGCCATCATGAGTAAGGGAATGGATAGCAAAAAAAATGCGAAGAAGAAGCCGTTGAAAACCCCTGCTGAAAAACGCGCAGGCAAACGCGCCAAAAAAGGGCAAACGTCCGGCGAGTAAGCGAACTTCTAACCGTAGAGTTAAACCCGCCAAGGCGGGTTTTTTGTTGCCTGAAATAACGTCCCCGCTTTCAACGGTTGGCATTGGCGTAACGGCCCGTTAAGCTAAACTTGTGCAGCCATCCTGAGGAAACCATGAATTTACGCGTAATAGATACTGAAACCTGCGGGCTGGAAGGCGGCGTAGTCGAAGTGGCCTCTGTCGATCTGATTGACGGGCAAATCACCAATCCCATGAACGATTTGATCAGCCCTGACAGGCCAATTGGCATTGAAGCCATGGCTATTCACCACATTACCGAGCAGATGGTCGAAGGGAAACCGCGGATCGCGGTGGCGATCGGGCGTTATCTCGGCAGCCCCTACTATGTCGCTCACAATGCGGCTTTCGATCGCGGCGTACTGCCTGAAATGCACGGCGCCTGGATCTGCACCATGAAGCTGGCCCGTAACCTGTACCCGGACATCAAATACGGCAACCAATATCTGCGCTACGCGCTCAATCTGGATGTGCAATTGCCGCAGGACACAACCCTGTATCCGCACCGCGCATTGTATGACTGCTACGTGACCGCCGCGCTGCTGCAACGCATCATCAAGGATTCAGGCTGGACGCCGGAGCAAATGGCGCAAATCACCGAGCAGCCGGTGCTGTTGAAGAAGTTTAAGTTCGGAAAATACCGTGGGCAGGAAATTGATCGCATTGCGCAGGAAGATCCCGGCTATTTGCGCTGGATGCTGAAATCCATTGAAGATCTCAGCCCGGACATGAAACACACGCTGAAATACTATCTGATCGGCTGAAGAAAGCGGGCAGCGCCAGCCGCCCGCCAGAAGGTTACTCCGCCAGCGCCAAAATAAAGGCGTACTCCAGCGCGATATCCTCGTAGGCCTTGAAACGCCCCGACTTGCCGCCGTGGCCGGAATCCATATCGGTATACAGCAGCAGTTGGCGGTCGTCAGTTTTCAACTCACGCAATTTTGCTACCCACTTGGCCGGTTCCCAATACTGTACCTGCGAGTCGTGCAGGCCGGTGGTGACCAGCATATGCGGGTAATCCTGCGCCTTGACCTGATCGTACGGGCTGTACTGCAAAATGTAGTCGTAATAAGCTCGTTCGTTCGGGTTGCCCCACTCGTCATACTCACCGGTGGTCAGTGGAATAGACTCGTCAAGCATGGTGGTGACCACGTCGACAAACGGCACTTGCGCCACGATGCCGTTGAACAGCTGTGGTGCCTGGTTAATCACCGCGCCCATCAGCAAGCCGCCGGCGCTGCCACCCATGGCGAATACCCGTTTGGCATCGCCGTAGCCTTGAGCAATCAAGGTTTCCGTCACGTCGATAAAGTCGTTGAAGGTATTTTGCTTGTTGAACAGCTTGCCGTCTTCGTACCACAGCTGCCCCAATTCGCCGCCGCCGCGAATGTGCGCCAGCGCAAAGACAAAACCGCGATCCAGCAGGCTCAAGCGGCTGGCGCTAAAGGCCGGATCCATGCTGCTGCCGTAAGAGCCGTAGCCATACACCATCAGCGGGTTGCTGCCGTGCACGAAGCTATCCGGGCGATAAACCAGCGAAACCGGCACCTCGACACCGTCGCGCGCCTTCACCCAGACTCGCTCGCTGCGGTAATTTTCCGGGGTAAAGTTTTTCACTTCCTGCTGTTTGAGCATCACACGTTCGCCGCTGTCGAGATTCAACTCATACAGCGTAGTGGGCGTGGTCATCGAGGAGTAACCATAGCGCAACAGCTCGGTTTCCGGCTCCGGATTGTATGCCAGCCAGGTGGTGTAGGTCGGATCGTCGAAGGCAATGCGCTTCACTTCACCGCTCTGCCAGTGAATTTGTCGCAGTTGGGTCAACCCCTCGCTGCGTTCCTCTACCACCAGCCAGTCGCGGAACAGGCTAAAGCCTTCCAGCATCACTTCCACGCGGGGAGCAATCAACGTCTGCCACTGCGCTTCGTCCGCCTGCTCGCTCTGATACAGGCCGAAGTTTTTGCCGTCCTTGTTGGAACGGATGTAGAAATGCTGATGATAGTGATCGATACCGTATTCATGATCCTTGCGGCGCGGCACAAACATCTGCGGCGTGCTGTCGGCGCGATCGGCGTCCAGCAGCAGAATTTCCGAGGTGG
Source organism: Serratia sp. Ser99 (assembly GCF_024519545.1). NCBI lineage: Bacteria > Pseudomonadati > Pseudomonadota > Gammaproteobacteria > Enterobacterales > Yersiniaceae > Serratia > Serratia sp. Ser99. The sequence goes on along the minus strand of NZ_JALJRT010000001.1, from coordinate 729,215 downwards.
TGGTGCTGCTCAGGTGGATCAGAATGAAACGTTCGGAGGTGGTTTTTTCCAACCCGACGTAGAAGGTGTCATCCAGCTCTTCGTAGATCAATTCATCAAGCTGCGGATCGGTACCTACCACATGGCGATAGACCTGATACGGCAACAGCGTTTTAGCGTGTTTACGCACGTAATACACGGTGGCTGAATCATTGGCCCACTCGAAGTTGCCGGAGGTGTTTTCCAGCACTTCGTCGGTCCAGCTGTCGTCGTTGAGGTTTTTGAAACGAATGTCGTATTGGCGACGGGAGAGGAAATCCTCCGCCACCGCCAGCTTTTGGTTGTCGGGGCTGACTTCCAGCCCGCCAAGGGTATAAAACTCTCGCTGCTCGGCGCGCTGGTTGCCGTCGATCAGGGTGTCCCAATGTTCGCTTTCCGCCTGCGGCTGACGCACATAAATCGCGTATTCATTGCCCGGTTCGAAGCGCGTCTGATAGCGGTAGCCGTTTCTGACATAGGGGACTGAATGTTCCTGCTGAGGAATGCGCGCCACCATTTCTTCATACAGCGTTTCGCGCAGGGCCTGCTGTGGTTTCAGCGCCGCATCGGTGAAGGCGTTTTCCGCCTGCAGGTAGTCCAACACCTGCGGGTCTGCGCGATCGTCGTCGCGCAGCCAATAGTAGTCGTCCACACGCGTGTCGCCGTGAACCGTAATGGGATAAGGACGTTTTTCTGCCTTAGGGGGGGTCATCATTGTTAAATCATCCGCTTACCTTGATTAAGGCAAGAGTGACACGATTCCCCCCGGCTTGCCAAGCGGCGCTATGCCAGCTCGCGTTTTTTCTCGTTCACGTCGTTTTCTATGCCCTGCTTGACGTCCGCCGGGATCTTCAACGACTGCGCCAGAGCATCAAGATAGCCACGCTCCATAAAGTGATCCACGTCGATCACCATGCAGCTCAGGTAATATACCTCCAGCGCTTCGTCTTCATTCTTGACGCTCTGGGCGATCAAATCCGGGTTAAGCGGCTGGTCGATCGCCTCTTGCACCCATTTTTGCGCTTCTTCACCCACCTGCAGCTGTTCCAGGCTGTGGTCGATGGCGAGCTTTTCTTCCGCATCGATATGCCCGTCGCTTTTGGCGGCAAACACCAGCGCCTGCACCAGACGTTTGGCACGCAAATCCACCGGCGTGGTCTGCAGGCCAAACTGTGGTTCGTTCTGGTGGGTTTCTTTCACCCGTTGTTTGTACTTATTCCACAGCACTGCACCAACCGCTGCGCTGCCGCCGATAATCAACGCATTCTTACCGAATTTGCCGACCAGCTTGCGCGAAGACTTATTCGCCAGCAAAACGCCCACCAGGCCACCCAGCGCAGTCGGGGCCAGCAGCTTGCCGATACCTTCCGAACCGCCGATTGAACCGGCCTTTTGCCCAATCATCGATTGGATCTGCTGCATCCAGTTATTTTTCATGCTTTACCCTTTGCGTGAGGAAACAAGGCGTGCAGGCACAAAAAGGCCAAGCCGCCAGTAAAGCGTCAGATTAGGGGATTTTTTGTCAGTTTACGTATGGGGGATGAAAACCTGTGTAGCGGGGAACATTGATGGCGGGAAAAGGCCGACTTCGCCATCAGGCGCTAGCCGGCCACTCGCGGATTAAGGCTGTTCGCCCTCTTCGCCCGGCTGGTCTTCTTCCTGTTCGTATTCCGCCAGTTCGTCACGCATTGCCTGAATCGACTCGCGAGCCAACAGCGCCAAAGTGCGGTAAAAACCGGTGGTGGCGTGAGCTTCTACTTTGCCGAGGAAACGGCCGCACCATGGCAGCAGATAGTCGTCAAACAGCGTGATTTGCGCCTGCGCTTCGTCTTCCTGAGACTGGTCTTCCAGCCAGGAGGCCGCCAGCAACAAAGAACCGAAATGATCGGCCGGCGCTTCTCCGAGCGGCATGCCGCGCTGCTGCAGGAAAGTACGCACTTCCGCTTCGGTTGCCCCTTCAACATAGGCCGAACGGAAAGGTGACACGCTGCATTCGCTGCCGACGAACATGGCGTTGAAGTCGCTGGACAGCAGGTTCACATCACAACCCTGCTGCAGGCGTACCAAGAGTTCGTCCTGTTCCAGCGGCCAGTGCTGTTGCAGCTTGCCTTCTTTGATCAGCGTAAACAGCGGCACCAGCAACGGATCCTGCGGCTGGCGATAAAACAGCGTACCCAGCACGCGGCAAACAACGGAAAACTCATTCATGATAATGCCTTATACAATACGGAAAAATTTGCCGGGACGATGTCACAAATCGGCCAATTCCGCAATCGCCGGCTTGCCGCGACGCTCGAGAAAATCGAGCAGGCGTCGTGGGCTCACGTTGAGAATACGCTCCTGCGGGAACTCCACCTCGGCAATGATGCGTTCGCAGTGCTCGAAACCGCCGAGCGAGAAAGCAATGTGTGAATCCGAGCCCAGCGCTAACCAGCCACCGGCATCACGCACCGCCGCGGCAATCGCCCGGCAATTATCCTCGCTGCCCTTGCGCGAATGGGTGAACGACGAATTGTTCAGTTCCAATGCCACGTCGTATTTGGCCGCGGCGGCAGCAACCGCCGCAATATCGATCGGATATCTTGGGTTGCCAGGGTGGCTGATTATGTGCACGTCACCTTGCGCCATCGCGGCGATCATCGCTTCGGTATTGGCCGCTTTATCCTGCGGTGCAAATACCGGCTCGTGGAAACCGGCAATAATCACGTCAATTTTATCCAGCATCGGGCCGGTGCAGTCGATATCGCCCTGCAGGTTTTTGATGTTGGCCTCGATGCCGCGCAATATGCCCACGCCGTCCACCAGACGTGGCCACACGTGCATGTTCATAAAGTGCCAATAATGCGGCGCATCGGCCATATCCGGGCCATGGTCGGTGATGGCGAACAGTTTGATGCCCTTTTGCTGGGCTTCGACGATGTAGTCATGCAGCGTACTGTAGGCGTGGGTGCTGGCGACGGTGTGCATATGTAAATCAACGGGGTACATTACTTCTCCTTCTTGGCGGCCTGCCGTAAATACGGCGGCAGGCGCGGTTTATTATTCAATTAGCTTAGCAGGTGCATCACCGAAAGATCAGTAACCCAGTTGCACATCCACCACGCCGGCCGGTGTTTGGCCGGATTCAAGCGCACGGATGTTTGCCGCTATCTGATCCATCGCCGCTTCCGGCAAGGTGATGGCAGCAATATGCGGGGTAATGGTGACACGCGGATGACGCCAGAACGGATGCGCCTGTGGCAGCGGTTCGTCAACGAACACATCGAGCGTAGCGGCGGCGATTTGCCCCTGCTCCAGCGCCTGCAGTAAATCGTCCTCAACCAGATGCGCGCCACGCGCCAGATTGATCAGGTAAGCGCCAGGCGCCAGGTGTGCAAACAGTTGCTGATTGAGGATACCTGCGGTTTCCGGCGTATTGGGCAGCAGGTTGATCAGCAATTGCACGCCATCGAGAAATGCGGCGCGTTGCTCTGCACCGGCAAAACTCTGCACGCCAGCAATCTGTTTAGGGCTGCGGCTCCAGCAACGCACGTTGAAACCAAACTCCGCCAGTTTCAGCGCCACGCTTTTCCCCAACACCCCCGCCCCCAAAATGCCAATGGTGAAATTCTCCTGCTGATGGGGATCGAGCGGTTGCCACTTCTGCTGCTGTTGCAGTAACTGATATTCATCAAAACGGCGGAAATAACGCAGCACATAGCTAAGCGCATATTCCTGCATCTGTTGCGCCATGCCGGTGTCCTCAAGGCGCACCAGCGGAACGCCTGCCGGCAGAGTGCCGGGATGCTGGCGCTCTTGTTCCAGGATGGCGTCAACGCCCGCGCCGAGGGCAAAAACCCCTTTTAATTTGCCGCGATTCGCCAGCATCTCATAGGGCGGCCGCCACACCAGCGCATAATCCGCCGGGCGATCGTCGCCAGGTTGCCAGGCGCGAACCGTCGCCTGTGGCAGACGCTGCGACAGGCCTGTCAGCCAGTCCTGGGCGTTAAAGAAAGGGTGATAAAAAATGATGTTCATCTGTGCGGCTCCCGTCTGTTTTTATGCATTTGCATCCAGACTTCCGCGATTCGCCAACAGATGCAAGCGCTAAAGCTCAAAATGAAAACAGCCCCGACCAGTGGGGCTGTTTTTAGACCGAGGGATCTCAGGCTGCGGCAGGAGCGTCATGCCGGATAAGCCTGCGCAACAGCGGGATCAAAATCAGCATCACCACGCCAACGCCCGCAGCGCCCCAGCCCAGTACGCTGAACACCTCGCTGTAGCCAGGGTTAGTTTGCAACGGGGTACTGCCGCTGTTTTCCGGCATCAGGCCGGAGACATAGCCCGCCAGCACCGAAGCAACGCCGGTGACCATCATCCAGCAGCCCATCATGACGCCCTGATAACGCGGTGGCGCCAGTTTGCCGATCATCGCGTAACCGATAGGGGAAATCATCAGTTCGCCGATGCTCTGCAACACGTAACTGATCGCGATCCATTTGAACGCCACCAGCCCGTCGCCGCCGGCCAGGCTAATGCCCAACGGCAACACCAGCATGCCCAGCCCGATGCAAAACAGCGAACCGGAGAACTGCATCGGAATATCGATATTGCAGCCGCGAGCGCGCAGGCGATTGAACCACCAGGCCATCAACGGGCCACCCACCACGATCACCAGCGTATTGATGTTCTGGATCCACTGCGGCGCCACCTGAATGCCATAAACGTTCAGATTGATATTGTGCTCGGAGAACAGCATCAGCCCCATTGGGGCCAGCTGATACAGCGCCCAAAACACCAGAGAGCCTAATGCCAGGATCAGGTAAGCCGTCATCCGGCGACGCTCGTCACGCGGGTGGTGGCGCAACGTCACCACGCATAACATCAGGAAAATCAGTACTCCGAGGCCAATCACGAAGTGGCCGCTGAATTCGGCATGGGTCAGCATCACGCGGATAATGGGCACCAGTGCCACCAATACCGCCAGCCCGACCAGCATGCGCCAGCGGTATTGCGAACGGCTGGCATCGTGCAGCGGGGTGTTGAGATCGGCCAGAATGCGCCAGCGGCTGACAGCGACGATGATCGCCGCGGCATTGCCCAACGTGGCGAACAGGAACAGAGCGCGGTAGTTTTCGGTCAGTTGGAAATAGCCGGCCACGGTGAATCCGACAAAGAACCCCAGGTTCATCCCGGCGTAGTTCCACAAAAAGGCCGATTCGCGCCGATCGTCATCCGGTTTAAAGCGCTGGGTCAGCATCATATTAATGCAGGTGACGTTCAGCCCGCTGCCGGTCAGGAACATCGCCAGCCCCCAATAAAGCCCCCAAACGCCCGCCACGGCGATCAATGCACAACCGATCACCTGCAGCACCATGCCCAGCACGAACAGGTTGCGGTTGCTGAGGAAGCGCCCGCCCAGGTAACCACCAAACATATGCAAACCGTAGTTGAACGCACCAAATACGCCCATCATGGCGTTGGCGCTGCCCTCGCTGAAGCCCAGGCGCTTGGTGGCGTAGAGCACCAGCGTGGAATACAGCACGGCAAAACCCAGGGTGGCAAAGATTTGGATAAAGAACAGTGCCCCGGCGCCCGGGGGGATGGCATGGCGCTGCGGCGCTGCCGTTGTGGAGTCCGATGGAGTCAAAATGAACCTCTACTGCATTATTATTTAATAGGTCAGTCCCTGTCTGCGTTATCGCCGGCGTCTTGCCCGGCAACCTGCGCGGCGGTGTGATATTCCTTGCCAAAACCGCCGTGCCTGCACCAATCTATTTAGCGACACATATGACTAATAATCCAGTATTAATGCATATAACTGCACCATAGATAATCCCATTGCTGATATATTGAGCTAACCAACACCAAAATGTACAAATATTAGCCTGCAAGGCAATTTAGCCCCATGAGGGTCCAGCGGATGTGTGTAGCGCGGTGGTCGATTGCTCGGGAAATCAGCAAATTGCTGCAAGTTTAGCTAAACAGTCGTGGTTATGTCACAAGAGGGTTGACGCTGGGATCAGATTCTCCTACATTAGCGCCCGTCGACAGCGCAACGCGTTGGCGATGAAGTAAAACGGTGAGGTGTCTGAGTGGCTGAAGGAGCACGCCTGGAAAGTGTGTATACGCGAAAGTGTATCGAGGGTTCGAACCCCTCTCTCACCGCCATATTTTAAAGAGAAAGCCTGGATTCGCGTCCAGGCTTTTTTTGCTTTTATAAAGCAGGATCCGAGAGGGTAAGAACCCTCGACAGGGTTTGACAAAACGCTACGTGTTTTGGACCGCCAAAGGCGGCCCGCAGGGTGAGCGCAGCGAATCAACCCCTCTCTCACCGCCATATTTTAATGAGAAAGCCTGAACGCAAGTTCAGGCTTTTTTGTTGCCTGCGGCGCAGGAAACGCCCTGGCGAAACTGCCTGTGCGTGCGGTTCGCCGTAGTTTTCGGCAAAGCGAACACAGGTTAACCGGACGCGTCGAAACCAAGAAATTCTGCTTGACCGGATCGCCCTCTCTCCCTATAGTAGCGCCCCGTTGCACCAGTGAGTACGCAACAACAAAATACGGTGAGGTGTCTGAGTGGCTGAAGGAGCACGCCTGGAAAGTGTGTATACGCGAAAGTGTATCGAGGGTTCGAACCCCTCCCTCACCGCCATCTTTTAAAGAGAAAGTCTGGATTAACCTCCAGACTTTTTTTTTGCATCTCATACCGACCGGGAGGCTGAACGCAGCGAATCAAACCCTCCCTCACCGCCCTATTTGACGAGAAAGCCTGAATGCGAGTTCAGGCTTTTTGGCTGTCTGCAACCCGCCTCAGTGCGGTCGGTTGGCCATCATGTGCGGCTGCATTCCACCTCGGCGCCAGTCACCCGGGGTTTGGCCGTAATGGCGTTTAAAACTGCGATTGAAGGACTGTTGCGAATCGAAGCCGAGTGAGATCGCCACGCTGACGATCGGCTCGCCGCTGTTGGCCAGGCGCTCGGCTGAAAGCCTCAGCTTCTGCATACGGATATACTCCCCCAGCGCGTAGCCGGTCTGGCGTTTGAACATACGCTGCAGGTGCCATTTGGAATACCCCGCGCGCCCCGCCACGGTGTTGATATCCAGCTTCTCTTCCAGATTGTTGTCAATCCACTCAATCAAATCAGTAATAAAGCCCGTGCTATTCATGCTGACGCTCCCATGACGTTGGCAGGTAAATCCGCTGCCCGATGTCATTACGTTGCAGCAGTTTCGCACTAAATGCAATTTTTATTATTGCATTTAACGGAGGGGCACTTCTATAATCCACCCAATTAATGTAACCGATATTGATACATTAATGTGACAACAATGTGTTTCAAAACCTAACCGTTGCGCCGATGACGGTGCAACCGCACTGCCGTCGGCCCCAGGCCAGAGTCGTTACCCGGATAACAGGGCCGGGTGTATGGCCTGATCGTGCTTACCCACTGGAAATAAAAAGAATGCCAAGCCAGCCAAACTCATTGTTCCCCTCTCCAGGCCATCATAACGCCATCGGTTTCGGCGCACGCCTCTCGGCGATTGCGCTGCTGGTCACGTTGCTGGCCGGGTGTGATAACAGCGCCGCCAAGAATGCGGCCCCCCCGCCGCCTGCCGTCAGCGCCGCCGACGTGGTAATCAAACCCATCAGCCAATGGGATACCTTTAATGGCCGAATCGAAGCGGTGCAAAGCGTGCAGTTGCGTCCGCGAGTTTCCGGCTATATCGACAAGGTGAATTACACCGAAGGCGATGAAGTCAAGAAAGGTCAGGTGCTGTTTACCATAGACGATCGTACCTACCGCGCCGCGCGCGAACAGGCTCAGGCCGAACTGGTGCGGGCGCGCAACCAGGCCGCGCTGGCGCGCAGCGAATCCAGCCGTACCGAGAAACTAATTGGCAGCCAGGCGATTTCGACCGAGGTATGGGAACAACGCCGCTCCTCCGCCGCACAGGCACAGAGCAACGTTTTAGCGGCCCAGGCCCAGTTCGACATGGCACAGCTGAATCTCGACTTTACCCGAGTGATCGCCCCGATCGACGGTCGCGCCAGCCGCGCCATGATCACTGCCGGTAACCTGGTCACCGCCGGCGACAGCGCCAGCGTGCTCACCACGCTGGTCTCGCTCGATAAGGTGTATGTCTATTTCGACGTCGATGAAGCCACCTTCCTGCGGTACCAAAACGATGGTCGACGCACGGCAAAACTGCCGGTGAAGGTCGGGCTGGTGGGCGAAGACGGCTATCCGCATCAGGGCGTGGTGGATTTCACCGATAACCAACTGAACGCCGGCACCGGCACCATTCGTATGCGCGCCCTGCTGGAAAACGCCGAGCGCCGCTTTACGCCAGGGCTGTTTGCACGGGTGCAGATGCCCGGCAGCGCCGTGTTCAACGCCATGCTGATTGACGACAAGTCGGTAATGACCGATCAGGACCGCAAGTTTGTTTATATCGTCGATAAAGACGGCAAGGCGCAGCGCCGAGACATCGAGGTCGGCCGCGTGGCTGACGGACTGCGCATTGTCCGCAAAGGCCTGTCTGCGGGCGATCGGGTGATCGTCGACGGTATGCAAAAAGTGTTTATGCCGGGCATGCCGGTTGCAGCAAAAACCGTGGCGATCAACGCCGATGCTTCCGCGCTTAACTAAGCCCCAGCAGGAATTCTGAGCCATGGACTTTTCCCGTTTTTTCATCGACCGACCGATTTTTGCCGCGGTGCTGTCGATCCTGATTTTTGTCGGCGGCGTGATTGCCATCCCGCTGTTGCCGATCAGCGAGTACCCTGACGTCGTGCCGCCCAGCGTGCAGGTGCGCGCAGAATACCCGGGCGCCAACCCGAAAGAGATTGCCGAAACGGTTGCAACGCCGCTGGAAGAAGCGATCAACGGCGTCGAAAATATGATGTACATGAAATCGGTAGCCGGTTCCGACGGTGTCCTGGTAACCACCGTCACCTTCCGCCCGGGAACCGATCCTGACCAGGCACAGGTGCAGGTACAAAACCGCGTGGCGCAGGCCGAAGCGCGCCTGCCGGAGGATGTGCGTCGCCAGGGGGTAACCACCCAGAAGCAATCACCGGCCCTGACGCTGGTGGTGCATCTGGTCTCCCCTTCCGGCAAATACGATTCACTGTACCTGCGCAACTACGCCACCCTGAAGGTCAAGGATGAGCTGGCCCGTTTGCCGGGGATCGGTCAGGTACAGATCTTTGGTGCGGGCGAATATGCGATGCGCATCTGGTTGGATCCGAATAAGGTCGCTTCACGCGGGCTGACGGCCTCTGACGTGGTTACCGCCATGCAGGAGCAAAACGTGCAGGTTTCCGCCGGCCAGTTGGGGGCGGAACCTATGCCGACCCGCAGCGATTACCTGCTGTCGATCAACGCGCAGGGCCGCCTGCAGACCGAGGAAGAGTTCGGTAATATCATTCTCAAAAGCGGCGACAACGGCGAGATCGTCCGCCTGCGTGACGTGGCGCGTATTGAAATGGGTTCCGGCAGCTATGCGTTGCGTGCCCAGCTCAATAATAAAGACGCGGTCGGGATTGGTATCTTCCAGGCACCGGGTGCCAATGCCATTGAGCTGTCCAATGCGGTGCGAGCCAAAATGGCCGAGCTGTCGACCCGCTTTCCGGACGGCATGAGCTGGGAATCGCCGTACGACCCTACGGTGTTCGTGCGCGATTCTATCCGCTCGGTAATAGATACCCTGCTTGAAGCGGTGCTGCTGGTAGTTCTGGTGGTCATTCTGTTCCTGCAGACCTGGCGCGCGTCGATCATCCCGCTACTGGCGGTTCCGATCTCCATCGTCGGCACCTTTGCTGCGCTCTATCTGTTGGGGTTCTCGCTCAATACGTTGAGTTTGTTCGGGCTGGTGCTGGCCATCGGTATCGTGGTCGACGACGCCATCGTGGTGGTGGAAAACGTCGAGCGTAATATTGAAGAAGGTCTGTCGCCGCTGGCGGCAGCGCATCAGGCAATGCGCGAAGTCTCCGGCCCGATTATCGCCATCGCCGTGGTGCTGTGCGCCGTGTTCGTCCCGATGGCGTTTCTTTCCGGCGTTACCGGCCAGTTTTATAAGCAGTTTGCCGTCACTATCGCCATTTCGACCGTGATTTCCGCCATCAACTCGCTGACCCTGTCACCGGCATTGGCAGCGCTGCTGCTCAAACCGCACGGTGCGCCGAAGGACATGCCGTCACGCCTGATTGATCGGTTATTCGGTTGGCTGTTCCGCCCGTTCAACCGCTTCTTTGCCAACAGTTCGCAACGTTATCAGCGTGGGGTTTCACGTGCGTTAGGCAAGCGTGGCGCGGTATTTGTGGTGTACGTGCTGTTGCTGTGTGCCGCCGGGGTGATGTTTAAAACCGTGCCGGGCGGATTTATCCCGACTCAGGACAAACTTTACCTGATTGGCGGGGTGAAAATGCCGGAAGGTTCGTCACTGGAGCGTACCGATGCGGTGATCCGCAAGATGAGCGCTATCGGCCTGAGCGTCGACGGCGTAACCGATGCAGTCTCCTTCCCCGGTTTGAATGCGTTGCAGTTCACCAATACGCCCAACACCGGCACCGTGTTCTTTGCGCTTGAATCGTTAAGCACCCGCACCCGCAGTGCGGCGCAGATTAACGCCGAAATTAACGCCAAGATTTCACAGATCCAGGAAGGCTTCGCCTTCTCGATCATGCCACCGCCCATTCTCGGCATCGGTCAGGGCTCCGGGTATTCGCTGTATATTCAGGATCGTGCTGGTCTGGGGTATGGCGCGCTGCAGACTGCGATCAATACGATGTCGGGTGCCATCATGCAAACGCCGGGCATGGGCTTCCCTATTTCGTCTTATCAGGCCAACGTGCCGCAGTTGGACGCAAAAATTGACCGTGACAAGGCCAAGGCGCAAGGCGTACCGCTTAACGCATTGTTCAGCACGCTGCAGACCTACCTTGGTTCGTCATACATCAATGACTTCAACCGCTACGGTCGCACTTGGAAAGTGATGGCCCAAGCTGATGGTCAGTTCCGCGACAGCGTGGAGGATATCGCCAACCTGCGCACCCGTAACGATAAGGGTGAAATGGTGCCGATTGGCAGCATGGTCAGCATCAGCACCACCTACGGCCCGGACCCGGTGATCCGCTACAACGGTTTCCCGGCGGCGGATCTGATTGGCGATGCCGATCCTCGGGTGTTGTCATCGTCACAGGCAATGAGTGAACTGACGATCATGGCCAATAAGCTGTTACCGAACGGTATGAACATCCAATGGACCGACCTGAGCTACCAACAGTCAACCCAGGGCAATGCGGCGATTATTGTGTTCCCGGTGGCGGTACTGTTGGCCTTCCTGGCATTGGCGGCGCTGTACGAAAGCTGGACGCTGCCGCTGGCAGTGATCCTGATCGTGCCGATGACCATGCTGTCGGCGCTGTTCGGCGTCTGGCTGACCGGCGGCGACAACAACGTGTTCGTCCAGGTAGGGTTAGTGGTATTGATGGGGCTGGCCTGTAAAAACGCCATTTTGATTGTCGAGTTCGCCCGCGAACTTGAGCTACAGGGCAGAAGCATCATGGAAGCGGCGCTGGAAGCCTGCCGTCTGCGACTGCGGCCGATCGTGATGACCTCTATCGCCTTTATCGCCGGAACCATTCCCCTGATCCTGGGGCACGGTGCCGGGGCCGAAGTGCGCGGCGTCACCGGTATTACGGTGTTTGCCGGCATGCTGGGCGTCACGCTGTTCGGGTTGTTCCTGACCCCGGTGTTCTACGTGACCCTGCGTCGTATGGTCACACGGAAGGCACGTCAGCAAACGGCCTAATCTTCCGTTTGTATCAGCCATAAAAAAGCCCGGTTTAAACACCGGGCTTAGTCTGATGACAAACACCCGAAAAATGGGATTTTCGGATGTTTGGGGTAGATCAGAAGACATAATTCTTTGTTTTTATTCGTCCCAAGATCAGATTTTTTAACGGCAAAGGACTTTGTCAGCCATAAAAAAGCCCGGTTTAAACACCGGGCTTTTTCTTTGTTTTAGCGTTTAGCGTGATTTATTTTTCCGCTGTCTCTGCATCCTGACCGGCACGCGCCATATATTCCGCACAGGCACGCTTATCGCCCCGCTCCAGCTCGGCTAACGCGTCGGCTACCGTATGGCGCGCCAATACTTCCAGCGACGCTTCTTCCGCTTCGTTTACCACCGACTTGAAATACCAACAGGCATTGGCGCTGACCAGGCAGCGGGCCGGTACTTCCGGGCGGGCGGCCCAGATGCGCTTATCGTCAATCACGGACAGGTAAATATCTCGCAGGGTGATCTGCTCCACCGGACGCCCCAGGTGAATCGAACCATTACGGCCGAGGGTAGAAACGATGATGCCATTTTTGGTCAAGGGTACCATCAGCTTGCGGATAAAACTGGGATTGGCTTCCAGACCGGCGGCAAGGACCGCGCTGGTCGAACGCACGCCCAGCTTTTCAGCCACGGCTACGCTAAGTACCATTTGCAACGCTGTCGGAAAGCGAAAATCTAACATGTTTTTATCTCTGTCTCCGGGAGACCCAATTCTCAGGTTTGGCCGGGGTGGCATCACGCCACAACACCCGCTCAATTGCACAATAATATAACAAACACTGTTGCACTATTGAAGTTATGCCCGGATAAATCGCACGGATACATTAGTGCGGGAAATAGCGTCCGTACTGGCCTGACGGCAAAACAGCGGGGAGTAAATAGACAGAAACCCGCGCCAATATTAATGCCGCTCGCTTAACTGAGTTAAACGATCAGAACTAACACTGTTCGCGGGTTTAATTCTTATCGGGCGATCAGGCTTTGTTCAGCACCAGCTGGCCGCTTTTATCCAGCGGGATCTGGGTGCCGGGATCGTGATCCATGCGGATCTTGCCCTGCTGATTGCCAATCTTGTAGGTCACGTCGTAACCCAGCATTTTCTGTGATTTGTCGTAGACCGTTTTACAACGCTGCTGCGTGCTGGTGGTGGTGTCGTTATTCTGCATCGCCCCCTGCACCTGGTTACCGGCATAGCCGCCGCCCAATGCGCCGACGACCGTCGCGACGTCACGTCCACGACCCCCACCGAACTGATGACCGATGACGCCGCCGGCGACCGCACCCAGCACGGAGCCGGCAAGACGATTCTCGTCCTGTACTGGCGCACGGTGAGTGACGGTCACATTGCGACATTCCTGACGCGGGGTCTTGATGGTTTCTTTGATCGGCGTGGCAGCGAGTACCTGCGCGTATTGCGGACCGGAAGAGAAAACGTCAAGACTGGCAACCGCAGCAATACCCAGAGCGGCTGCAATACCAATACCCACACCGGCTAACATTGACTTGTTCACAGGAAATCCTCCTGAAAGTGTTACCACGCATTTGTACCGGGGACTTTACCGACATTGCACCGCGCTTATTATTTTGCGCATTGGCGGCACGTGGTATTCCGGTTTACGGCGTGCGCGACGCGCCGTCTGTAAACGAGAGAAAGTCTGCACAATGTTCCAGAACCTCGCAATAAGACAATGTGACCAAAAATGCCGGAAATCCCACTTACCCCCAGTGTTTAGGAGGATTCTTAAGACTTTTACCCATAACGACGGGACATTGTGCTGAATAATCAGCTGCTGCCTCCCCGATCTTGCGGCTGTAGGCATAAAAAAACCCACGCGGGCGAACCGGCGTGGGTGGTCGATAACGGGGCGGTTAGTGCATTTTCAAACGCGGGCGGATCACCCGGTTAATGCCGCCAACCAGCATCATCAGGCCGGTTTTGATGTAGCCGTGCAAAGCGACCTGGTGCATACGGTACAGCGAGATGTAAACAAAGCGCGCAATGCGGCCTTCCACCATCATCGAGCCGCGCATCAGGTTGCCCATCAGGCTGCCCACGGTGCTGAAGCGGGACAGAGACACCAACGAACCGTGGTCTTTATACACGTACGGCTTCAGCGTCTGGCCGTTCATCAGCGCCAGAATGTTGGTAAAGCAGCGTGATGCCATCTGGTGCGCCGACTGGGCGCGCGGCGGTACAAAACCACCGCCCTCTTTCGGGCAGGAAGCGCAGTCGCCGATGGCGAAAATGTTCGGATCGCGCGTGGTTTGCAACGTTGGCTCTACCACCAGCTGGTTGATGCGGTTGGTTTCCAGCCCGCCGATGTCCTTCATAAAGTCCGGCGCCTTGATACCGGCCGCCCACACCATCAGATCGGCATCGATAAATTCGCCGCCTTTGGTATTCAGGCCGTTGGCATCCGCGCTGGTGACCATGGTGTTGGTCAGCACGCGCACGCCCAATTTGTTCAGTTCCTGATGTGCAGCAGCCGAAATACGCGGCGGCAGCGCAGGCAGAATGCGCTCGCCCGCTTCGACCAACGTTACGTTCAGTGCACTGTTGTCCAGGCCTTCAAAACCATAGCTGTGCAGCTGTTTCACCGCATTATGCAGTTCGGCGGACAGCTCAACGCCAGTGGCACCGCCCCCAACGATAGCGATATTCACCCGCTCTTTTTGCCCCGGCTGCGCCGAGAACTTGAGGAACAGGTTCAGCATCTCGTTGTGGAAACGTCGAGCCTGGTGCGGGTTATCCAGGAAGATACAGTGATCTTTTACGCCAGGAGTGCCAAAGTCGTTCGAGGTACTGCCCAGCGCCATCACCAGAATATCGTAAGACAACTCGCGCTCAGGCACCAATTCGCCACCCTGCTCGTCGCAGATTTGCGCCAGGTGCAGCGTTTTGGTTTCACGATTGATGTTGGTCAGCGAACCCAGTTGGAAGCTGAAAGAGTGATTGCGCGCATGCGCCAGGTAGCTCAGCGCGTCAACGCCATCATCAAGGGAACCGGTTGCGACTTCATGCAGCAAAGGTTTCCACAGATGGCTGTGGTTACGGTCCACCAGCGTGATTTCAGCTTTATGCTTACGACCGAGTTTATGGCCCAGGCTGGTCGCCAGTTCCAGACCACCGGCGCCACCACCCACGATGACGATTTTTTTCTTTGGCGTTGTCAAAATAACCCCCTAAATGTGAACCAATTGTTGCCCAAGGGTAAAGAAATAATATCCTTAGAATACATAGGGTTCGCGTAAATTAAACCTGCTATCTAAAGCCAGAATAGCATGGGGGGTTATTTGGTAATACCAAAATTGATGTACATCAAACTTTTTTGGTTAAAGGCTGGACGAAGGGAAATTTTGAGGATTGTGATTCAAATAGTTAGCGCTGGGTCACAGTTTCAAATTTTACCGTCCAACGGGCCAAACGGCGCTTTTTGACCGCAAAATACCGCAATGTTTGCCTGTAAAAAGCAATCATTGCGGCGACATCGCGCGTTATAAAACTGTTAAAGCAGGGTCTTGAACGCCTTGATACGTTGCAGGTGAGGCGAGATATTTTTGAACTTGTGCGTCTGCTGTTCATCCCAGACGATTTCATAGTATTTGTGCAGCAGTTCCGCACTGCGCTGGCTGTCCAACACCTCGTCGTGGCGGGAAAGCACCGCCAGGCAGCGATCGCGATTTTTCTCGCGGAAGTCTTCGACACACTTGGTGGCGATGTCACGGTACTCTTCCGGCCGGTCGATTTTGCCCTGCATATGTTCTTCAGGATACAGATTGGGGTTGAAGATCACCTGTCGGATGCCGCACAGAAAGCCGATACGTTCGGCCCAAAAGCCCCCCAAACCCACCCCACAGATCAGCGGATGTTTATCCCCTTCCTGCTGAACCGCCTTGTCCACCTCTTTCAACAAATGCTGCATGTCATGGCGTGGATGCAAGGTGCTGTAGCTGATAAAGCGCACGTCCGGATCGATAAACTGGAGCTGTAACACCTTTTCATGATTGCCGGGACTGGTTGAATCGAAGCCATGTAGATAGATAATCATGTGGATCCTCGCAACAAGCTGAGGGCCGCGCCGCAGCCCTCATCGTTTACGCCGCATTACGACGCCCTGGGTTCACCCCGCATTACGCTGTTTGTGCTCCTCCCAGCGTTCGCTGAGCGCATTCAATTCCTTATGCGCCTGCTGCCAGCGCGCAGAATCACGCAGCGCCTGACGGGTGAACTGACCGCGATGATATAACTGCTTCACCCTGTCTGCTTTGACCGGGGACAGGTTATCCAGCACGCTGACCGCCCCTGCGCGGTTATTGCACACCAGGATCATGTCACAGCCGGCATCCAGCGCCGCCTGGCCACGTTCGGCATAACTGCCCATGATCGCCGCCCCTTCCATTGACAGGTCGTCCGAGAAAATGACGCCGTCAAAGCCCAACTCCTGACGCAGGATCTGCTTTAACCAATAAGGGGAGCCGCTGGCCGGACGCGGGTCTGCTTCAGTATAGATGACGTGCGCCGGCATTACGGCGTCCAGCAGTTGACGGTTAATCAATTCGCGGAAGATCGCCATATCATGTTCGCGGATCTGCGCCAGTGGACGTGGATCGCGCGGCGTTTCTTTGTGCGAATCCGCGCTGACGGCACCGTGCCCCGGGAAATGCTTGCCGGTGGTTTTCATACCGGCACTGTGCATGCCCAAAATGAACTGCTCAGCCATCACCAACGCCTGCGTTGGATCGCTGTGGAACGAGCGTTCACCAATCGCGGCGCTGACATGGCCAATATCGAGCACCGGCGCGAAGCTGATGTCGATATCCTGCGCGATCATTTCCGCTGCCATCAGCCAACCGGCCTCCTGCGCCAGACGCTTGCCCTCATGGGCAGAATTCAGGGCGGCAAATGACTGTGCCGCCGGCAGGCGGGTAAAACCTTCGCGGAAACGCTGAACGCGGCCGCCTTCCTGATCCACCGCCACCACCAGCCGATCGTGGGAAGCCTCGCGGATCTGCCGCACCAGCTCACGCAGCTGCTGTGCATCGTGGAAATTGCGGGTGAAGAGGATCAGGCCGCCCACCAGCGGGTGTTTTAAGATCTCACGTTCTTCTGCGTCCAGCTCATAGCTGGCGACATCTAACATTACTGGGCCCACGGCCACCTCACTTCATTATTCATTTATACCTGTCTACTTGAATCTGCCTCTTTGTTGGCTGCGCCTGCACGCCCCAGTCACATAGTTATCTATGCTCCTGGGGACTTACAGACTGGCCGCCTCAATGCAACTCCAATTATTTTAGGTATAGAACATGGGATGTTAAACAAAAACGCCGGTGCAACACTGCGCCCCAGCGCAAAAATTCAGGATCGCCGGTCTGTTGCCAGCGCACTTCAAACCAGAGCAGCATCAGGTAATCCACCCACGGCAGCCAGCGCTGAACCTGCTTGCGCAGCAAGGGTAAATCAAGGTAACCGATGCGAGCATAATGCTGCAAAAATTGCTGTCGGCGCGCGGGTGACCAGGCGTTACTGCAAAACAGCGCGGCGATGTCTAACGCAATATCGCCGTCTGCCGCATACTCCCAGTCAATCAGCCGCAGATTTTCGCCCTGAACGATCAGATTACCCGGATGAACATCCATATGCAGCGGCGCCAGTTTCAACGGCGTTGGTGTGCGGCGGTGCTGAAAGTGTTGATGCAACCGCAGCCAGGCCGGCGTCAAACGCCGACCATCCAATTGCTGCCAATAACGGGCAAATTGCCGAGGCAGGTTCAACGGGTAGCCGCTGGGAGGTTGCCGATGCAAACCGGCCAGCAACGCCGCCAAATCGCCCTGCTCATTGAGGCGAGAAAAATCCACATCTGTGACAACGTCACCATCAAGCCACTGCAGGATAATCCACTGATTATTTTGCACTAAAACCTGTGGCCCGATGTCCTTCCCACGGCGATGCAGCACTCGCGCCTCGCGCCGACGGCTGACGCCCAGCGCACTTTTCTCTGGGCTTTGCTGACGCGCCAACAGTTGCACACCTTCGCCTTCAATACGCCAACTTTCACCGGTCAGGCCCTGCACCGGGCTGAAACGACAACCGGCGGTTTTCACCGCCGGCAGTTCGTTCTCAATCAGTGCTCGCAACGTGGCTTCAGTGTTTAACGGTGCCATTGCCTGACCAGACGATTTCACCGGTTTGCACCAGCATCAGTTGCATATCCAACGTTGGGGACTTCACGTCGCCACTGACGTCGCTGTACAACACGTACTGTGCACTGACGATCCGCGCCAGACCAATGGCTTTGCTGCGTGAACCCAGGCTGTCATCCGCCGACAGGCCCAGCGTCTGTTTGGCACTGACCAACTGCGCTTCCGGCACGATGGAGAAGGTTTGATTGGATGCCAACGCCTTGTGCAGTGCCGAGGTCGCTTTCGCCGTCTGCAATGCGCCGTTGGTATTGTTCTTCACGCTGTCGAGCAACAGCACGCTGCCTGGATTGACGCCATCGGCTTTCAGCATCTGGTTCACCAGCGGCTGTACGCTGCCAAGCCAATCGAGCTGCTGAATTTTCGGCGGTTGCGGTACCGGCTCGCTAACCGGCGGGTGTGGCTGTTCGATCGGCGGCGTTACCGGCTCAACCGTCACCGGCGGCTGCGGTTGCTCCGGTTCCGGCGGACGCGATAAACAGCCGGTTAACGTCAACGCGGCCAGCGCCACAAATAGATACTTTTTCATTAATCCCTCTCCCACTGAACCAAGAGTTTACAAGAATAGGTACAGACGCACGCGTTTGGCATCGAGGTTGCCGTTAAGCGAGTAAATAGTGGCGTCTGAATTTGGCGCAATAGTGATGGTGCGCGGCGCTTCAAAAGGCCGGATATCCAGCCCCTGATCGTCATACCAGTAAAAACGATAGTGTACCGTTACCGGTGTGGATTGGCTGTTACTGAGTTCCGAGGTAGCCATCACGCGCCCGGAAGCGTCCGAAATCGACGGATTGTCGGCCAGAATGCCCGCGGTCAGCACCGGCGAATCCATCACTACCGTCTGTCGGTCGTTGACCGCGATGCCTTTCGGGCTGCTGCAGCCCATTAAAATAACGGCGGGTAACGCCAGCGCCATCAGACAACGCAGGGATTTGCTATAGCGCATGATTGACCTCGGTTAGCGTGACAGCAGCGGCCCCAATGAACGGCCACCGACCAGATGCATATGAATATGATAGACCTCTTGGCCGGCATGACGATTGCAATTGACTATCAGACGGTAGCCATCTTCGGCAATGCCTTCCTGCTCGGCAATTTTTGCCGCGGCGGTGATCATGCGACCGAGAGCCGCTTCGTGCTCGACAGTCACGTCGTTAATCGTAGGGATCAGCACATTCGGGACGATCAAAATATGGGTCGGAGCCTGAGGTGAAATGTCGCGAAAAGCGGTGACCAGTTCATCCTGGTAGACCACATCAGCAGGGATTTCGCGGCGGATAATTTTACTGAAAATCGTTTCTTCGGCCATCTGGCGTTCCTTGTAGAGGGAAAAAAGCTGTACGCAGTATGAGTGACAAATTCTACTGCTTTCAACCTGATTGCGCACTTTCCGCGTTGAGTGATGCAGAATCAGGCAACCAGCCAGAATAATTACGCCGTTCCGGGCAGCGCATATCCGATTTTTTCACTTTGGTTATTCACTATTGTTGCTTTACTTGCCCGCGGCCGCCGCCAATAGTAACCCTATGATTAGCAACGGATAGAAATAACATGCAATTCAAAACACTGGCGCTGGGGGCGCTGTTGCTGTGCGGCCATGCCGTGGCTGAACCCCAAAGCATTATCGATCTGCAAGCCAACCAACAACATGTGCGAGCGGCGAAGAACCCGGCTGCCATCGCCTTGATCCCAGCCAATTACCCTTTTGCCGTACCGGGCAAGTTAACGGTCGCGGTGGCGTCTGAAAATTCCCCGCCGCTGGCGCTGTTTGCCGAAGACAATAAAACGCTGATTGGCAGCGACCCGGATATTGCACAACTGGTGGCAGACAGCTTGGGGCTGGAATTAAATCTGGTGCCCACTTCCTGGGAGGATTGGCCACTCGGGATCAGTTCCGGCAAGTATGACGCCGCAATTTTCAATATTGCCGTGACCAAACTGCGCAAAACCAAGTTTGATTTCGCTACCTATCGGGTGGATACGCTGGGTTTTTACGTAAAATCCACCAGTAAAATCAATTCAATCAATCAACCCGCAGACGTTGCCGGGCTGCGAATCATTGTCGGTTCCGGCACCAATCAGGAAAACATCCTGCTCGGCTGGGACAAGCAGAACCGCGCCAACGGTCTGCCGCCGGTGCAACCGATTTATGTCACCGACGACGCTGCCGCCAACCTGAGCATTCAGTCCGGGCGCGTCGACGCCTACTTCGGTCCCCATTCCACCGGAGCCTACAAGGCGGCGCTGACCGGCAAAACCAAAATGGTTGGCATCGGCCCTAACGTGGCCTATGTGGCGGTCACCACTAAAAAAGACAATGGCCTGGTGGCGGCCATCAACGCCGCCATCAATGGGGTGATCGTCAGCGGCGAATACGCCCAGGTGCTGGATCGCTGGGGTGAGCACGATGAAAAGGTCCCGCGCTCAGCCATCAATCCGCCGGGTATCGGCGACTAATCCTCAATTAACTGGGGTGCATGTGTCCGCATCCAGTTAGCCAAAGAGTCGAGCGTCGGGCGCAGCGTTTTGCCCAGCGACGTAATTTGATATTCAACACGCGGCGGGACTTCCGGAAACACCTGCCGCGTGACCAGACCGCGCTGCTCAAACTGTCGCAGTTGGCGCGTCAACTCTTTCTGAGCAATCGGCGCTACCGCACGTTGCAGTTCACTGAAACGCACCGGGCTGTCGATCAAGATCAATCGGTAAAGGATGGGAATCGCCCACTTCCCTGCAACCAGATTCACGAAGTCCACCATCGGACAAGGTTCGCCCGCTGTCGGCAACCCGGCTAAATTTTTTTCCGTAACAGAAAGCCCAGCTTTGCTCATTTCATCCCTCTTTGCCCGTTAGTATCCAAAAGGTGCCTACTATGCAAAGGATACTATAACGCAAATAATGGCCGTATCGACCATAAACAGGAGTGGGCTATGTCACGACTACAAGGCAAATACGCGTTGATCACCGGCGGCACCAGCGGCATTGGTTTGGAAACGGCGCGTCAGTTTATCGCTGAGGGTGCCACCGTGGCGATCACCGGCCGCAGCCAAAGCGGCCTCGAGGCAGCGGGAAAAGAACTGGGTGACGTGTTGCTGTTACGCAGCAACGCCGGAGATATCGCTGAACAACGTACATTGGCGCAGCAGTTGGCCAACCACTGGCCGCGCCTCGACGTGCTGTATATCAACGCCGGTGACGTCACACACCATCCTTTGCAGGAGTGGGATGAACAAAGTTATCAGCGACTGATGGACATCAACCTGAAGGGGCCGTTCTTCCTGATCCAGGCGCTGCTGCCACAGCTGGCTAATCCGGCGTCGATTATTTTGTGCGGCTCGGTCAGTGCACATATCGGGCTGCCGTTAAGCAACGTTTACGCCGCCAGCAAGGCCGGGCTGTTGTCGCTGGCCCGAACGCTTTCCGGCGAACTGCATCCGCGCGGCATCCGGGTTAACGGCCTCAGCCCCGGCCCGACAGAAACCCCGGCGCTGGGCAAGCTGGGGTTAAATGATGCCGATGAACAGGCCCTGCGCGACGAGATCCGCGCTCTGGTGCCTATCGGCCGCATGGGTACGGCATGGGAGCTGGCAAAGGCGGCAGTCTTCCTGGCATCGGATGAGTCCGCCTTTATGGTGGGCAGTGAGTTGCTGATCGACGGTGGCGTAGGGAATCTTTAGTCGTGTTGATAATCTGAAAATAAAGACCGCTCTCGCGGTCTTTATTTAATAATTACTCAGCCCACTCCCTGAATAGGGTTGGTGTTAAATGTATAAACTACAATTTTCCAATGCCCCTGCTGTTTTTCTAAAATAAAGACTTCCCGATTTAAATCAATTAGCGTTGCGCCATCGCTAATTCGACTAACCGTCGCCCCACGGTGATGGTGAGTACGCACATAAGCCATATTGCCATTAACCCGAACGCTGTCATAGGCGAATTCTGTTTCAAACTTCTCTTTCTTAAATAAGTCGTCATATTGTTGGCGGCGTTTTTCGCTAGTGTCCGCGGTTGGCTTTTCATTCCATTGTGAGTAACTCTCACTCGCGAACAACGATAAAATAGTGTTGGTATCACCCGCATTAAGCGCAGTCTGGTAGCGATTTATCGTATCGTAAACGGCTTTTTGTTCCGCCGCTATACCAGCATCAGCGGAAACCTTATAACTTTGATGCGCCAGATTATTTTCAGCCGCGTAGGCATGAGTGAGCAAACCTGGCCCCACCAGCAATAAAGCAGCGATTATTTTTTTCATTGAATATCCTTAACACATTATATTTAACCATGCGGTAAATTACGTCATCATTAAACGACTGATGATGAAAATAATTTAATCAACTTCGACCCTGATTGACAGTGGGGAAATTTAAAAATATTCTTTTAAAAATTTAAATAATGGACGTAGCCAAAATGAATGAATTGCACGCCCTGCGCGTTTTCTGTCAGGTAGTGGAAATGGAAGGGTTCAGCCAGGCTGCAACTAAACTGGGTTTATCACCCGCCAGCATCACTTACAGCATTAACCAGCTCGAGAAGCAGTTTCAACAGCCGCTTTTTAAACGCTCAACCCGCCGTTTTTCGCTGACTGCAGCCGGTGAGCGCTGCTATCGTTCGGCGCAAGAGATATTGCAGCAGTTTGATCGACTGAAGAACGATATGTCGGATGAATTTGAACAACCCCGCGGCCCCTTGCGCGTTGAGATTGCCTCGATGCTCAGCAGTATGCATATCGCCCCTGCACTGCCGGCATTTCTGGCACAGTATCCGGAAATACAGCTCAGCGTGTCGGTAAGCGATCGGCTGGTCAATCCGGTAGAGGATCGTGCAGACGTGTTTATTCGAATCGGCGCCAACGATGTTCCGGATATGGTCAGCCGCAAACTATTCCAACCGCACTACCTGTGTTGCGGTTCAAGTGTCTATTTTGACCGTTATGGCCGGCCGGAACACCCACAACAGTTGCAACAACATGTGCGGCTTGGTTTTATCCGCTCAGGTGAAACAATGGCAGATCCTTGGCAATTTATTCGTAACGAGCAAGTCTATCAACTGCCCCCCAGCCCACTGCTGAGTTTTAATCATTCGCAGTCTTTATGTGAAGTGGCCAAAAACCATCTCGGACTGGTCTATTTGCTGGATTGCACGTTAGAAAGTTACCTGCTGGCGGGGTCACTAGAGCCGGTATTACAGGAATGGGCCCCCGTTGGCGCCCCCGTCAATATCCTTTACCCACGGTTGCGCGACCGCAGCCATAAAATACGCGTATTCGTCGACTTTATCAGCACGCTTTTTTCCGGGAAGCAAGAAAAGGGATCGGCGTAATCTGAGGTGAAAAACTCAATGAGATGAGACGGATAACTACACCAACCCTGCCTTTTCTACCTAAATGAAAGGTTAGGCCATAAAACCGTTTGCAGGACCCCGAACATTATAAACATGCGAATTATTTCTCATGAAACAGTTTTACATGTCCGCTTAGAAATGAATGATTCCGTTTACATCAATGCCACCGCAGCCGCTGGAAGCCAGGCCTAGACTGTATGAACAGGGCGTATTGCGGATCCCAAACCGCCAACCGTTAGTAGACTGACTTAAGGCTATCCCTCCCCCCTCAATTGTTTATCACTGATAACGCTATGGCCAAACCACCGTATGCCATACGCATTAAAGGACATTGAGATCATGAAAATGAAAGTCGTTACTCATGCCACACTGGTCATCCTGCCTCTGTTGTTAAGCGGGCTCGCGCGGGCCAACGATCAAACCATTCCCTGGGCGGAAAATACCGGCGGTGTGGAGTCTAATCATATTGCTGCCGTTGGCCAAAACCTGAATGCCGCTCACCAACAGGTCACCAAGACTCAGGAAGGCGTATGGGCGGCAAATACCGGCAGCATCTCCGACGATGAGAAGGCTCTGACCCAGGGACAAAACCCAACGCCAAAAACGACGCCTTAACGGGAGCTCGCCGTTGCCAGGCCGTGACACTGGGTTGCACGGCTTGGTATCAGCCCAGACCGGGAATGGCGACACCGAAGGTTTGCAGCAGCAGCACCATATTGAGCAGAATAATAATCATCGTACCGACGATCGACACCAGGCTGGTCAGGCGACTATTCACGAACTCGCCCATGATGTCGCGGCGACGCGTGAACATCACCAGGGCAATCATCGGCGCCGGCAGCGCCAGGCTCAATACGACCTGGCTGTAAACCAGTGCGTCGGTGGCATTAACCCCTAGAGCTACCACGATGAACGCCGGCACCATAGTGACCATGCGGCGTACCCATACCGGGATACGGAAACCGACAAAGCCCTGCATGATCATCTGGCCTGCCATCGTCCCCACTACCGAGCTGGAAATGCCGGAAGCAATCAGCGACATCAGGAAGATACCCGCCGCCGCAGCGCCAAACAGCGGCGTCAGCGTATGGTAGGCGGTGCCAATCTCCGCCACGTCGCTGTTACCGGCATGGAAGGCGCTGGAGGCCATAATCACCATGGCAATATTCACCAGCCCGGCGACAGATAAGGCAATCACCACCTCAATATTGGAAAAGCGCAGCAGTTTACGCCTTTCACCACTGTCACTGGCCGGCGCACGGTGCTGAGTCAGCCCTGAGTGCAGGAAGATGGCGTGCGGCATCACCGTGGCGCCGATAATCCCCACCGCGATGGTCAACGCCTGTGCATCCGGCAACTGCGGCGTAACCATGCCCATACCCGCTGCAGCCCAGTCCACCGGTACAATGAACATCTCGACCAGGTAACACAGGGCAATAATCGCGACCAGGCCGCCGATCATCAGCTCTACCGGGCGGAACCCCTTTTTCTCCACCATCAGCAAGGCGTAGGTAATGACCGCAGTCACCCCCATTCCCGGCAACAGCGGCATATGGAACAGCAAGGCAAGCGCTATAGCCCCGCCGAGGAACTCCGCCAGATCGGTTGCCATCGCCGCCACTTCACTGAGCAGCCACATGCCTATCACCACCGGGCGCGAAAATTGATCGCGGCACATCTCTGCCAGATTGCGTTGAGTGACGATACCCAACTTGGCCGACAGCGCCTGGAACAGCATGGCGATCAGGTTGGCCATCACCACCACCCATAGCAGGCTATAGCCGTATTTCGAGCCGGCCTGAATATTGGTGGCGAAGTTACCGGGGTCCATATAAGCAATGGAGGCAATCACCGCAGGCCCGGCGAACAGCAGCGGCGTGAATGCGCCACGCTTGCGCCCGGCAAGCGCGTTACCTATTGCCGTATTGGTTCGTTCGGTTAACGATGTGGTGGTTGCCGCATCACGCATGGTTTACCCTCAATCTTTTTCTGGTTATTTTTCACCCAACACTCTCAGCAATGTAGCATCGGCTACACTTTATGCAAAATGGAAGATACTCTACCTTTGTGTACAAATATTTCTAATTTCCACCCAATGCGTCTGGCGAATTGATAATGCGTCGCCTTTGGACTAACGTATGGCGGAACTGCATTAATCTGCAACTCACTGGATTTACGTTTAAAGGACGTCTCAGAATATGGCAACAAGCGCACCAGATGACGCCGACCGCCCCGTCGTGGCCGAAATGCCGGACGAGGCTGAACATGCCCTGCGCTTCACCCGCGCTCGTGAGGCGCAGTCCAATGCGCTGATTGAAGATTATGTCGAGCTGATAGCCGACCTGCTGGTCACCACCCGGGAAGCAAGAACCACCGATATCGCCAAACGTTTCGGTGTGTCGCACCCGACCGCGATCAAGAACATTGCCCGGCTGAAGAGTGCAGGTCTGGTGGAGTCACGGCCTTATCGAGGGGTTTTCCTGACGGAGGAAGGTGAGCAACTGGCGCAGAAGGTGCGCCGTCGTCATCGGATAGTCGTCGACCTGCTGGTGTGCCTTGGGGTACCGAACGAAACGGCGGAGTTGGACAGCGAAGGGATCGAGCACCATATTTCCAGCGACACCCTGGCGGTGTTTGAACAGTTCCTGCAAAAACACGCGGAAAAATAG
The DNA here is from genome assembly GCF_024519545.1 of Serratia sp. Ser99. Lineage (NCBI taxonomy): Bacteria > Pseudomonadati > Pseudomonadota > Gammaproteobacteria > Enterobacterales > Yersiniaceae > Serratia > Serratia sp. Ser99. The sequence goes on along the minus strand of NZ_JALJRT010000001.1, from coordinate 703,156 downwards.
CGCCTCCCGGTTGTTGCTGCCTCTTCAGGCTTAAAGAACCCTGGCTGCGCCGGCGGCTTGAGACACAATAGGTCTTTCACCCAGTGAGGAACCGCTGGGTGAAATACAGAGGCCGGAATACTCAACTTCTACATTTGAGCAGCAGTGCTAAGGGGAAGTCATTGCATACATGACTACCGAACCAAGGGCATTGTTTCTCTTCTCTACAAAGATCTCGTTATCGAACGCATAGTTACCCGCTGGATGACATATTCTTATATTCGTCCCCAGGTCCGGATCGTCAACATCGGCCCCAGAACAACTTTTCCTGCTGCCTTCAGCATAAGAGTAAGCCGCCGTGTAGGTCACGACCGGCCCTGGCAGCAGGTAGGTCATGGTGATTAATGCCATAGCAAAGACAAAGAACAAAACAATGCAGGCCCCGCCATAAAACTTGAGATAATCAATGTGCTTATTGCTTTTTACGGCGCCACGGCCAATAGCGTAAATTGAAATAAACAAAGCCAGTATCATCGCTGCAACAATCATATAGCGCGTTGTCGAGACACTGAGAAAAGTAATGCGGTAAACCTCTCTATGCCACCACATCACTCCATACACCAACCCTAAAAAAGCGATGGTCGCAGAAAAGAGAAAAGGATAAGAATACTTTTTCACGCTCCAAAATCCTTCTGGCAGATCACCTACTCATTGAAGTAAAACCATTATCTTTGTTGGCACTGCCACATGCAATCATCCCGACGTGGTTACACCACGTTGGTAGAAAATGGCCTTCAGAGATTCATTTAAAAGCCGACAGAAAACCAATAAAAAAGGGAGGCTTTCGCCTCCCTTAAAACTCCCCTGCCTGACCTGAATTAATGGTTACGGATGTATTCGTCCATATCCGTTTTCAGGTTGTCAGATTTGGTGCCAAAGATAGCCTGAACACCCGAGCCTGCGACGACAACGCCGGCAGCACCCAGTTTTTTCAAGCCAGCCTGGTCAACCTTGCTCACGTCCGCCACGCTAACGCGCAGTCGAGTGATACAGGCATCCAGGTTGGTGATGTTCTCTTTACCACCGAAAGCCTGAACCAGTGCAGCAGACATTTCAGAACCGCCCTGGGCAACCTGCTCAGAAGCCGTGTCTTCGCGACCTGGTGTTTTCAGATCCAATTTGGCAATCAGCACGCGGAAGATGGTGTAGTACACCAGACCGTAGATGATACCGACCACTGGGAACAGCCAGATTTTGCTGCTGTTACCGCTCAATACGATAAAGTCGATCAGACCGTGCGAGAAGCTGGTGCCGTCACGCATCCCCAACAGGATACAGATCGGGAACGCCAGGCCAGCCAGAATGGCGTGGATTGCGTACAGGATCGGCGCAACGAACATGAAGGAGAACTCGATCGGTTCGGTGATACCGGTCAGGAACGAGGTCAGCGCAGCGGAGATCATGATACCGCCGACTTTTGCGCGGTTTTCCGGCTTGGCCGAGTGCCAGATGGCAATCGCAGCAGCAGGCAGACCGTACATTTTGAACAGGAAGCCACCGGACAGTTTACCCGCAGTCGGGTCACCTGCCATATAACGTGGGATGTCGCCGTGGAATACCTGGCCCGCCGCGTTGGTGTATTCACCAATCTGCATCTGGAAAGGTACGTTCCAGATGTGGTGCAGACCAAACGGCACCAGCGCACGTTCAACCACGCCGTAGATACCAAATGCCACTACCGGGTTCTGATACGCAGCCCACTGGGAGAAGGTCTGAATAGCCGTACCGATAGGAGGCCAGATGAAGGACAGCACTACGCCCAGAACGATTGCCGCCAGGCCGGAGATAATCGGCACAAAGCGCTTACCGGCAAAGAAGCCCAGGTATTCCGGCAATTGAATGCGGAAGAAGCGGTTAAACATATAGGCCGCGATGGAGCCGGAGATAATCCCCCCGAGCACACCGGTATCCGCCAGGTGTTTGGCCGCGATCTCTTCAGCCGGCAGGTGCAGCACCAAAGGCGCTACTACCGCCATGGTTTTCACCATGATGCCGTAAGCCACTACTGCGGCTAACGCGGAGACACCGTCGTTATTGGTGAAGCCCAGGGCAACACCGATGGCGAAGATCAGCGGCATGTTGGCGAAAACGGAACCGCCGGCTTCCGCCATCACGTGGGAGACTACCGCAGGTAGCCAGCTAAAGTTGGCGGAACCGACGCCCAGCAGGATACCTGCGATAGGCAATACGGACACCGGCAGCATTAGCGACTTACCTACTTTTTGCAGGTTTGCAAATGCGTTCTTGAACATAGTTGAGTGTGCTCCTGAGTAATAGTGCTTTGCTACTTTCCGCGATTCTTCGCGTTGCAAGGGGGGGAGAAAAAACCCCTGCAATTCAGGGTGTCTGAGCACCCCTTGAATTTTTACGCAGAGTAAAATAAATAGGCTGCGCAATGTTTGATGGCAGTCACGTTTCAATGAACAAAACCGGGTATTTTTCTTAAATCGCCTATTTTTTGTCAAAAAAGAGGAAAAAACGCCCGCACCTCGCCCTAAAACGGGTGGGAACATTACCCGTTTCGGCGATTAATTACGAGCTTAAAAAAAATTCCAGAATCGATGACTACAGCTATAGCCTAGGCCAAAGATCAGAGTTCGATGTGAAATAAGCGTGAAAAGTTGGCGGTGGTGGCTTCGGCCAGCGTTTCCAGGCTCACGCCCTTCAATACCGCCATGTATTCAGCCACATCGCGCACGTAGGCAGGTTGGTTTTCTTTACCGCGGTGCGGCACCGGGGCCAGATACGGCGAGTCGGTTTCCACCAGAATGCGGTCCAGCGGCACATAACGCGCCACATCACGCAGCTGCTCGGCGTTGCGGAAGGTCAGGATGCCGGAAAAGGAAATGTAGAACCCCAAGTCCAACAGGGCTTCGGCCGTGGCGCGATCTTCGGTGAAGCAATGCAGTACGCCGCCACAGTCCTGGGCATTTTCTTCCCGCAAGATCGCCAGCGTGTCTTCACGCGCATCACGGGTATGCACAATCACCGGTTTGTTCAGATCGCGACCGATGCGGATATGCTCACGAAACGAGGCTTGCTGCAGTTCAAGATTGTCTTTTTGATAGAAATAATCCAGCCCGGTTTCCCCCAGCGCCACCACCTGCTCTGCCGCCGCTAAACGGCGCAGTTCCGCATAGTCGTAGCCGCCTTCCAGATTGAGCGGATGCACACCGCAGGAGAAAGCCACGTCGTCGCGTTGGCCAATCAACTGCGTCATGGCCTGATAGCCCGGCAAGGTGGTAGCGACCGCCAGCACGTAACCGACATCGCGCGCCTTGGCTTTAGCCAGTGCGTCATCCACGTTTTGGTGGAGGGTTTGGTAATCCAGGCCATCGAGGTGGCAATGAGAATCTACTAACAACATAATATTTAACTCTTTTACAGCGAATGAGGGTGAGAATAGCCGGTAGCGCCGAGCATCTGCTCCCAGCCAAGTAACTGTTCTGTCAGCAGCAGTTCACGGTTAACGCCGACCACGCTGAGCAACTGGTGGCGGCAATTAAGCCATTGTTGCACCACTTGCTGCAGCGAGTTGCTGCTCAAACGGCTAGCCAGTTGATGCACCAAGGGTTGCTGATCCTGGTTAAGGGCAAAACTCGCCGCCCCCTGCTGCCATTTCATGGCGTCGACCAGCAATGCGCATAACCAGTGTAGCCGCTCGGCGACGTCTTCGTGATTCAACACCGGCAGCAAGGACAGCATGTCATGCTGCGGCAAAGCGGCGCTCAGGGCGGTACACAGCGCGCTACGCTGCTGCCAACGTTCCGGCTGCAACAACTGCTCGGCGGCCAGAGGAGCGCCATCATGCAGACGCAATGCGGTCAGCAGATCGACCTGATTACCCGACGTCTGTCGGTTTAACCACTGCAGGCTGAGCTGTTCGTCCGGGCTGGCGAGGTGCCAGTACAAACAGCGGCTGCGCAACGTCGCCAACAGGCGGGAAGGCTCACGGCAGCTCAGCAGGAAATAGGTTTTTTCCGGCGGCTCTTCCAATGTTTTCAACAACGCATTGGCAGCAGCCTCGGTCAGCAGCTCCGCCTGCGGCAACCAAATCACCTTGGCTCCGCCCTGCTGAGCATGGGAGTAAAGGATCTCAATCACCTGACGAATGGGCTCCACGCCCAGACTGCTTTTGCCCTTTTCCGGCGTCAGCACATGATAATCCGGGTGATTGCCCGCCAGCATTAACCGGCAGCTATGGCATTCACCGCAGCTTTTCTCTCCGTTACGGCGCTGGCAAATCAGCCAACGGCTCAGCCCATAGGCCAGCGCTTCTTCGCCATTGCCCGCCGCCGCGTGCAGCAGCAAGGCATGATGACCGCGATCGGCAGCATATTGCCCGACCAACTGCCGGTAAGGGGTATTCAGCCACGGGTACCAGTTCATTACGCGCCTTCCTGCTGCAGCCATTGGCTGACGCTGTGACGAATCGCTGCCGTCACCTGCTCCAGCGATTGGGCCGCGTCAACGGTGACAATGGACTCGTCCTGCGCCGCCAGTTCCAGATAGCGCGCGCGGGTGCGTTCAAAGAACGGCAGCGCCTCTTGTTCGATGCGATCCAATTCGCCGCGTGCGCGGGCACGTTGCAACCCCACTAACGGCGGCAAATCCAGATACAGCGTCAGGTCCGGGTGAAAATCGCCCAGCACGGTGTCACGCAGCGAGGCCATCAGTTGCTGATCGACACCGCGACCGCCGCCCTGATAGGCCTGAGAAGACAAATCGTGACGATCGCCAACCACCCAGGCACCACGCGCCAACGCAGGTTTGATCACCGTTTCCACCAATTGCACGCGGGCTGCGTACAGCATCAGCACCTCGGCTTTGATGGTCGGCAGCTCACCGTCCACGCCGCGCTTGAACAGGTCGCGCAGCTTTTCTGCCAACGGCGTACCACCAGGTTCACGGGTAAAGACAATATCGTTGATGCCGTGCTGGCGCAGTACGTCAACCACGGTATCGCGAGCGGTAGTTTTGCCCGCGCCCTCAAGCCCTTCGATAACCACAAATTTACTTTTCATTCTTTTCCTTCAACGCCTGGCGATAGGCGCGCACCGCCTGATTATGGCTGGCCAGGTTAGTGGTAAATTGATGCCCGCCTTTGCCGTCGGCAACAAAGTACAGATAAGGGGTTTTCGCCGGATTGGCGGCGGCGGCCAGCGAAGCCTTGCCAGGCATGGCAATCGGCGTTGGCGGCAGGCCGTTGATCACATAGGTGTTGTACGCCGTCGGCGTTTCCAAATCTTTGCGGGTGATATCGCCATTATAGCTATCGCCCATGCCGTAAATCACCGTTGGGTCGGTCTGCAAACGCATACCAATGCGCAGGCGGTTAATAAAGACGGAAGCCACCTTGGTGCGTTCTTCCGGCACGGCGGTCTCTTTCTCAATGATCGAGGCCATGGTCAGCAGCTCTTCGGGCGTTTTGTATGGCAGGCTGGTGTCGCGACCTTGCCAGGCATCTTCCAGCGCCTTGGTCATTCGCAAATGAGCTCGCTTTAACAACGCAATGTCGCTCATGCCCGCCGTGTACAGGTAGGTATCGGGGTACAGGCGTCCTTCAGGATTAGTCCCCTCCGGCAAGCCCAACGCCACGGCAATTTCCGTTTCGCTTTTGCCCGCCAGCGTATGTTTGAGGTATTTGGACTGTTGCAGCACCGCCAGCCAGTCACGCAGGCGAGAGCCTTCGATAAAGCGCGCGCTGAACTGGGCTTCTTTGCCGCTGGCCAGCAGTTTGAGCATCTCGCGCACCGTCATGCCAGGCGTAAAGCGGTAGGTACCGGCCTTAAACTCCGCCAGTTGCGGCTCCACACGCAGCAGCCACGGGAACCACATGCCGTTGCGGATCAGCTTGTCACGAACCAGCAGCCCTTCCAGCGCTACCCGCCCGGTACCCGCCGGCAGTTTAAAAATGGCTTCCTGCTGGATCGCCAGAGGCGTATCCGCGAAGCGTTCAACCTTCTGATATCCCCACAACAGCAGGCCCAATACCAGAACAACAATAATAGAAACGAACTTCAGCTTTCTTTTCTTCATCAATCAGCCATCGTTAACAGTGTGGGCGCAAAAAATCATAGAGTTGGCGCGAAGAGTAATGCCAGGATTGCGCGATGTTCACCGGCAGCAATGGCATTAGCGCATTGCTCACCAGCACTTCTTCGGCGTCGGCCAGCGTCTCCAGTGGCTCACTGACGTAATGTAATGAGTACCGGCTGCCCGCGAGCAGCTCAATCACCCGGCGACGCATCAGTCCTGCCACGCCCGCCTGGCTCAGATCCGGCGTGAAGACCGCTTTTCCCTTTCGCCAGAACAAATTAGCCGCACAGCATTCCACCAGCATACCGGCAGTGTCAAGCACCAGCGCCTCGTCGGCGGCCGTCTGGTCAAGATGCGCGCGGATCAACACCTGCTCCAAACGATTCAGGTGTTTCAACCCCGCCAGCAGCGGATGACGAGCCAGCGTTACCTGGCTAAGCGCCAGGCTGATGCCCTGCTCGCGCCATTGCAAATAGTGCATCGGATAGGCGCTGCGAGAAACAATCCGCGTGGGATGCTCACATCCTTTTGGACTGTAACCTCGCCCACCGCTGCCGCGCGTCAGTATCGCTTTGACCACGCCCTGCGGGATAGATTCTGCCGCGCGCACCATTTCATATTCCAACGCATCCCAGTCACAGGCAGGCAGCATCAGCCGCTGTGCCGACTGCTGCAGACGTTCGATATGCCAGGGCAGCAGATCAATCTTGCCCTCAACCACTCGTGCGGTAGTGAAACAGCCGTCGCCAAACTGCAAGCCGCGATCGCTTGGCGCCAGCGCATCGTGTTGCTGCCCGTTTATCCAGTACATAGACTTCCCCTGACCGCTTTGGTTTCCACTACAGAATAACAGGCGCCGACGCCATTAGCAGCAGTTGGCCGTTCGACAAAAGCATCGCCTAGCCGGGCCCCGGCGGGTCAGCGCCATAAAAAAAGCCCGGTTTAAAAAACCGGGCTCTTTACCGTCCGCCAGCAGAGGTTATTACACCTTGCGGAAGATCAGAGAACCGTTGGTGCCGCCGAAACCGAAGGAGTTACACAGCGTGTACTGCATATCGCTTACCTGGCGTGCTTCGTGCGGAACGAAGTCCAGATCGCAGCCTTCATCCGGGTTATCCAGGTTGATGGTTGGCGGAACAGCCTGGTCACGCAATGCCAGTACGGTGAAGATCGACTCAATCGCACCCGCCGCACCCAACAGGTGGCCGGTCATCGATTTGGTCGAGCTGACCATCACGCGCTGCGCATCGCTGCCAAATACCGACTTCACCGCCTGCGTTTCGGCTTTGTCGCCGGCCGGCGTTGAGGTGCCGTGCGCATTGATATAGCCGATTTGTGACGTGGTCACACCGGCATCTAGCAACGCATTTTCCATCGCCAGCGCAGCGCCCGCACCGTTTTCCGGTGGAGACGTCATGTGATAAGCATCGCTGCTCATCCCAAAGCCGACAACTTCAGCATAAATCTTGGCGCCGCGTTTTTTGGCGTGCTCGTACTCTTCCAGCACCATCATGCCGGCACCGTCACCCAGAACAAAACCGTCACGGTCCTTGTCCCAAGGGCGGCTGGCTGCCTGCGGATCTTCGTTGCGGGTCGACAACGCGCGTGCTGCGCCAAAGCCGCCGACGCCCAACGGGGTACTGGCTTTTTCTGCCCCACCGGCCAGCATAACGTCAGCATCATTATAAGCAATGATACGCGCGGCGTGGCCGATGTTGTGCACACCTGAGGTACAGGCGGTGGCGATCGAAATGCTCGGGCCACGCATGCCGTACATGATAGTCAGGTGGCCTGCAATCATGTTTACTATGGTTGACGGCACAAAGAACGGACTGATTTTCCGTGGGCCACCGTTAACCAGTGAACTGTGGTTCTCTTCAATCAAACCCAGGCCGCCAATACCGGAGCCGATAGCGGCACCAATGCGGCTGGCGTTAGCCTCGGTGATATCCAGTTGTGCGTCCTGCATGGCTTGCATGCCGGCTGCGATACCGTACTGGATGAAGGCGTCCATCTTGCGCGCATCTTTGCGGGAGATGAAATCTTCTGAATTAAAATTCTTTACCAGGCCTGCAAACTTGGTCGCATAGGCAGAGGTATCGAAATGGTCGATCAGGCTGATGCCACTCTGACCGGCAAGAAGAGCGTTCCATGTGGACTCTACCGTATTGCCGACAGGAGACAACATGCCCAGTCCGGTCACAACTACTCGACGCTTAGACACGTTTGTCCTCCAAGGAGGGAAAATATGACACTAGGGATAGAAAAAACTTAGGCGGTCGAGTGACCGCCTAGATATGTTCTCTTACTGCTGGCTGGCGTTGATGAAATCAATAGCTGCCTGAACAGTAGTGATTTTCTCAGCTTCTTCGTCTGGAATCTCGGTGTCGAACTCTTCTTCCAGAGCCATTACCAGCTCAACGGTGTCAAGAGAATCAGCACCCAGATCTTCAACGAAAGAAGCGTTATTTAAAACTTCTTCCTGTTTAACACCCAACTGCTCAACAATGATTTTCTTAACGCGTTCTTCGATAGTGCTCATACTCTTAAATTTCCTATCAAAACTCGCTTTCGCGATGGTTTTCGTAGTGTATAAAATGTTGAAAAAGATGCAACTAAATCCCGGCTGGTCAAACCACGATTTTACGCTATTTTGCGGTTTTTACCCCAAATAACGCAAATAGTTTTCGCATTTTTTAAATCATGTACATGCCGCCATTGACATGTAACGTTTCACCGGTGATGTAGCCAGCCTCATCAGAGGCTAAAAATGCAACAGCGCTGGCGATTTCTTTAGCATCCCCCAGCCGATTGGCTGGAACTGATGACAAAATGCCTGCGCGTTGATCATCTGTCAACGCCCGTGTCATGTCCGTCTCAATAAAGCCAGGTGCCACGACGTTGACCGTAATGCCACGCGAAGCAACTTCACGTGCCAAAGACTTACTAAAGCCAATCAGACCGGCTTTAGCCGCCGCGTAATTAGCCTGCCCTGCGTTCCCCATGGTACCGACAACGGAACCGATGGTGATGATCCGGCCAAACCGCTTTTTCATCATAGCTCGCATTACCGCTTTTGACAGACGGAATACGGAAGTCAGATTGGTGTTCAGGATATCCTGCCACTCGTCGTCCTTCATACGCATCAGGAGGTTATCACGCGTAATGCCGGCATTATTCACTAAAATGTCGATTTCGCCAAATTCAGCACGAATAGATGCCAGAACGCTGTCGATAGATTGAGCATCGACCACGTTCAATGCAAACCCTTTGCCGTTCGCGCCCAGGTAGCTGCTGATAGCCTCAGCGCCGCTTTCACTGGTGGCGGTGCCGATCACTTTGGCGCCGCGTGCCACAAACGTTTCTGCAATAGCCCGGCCAATACCCCGGCTCGCGCCGGTGACCAGAACAACTTTACCTTCGAAGCTCATTGTTTTCCTCTTTATTGTTCAAGCGCCGCTGTCAGGCTGGCTGCGTCATTCACCGCCGCCGCCGTCAGGGTATCAACAATACGTTTAGTCAGACCGGTCAGAACCTTGCCCGGACCAACCTCTAGCAGCGACGTAACGCCCTGTGCTGCCATAAACTCAACGCTCTCGGTCCAACGTACCGGGCTGTACAACTGACGCACCAGCGCGCTGCGGATCGCTTCTGGATCGCTTTCAGCACGCACGTCGACGTTATTTACCACCGGCACCTGCGGTGCGCTGAAGGTGATGTCCTGCAACGCCACGGCCAGTTTGTCTGCAGCCGGCTTCATCAGTGCACAGTGCGAAGGCACGCTCACCGGCAACGGCAGCGCACGCTTGGCGCCAGCCGCTTTACAGGCTGCGCCTGCACGTTCAACCGCTTCTTTATTGCCGGCGATCACCACCTGGCCCGGGGAATTGAAGTTCACCGGGGAAACAACCTGGCCTTGGGCAGACTCTTCACAAGCCTTGGCGATAGCCGCGTTGTCCAGACCAATGATGGCGGACATCGCGCCAGTGCCTTCCGGCACCGCTTCCTGCATCAGTTTGCCGCGCAGCTCAACCAGGCGGATTGCCGCCTGGAAATCCAGCACGCCCGCACAAACCAGCGCCGAGTATTCACCCAGGCTGTGGCCGGCCATGATGGCAGGCATTTTGCCGCCCTGCTGCTGCCAAACGCGGAAAATCGCCACTGAGGCGGCCAGCAATGCCGGCTGCGTCTGCCAGGTTTTGTTCAGTTCTTCCGCCGGCCCTTGCTGCACCAGTTGCCACAGGTCGTAACCCAGAACGGAAGAGGCTTCGCTGAAAGTCGCTTCAACGATCGGATATTGAGCGGCCAAATCGGCCAGCATGCCCAGGGACTGTGAGCCCTGGCCTGGGAAAACAAAAGCAAATTGCGTCATTTTTTCTTCCTGTTAATCAGAAACGAACCAGCGCCGAGCCCCAGGTAAAGCCGCCGCCGAAGGCTTCCAGCAGCACCAGTTGGCCGCGCTGGATCCGCCCATCGCGCACCGCTTCATCGAGCGCTGCGGGGACCGAGGCGGCAGAGGTGTTACCGTGACGATCAAGCGTCACCACCACTTTATCCATCCCCATACCCAGTTTTTTTGCCGTTGCGCTGATAATGCGCAGGTTGGCCTGGTGCGGCACCAGCCAATCCAGCTGGCTGCGGTCCAGATCATTGGCCTGCAGCGTTTCGTCAACGATGTGAGCCAGTTCGGTAACCGCAACCTTGAAGACTTCATTGCCTGCCATGGTGACATAGGCCGGCTTTTCCTGATCCTGACGATCCTTGAATGGCAACGTCAGCAGGCCGCCGTAAGTGCCGTCCGCATGCAGGTGAGTCGACAGAATTCCCGGCTCTTCAGAAGCGCCCAGCACCACTGCGCCAGCGCCATCACCAAACAGGATGATGGTACCGCGATCGTCAGGATCCAGCGTGCGAGAAAGCACGTCTGCACCAATCACCAGCGCACGCTTCACCGCACCGTTCTTGACGTACTGATCGGCAACGCTCAACGCGTAGGTGAAACCGGCGCAGGCTGCAGCCAGATCGAAAGCCGCACAATCTTTAATCCCGAGCATCTGCTGCACCTGGCAGGCAGAACTTGGGAATGCGTGGCTCGAAGTGGTGGTCGCCACAACGATCAGCCCGATATCTTCTTTAGCCACACCTGCCATTTCCAGCGCTTTTTCAGCAGCATGGAAGCCCATCGTCGCCACGGTTTCATCAGCGGCGGCAATGCGGCGTTCACGGATACCGGTGCGAGTGACGATCCACTCGTCAGAGGTATCCACCATTTTTTCAAGGTCAGCGTTGGTGCGCACTTGTACGGGTAAATAACTCCCCGTACCGAGAATCTTTGTATACATGTACGATCAGTCACTCTTAGGTAATACAGCTTCAAGGCGCGCAGCAATCCTGTCAGGGACTTGCCGCTGCACCGCCTGCACAGCCTGTTCGATTGCAACTGCAAACGCGTGCGGGTTCGCAGCGCCGTGGCTCTTGATTACGGTGCTGCGCAATCCTAACAGACATGCGCCATTATACTGGTCGGGGTTCAGGTGGCCGAACCGCTTTACCACCCGTTTTTGCAACCAACGGCCCAACAATTTTAACCACCACGCCTGCTTGCCACCGTCTCCGGATGATTTCAGCAGCGATAAAAATACTCTTACCACCCCTTCCATGGTTTTCAGGGTGACGTTACCCACAAAGCCGTCGCAGACCATCACATCGGTTTTCCCGGTGAGAAGATCGTTGCCTTCCAGGTAACCAATATAGTTGATTGCCGGAGTATTTTTTAGCACGGCGGCCGCTTCGCGGATATTATCCAGACCTTTGGTTTCTTCTTCACCAATATTCAGCAGCGCCACGCGTGGTTGCGCAATCCCCACCACCTCTTCGGCCATCACCGCACCCATCACCGCAAACTGCACCAGCATGGTGCTGTCGCATTCGACGTTGGCGCCCAGATCCAGCACCACGGTTTTACCGCCCAGCTGATTCGGGATCACCGTCATCAGCGCCGGACGTTCAATACCGTCCAACGGCTTAATCAGCATCTTCGCCAACCCCATCAGCGCACCGGTATTACCCGCGCTGACACAGCCCTGTGCATCACCGTTTTTGGTCAGTTCCAGCGCAATGCGCATGGAAGTGCCACGGCTGGCACGAATCGCTTGTGAGGGTTTGGCGTCGCCGGCAATCACAGATTCAGCGGGCACGACTTGCAAACGTTCCAGAAGAACCGGATCGGCTTTGGCAAGTAAAGGAGAGAGGGTGTCGGGATTGCCGACCAGCAGAAGATGAAGCTGTAAATTAGAGGCCAGTGCCTGCAATGAAGCAGGCACTGTGACGCAGGGACCGAAGTCCCCGCCCATTGCATCTAACGCCAGGGTTAGACGAGTCAAGGTACCGCTACTTAGCCGATAACCTTGCGACCGCGGTAGAAACCGTCGGCAGTGATGTGGTGACGACGATGAGTTTCACCAGAAGTCGCATCAACAGACAAAGTGGTGGTGGTCAGAGCATCGTGTGAACGACGCATGCCACGTTTGGAACGGGTTGGTTTATTTTGTTGTACGGCCATGGACCTTACTCCTTAATTACTTACGCTTTAAACTGGCTAATACGGCAAATGGGTTTGGTTTCTCCGCCTCTGGAGGCAGTTTGCCAAAGACCATGTCCGCTTCGGACACTTCACAGTGTTCAGATTCATGTACCGGGACGACAGGCAGTGAAAGAATAATTTCGTCTTCAATCATTGCCAGCAGATCAACTTCGCCAAACTCATCGACTTCGATCGGCTCGTACGCCCCCGGTAATGCCTCAGCCTGCTCATCATTGACGACCGGGCTAAAACAATATGTTGTGTGAACATGGTGTTCGAACGGGACTCCGCAGCGTTGGCACATCAGCATTACCTGGACGTCCGCATGCCCTGTTATCACCGCGAGGCGCTGGTTATCAATATCGAAAGATAACGAGACCTCAACATCACTGTCCACACTGACCACAGAGGCAGCAACACGTGTAACCTGCTCAGGCGCATAGGAACCAACATAGTCCAGGCGTTTCTGAGCGGTACGTACCGCATCAATGGTCAAGGGTAATTTTACCTTTTGCATAGGGCGCGCATATTAACTTTGTAACGACTTAGAGTCAAAGAAAAAGGCCGTAAAACGGCACCTTTCACCAATATTCGCTTCCTCAGCGGCGGACAGTTTAAAATGACCTCTCCATTTACGCTATGGTTTACGAAAAAAATTATGCAGAGACTACTCCTCGCCTCCACCTCGACCTACCGCAAGATGCTGTTGGAAAAACTGCATCTGCCTTTTACCTGTGACGCGCCGCAGGTCGATGAAACCCCGCTGGCCGGGGAAACTGCCGAAGCGCTGGTCTTACGGCTGGCGACGGCGAAAGCCCAGGCATTGACCATCGCCTATCCTGACCATTTGATTATCGGTTCCGACCAGGTCTGCGTGATCGACGGTAAAATAACCGGGAAACCGCATACCGAAGAGAACGCCTGCGCCCAATTGCGCCAGGCCAGCGGCCAAAGGGTGACGTTTTATACCGGTCTGGCGCTGTACAACAGCCGCAGCCATCACCTGCAGGCGCTTTGCGAGCCCTTCCATGTGCATTTCCGTGCGCTGAGCGACGCAGAAATCAGCGCTTATGTGCGCCTTGAACAGCCGCTCAACTGTGCGGGTAGTTTTAAAAGTGAAGGTCTGGGTATTGCGTTGTTCGATAAACTGGAGGGGCGAGATCCGAATGGGTTGATCGGTCTGCCGCTGATAGCCCTGCTGGAGATGCTGCGGGCTGAAGGCATCAACCCGCTGGTATAAAATACTTTTACTTACTGGCCTTTGGCCTGCTTGCGCAATACCTGCAGGCAGTGGCGCAACTCCTGGTCCATCGGCGCTTCGATACGCATGGTTTCGCCAGTGCCCGGGTGTTCGAACCGCAGTGCCGCGGCATGCAAGAACAGGCGTTTGAGCCCGGTACCGGCCAACTGGCGATCGAATTCGCGATCGCCATAGCGGTCATCGAAGGCTATCGGGTGCCCTGCGTGCAAGGTGTGAACGCGGATCTGGTGGGTGCGCCCGGTAATCGGGCTCGCCTTGACCAGCGTGGCATGCTCAAAGCGCTCCTCTACCTTGAAGCGGGTTTCCGACGGTTTACCTTCGCTATTGACGCGCACGATACGTTCGCCGCTTTGCAGAATGTTTTTCAGCAACGGTGCCTGCACGGCCTTGCAATGCGACTGCCATTGGCCACGTACCAGCGCCAGATAATCCTTCTGCATGCCTTTCAGCCGCAATTGCTCATGCAGCGAACGCAGTGCAGAACGTTTTTTCGCCACCAGCAACACGCCGGAAGTATCGCGATCCAGCCGGTGCACCAGCTCCAGGAAACGGGCTTCCGGGCGCAGCGCGCGCAGGCCCTCAATCACGCCAAAGCTCAAGCCGCTGCCACCGTGCACCGCGGTGCCTGAAGGCTTGTTCAGCAGCAGCAAATGATCGTCTTCATACAAAATGCAATCGGCCAGTGCCGCCACTTTGTCCAGCTTGGCGGAAACCGGCGCGTCTTCACGTTCGGCAACGCGGACCGGCGGTACTCGCACCACGTCACCAGCCGCCAGCTTGTATTCAGCCTTGATGCGTCCTTTATTAACCCGTACCTCGCCTTTGCGTACGATGCGGTAAATCATGCTCTTCGGCACGCCTTTCAGGCGAGCAAGCAGAAAGTTGTCGATTCGCTGACCGGCTTCGTCGTCAGAAATCGTGATTAATTGTACTGCGGGAATGTTCGTTTTCATGGAGCGGGATTCTAAATAGAGCGCGTAAATAGCGCCACTTCTTTTTCTGTGCTTAACTGTCTCTCTGACTGCAGGATAAACCCTGACGGACAATAAGGCAGCAAGCCGGTTTGAACGTTTGCGATTTCTTCCGCAGTTAAGGAAAAGTCACCTTGCTATAACAGTATCAGCAGTGGAATAATGCATTTACTTTCCACGTTGATTCTCGTTAAACAGGGAAAACGGTGGAATTATAAAATTTGTCTGATGGCACAAAAACGCAGCAATGGCGTAAGACGTAATGTGAAATCAAACAATTAGCGGGCTGCGGGTTGCAGCTTGGCCGGCAAATGGAATCAGATCTGTCGACGTAAATCAGAGGCTATTCCCCTAGTAAAAGTGCTGTTTTTCACAAAGAAATACAGGCTTACCGAGATAATGCGCCCCTATGCAGGCGACAACCGTGAGGTTGACGGCTTTGCGAGAAGACACGGGGTTTTCGGTTTTAATCCGGCCATGAGGTTATTTTGCCCGCAGCTTTGTCGATAATGTAAAAATAACGAGTAAGTTAAGATGAAAAGAATGTTGATTAACGCAACTCAGCAGGAAGAGTTGCGTGTTGCCCTCGTAGATGGACAGCGGCTGTATGATTTGGATATTGAAAGTCCGGGTCATGAACAGAAAAAAGCGAATATTTACAAAGGCAAAATCACTCGTATAGAACCAAGTCTTGAAGCAGCGTTCGTAGATTACGGCGCCGAACGACATGGTTTCCTCCCTCTTAAAGAAATCGCTCGCGAATACTTCCCAAGTAACTACTCCTCTCATGGTCGCCCGAACATCAAAGATGTGCTGCGCGAAGGCCAGGAAGTGATCGTTCAGGTTGATAAAGAAGAACGTGGCAACAAAGGCGCCGCCTTGACCACCTTCATCAGCCTGGCCGGCAGTTATTTGGTTCTGATGCCGAACAACCCACGTGCCGGTGGTATTTCACGCCGCATCGAAGGTGATGACCGCACTGAATTGAAAGAAGCGCTTTCTTCTCTGCAACTCCCGGATGGCATGGGCCTGATTGTTCGTACCGCAGGCGTTGGCAAATCGGCCGATGCATTGCAGTGGGATCTCTCTTTCCGCCTGAAGCACTGGGAAGCGATTAAAAAAGCCGCTGAAGGCCGCGCTGCGCCCTTCCTGATCCATCAGGAAAGCAACGTCATCGTACGTGCATTCCGCGACTATCTGCGCCCGGACATCGGCGAAATCCTGATCGACAATCCAAAAGTTCTCGATCTGGCCAAAGAGCACATCGCTGCCCTGGGCCGTCCGGATTTCAGCAGCAAAATCAAACTGTACAGCGGTGAAATCCCTCTGTTCAGCCACTACCAAATCGAATCTCAAATCGAATCCGCCTTCCAGCGTGAAGTTCGCCTGCCTTCCGGCGGTTCGATCGTTATCGACTCTACCGAAGCGCTCACCGCTATCGACATCAACTCCGCGCGTGCAACCCGCGGCGGCGATATCGAAGAAACTGCGTTCAACACCAACCTGGAAGCGGCAGACGAGATCGCTCGCCAGCTGCGCCTGCGTGACCTCGGCGGTCTGATCGTTATCGACTTTATCGATATGACCCCGGTTCGCCACCAGCGTGAAGTTGAAAACCGCCTGCGCGATGCCGTGCGTCAAGACCGCGCGCGTATCCAGATCGGTCGCATTTCCCGTTTCGGTCTGCTTGAGATGTCGCGTCAGCGCCTCAGCCCGTCACTGGGTGAATCCAGCCATCACGTTTGCCCGCGCTGTAACGGCACCGGCACCATCCGTGATAACGAATCTCTGGCGCTTTCCATTCTTCGTTTGATCGAAGAAGAAGCGCTGAAAGAAAACACCAAAGAAGTTCACGCTATCGTGCCAGTTCAGGTGGCTTCTTACCTGCTGAACGAAAAACGTGAATCGGTGAGCGCGATCGAGAAACGTCAGGGTGGCGTGAAAGCGATCATCGTGCCGAACGATCAGATGCAAACCCCACACTACTCTGTGCTGCGCGTACGTAAGGGTGAAGAAACACCAACCCTGAGCTACCTGTTGCCGAAACTGCACGAAGAAGAGATGGCTCAGCCGTTGGAAGATGCGCCGATGGAGCGCAAACGCCCGGAACAGCCGGCTCTGGCCTCGTTCTCGCTGGCCGCCGATGCACCACCACCGGCTGAAGAAGCCGTTGCTACTCAGCCCGCCGTTGCGGCAACAGCAACCAAACAAGCTGCACCAGCCGCTGCCAAGCCTGGTCTGTTGGGCCGTCTGTTTGGTGGTCTGAAAGCGCTGTTTACCGGTGAAGAACAGCCGGTTGTCGAAGCCAAACCTGTGGTTGAAGCGCCTAAGACCGAAAGCAACGGTGAAAACCGTCGCCAGGATCGTCGCGGTCAACGCCGTCAGGGTACCGGTCGTAAAGACCGTGGTGAGCGCGGTGAACGTAGCGATCGTCCAGAACGTGGTGAACGCAAAGAGCGCGGTGAAGGCCGTGATAACCGCGATCGTGATAATCGTGAGCCGCGTGAAAATCGCGAACCGCGCGATAACCGCGAAGGCCGTGAAACACGTGAAGTGCGTGACGAGCAGCGCCGCAACCGTCGCAATGCGCAGCAAACCACTGCCACGGTTACCGATGAGCCGCAGTCTGAAGAAGCCGCCAAGGCACAGCGTGAAGAGCAGCAACAGCGCCGTGAGCAGCGCGCCGAACGCCAACGCCGTCGTCAGGAAGAAAAGCGTCAGGCTCAGCAAGAAGTGGCCGCACTGGAAAGTACAGAAGCTGCCACTGCCACGACCGCCAGCGATGAAGATCACGAAGAACGTCAGATGCAGAACATGCAGCGTCGTCAACGTCGTCCTCTGTCGCAGAAGGTTCGTGTGCTGTCCGCGGAAGAAGAGCTGCATCGCGCAGCGGAAGAGCTGCTGGCACCTAAAACGCCGGTAGCGAAAGCTCAGGACGCGAAACCTGCTCAGGCCGAAGACAGCGTTAAACTGCTGCCGGAAACCGTTGAAGCGCAGGCCGAAGACGATGCTCAGGGTGACAACCGCGCTAATGGCGAAAACGGCATGCCACGCCGCTCACGTCGTTCACCGCGCCACCTGCGCGTTAGCGGTCAGCGTCGTCGTCGTTACCGTGACGAGCGTTACCCAACTCAGTCGCCAATGCCACTGGCGGGGGCTTTTGCCTCACCAGAAATGGCGTCAGGCAAGGTCTGGGTGAGTTACCCTGTCACACAAGCTACGCAAGTGGTTGATGAAGCTGAAGTTCAGGCTGAAGCTAGCCAAATCGCTGCCGACAACGTCATGGCACCAGAAGCCGTCAGCGTGGCCGCTCCGGTGGTTGCCGCGGTCGCAGAGCAGGAAATCGCCCCGGTTAACCAGCAGGAAGCTGTGGCAGATACGGTTGAAACAGTTGTTGAAGAAGCCCAACCGGTTGTTGAAACCGCCGAGCCAATCATCGCTGCTCAGGCTGAAGACACTCCGGTAGCAGCTGAAACACCAGCAGTTGAAGAAACTGCAGTGGTTGAAGCAGCCGTTGTGGCCGAAGAAACCCCAGCCGTTGAAGCGGCACCAGCGGTTGAAACTGCTCCTGAGGTTGAAGAAACCCCAGTGGCAGAATCAACACCGGTATTGGTGGTGGAAGAAACGGCAACCGTGGCAGAAGTCGTCACCGAGCCTGCTGCACCTGTCGTTGAAACTGCCCCGGTTCAGGAAACTGTAGCTCCGGCCGTTGTTGAAAAACAAGCGCCGGCAGTGCAACAGCAACCCGCACCGGTACAGGCTAGTACGCTGTACAAGCATATCGCTACGGCGCCAATGACCAAGGCCCCTGCTCCGGACTATGTGCCTGAGCAGCAGCAACACAGCGATTGGCAGCGTCCTTCCTTCGCCTTCGAAGGTAAAGGCTCAGCCGGTGGCCATGCGGCGGTAAATCAAGCTACCGCACCGGCAACCAAACCGCAGCCGGTTAACGAATAAGGTAATCTGCTTCGATAAAAAAACCCGCCTGATGGCGGGTTTTTTATTGCCGAAATAAACTCAGGCAATTTTTTTCAATTGTTTGATATCCAGCAAATCCAGCTTGCCGTCAATGCTGGCGACAAACCGCTTAAAATGCTCGGTGGCGTTGTGTTTCTCCAGCGCCTCCGCGCTTGCCCAGCGTTCAAAGAACACGAAAGTTCCTGGCTTCTCGAGATCGCGGTGCAGGTCATATTGCAGGTTGCCCAATTCCTGACGGCTTGGATCGATAATCTCATGCACCGCATCGCTGACGGCCGAAACAAACTCGGGTTTAGCCTGCAGGGTGGCAATAACTCGCACTTCCATTTTATTCTCCCATTCCAATGTGATTAATGTTGATAACCCGAGAGTTTTGACTCGGGGATCATTAGAATCCTTGTCACTATGCACCCGATAACCAATTGATTTCAACTTGCCGTGAACAAAGAGATGCATCGCAGGCACTTTCCGCTTATCCTTATGCCCCGGCGTGAATAAGCCCCATTATTCGCTTTTACTTAGACCCGAATCTAACCGCCGGAGCCTTGTAACATGACCGCACAGCCTCAAGCCCTGAAAATCCGCCGCCCTGACGACTGGCATATCCATTTGCGTGACGACGATATGCTGAAAACGGTTTTGCCCTATACCAGTCAGGTATTTGGCCGGGCGATTGTGATGCCCAACCTGGCTCCGCCAATTACTACCGTAGAAGCCGCCCGAGCGTATCGCGATCGCATTCTGGCAGCCGTCCCTCAGGGGCACAACTTTACCCCGCTGATGACCTGCTACCTGACCAATTCACTGGCCGCGGCAGAACTGGTTAATGGGTTTGAGCAAGGCGTTTTCACTGCGGCTAAGCTCTACCCTGCCAATGCCACGACCAACTCCAGCCATGGCGTCAGCGATGTGAAGGCCATCTACCCGCTGTTTGAGCAAATGCAAAAAATCGGCATGCCGCTGCTGATTCACGGTGAAGTGACCGATGCCGCCGTCGACATTTTCGATCGCGAGGCTCGCTTTATTGACCAGGTTATGGAGCCGATTCGCCGCCAGTTCCCAGAGTTGAAAATAGTCTTCGAGCACATCACTACTAAAGAAGCGGCGCAGTACGTGCAAGAAGGCAATCGATTCCTTGGCGCGACTATCACCCCGCAGCATCTGATGTTTAACCGTAACCACATGCTGGTGGGTGGCATTCGTCCGCACCTGTTCTGCCTGCCGATCCTCAAGCGTAATATTCACCAGGATGCGCTGCGCAAAGCCGTTGCCAGCGGTTCGGATCGTTTCTTCCTCGGTACCGACTCCGCCCCTCATGCCAAACACCGTAAGGAATCGAGCTGCGGTTGTGCAGGCGTATTCAACGCGCCTAACGCTATTCCGGCCTATGCCAGCGTGTTCGAAGAACTGGGCGCATTAGAGCACCTGGAAGCTTTCTGTTCCCTGAACGGGCCAGGCTTCTATGGTCTGCCGGTCAATGCCGACTTCATCGAACTGCAGCGCGTGCCAACCACTCAAGCAGAAGAGATCGCCATGGGCAGCGAAACGGTGGTGCCCTTCCTGGCCGGAGAGACACTGAAGTGGTCAGTGAAAGCATAATCTTCTTTTTTTAACGCAGCCTATTGCCCCCACGCGCAGTTAACTGTATAAATATCCAGTAAATCGCTTCGGGGGCAATTATGCGTGTTGAAGTCACTATAGATAAAACCAAACCGCTACCGGCAGGCGCCATTGAAGCGCTGACCGGCGAGCTGGGCAAACGGGTAAACCGCCAATTTCCAGATGCTGTGGTTCAGGTGCGTTATGCCGGTTCCAACGGGCTCTCAGTACTGGGCGGCCTGAAAACAGATAAAGACCTGATCGAGGAAATTCTCCAGGAAACCTGGGAAAGTGCCGACGATTGGTTTAGCGCAGAATAATACTGCAAGGTAGTTTTTTGCCGGGGGTCGCTCTCCGGCTTTTTTGTATTTGAAGCCCGGCAACGCGCGGTTAAATTTCTGCTGGAAGAAAAGCCTTATCTGGTCTGTACTGAATGCTTTAACAGGAGATCTTTGACATGGCCCCGGACAAGGTTAAAACCGAAGAAACGATGACCTTTGGCGAACTGCTGGCGCTGATTGCCGATCAAAAACGCCGGCTGAGCGTACTTGAAGTGGCATTTTCCTACCTGGCCTTTGGTTTGGATGACAAAGCCAATCAACTATTGATTCACAGCCTGAAGCTGGAGTCGCAGAATCAAAATCGTGATGCGGAAACGCAGAATCACTTTGCCCATCTGGCCGCAGAACTGGAAAAACGGTTACATGCCGCCCCGCCCCCTCCTGCTGTTGAATGACGGCGACGTCCCCATGCTGTATGTATTCTCAAGGCGTGCTGGAGAATAATCACTCAAATAAATATTTATTTTACAAAATAAGCAGGGAAAAGCTCCACCCGCGAAACCAGATGCGTATACTGTAAAGGCTCACATGATGATGGGCCGCATTGATCCTCGTTAGTCACTCACGGTAGTTACTACTCAATAAGGGGTCTTTATGGACAGAAATGATGAAGTAATTCAGACGCACCCGCTTGTTGGTTGGGATATCAGTACTGTCGACGTTTATGACGCCATGATGATACGCCTTCATTACCTGTCTTCACTAGACCAGACGCCCGAAGACGCCCAAGTAGACAGAACGCTTTGGCTCACCACAGATGTCGCACGTCAATTAATCAATATCTTAGAAGCCGGCATCGCCAAGATTGAAGCAACGGATTACCAGGACCTTGATCGTAGAAAACACTAATTCACCGCACCAAAAAACCTAAGGCGCCAGCGATTTTCTCTGGCGCCTTTTTCTTTGCCGACAGGCAGCGCAACGGGTGCATTGCGGCGCTCAACCTTTTATCATAACGAAATAAGAAACGTATAACAGAGAGGTTACGGCACGTGGAATATGACTTAATTGTTGTGGGCAGCGGTTCGGTAGGTGCGGCGGCAGGCTACTATGCGACTCAAGCCGGCTTGAAAGTGTTAATGATAGACAGCGCCATGCCTCCACACCGTAACGGCAGCCACCACGGTGACACCCGCATCATCCGCCATGCCTATGGCGAAGGCGAAAAATATGTCCCGCTCATTCTCCGCGCCCAGGCCTTATGGAATGCGTTGATAAAACAAACCGGCGAAGAACTGTTTCAGGACTGCGGCGTGCTGAATATGGGTCCGGAGCCGTCTGAATTCATCCACAATGCGCAAAACAGCGCGAAGAAATTCCGCCTTAACACACAATTTCTGAGCGCAGAACAGATTAACCAACGCTGGCCGGAATTCAATGCACCGGAAGGTTACGTCGGCGTGTTTGAACCTGATGCCGGGTTCCTGCGTTCTGAAAAGGCGGTTGCCAGCCTGATCAAGCTTGCCAAAGAAGCCGGTTGCAGCCAGCTGTTCAATTGTCCGGTCACGGGGGTGCAACCTGTCGAGGGCGGTGTCGAAGTGGTCACCTCCGAAGGCCGCTTTCAGGGCCGTAAGGCCGTGGTCACCACCGGTACCTGGGTCAAGGCTTTGCTGCCGCAATTGCCGATTTCGCCGCTGCGCAAAGTATTTTCCTGGCATCAGGCCGACGGCCGCTACAGCATAAACAACCGTTTCCCGGCGTTCACCGTCGAAGCGCAAGACGGCAGCCATTATTACGGCTTCCCTGCCGATAACGACGGGCTGAAAATCGGCAAGCACGATGGCGGGCAACCGATGGAAACGCCGGATCAGCGCAAGCCCTTTGGCAGTTTCACCAGTGACGGAACCGAGGTTTTCCACTTCCTGCGTCAATTCTTGCCGGGTGTAGGGGTATGTTTACACGGTGAAGCATGCAGCTATGATATGAGTCCGGATGAAGATTTCATTATTGATACCCTGCCGGACTGCGATCGCTTGATGGTTATCAGCGGCCTGAGCGGCCACGGCTTCAAATTTGCCAGCGTGCTAGGCGAGATTGCCGCCCTGTTTGCCGAGGACAAAACCTTACCGATAGATATCTCTGCCTTTACGCTCAAACGCTTTAAATAACCCTCCTCAATGGACACAACCGCCCCCGTCAACACGTTCGGAGGCGGTTATGCCCCGCAGTTACACACTGAATTTAGCGTATCAATTTGAAATATAGTGGGAATAATATTTCAACGGAAATTTCTGGCGCAAGTATCCGGATTTCCGAATTGATCCCCCGTGGTGTAAGTTCTATTTTACAGCTGATATGCCCCTGGTAATTTCTCGCTCAACAAGGACGTCACCATGAAACTGCTTGTCGTG
The DNA here is from genome assembly GCF_024519545.1 of Serratia sp. Ser99. Lineage (NCBI taxonomy): Bacteria > Pseudomonadati > Pseudomonadota > Gammaproteobacteria > Enterobacterales > Yersiniaceae > Serratia > Serratia sp. Ser99. The sequence continues at coordinate 679,994 of NZ_JALJRT010000001.1, read as the reverse complement.
GACGAATGCTGCTTCACCCGGGTCGGTATCGATAACTATTTTACGGACAATGTTTTCAGCCAGGTAAAATGTTGCCACAGCCTGGAACAAGCAACTCCGCTGCTGGATCACTACCGCCCAAGCCATATCCTGGTCAACCTTACCAAACACTGTCGTTACAGTGAGGATGATGCTCAATTGCAGGCTTTTATCGAGGCCACCCCATCCGCGCTGTTGTTTATTTATCTGGACACGCCGTACCCATACAGCGAAACACCGATGCGCATCGCTGACCACGCTTTTCTGTTCAACAAAGCCACATTACCCGTCACCCTGCGTATGATGCGTGAAAAACCGGTCTCACTGATGGATTGCAGCGTGGAACACTCTCTGTTCAGCCCGCAGGAGCTGACGGTGATGAAACACTGGATGGCGGAAATGCCCAATTACCGCATCGCAAAAAAGCTGCAAATCAGCTCGCACACCGTTTATGTGCACAAACGCCACATCACAGAGAAAATCAACGCCCGTAATCGGCTCGAATTTTATTCGCTGTATAACGTGCTGCGTTATTTTTATCCGCCGAGCGTTCCCGTCAACGCTATGTCACCTTCGTTGATGGCGGTATAACCGAAGCCTGCCGCAAAGCAGGCTGTTTTCACACGAAGATTCCCCCCGATACCCGACTTTGCCTTCTCGGCAGTATTAACGCTGGCTGCAAAAATACTATAATCAGCCCGTCCTTATCTTTTGGCTGCTGAGAATGCTAAACAAAATACTGTCGGCGATCGTCAACAACGTCCGCGAACATCTGGTGCTGTATATCTGCCTGTGGCTGGTGCTGTTGGCGCTGGACGTCTATTTCTTCTTTATGCCTTAGCCCCATGCCGCAGACTTTTCCCCGTTTGCGCTTTTGCCAATTCGGTTCACCGGACCAGGTGATTGCCCTTGAAGATGCCGTCATTCCGGCACCACAGCCCAATCAACAGCTAGTGCAGATGCGCTACGCACCGATAAATCCATCCGATTTGATTCCCATCTATGGACAGTATGCACACCGTACCCTCCTGCCTCAGGTTCCTGGCTACGAAGGGGTTGGGGTCGCGGTTGATCCTCGCGGTCAATCTACCAACAGGCGCGTGCTGACAGTCATGGGCGATGGCAGTTGGCAAAGCTTTGTCACTATCGATAGCGCCAAAGCCATTTGGGTACCGGACGACATCGACGACGCCACTGCGGCACAAATCTACATTAATCCACTGACCTGCTGGGTATTGCTGACACAATGGTTGCAGCTAAACGCGGGGGACATCCTGATGATTAACGGCGGCGGTTCGGCGATCGGCCTGCTGTTTTGTCAGTTGGCGGCTTTGCGCGGTATCAGATTGGTGGTTGTGGTGCGTAATCCCACCCATCGCCAGGCGCTGCTGAATGCCGGTGCCTGGCGGGTTGTAGAAGGACAATTACTGCAGCAATATCGTTTGCAACAGCTCACGGGCCATGCGGCGCGTGCCGCGATCGACTGCGTCGGCGGTGAAGATGGCTTGCATCTGGCACTTTCGGTCAGCGTGAACGGCGATTTTGTCGCCCTGGGGTTGCTCGGCAACCGGCAGGTGGACTGGCAGTATATTTCTCGCCAACTCCGGCTTCGCACTTCCCTGTTTCACCTGCGTAAATGGAACGCACAGGCAACTGCGGTGCAGTGGCAGGCGGCATTCCAACAGCTGTTCAATCTGGTGAGACGCGGCCAATTGGTGTTGCAAAGCCCGGCGGCTATTTATCCGTTGCGGCATTATAAACTGGCACTGCAACACGCCGCCGACAGCAAAACCCAGGGGAAAGTCTTCTTTACTCCGGAGTAACCGGTTTGCCTGGCTGACCATCGCCGAGAATAACCGCCAATTTATGTCCCCCTTCGGTGGTCTCCAGGGCAATGCGGGTAATAATGGTCAGCGGCACCGACAGTAACATCCCTACCGGCCCCATCAGCCAGCCCCAGAAGATCAACGACAGGAAAACCACCAGCGTCGATAACCCAAGTCCTCGCCCCATGACACGCGGCTCCAGCATATTGCCAATCACCAGATTGATCGCGATAAAACCTGCGGCTACCACCAGCGCATCACCAAAGCCGTTAAATAGCAGCGCCTGGATCAGTGGCGGAACCGCGGCGATCACCGAGCCGATGTTGGGAATATAATTCAGCAAAAATGCCAGCAGCCCCCAAATAAAGGCAAAGCGCACATCGACCGCAGCCAAAAATCCCCAGACGATGACGCCGGTTGCCAGACTGATCGCCGTTTTGATCACCAGATAACGCGTGACCCCGTCTAACGCACGCCGAATATTGGCGATGCCTTCGCTAGGTTTATCCAGCGCCTGCTGCAGTTTGTAAGGCAACAGCTGCACTTCAAACAGCATAAATACCACAGTCATCAGCAGCAGGAAAATATTGGTCATGGCCTCCGAGAAACGGCTTAACAGGCGGGTGATCAAATTCATCGCCGAGCTGGGGTCAACATACTGCAGCATCGCTTCGGGGGATATGGTGATGTTGAGGCGATCGGCGTAATGCTGCAGCTCACTCAGTTTTTCCATCATCATACCGCGGTACTGGGGGAGCGAACGGGCAAATTCGTTCAGCGATGCGCCCAATATGCCGATGAACAACATCAACGCCACCACGACCAGCACCACCAGTAAAGTCACACCGAGCACGCGCGGTATACGCCAGCGTTCTAGCTGCGTTACCAGCGGATTCAGTACCATAGCGAGAAACACAGCCAGTAAGAATGGCACCACGATATCCGCAGCCGCTTTGACGCCGGCGAGAATAATGACCAACATTGCCAGCAAGATAGCCAGGCGCAGGCTGCGATCGGTCAACAGGGTTCGACCCATGACATTTCCTTTGTGTTAATGGTGTGACCCTGCGGGCCATCCGATGTGTCTTATGTTAGCAAACTCTGTTGTCCTGCCGCAGAGGTATTGCTGTATGAATAAACGTCCCACTTTTGCAGAACATTGACTGGAAATAATCGACAAACTTGACTAGCGATTTATTCGCCAGAACAATCCACGCTATTTACGTAAAATGACAAAAGCTGACAATAATAAATAAAACCATTATTTTTCAATCAATAACAATCCAACAATACACAATCACAATTATTACCTTCAACGATTTCACTGATTAACCTGACGCTATCTCAGCCAAATTCACTGATTAATATTTTAAAGAAGTAACATAGTTAAATTTATTATTGATTTTATGTTTCTTAAAGTTTAATTATTGCAGCCAGAAAATGTTGAAAGTAGGGAAACACCATGCTTTGGAAAAATACCGCCAACCGCTTTGGTCATATTTCAGTGTTGATCCACTGGTTGGTTGCGCTGACGGTGTACGGTATGTTCGCCCTGGGCCTATGGATGGTCACGTTGGGCTATTACGATGTCTGGTACCACCAGGCACCGGAAATTCATAAAAGTATCGGCACGCTGCTGTTCATCGTGATGGTGGTCCGGGTGATCTGGCGTTTTGTTTCGCCGCCGCCCAAACCGCTGGCCAGCTACGGTCGTTTTACGCGCGTCAGTGCGATTCTGGCCCATCTGGCGCTGTATGTTGTGCTGTTCAGTATCCTGATTAGCGGCTACCTGATTTCGACCGCCGACGGTCAACCAATCAGCGTATTCGGCTGGTTCGATATCCCCGCGACCGCCACAGGTATGGCGGAGCAGGCCGATACCGCCGGTACCATTCATCTTTACCTGGCTTGGGCCGTCGTGGTGCTGTCAGTACTGCACGCTCTGGCTGCGCTTAAACATCACTTCGTTGATCGTGATGTTACTTTGAAACGGATGCTGGGTAGCAGCGCCGATTAACCTTTGGACTTATGGAGATTGCTATGTTGAAGAAAACCGTACTGGGCTTGACCGCAGGTGCCCTGCTGCTGAGCGCCGGTTCCGCGCTGGCTGCCGACTACAAAATTGACAAACAGGGCCAGCACGCCTTTATCGAATTCCGCATCCAGCACCTGGGCTACAGCTGGTTGTACGGCACCTTTAAAGACTTTGACGGCGGCTTCACCTTCGACGAAAAAGATCCGTCCAAGGACAAGGTTAGCGTCACCATCAACACCGCCAGCGTCGACACCAACCACGCTGAGCGTGACAAGCACCTGCGCAGCGCAGAATTCCTGAATGTGGAGAAAAACAAGCAGGCCAAGTTTGAATCTACCGAAGTGAAAAAGAACGGTGAAGGTTATGCGGTTGTCGGTAACCTGACGCTGAACGGCGTGACCAAACCGGTAACGCTGGACGCTAAACTGATCGGTCAAGGCAATGACCCTTGGGGCGGCTACCGTGCCGGCTTCGAAGCCAACGGTAAAATCAAGCTTAAAGACTTCGGCATCACTACCGATCTCGGCCCGGCGTCTCAGGACGTAGAGCTGATTATTTCCGTGGAAGGCGTTCGCGCGAAGTAATGCAAAAGCGCGGCAAGAACGCCGCGCTTATTTCAGGCTCAGTTGGCTGAGCCTTTATCTTCTTCCGGTGCCGGAATATGCATCGTGGTCTGCAATAACCCTTTCGACTTATTGAAAATCTTGATGCCATTCTCACGGCCAGCTCGGCGCGCACGCTGCTCTTCACGCGGCAGCTTCAGCTCTTCGCGGCAGATCTCGCTGCAGCAACCTTCAAACTTGGCGGCACAGCTCGGGCACTGAATAAACAGCAGGTGACAGCCGTCATTCTTGCAGTTGGTATGGGTATCGCAAGGTGCGCCGCACTGGTGGCAATTGGCGATCACATCGTCAGAAATCCGCTCGCCCATGCGCTCGTCGAACACAAAGTTTTTGCCGACGAACTTCAGCGGCAGCCCCTGCTCTTTCGCCTTGCGCGCGTACTCAATAATGCCGCCTTCCACGTGATAGACGTTTTTGAAGCCGTTATGCAGCATATACGCACTGGCTTTTTCACAGCGAATACCGCCGGTGCAATACATGACAATATTTTTGTCTTTATTGTCCTGCAACATCTCGACCGCCATCGGCAACTGGTCGCGGAAAGTATCTGAAGGCACTTCGATGGCGTTCTCGAAGTGGCCGACTTCATATTCGTAGTGGTTACGCATATCGACAAACAGCGTATCCGGATCGTCAATCATCTGGTTTACGCGATCGGCCTGTAAATACTCACCGACATTCGCTGGGTTGAAGCTTTCATCATCGATGCCATCGGCGACGATGCGATCGCGCACCTTCAGGCGCAGCACCCAGAAGGATTTGCCGTCGTCTTCCAGTGCGATATTCAGACGCACCTGATCCAACGCCGGATGCGAGGCAAACAACGCGGCTTTAAACGCCTCGAACTTGTTCTGCGGTACGCTGATTTGCGCGTTGATGCCCTCTTTCGCCACATAAATGCGGCCAAAAACCTTCAGCTTGTCGAACTGAACGTAGAGGCTGTCGCGAAACGCTTTGGGATCGTCGATGGTGAAGTATTTATAAAAAGAAACTGTGGTGCGCGGCTCGGTTTCCGCCAGCATGCGCGCCTTCAGTTCCTCGTTAGAAATTCGGTTATGTAACACTGGCATGGTGTACTTTCCTGTCTTTCGGAGGTGACTGATTTTGATGCGCGCCGGCCGCCGGCCCACGCGCGGCGCACATAATACCCGAAAATGTAGCTCAAAACAGCATTAACGCACCGGTGATAACAAAGGCTGGAAGCTTGACGTCGCTCACAAATCTCGATAAGCCTTAAGGGAGCTTATCCCATTTTTACCACGGACCTGGAGGACGTCATGAGTCAGCTATTTACCCCGATTACGCTGGGGAAACTGAGTTTGCCCAACCGTATAGTTATCGCACCGATGTGCCAATACTCCGCCGATGACGGCAAGGCCACCGAATGGCACACGATGCATCTCGGTCATCTGGCATTGTCCGGCGCAGGCCTGTTGATTGTCGAGGCCACATCGGTCGCCCCCGAAGGACGCATCACCCCCAACGATCTCGGCCTGTGGGACGACGCGACGGAACAGGCGCTTGCAGAAGTGGTACAAGCGGTAAGAAAACACGCCACCTTGCCGCTGGGCATTCAACTCGGCCACGCCGGGCGCAAAGCCTCCTGTGCAGTTCCCTGGGCCGGTGGGGGCCAACTGAACAGGACAGACGGCGGCTGGCAGACGCTGTCCGCCTCGGATATCCCCTTCGCCCAGCATGATGCCTCTCCGGCAGCAATGAGCCTGGAACAAATTGAACAATTGAAAGCGCAGTTCGTTACTGCGGCGAAGCGCGCCGATCGTCTGGGTTTTGAACTGATTGAACTGCATGGCGCACACGGTTATCTGTTACACCAGTTCCTGTCACCGCTGTCTAACCAACGTAACGACCAGTACGGCGGTTCATTGCAAAACCGCATGCGTCTGCTGCTGGAGATTTACAATGAAGTGCGTGCCGTATTCCCGGCACAAAAAGCGCTTGGCGTGCGTATTTCCGCTAGCGACTGGGTCGAGGGCGGCTGGGATGAACAGCAGTCGGTAGCCTTGGCAAAAGCACTGAAGGAGCTGGGTTGCGACTACATCCATGTTTCCAGCGGTGGCCTTTCGCCACTGCAGAAAATCCCGGTGGGGCCGAATTACCAGGTACCGTTCGCCGAGACCATCAAGCGGGAAAGCGGGCTGCCGACCATTGCCGTGGGATTAATCACCGAGCCGGAACAGGCGGAAGCGATTGTCGCCACCGGGCAGGCGGATATGGTGGCGCTGGCGCGCGGTATCCTTTACAACCCACGTTGGCCATGGCACGCCGCCGCCAAATTGGGCGAGAAGGTCAGCGCGCCACCGCAGTATTGGCGTTCTGAACCGCACGTATTGAAAGGGTTGTTCAAAAACGACTGATGATTCTGGGGTAGATGCTCAGCCTCTGCCCCGGCATTCGGTAAAACCGGAAATCACGATACCTGCCAGCAATGCGACACCTGCCACCAGCAGTAACGGATTAAACTGCAGGTGTGCGCCAACGCTGCCCAACAGTGCTCCTGAGACTAATAAACCCGCACTTAACCATGAAGCCAACATACATCCCCCTAAAAATTTGGGCAAAATTATACGCCGCCCACGTCTGCCAACTTTATCCTTTTGAGCGCATCAGCCCAATTAATCGCCAAATCATGTCCATTCATCACTAAAAATTATGTTTTAATGCGGTGTTTTTTCACGTTGCGCGATAAAAGTGCCACAATACTCGGTTATAAACGGCAGAAAGTTGATACATGGCCAAACCTCCTGCGGATGTAGGCCATACTATGACTCTGTTATTATCATTAAATGACTGCTTCTAAGCTGAGAACACATGACTCAAGTTCCCTCTTTTAATCGCTCTTTACTGCATCCACGTTACTGGCTTACCTGGTTCGGCATCGGTTTGCTCTACTTATTGGTCTTGCTGCCTTACCCGATTATTTATCGTCTGGGCACCTGGCTGGGCCGTTTTTCCATGCGCTTTCTCAAGCGCCGTGTGGCCATTGCACAACGTAACCTGGTGTTATGCTTCCCGGACATGCCGCAAGCCGAGCGCGATGCGCTGGTCGTGCAGAACTTTGAATCCGTCGGCATGGGGCTATTTGAAACCGGCATGGCGTGGTTTTGGCCGAACTGGCGTATCGAGCGTTGGTTCAAAGTCAGCGGACTGGAGCATATCCAAAAAGCGCGCGACAACCATCAGGGCGTTTTGTTGATCGGTCTGCACTTTCTGACGCTGGAACTGGGCGCCCGCATCTTTGGCATTCACAACCCGGGCATCGGAGTTTATCGGCCGCACGACAACAAGCTGATGGACTGGCTGCAAACCTGGGGCCGCATGCGCTCCAACAAATCCATGCTGGACCGCAAAGACGTGAAAGGCATGATCCGGGCCCTGAAACAGGGTGATATTATCTGGTACGCTCCGGACCACGACTACGGCCCGCGCAGCAGCGTGTTCGCCCCGTTGTTCGCCGTTGAAAAAGCCGCCACCACCACCGGCAGCTACGTGCTGGTACGAATGGGCAAACCGGCCATTATTCCCTTTACCCCACGCCGCTTGCCGGACGCTAAAGGGTATGAGCTGATTATGCAGCCGGCGGTGGAAAACTTCCCGCTGGATAATGAGCTCGAGGCCGCTGCGTTTATGAATAAAGTGGTCGAAAAAGAGATCCTGATGGCACCGGATCAATACATGTGGCTACACCGTCGCTTCAAGACCCGCCCAGAAGGCGAGCCTTCACTCTACTGACTTCTGACCCGCCGTTTGGCGGGTTAGTTTTTTATGCCGCAGACCTTGAGAAACGACAGCAACGGTGGGATGGTAAAGCCTTCGTCGTTCATCCTGGAGCCGTTATGTACATCGTTAGCCTGACCTACCATCGCCCGATAGAAGAAGTCGATAGCCACCTCGAGGGGCACATTGCCTGGTTGAAAAAATACTTCCAGGACGGCACCTTTATCGCCTCCGGTCGCAAAAACCCGCGCACCGGCGGTGTGATCCTGGTGAAAGGGATAGATCGTTCACAGTTGGATACCATCGTGGCGCAAGATCCCTTCAATGCCGTGGCTCACTATGAGATAACCGACGTAGCCCTCTCGACAACCTCCAGCGGTTTTGAACTGCTCGCCGGGCTTTAAGTAAGCTTTTTTCCGCGCGCACAGCGCGGAATACTGTCTATATTCAATTTTTAAAACTTTATTTCATTTTCAGAATATCCCCTGCCACATCGATTGATGCAGCCTATAATTAAGCGCATACTTACCAGGCTAACTTTTTTGCTTTGCCCCATGGCCTGTGCACACGCGCAAAGCGCTCCTCTTTTTGCAGCAGGAATTTATGGCTTCGGCACCAGAACCCATCAACTGGAAACGCAACCTTTTCGTCACCTGGCTGGGGTGCTTCCTGACCGGTGCCGCGTTCAGCCTGATCATGCCCTTCCTGCCACTCTATGTAGAAACCCTCGGTGTTACCGGTCACGAAGCCTTGAACATGTGGTCCGGTCTGGTATTCAGCATCACCTTCCTGTTTTCAGCAATTGCTTCCCCATTCTGGGGCGGTCTGGCCGACCGCCGCGGGCGTAAGTTGATGCTGCTGCGATCGGCGCTGGGTATGTCGATTGTGATGCTTTTAATGGGTATGGCGCAGAATATCTGGCAGTTCTTGGCGTTGCGCGCGGTGTTGGGCCTTCTCGGCGGTTTTTTTCCCAACGCCAACGCGCTGATTGCCACCCAGGTACCGCGCAATCGCAGCGGCTGGGCGCTGGGCACCCTGTCCACCGGCGGTGTCAGTGGCGCGCTGATTGGCCCGTTGATCGGCGGCCTGCTGGCCGACCAGTATGGTTTACGACCTGTGTTCTACATCACCGCTGGCGTGCTGTTGGCCTGTTTTGTTTTAACGCTGCTGTACGTTAAAGAACAATTCACCCCAGTACAGAAGAAAGATATGCTGCATGCCCGTCAGGTATTCGCAGCGCTGAAAAGTCCCAAACTGATCCTTAGCCTGTTTGTGACCACCATGATTATTCAGGTTGCCACAGGATCCATTGCGCCGATTCTGACGCTGTACGTGCGCGATTTGGCCGGCAATATTCATAACCTGGCCTTTGTCAGCGGCCTGATAGCCTCGGTGCCGGGCGTAGCCGCACTGATGAGTGCACCACGGCTGGGCAAACTGGGCGACCGGATAGGTCCGGAGCGCATTCTGGTGTTTATGCTAATCGTATCGGTGCTGTTGCTGATCCCCATGGCCTTTGTGCAAACCCCATGGCAGCTCGGCGTGCTGCGCTTCCTGCTTGGCGCCGCCGATGGCGCACTGCTGCCGGCCGTGCAAACACTGTTGATTTATAACTGCACTAATCAGGTGGCCGGCCGGATCTTCAGCTATAACCAATCGTTCCGGGACATAGGTAACGTCAGCGGCCCGCTGTTGGGTGCGGCGGTTTCCGCCAGCTATGGTTTCAGGGCAGTGTTCTGCGTTACCGCCATGGTAGTACTGTTCAACGCGATTTATTCCTGGTGGTGTTTGCAACGCCGCCCGGCGCGAATGAGAGAAGACACTCTGCAGGAAGAACAATAGCCGTATTTATCACCAGTTCTGCGCTCAAACAGAGCCGAGCCCCTGTTTACCTTACTTTTAGTATTGATACCCTCTGCGCCTCTTCACCCTATTCCCATAAGAATAATCTCAATGTAATTCCATGTTTTTAAACAGATAATTAACTTTTAGCGCAATAAACCAGCTGTCAATAACAATCCCGCCTTAACCAACATAAAAACCAGGAAAGGAGATGTTTGTCGACTTTTCATCTAAAAAATGGGATACAGGGACTAGACAAAACCATCATCCAGTTATCAAATGGTTAAATAATATCACGCCAGTTGTAAATCATTGGCCAAGTGAAAAAAGGCTAACGCGCTTTCCACGGTTCACAGGCGCTGCAGCTACGGTTTTGTCGGGTAATCCGCATTGGGCGGATCACCTTCCTTAAATACACATACATACCACAGTATAAGCTGCATCAATGCGGCGCATTTTATTGGGAAGACGTTATGCAATCCTCTGTTAATAAACAAGAAAGCCGGACCTTCTTCGGCCATCCTTATCCGCTCGGATCCCTGTTCTTTACCGAAATGTGGGAGCGGTTCTCGTTTTACGGCATTCGCCCATTACTGATCCTGTTCATGGCCGCCACCGTGTACGACGGCGGTATGGGGTTGGCACGTGAAAACGCCTCGGCGATTGTCGGCATTTTCGCCGGCAGCATGTACCTGGCTGCCCTGCCGGGCGGCTGGTTGGCGGATAACTGGCTTGGCCAGCAAAAAGCGGTGTGGTACGGCTCGATTCTGATCGCGCTGGGCCACCTGTCGATCGCCCTGTCTGCCGTCATGGGCAATAACCTGTTCTTCATCGGCCTGATGTTTATCGTGCTGGGGTCCGGTCTGTTCAAGACCTGTATCTCGGTGATGGTCGGCACGCTGTATAAGAAAGGCGACAACCGCCGCGACGGTGGCTTCTCGCTGTTTTATATGGGCATCAACATGGGCTCATTCATCGCCCCGCTGATCTCCGGTTGGTTGATCCGTTCCCATGGCTGGCATTGGGGCTTCGGCATCGGCGGGATCGGGATGCTGGTGGCGCTGGTGATCTTCCGCGTCTTTGCGGTACCGGCGATGAAACGCTATGACAGCGAAGTCGGCCTGGACTCCACCTGGAACAGCCCGGTCGCCAAGAAAAACGGCGTCGGTCGCTGGCTGCTGGCGTTAGCCGTCGGCGTGGCGGTGATTATCACCCTGATTGCCCAAGGCATCATCGTGATTAACCCGGTAGCGGTAGCCAGCATGCTGGTTTACGTGATTGCCGCCTCGGTGACCCTGTACTTTATTTATCTGTTCATGTTTGCCGGCCTGAGCCGCAAAGAGCGTGCCCGCCTGCTGGTCTGCTTTATCCTGCTGGTGTCAGCCGCCTTCTTCTGGTCCGCATTCGAACAGAAACCGACCTCGTTCAACCTGTTCGCTAACGACTACACCAACCGTATGATCGGCGATTTCGAGATCCCGGCGGTGTGGTTCCAGTCAATCAACGCCCTGTTTATTATCCTGCTGGCACCGGTATTTAGCTGGGCATGGCCTGCGCTGGCACGTAACAAGGTACGCCTGAGCAGCATCACCAAGTTCGTTATCGGCATTCTGTTCGCCGCAGCAGGCTTTGGCCTGATGATGCTGGCCGCGCAGAACGTACTGAGCAACGGCGGTGCCGGTGTGTCGCCGATGTGGCTGGTGGGCAGTATCCTGATGCTGACGCTGGGCGAACTCTGCCTTAGCCCAATCGGGTTGGCGACCATGACCCTGCTGGCCCCGGAAAGAATGCGCGGCCAGATGATGGGCCTGTGGTTCTGTGCCAGCGCGCTGGGTAACCTGGCTGCCGGCCTGATCGGTGGCCATGTTAAGGCCGACCAACTGGAAATGCTGCCTAACCTGTTCGCACGCTGCTCAATTGCGCTGCTGATTTGTGCCGCGGTATTGACCCTGTTGATCGTCCCTATCCGTCGCATGATGGAAAATACTCAGGGTAAAAGCGCGCAGAAACCGGCGACCAACGCCTGATAGCTTTTCCGCTTGACCCTTTCAGCCAGCGCCCGGTGCGCTGGCTTTTTTATTGCCCCCACGCCCGCTGTTGCAGCACCACCCGGTAACCGTCCGGATCTTCAAACGTCTCCCCATGGGCATCCCAGTAGGGATTGTAGGCCGCAACGCGCCGAAAACCGGCGGTCAACATGCGTTGGCATCCTGTAACCCACTCCTGTTCATCCGGCAGATAAAACACCAGCAGATGATCCTGCGTCGGCGCCTGCCCCACCGCCACTCCCCGATGATGAGTAAACTCAAGGTGATAACCCCGTTGTGGGTGCCCGACCATTACGCCATCAAAACCCTGATGATCGCGGAACTCACCCAGCCGTTCGAAGCCCAAGCCCTGGCAGTACAGGGTCGCAATCTCCTGTAACCTGTCGGTCGGGCGGGCAATGCGCAACACCGCGTTAGCTATCGGCATTATTTTCTCCAAAACAGAATAACTTCATACAACGCCATTCCTGCCAGCATTGCCGCAACGAACTGCCAGCCGGCTGACGAGCCCGCTCCGGCCAGCACCCAGGCCGGGCCGGGACAGATGCCCGCCATTCCCCACCCGATGCCAAACAGCGTGCTGCCTGCCAATAAGCGGCGGTCGATGCGGCGGGAAGATGGGAGTTGTACTGTTTCACCCAACAAGGTACGTGGTCGGAGGCGAACCCAAAAGAACGCCGGTGCCGCCACCGCAATCGCTCCCACCATCACCAGGGCCAGTGACGGATCCCAGTGGCCGGTGACATCGAGAAAAGCCAGCACCTTCGCGGGATTGGCCATTCCGGCGACGATCAGACCAAGGCCAAAGATGGCGCCACTCAGTAAGGCAAACACGGATCGGTACATCACGTTAAACTCCTCCCCACTGGCGTAGGGCCCATACCGTAATAAACCCCAACAGCATAAATACCGCCGTGGCCAGTAATGAACGCGGAGACAATCTCGCCACGCCGCAAACACCGTGACCGCTGGTACAGCCGCCGCCCAGGCGAGTACCCAGCCCGACCAATATCCCGGCGGCGATCAGCCATAAACTGCTGCCGTTAACCGGCATGTCCGGTAAAGGCCTGGCGATACGATACAGCCAGGGCGAAATCAGCAACCCGACAAGAAATGCGGCCCGCCAGCCTTTCTCTTTACCCTGCGGCGTCAGCAAGCCACCGGTAATGCCACTGATGCCGGCGACGCGGCCGTTAAACAGCAACAACAGCGCCACCGCACTGCCGATTATCCCCCCGCCGACCAGCGCGGACAGCGGGGTAAAATGCAACCAGTCGACGGTCATGGCCTCTCCTCCCGTGCCGGGCAAAAGAGTTGATATAAAGTATTAAGCAGCGTCAGCGCCTTCGGATCGCAAACGGCATAGTAGATTTGTTTACCGTCGCGCCGCGTTGATACCAGCCCTTCCTGACGCAATACCCCAAGCTGTTGCGAAAGCGTCGGCTGGCGGATCTCCAGCGCCTGTGACAACTCCCCCACCGACATCTCGCCCTGGCTGAGTTGGCACAGCAGCAGTAAACGATCTTCATTGCCCAGCGCCCGCAGCAATGCCCCGGCCTGCGTTGCCGCCTGCCGCATACTGCCGATATCCATCTTACCTCCAAACAATTTACTAAATTATATATTGTTTATTTATAGACTATAACGCCTCACCGTACCAGAGGCTGGTATGAAAGGTATCGGCGTGGCATGCTGCCATTATGATTTTCCGTGGACCGGGGATGCCCCAAGAAATGCTGCTTTTTCATGACGCTGTGCCCGCGAACCGCTCGATTGTGCCGGTCGCTAAAGATTATCAGCACGGCGAGTTCGAACCGCTCCATTACCACGACTGTGCACAGTTGATTCATAGCCTGAGCGGCGTAGTGCAAGTGAATACTCGTCTGGGCAGTTGGGTGGTCCCCCCTGGGCGTGGCGTTTGGCTGCCTGCGCGGGTAGAACACAGTCTGCAGATCACCGGCAAAGTGGCGGCAAGAGCGCTGTTAGTCGATCCGCTGGCACGAGCCGACCTGCCGGCAAGCTGCGAAGTGGTGCAAATATCCCCGTTGCTGCGTGAGCTGATTATCTGTGCGATGGACATTACGGCGGATTATCCGGCGGGAGGTCGTGAAGAACGAATTATGGAGCTGATCCTGGATGAATTGCGTGTGCTGCCAATCCTGCCGCTGAATTTGCCCGAACCGCGCAGCGATGCCCTATTAAGGTTGTGCCGGCATATTCAGCAATCGCTGGCACACCCCTGGGAATTAGAACAGGCCGCTGGTTACATCAACGTCAGCGGCCGCACGCTGTCACGACGTTTTCAACGAGAAACCGGGCTGCGTTTTGGCGACTGGGTGCGCCGCGCCCGTTTGCTGGCGGCATTGAATGCCCTGGCCGCCGGGCATTCGGTGCTGGAAGTGGCGCTGGACTTGGGCTATGACAGCCCCAGTGCTTTCAGCGCCATGTTCCGCCGCCAGCTGGGCGTTGCGCCCAGCACTTATTTCGCTAAATAACGCGCAGCCACGTTGAACAACGCCTGCAGGGAAGCGCTGGCAGAATCGACGTCGATGCCGACCCCGTAAGCCGCCTCACCGTGCGCCAGCGTACAGCGAATATAGGCCACGGCACGGCTTTGGCTCTGATGCCCCAACGTGTGTTCGTGGTAGTCCTCTATCGCCAAATTCAAGCCAAAGCGCTGGCGCAGCGCATCCACCGCGCTGGACAACAAACCGTTCCCTACCCCCAGCAGCCGTTGCTGTTGCCCTTCGAACAACACCCTGGCACTGAAACTATAAGCCTCGATGCTGTGGCTTTCGGTCTGATAGCTCAGCAACTGCAGCCGCGGTTGTTCCACCAATCCATAGCTGATTCTAAACAGCCGCCACAGCTCGGCGGTGGTCATCTCTTTGCCGCTGCCGTCGGTCGCCTGCTGCACCACCTTGCTGAAATCAATTTGCAGCCCACGCGGCAACGACAGCCCATGGTTCTGTTCCAGTAGCCAGGCAGCGCCGCTTTTGCCCGACTGGCTGTTAACCCGGATCACCGCCTCATAGCTGCAGCCGACGTCCGCCGGATCGAGCGGTAAATAAGGCACCTGCCACAGACCGTCCTGCCTCTGCTGTTGGGCGGCAAAGCCTTTTTTAATCGCATCCTGATGAGAGCCGGAAAAGGCGGTGAACACCAACTCACCGGCGTAAGGATGGCGCGGATGAACCGGCAGTTGGTTACACTGCTCAACCACCTCCACCACCTGCTTCAGTTGGCTGAAATCCAGCCCCGGCGCAACGCCCTGGGTATACAGGTTGAGCGCCAGCGTCACCAGATCGACATTGCCGGTGCGTTCACCGTTGCCGAACAGACAACCTTCTACCCGGTCGGCACCGGCCAGCATTGCCAGCTCGGCGCAGGCCACTCCGGTGCCACGATCGTTATGCGGATGCACGCTGATGGTCACCCGGTTGCGCTGACTGAAGCGGCGGCAGAACCACTCAATCTGGTCGGCGTAGACGTTCGGCGTACTGACCTCCACCGTGGCCGGCAGATTGATGATCATCGGCCGCCCCGGCCCAGGCTGCCAGACATCGGCAACGGCTTCACAGATTTCCAGCGCAAACTCCAGCTCGGTAAAGCAGAAAGTCTCCGGTGAATATTCGAAGGTCCATGCCGTTTCCGGCTGCTGCTCGCACTGCTGTCGAATACGCAGCGCGCCGTTAACCGCCAGCGCTACCGTTGCCGCTTTGTCCTGTTTGAAGACGATTTCACGAAACATCGGTGCGGTAGCGTTATACAGGTGCACGATGGCACGTGGTGCACCACGCAACGCGTCGAAGGTACGGTCGATCAAATCGTCTCGCGATTGGGTCAGCACCTGAATACTGACGTCATCCGGGATCAACTGCTCATCAATCAGCGAGCGGACAAAATCGAAGTCCGTTTGCGAGGCAGAAGGAAACGCCACCTCAATCTCTTTGAACCCGCACGCCAGAAGCATCTGGTAGAACTGGTGTTTGCGGGCGTTATCCATAGGTTCCGCCAGCGCCTGATTGCCGTCACGCAAATCGCTGGAGCACCAGCGCGGTGCCTGCTGCAAAGTGCGGCCCGGCCACTGGCGATCCGGCAAGGTCACGGGCGGGAACGGACGGTATTTGATTGAAGGGTCGGTTAACATGGCACTCTCCTGGCGGTAATAAGCAATGCCCTATTATTTCCTGCCGTGATCCCTCCTGCTCCCGCTTAGCGGACAACCATCGTCGCGAAACGGACAACAAAAAAATTTGCATCCTGCGCCAGTGCGGCAACAATTACTTCTGACGTTTGTCATGGCGCTTCGGCGCACCCAGCCCTGAGCAATGCTTACACTGACTGGAGAAAAATATGAGCCTGTATGCAACCCTGGAAGAAGCCGTTGAAGCGGCGCGCGAGGAGTTTATCGAGTCTGCCGAAGGCGGTAACGACGACGAACCGCCGGTGCCGCAACAGTTCAATCTGCAAAAATACGTGATGCTGGATGGTGATATCATGTGGCAGGCCGAATTCTTTGAACAAGAAGGCGAATCGGTCGAATGCCTTACGTTACGCAGCGGCGCTGCCGCTCAGGCTATTTTCGACGGGGATTATGACGAAGTCGAAATCAGCGCCGAATGGATTGAGGAAAATACGCTGCACGAGTGGGAAGAAGGAGACTTCCAGCTCGATCCGCCGTTGGATACCGAAGAGGGCCAAACAGCCGCCGACGAGTGGGATGAGCGTTGAATGATCACGGGCGGGAGCAGACAATCCCCCGCCCTTCACCCTATGATTTTCTGAGAGGCTGCATGATTATCCGCCAGGCGCGTCCCGAAGATTTCCCCGCGATTTTGCAACTGCAAACACAAAACACCCCGGCAAACTTGAGCGACAGCCAAAAGCGCCAGGGATTTATCGTCTCGCGCATGAATGAAGCGCAGCTCACAAGCATTAACCAGGGGCTGGGCATTCTGGTGGCGGTCGAAGGTGAAGCGCTGGCCGGGTTTGTCTGCCTGATGCCGACGAATGCGCAACCGCACCCGCCGGTGGTGGATGCGATGCTGGACACGCTGGCCGGCCAATCATTCAAGGGACGGCCACTGAGTGAGCAGCGGGTGTTTCTGTATGGTCCGGTGTGCCTTGACAGCGCCTGGCGTGGCAAAGGCGTGCTGAAGCAGCTCTACGCCGCCGTCAAGGCGCGTACCAGCAAGGAGTTCGACGTGGGCGCGCTCTTTATTGACGACAGTAACCCGCATTCGTTAGCGGCTCATGTACAGGGCTTGCAGATGACGGTGCTGGCTCCGTTCCGCTGTGGTGATCAGGGTTACCAACTGGTGGTATTTGCTACCGGGGATTAGCTTATTCGTAGGGGCCGTGTTGGGCGTCAAACGGCAGCATAAAGGTATCTACCACCATCGACAGCGGCACATCAATGACCGTGATATACCGCCAGGGGCTATCGCGCAGATCCCACTGAACGCCCGGATAATATTGATGGCCGTGCCCGGCCCCCGGCACTGTGCGACTGATAATACTGCCGCAGCCGGTTAACGCCGTGACTCCTGCCACCAGCAATACCAGACGAAGAAGAGAAGAGAGATTCACCAAAATGATTTTTGCCCCGGGTTTGTTTTGTGGGGCCACAACGCCCGGCGCGAATTTTAACACAGTTTTTCACGCGAGTTTGTCGGCGTTGCGTACGCCAAATACCAAAAAAAACGGGGAACACGCTATGCGTATTCCCCGTACAGGTCACCCGATCAGCCTTTAACGCTGACCCACCGGATGAGCCCGCTCATTGTGCGGCAGTTGCTGATAAAACTCGCGCCAAGCGGCGCCCTGCGGCAGTAGCCAAACCCGCTGATGCAAACGCGACAGCGCGACAGGATCGCTCAGCAGCTCAAGACGTTTGCCTTTCACCAGCTTCTCCGGCCCCAGCTCCAACGCCTCGTTCACTCGCTCTTCACGATTACGCTCGATAGCGCCGCGCAGATGGTGACGCGCAGTAGCCAGCGCCGTCGCCAATGCGTTGAAGGACGGGTTAACCACCGCGTGCATAAAGCCATTGCTCAATGCTCGCTCACGATTAAGCTGCAGATATTCTTCCGTCGCCAGCAGTTCACGCGGCGGCGAATATTCTTCCGGGATCAGGAACAGCTTGGCACGCTTGCTCTTGATACCTAACGTCGCACGGCTCGACAAGACCGAAACGAACGGCGACAGGATCAGCGAGAAGACGATTGGCGACAGCCACCACAGGAAGCGCAGATCCAGCCAGGCCATACCGCCAGCCCAGACCAGACCGAGCAGCATCTGTGAACCGTGGCGTTTAAAGGCTTCGCCCCAAGGGGTGTCATCATCGTCACGCTGTGGCGAGTTCCATACCACTTCCCAACCCAGGAAGGCACTGACCACGAATACCGTGTGGAACAGCATGCGCACCGGCGCCAGCAGCACCGAGAACAGCATTTCCATCAGCATCGACAGGAACAGGCGTATACCGCCGCCGTACTCCTTGGCACCCTTCGCCCAGATCAGCACAATGCTCAACAGTTTAGGCAAGAACAGCAGCACCAGCGTGGTAGAGAACAGCGCTATCGCCAGTTCAGGACGCCACTGCGGCCACACCGGGAACAGCTGGCGCGGTTGCAGGAAGTACTGCGGCTCCATCAGGGTATGCACCACCTGCAGCGCGGTAGACAGCGCCAGGAACATAAACCACAGCGGTGCCGACAGGTAGGACATCACACCGGTCAGGAACACCGCACGGTGTACCGGGTGCATGCCCTTGACCAGGAACAGGCGGAAGTTCATCAGGTTACCGTGGCACCAGCGACGGTCACGCTTCAACTCATCCAGCAGGTTCGGCGGCAGTTCTTCATAGCTGCCCGGCAGATCGTAAGCAATCCACACGCCCCAACCGGCACGGCGCATCAACGCGGCTTCCACAAAGTCATGCGACAAGATGGAGCCGGCAAAAGAGCCTTCGCCAGGCAGTGGTGCCAGCGCACAGTGTTCGATAAACGGCTTCACGCGGATAATGGCGTTATGGCCCCAATAGTGCGATTCACCCAACTGCCAGAAATGCAGACCGGCAGTAAACAGCGGCCCGTAAACCCGGGTGGCAAACTGCTGCACGCGGGCATACAGCGTATCCATGCCTGATGCTTTCGGCGCAGACTGAATAATACCGGCGTTCGGGTTGGCTTCCATCAGGCGCACCAGACCGGTGAGACACTCACCGCTCATCACGCTGTCAGCATCCAGGATCACCATGTAGCTGTATTCGCCACCCCAGCGACGACAGAAGTCGTCGATGTTGCCGCTTTTGCGTTTCACGCGGCGACGGCGACGGCGATAGAAGATACGGCCATGGCCATCTACGTCGCGGCACAGTTCCATCCAGGCTTTCTGTTCCGCCATGCAGATATCCGGGTCGTAGCTGTCGCTCAGCACGTAGATATCGAAATGCTCGAGCTGGCCGGTGGCCGCGACGGACTCATAGGTCGCGCGCAGGCCGGCGAACACGCGTTCGACGTCTTCGTTACAGATTGGCATGATCAACGCGGTGCGATGCGTCGGGTCGATCGGCTCATCGCCTTTGATGGTGGAAGAAATACTGTATTTGTCTTTGCCGATCAGTAACTGCAGGAAGCCCATCAGCGCAGTCCAGAAACCGGCCGAGACCCAACAGAACAGGATCGCGAACAGGATCAGAATGCCGGTTTGCAACACATAAGGCAGCAGTTGCAGTACCGACTGCATCAGATCCTGATCCCACATGGCCATCGGGTCGATCAGCGCCCAGCCCTGATACGGCAGAATCGTTTTCATGTACCAGGTGGCGATGCCGGTCTGCACCAGCATCAGCACCAACAGCACATAACGACGCATCGAGCCGACCACACGCCAGCGGTTTTCCGCCGCGGCTTCCTCTTTGGAGGCGTGACGGTTGTGTGGCGTGCGCCCCAGCAGAGAATCCCAGAAGCGCGCTACCGGGTTGGTACGCCAGGCTTCCGGGAACATGCTGGTGCGTTTGATTGGCGGCGTAGCCTTGAGAATGCTGCGCCCTTCCACGTCGGTATCGAAATCTTTGTCGCTAACCGCATCCGGCCAGGCGTCTTCGATTCGTGTTTTGACCGAGGCCAGCGTGACGTCATCGGCAGACAGCGTATTGACGTTGGCATCGTCAGCGCCCATCTTGCGATGCAGCGCCTCAAAAGCCTGGGCGTCATCCGCCCCCGGCTGTGGTTTAAGCGCCTCTGACCGCTCAGCGGTCAGAGGCATTGCCGCAAGATAATCCTGGGCAAGTTGAGTAGGCTTATTCATTGGCAGGTAGCTGATAGCTCCAGGTTTCCGACAGGGTCTTATCACCATTGACCAGCGCTGCGCGCATTTCTACCGGCTTCTTGTCGTCTTTCACTTTCAGACGCAGCGTCAGGCGCCAGCCTTTGGTCACTGGATTATAGCGGACATTGTTTTCTACCATTTCACCGTTGTCGCCGATGCTCACCTGAGAGGCTACCGGCGTAGCGCCGTCCAAGCCTTTCAGTACCGGGCCAACGAAGTCAACCAGGAATGCCACGCTGCCGTCTGGCTCGCGGATCAGGTTGGACTGCTTCACGTCACCGGTTGAACGCATGGTCTGGCTGACGTAGGCAATGTCCTGCGAATGCAGTTTGTCTTCGTCACGGGTGAAATGCAGGCGATAGCTCAACGCCAGCGGAGTTTTGGCGTCCGGCAGAACGTCTGGCGTCCAGAAAGCAACGATGTTGTCATTGGTTTCATCCGCTGTCGGGATCTCCACCAGCTCAACCTTGCCCTTGCCCCAGTCGCCGCGTGGCTCGATCCAGGCGCTTGGGCGCAGATCGTAGCGATCGTCCAGATCTTCGTAATCCTTGAAGTTACGGCCGCGCTGCAGCAGACCGAAACCTTTCGGGTTTTCGACCTGGTAAGTGCTGACGGACAGATGCTTCGGATTATTCAACGGACGCCAGATCCACTCGCCGTTACCGGCATGGATAGACAGACCGTTGGAGTCATGCAGCGCCGGACGGTAGTTCAGGGTTGGCGACGGCTGGCTCGGCCCGAACAGGTACATGCTGGTCAGCGGTGCCATGCCCAGTTTGCCGACTTTGTCGCGCAGGAACACTTTGGACTCGACGTCCACGGTGGTGTCGCGGCCCGGATAAACCACAAAACGGTAAGCCCCGGTAGCACGCGGTGAATCCAGCAGCGCGTAAATCACCAGATGCTTGTCGCCCTGCTTCGGACGTTCAACCCAGAATTCGCGGAAACGCGGGAATTCTTCGCCGGACGGCAACGCAGTATCAATCGCCAGGCCACGTGCGGAAAGCCCGTAAACCTGCCCTTTACCTACCACGCGGAAGTAGCTCGCGCCCAGCAGGCTCATAATTTCGTCGTTCTTATCCGCACTGTTGATCGGATAAATCACCTTGAAACCGGCAAAACCGAGGTTTTTTACCGACTCCGGATCGTGTTTTACCGAACCGAAGTTGAAGTAGTCCGGGCTGTACTTGATCTGTTTTACGCTGGTCGCGGTGACTTCATTGATTTTCACCGGCGTATCGAAGTACATCCCCTGATGATAAAACTCAAGCTTGAAAGGGGTTTTCAGTTTGCTCCAATAGGCTTTATCGTGATTGAACTGAATCTGCTGATAGTCCGCGAATTTCATCTCGCGGAATTGAGAAGGAAGGTTGCTCTTCGGGGCTTCGAAGCCTTTTCCTGCCAGATCCTGCGCCTGCTTGGCCACATCATCTATAGAAAAAGCCCATGCCGGCGAAGTAAACAGCGTGAACAATACGGTCGCACCTAACCAACGTACGCTCGCGGCGCGTGGTTTTTTGGATAATATATTAACTAGCACATCCCCCCCTATTCGTGTGCTCAAATCATTTAAATCCATATTAATGGATTATTCAGCTTTCCGACAACATGATAAATGGATGGTTCATGTTTATGGCTCATAGTTTAAGCAGCTGACTAAACACCAGCGTAGCAAGCCGCGCATCAAGACGCTATGGAAAAATGTGAAACGGTATAGTAGGGTTTGTGATTCGATTTAACCATTGCCGACTTATTAAGCGTGTTAATGACCACTCGATAAAATCACCAGCGGTAACCTATGACTAAAGGCAGCAACCAACGCGAGTTTTTCCTCGATTCGATCCGGGCTTATTTGATGTTGCTCGGCATCCCTTTTCATCTTTCTCTGATTTATTCCAGCCATACCTGGGCGGTGAACAGCGCCAGCCCCTCCTTCTCGCTGACGGTGCTGAACGACTTCATCCATGCTTTCCGCATGCAGGTGTTCTTCGTGATTTCCGGCTACTTCTCTTACATGCTCTATGAGCGCTACGAGCGCCACCAGTGGCTGAAGGTCAGGCTTGAGCGAGTGGCGATCCCCCTGCTGAGTTCGATTCCGTTAATAACGGTGCCGCAGTTTTTCATGCTGAAATACTTCACGGACAAATTAAACGGTTGGGAAAATTTTTCGCTCTATCAGAAAATAAATGTAACAGTTTGGGAACTGGTTTCTCACCTGTGGTTTTTATTAACTCTGTCATTGCTGACCACCCTATGTTTTTATCTGTTCAAAAAAATCAAGGCACTTAAAAATAATACCGTTCCCTACCCGATAAATAAAATGACCGGATTAGGAAACATCTCACTGCTCTTTCTTATTTATGCTTTATGCTATTCGGCCGCGCACCGTATTATTTTAATTTTTGCGCCAGCTTTACTCTCCAATGGCCTGTTCAATTTTGTGGTGATGGAGACGATGTTCTACCTGCCGTTCTTCATCCTGGGCGCCTATGCCTTTAAGTACGTGTGGCTGAAAGAGATTTTCCTAAAACCGTCCCTCGGCGCGCTGCTGGGTTCGCTGTTGCTGTTCATTGCCTATATGCTGAATCAGAAGTTTCTGGCTCACAGCAGCTATATGTTTGAGCTGGAAGTGCTGATCAAAACCCTGTTGGGGATCCTGATGGCCAACGTGATTTTCTCATTCGGACATAATCTGCTGAACTATCACTCACCGCGTATCACCTATCTAGTGAATGCATCGCTGTTTATATATCTGGTGCACCATCCGTTGACCCTGATATATGGCGCTTTTGTGACGCCGCATATCAACAATAACCTGCTGGGTTTTCTGGCTGGCTTGGTGTTTGTCTTCTCTTGCGCCTTCCTGTTATATGAACTGCACAAGCGTATCCCGCTGTTCCGTTTCCTGTTCTCCGGTAAACCACAATAATCCTACTGCCCGGCAGCCGTTTCGGCTTGCCGGGTAGCTCACGGTCATCGCTTCGTCTACCAATACCTTTATCATTTACCTTCGCACCGGCAACGCGCCTGGTGATTCAAGCACTGAGCACAGATTGCTCACCCCTATGACGAAAGTTAAGGCAAAGTTATGCTGGAGCATATTGCCGCGAGTTGTTATAACGGCAATGCATAAGTGGAAATCCACATCCCTGCCTTACGGTAGCGATTGGGCTCAATGAACCCTAAGGGATGGCCTTGTCACCATCGCGACAAGGCTTGCAGCATCTCCCTTCCGTCACGACAGAGAGGATTTTTAATGACTGATAAAGACACTTCGGCTCAGGAAGCCGTGCCAGAGAACGCCACCCTACTGAAAATTCTTGGCCGGTTGCTTTCCGCACTGGATTCGTCGATCAGCGGCAAGGATCGCAGCATTCTGGTCGCCGAACTTTCCAGCCTTAACCTTGACGGTATCTCAGAGTCAGAAAGAAAACTGGCTGCCGAGCTGATCAGACGGGCCCTGCAGTCACTCGACCATTTATAACGCCTCGCCTGCAAACCATTAAGCCTCCTGGAGGGGGTTTAATGGTTTTTCCTTATCCGGGCACGGAAACGCCCACCATTTATTGTCTAAGCGCAATCACAGCAAGCTGATAAATATAGATAAAAGAAAGAAGTTCACCGGTTTCTCCCCACTTCCATACGCTTCTCCGCTTAAATGACAATAAAGGTCAAACTGTTTTATGAATCAGCCTTGGCGTTTTACCTGAAAAACAGGCTATCATCAGGGGGTATCTGCGCTAGCGCGCAACGCCCTTCCCCCCAGCCTGCAGGAGAACGTCATTTTGGATGCCAGCACCATTAACAGTTTGTTCATCATCGGTGCCGTGTTGGTGGGGGCAAGTATTCTTCTCAGTTCATTTTCGTCACGCCTGGGTATTCCTATTCTGGTGATCTTCCTGGCCATTGGCATGTTGGCGGGGGTCGATGGTCCGGGCGGTATCGTTTTCAGCAACTATCCGGTGGCCTATCTGGTCAGTAACCTGGCGCTTGCGGTGATCCTGCTGGACGGCGGGATGCGCACCCGAGTCAGCTCATTCCGCGTCGCGCTGTGGCCGGCACTTTCGCTGGCAACTATCGGCGTGGTGATCACCGCCGGGCTGACCGGGCTGGCCGCCGCCTGGCTATTCAACCTCGACCTGCTGCAGGGCATGCTGATTGGCGCCATTATCGGCTCCACCGACGCCGCGGCAGTCTTCTCGCTATTAGGTGGTAAAGGACTGAACGAACGCGTCAGCGCCACGCTGGAAATCGAATCCGGCAGCAACGATCCCATGGCGGTGTTCCTTACCATTACGCTGATTGCGATGATCGCCGCAGGCGAAACCACGCTGAGCTGGATGTTCCCTCTCCATCTGTTGCAGCAGTTCGGCATGGGGATTGTCTTTGGTCTTGGCGGCGGTTGGCTACTGCTGACGTTAATCAACCACATTAAACTGGCAGAAGGCCTGTATCCGCTGCTGGCCGTCAGCGGCGGCATTCTGATTTTTGCCCTGACCACCGCACTGGACGGCAGCGGCATTCTGGCGGTATACCTGTGTGGCCTGATGCTGGGTAATCGCCCGATCCGCAACCGGCACGGCATCGTGCAAACCTTTGACGGCCTGGCATGGCTGAGCCAGATCGGCATGTTCCTGGTGCTGGGATTATTGCTGAACCCGCATGAGCTGCTGCCGATCGCCATCCCTGCCCTGCTGCTTTCGCTGTGGATGATCTTATTTGCCCGACCGCTGTCGGTATTTATAGGGCTGTTGCCGTTCCGCAGTTTTACCCTGCGCGAGCGCAGCTTTATTTCCTGGGTCGGCCTGCGCGGGGCCGTACCGGTGATTCTGGCCGTCTTCCCGATGATGGCCGGCCTGCCCAATGCTCAGCTGTTCTTTAATGTCGCCTTCTTTGTGGTGCTGGTTTCCCTGTTGCTGCAGGGCACCACCCTGTCGTTCGCCGCGAAGAAAGCCAAGGTGATCGTCCCACCAGCGCTGGCGCCGATTTCACGGGTTGGGCTGGATGTTCATCCTGAAAACCAGTGGGAGCAGTTTGTTTATCAGCTGTCGTCCGAAAACTGGTGCGTCGGTGCCGCGCTGCGTGAGCTGAAAATGCCACCGGGTACGCGCATTGCCGCATTGTTCCGAGGCAAAGAACTGTTGCACCCCAGCGGCAGCACACGACTACGCGAAGATGACATTCTGTGTGTTATCGGTCACGAGCACGACCTGCCGGTGCTGGGTAAGTTATTTAGCCAGGCGCCGGTGGTTACGTTGGATGAACGCTTCTTCGGTGATTTTATCCTGCAGTCGGACGCGCGCCTGAGCGATATTTCACAGGTTTATGGTCTGAATCTGCACGAAGGCGTGGATGAACAGCAAACCCTCGGCCAATTCGTCATTCAACTGATTGGCGGCGAACCGGTAGTGGGCGATCAGATCGAATGGGATGGCCTGACCTGGACCATCGCCGAAATGGATGGCAATGCGATCAGTAAAGTCGGCGTAAGAATTGTTACTGACTGATCCTTCCGCAAGACCAGCCCGCTGTGCGGCCATGCCCGCAGCGGACCTTTCAAACAGACGGAACTTATACGTCTAGGAAGGTTCTTAACCTCTGGAATAACCCAAACCGGGCATTCAGCTCCGGCGTTTTAACCTTTACTCTGGGAACATCGCATCGCGGTGATGGGTATCGATTTGAACAGTAAAATTCGATTTCTATCGGCCATGTTGGGGATCGCACTGACTGTTATAGTGCTGGACCTGGGCGTCGCCGATTTGGTCCATAGACTCTTAATTGGATAACGTTAACGTGGCACAGCAGCAAGAAAAAGACATTCTGGGAAAGATACTGGTTACCGTCTCCGCACTCTGCGTGATTATTGTGGCGGTATTGCTGATATGGGGATTTGTACTGGATTAATCCCCAGCCAGGCGCAGTAACATAGCAACACTACAACTACTGTTTTGTTACAAAACACCGAAATCACTTACCGGCCATTGCGCGTAAGCTAGACGCAGATGGTTATAAAAATAATCCCTCATACGACTTAAGTGTTGGCCCGCCTGAAACGGGCATTTTTTTTGCCCGCAACCCCAAATTTGGAGCATAAAAAAACCGCCGAAGCGGTTCTTTAAAGGCGATGGCGATCAGATTTTACAGCCTTCGCAGTCCGCCTCGTCCTCAAGGATCTCGGGGAGTTCTTTCACTTTCTGCGCCGCTTTTTCTTCTGCTTGCGCCAATTCGGCATCGATATCAAAATCGAAAATATCATCACTCATCGTAAATTCCTCAGGCTTATCTGACTTCAATGCGTGAGTATAATCGACAACCGCGCGAGCGGAAACCCTCAGTTAAGCACGGCCACCTGCGGCTGCTCATCCTGCGGCTTCTTTGAGTACGCCAGATCGTAGACGTCATAGAAATCGATCTCGCCTTTATTGGCGATGATTTCCTGCATGCGATTTTTCGTCGCGGCACCGATTGTCGGTTCATCCAGCAATGCCTTCACCGACTGCGGCGACAGCGCGCGGGTGAAATACCACTCGCCGTTATAACAAACGCGCAGATCCAGCACGCCAATATCTTCAAAGCGATAGACCGGTTTGATTTCAATCAGCAGCATGGCGAACATGAACAGAACGAAGGCGGTGAAAGCCAAAAACGCGATGAAGCCCATGTAAGGAACCTGATACATCACGGCGATCACGGCAAAATAACCGGCAAACATGGCGAGACACAGATAACGGTGATCGCGGGCAAACTCGCTATTGAAGCGCAACTTGCCGTCACGTCCTTCCTGTCGATTGATCCGTTCGATTTCTTTTACCAAGATGCTTTTAATCGCGTCCATAGCTACAACCTTATGCCTTGGGGGGACATTATTGCTATCAATAATCATTCCTCAAACTAACACAGGTACAGTTTGCCCAGGTAGATCAGTTATGCAATTTAATATCGGTAACTGTTATACCTGCTGCGGCTAGCGTTGCAGCGAGTTTTTGCCTTGAGCAAACATAAACATCCGCTGGGCGATATCGTCGGCCTGTTTGATTTTTTGCTTTTGCGGCTCGTTGCAGCGCTGAATAGCACGCGCATAAGCCAGTTCATGCGCCTGATCGATCATCGCAATAATCTTGTCACGCTCCTGTTGAGCCAGGTTGCCCAGCATGATGGTGATAATTGCCTGATAGGCGTTGGAGGCGGCAGTAAGCGACTTCTCTCTGGCTTCGAGCGCCGCCACACGTTGCAATAACTCCTGCAGTTGATCGGACTCAGACATGGCGATCTCCTGTTGCCGGGCAGCGAACCTGCCTGATTAGAGTCTAGCAAAGATCGATTACAACAGAAGAAGATTAAGAAAAGGAGAGAACCCGTTACGGTAAAGCGCACCCGAAAATCCCAACAAGGAGCCGATAGTGCAAATCAACCCGGATGCGCTTTACGGTAACTGTTCCCGAAAAGGAAGCTGGCGCGCTATGCAGGACTCGAACCCGCGTCTATCAATTTTGTAGCCAAAATAAGCATTTTAAAACCAATCACTCTGCCAACTGAGTTAATAGCGCATTCCTTCGCTTCGGGACTTTATTATCCATATTGATACTAAGGATTCAACAAAAAGCACTATTAATACCTGAATTTTAAGATAAATCCTGCATTTATGACTATTAAGCGTCCAGAGTGGTGATTGTTTTCATTGCGCGATAGTTAACCAATGAAACCTTTATTGCAGCGTCTGCTGCATGTTTATTGTTAGTTAAAGCACTGAATGCCACTATAAGTGCTTTCTGGGAAAGTCGTTCTCTCCGTTATGGACAACACTATGAAAGTTACTCCGCGCCGTTGGGCGTTTATACTGGCTGGCGCCCTGCTGGTGATTATTGCCTTCATGGCGGCGTTCTCTTTGCAATCCCCTTCTCAGGACGCCTATGTCACCGCACAGGTTCGCCTTGGCGATATAGAAAATGCCGTGCTGGCCACAGGTAAATTGGACGCATTCGAACGGGTCAACGTCGGTGCGCAGGTTTCTGGCCAGGTGAAATCCCTGAAGGTCAAACTTGGCGACCGGGTCACCAAAGGCCAACCGATCGCCGACATTGATGATCTGCCGCAACGCAATGATTTACGCAACGCTGAAGCGGCGCTGAACGTTGCGAAAGCGGATTTGCAAGCCAAACAGGCGCTGTTAAAACAGGCCGAGTCTCGCTTTAAGCGCCAAAAACGCATGTTGAACGATGAAGCCGGCTCACGCGAAGATTTTGAAACGGCAGAGGCCACGCTTGCCGCTACCCGTGCAGAACTGCTCGCGCTGAATGCACGTATCGTTCAGGCGCAGATCGAAGTAGACAAGAAAAAGGTCGATCTGAGTTACACCCGCATCCTGGCCCCGATGGACGGCATTGTCATTGCCGTCATTACCCAGCAAGGTCAAACGGTAAACGCCAATCAGAGCGCCCCTACCATTGTTAAATTGGCGCAGCTGGACGTGATGACCATCAAAGCGCAGATTTCCGAAGCCGACATTACCCGCGTTACCCAAGGGCAAAAAGCTTACTTCACCATTTTCTCCGAGCCGGACAAAAGGTACGACGCCACGCTGCGCACTGTAGAACTGGCACCTGAGTCCGTTATGAAAGACGATTCACTTTCCGGCGGCAGTACCGCCTCAGGCTCCGGCACCTCCAATGCTTCCGTGTATTACAACGCGTTGCTCGACGTGCCCAATCCCGACAACCGGCTGCGTATTGCCATGACGGCTCAGGTCTCATTATTGCTGGGTGAAGCCAAAAACACGCTGCTGATCCCGATTCAGGCAGTGCATAAAACCGCAGATAAAAAGCAGCAGGTACAGGTCTTGGCCAAGGATCACAAGTTGGAAATGCGTGAGGTGAAAACCGGTATTACCAACAACGTTGATGTCCAGATCCTGAGCGGGTTGAAGGTGGGCGATAATGTAGTGCTGGCGCAGGAAAGCGCCAAACCGGGTGAGGATGGCCTCTTTCTGTGAATACAATCATTGAGCTGAAAGGCATCGGCCGCACCTATACCAACAGCAGCCAGCCGCTCACCGTACTGAAAAACATCAACCTCAAGATCGCCGCCGGTGAGTTGGTCGCCATTATCGGTGCCTCGGGTTCGGGCAAATCAACGCTGATGAACATCATCGGCTGTCTGGACGTGCCTGATCAGGGGGATTATCACATCGGCGGGCATAACGCCGCGCACCTGTCGCCGGACGAGTTGGCCAGGCTTCGTCGCGAACACATAGGTTTTATCTTCCAGCGTTATCATCTGATGCCGGACATCAGCGCGTTGGGCAATGTCGAGATCCCGGCGATCTACGCCAACAGTAAACGCGACCAACGCCGCCTGCGCGCGGCACAATTGTTGGCGCGCCTGGGGTTGGAGGGCCGTGAGCACCATAAGCCCGGCCAACTGTCCGGCGGCCAACAGCAACGCGTCAGTATCGCCCGCTCGTTAATCAACGGCGGGGAAATCATACTGGCGGATGAACCGACCGGTGCGTTGGACTCCAAATCCGGGCAGGAAGTGCTGGAGATCCTCAGCGAACTGAACCAGCGTGGCCACACTGTGGTGATCGTCACCCACGACATGAAAGTGGCCCAGCACGCACAGCGTATTATCGAACTGCAGGATGGCGAGATCGTCGCCGACAGCGGCCGTAAATCGTTAACTCCGCTGCCAGCGATGCAAAAGACCGCGCCTGCCGCACAGGGCTACTGGCAAAGCCTGCTCGATCGTACTCGTGAGTCGCTGCAAATGGCCCTGAAAGCCATGAATGCCCACCGTTTGCGCACGGCACTGACCATGACCGGCATCATTTTCGGCATCGCCGCGGTGGTCACGGTGGTAGCTCTTGGAGAGGGTGCCAAACAACGCACGTTGGAAAACATTAAAGGGCTTGGCACCAACGTCGTCAGCATCTATCCCGGACGTGATTTCTTCGACGATGCCATCGACAGTATCCGTACACTGGTACCTGCGGATGCCGACGCGCTGGCCAGCCAGAACTTTGTCGATAGCGTCAGCCCTGAAATCAACGCCTCAGACAGCATTCGCTTTCGCAGCAAATCGGCGACCGCCTCCATCAACGGCGTCGGCCGCGATTACTTCCGCGTTAATGGTCTCACGTTGGTGCAAGGCAGCACTTTCCGGGATGATCGTAATGCATTGCAGGAAGTGATCATTGACGAAAATGCACGTCGCTCGCTGTTCGGCGAGTTTGGCGTAGAGCCGTTGGGCCAAATTGTGTTTCTCGGCGCAGTGCCGGCCCGGGTCGTCGGCGTGGTGCAAAGCAACCAGGATTCGGCCCCCAACCGCATCAGCGTGTGGATGCCGTTCTCCACCGTGATGTATCGCATGGTGGGTAAACCGACCCTGAGCAGCATCAGCGTGCGATTGAAAGATGACGTCGCTAACGAGGCCGCGGTCAGCGCCATCAGCCAATTGTTAACCCAGCGCCATGGCGTGAAAGACTTTATGCTGTTCAACCGCGATAAATTTCGTAAATCAATCGAACATACCTCAATGACCCTGAGTCTGCTGATCCTCATGGTCGCCTCAATTTCGCTGATTATTGGCAGTCTGGGCGTGATGAACATTATGTTGGTGTCGGTTACTGAACGCACCCATGAAATCGGCGTGCGTATGGCCGTCGGTGCCCGGCGTAGCGACATCATGCAGCAATTTATGATAGAAGCCGTGCTGGTTTGCCTGATCGGCGGTGTATTGGGCATATTGCTGTCATTCGCCGCTGGTTCGCTGTTTACCCTGTTGGCGGGGGGC
This sequence comes from Serratia sp. Ser99, assembly GCF_024519545.1. Classification (NCBI taxonomy): domain Bacteria; kingdom Pseudomonadati; phylum Pseudomonadota; class Gammaproteobacteria; order Enterobacterales; family Yersiniaceae; genus Serratia; species Serratia sp. Ser99. Next base: position 648,739 of record NZ_JALJRT010000001.1, on the reverse strand, counting down.
ATGCTCACCGCCATCTATTCCTGGCAGGCTGCTGCCGTGGCCTTCTGCTGCTCCACCCTGATTGGCATGATCTTCGGTTATCTCCCTGCCCGCAAAGCGGCGCGGATGGATCCGGTCATTTCTCTGGCCAGCGAGTAACTTATGAAAACCTTATCCCCTCTCGCATTATGCCTCGCGGCCTTGCTCAGTACCGGTTGCGGCAATGCGCTTAAAAGCGAGTATCAGTCTCCAAAGGTGCAGTATCCGGCCGACTGGCAGCAAAACGCCGAAGCCGACACGTCAGAACCATTCAACTGGCGTGATTTCCGCGATCCCCAGTTGGACCGATGGCTGCAGCAGGTGATGGCGGCCAATAACGATTTGGCCGCCGCCGCACTGCGCGTCTACCGTGCCCAACTGGCGGCGCAGCGGGCTGATATCGGCACCGCGCCAAGTGTGAACGCAACGCTCAGCAGCGGAGCCAATACCGCCCTTTCCGACTCCTCGCCTTGGAACAAAAGCAGCAGCGCAAATCTCGGCGTCAGCTATGAGGTCGATCTGTGGGGCAAACTGGCGCGGCAACGTGACGCCGCGGAATGGGCCAGCCAGGCCACGCAACAGGATTTGCAAAGTGCGCGTCTGGCTTTGCTCGCCAGCGCCAGCAAGAATTACTGGCGTATCGGCTTTATCAATCAGCGAATCCGCGTCAGTCAGCAAAGCATCGACTATTCCCAACAAACCCTAGGGCTGGTCAAGGCACGCTACCGCGCGGGCAGCGTCTCTTCATTGGACGTGGTGGATGCCGAACAGAACCTGATTAATCAGCAAAGCAGCCATCTGGCACTGCTGCGTGAGCGTCAACAGGCGCTGAACGAACAGACGGTACTGCTGGGTGTGCCGCCGGGAAATACGTTGATTGAGCCCGAGAGCCTGCCGACCGGTCCATTGCCGCAAATCAATGCCGGCATCCCGGCCAGCGTGCTGCGCCATCGCCCGGATATCAGTGCCAAAGAGTGGCGACTGCGTGAAACTCTGGCTAACGTGGACATCAAACGCACCCAGTACTACCCGGCCTTCAGCCTGACGGGCTCATTAGGTGCCAGCAGCACCGCATTGCTGGAGTTTTTGCGTAATCCGCTGGCAACGGTAGGTGCCGGACTGTCGCTGCCGTTCCTCGAATGGCGGCAAATGGACGTCGATATCAAAATCGCTCGCAGCGACTATGAACTGCAGCTGCTGGAATTCAAGCAGGCGCTGTATAAAGCCATGGCCGATATTGATGATGCCCTATCGTTACGTACGCAACTGATGGCACAGGAGAAACACCTGAAGGCGGCATTGGCGCTGGCGCGTAAATCTGAACGATTGAATGAAAGCCGCTACCGGCAAGGCTCGGTGCCGATCAATTTCTGGCTGGATGCGCAAAATCGCCGTCGGTTGGCGGAGCTGGCCGTGGATGAAAACCGGTTCGCTCAATACCAAAACCTGGCGCAACTCTATCTGGAGTTTGGTGGATCTGCGCAGTAAGGCTGAGCCTGGCGATCGCGCCAGGCTTTTTCATCTGGAATGCATTAATTTTGCCCGTTTTTACTGCAGTTCTTTCTATACTTGTTTCATCCCTTCCCAGACAAAAAACCACCATTATGAACAATAATTAATCTATTTATGCGCTAAATCGGTGCAAATTGATAAGATAAACTGCTAAATTTGATCGCCGCAAGATATAACGCTAAGCTATAGATGCAAAATAATTAGTCACCTAAATGACATATTCCCGGTGAAAATTGACTTATTACGTGACTCGCATCACACAAAAAAGGCAGTGGCGAATCTGGCAACATCGCAATAAGATTAGCCACGCTGATAACTGGGCAGAAGAAGTGAACGAGGATTGCGAATTCACGTACGACTAAAATTGATTAAGGGATGATTATATGAAGTTAAGAAAAAAACGACATAAACCGATGCATATTAATGACATCACCATCATCGATGACAGCAAGCTGAAAAAAGCCATTACCGCGGCCGCATTAGGTAACGCAATGGAATGGTTCGACTTCGGTGTATATGGCTTTGTGGCCTACGCCCTTGGGCAAGTCTTTTTCCCTGGCGCCACCCCTGGCGTACAGATGATTGCCGCACTGGCGACCTTTTCCGTTCCCTTCCTGGTACGTCCATTAGGCGGTATCTTCTTTGGCGCGATGGGCGATAAATTCGGGCGCCAGAAAGTACTCTCCATCACCATTATTATCATGGCGGTCAGTACCTTCTGTATCGGCCTGATCCCCTCCTATGCCTCTATCGGCATCTGGGCACCGGTTCTGCTGTTGCTGGCCAAATTGGCACAGGGCTTCTCGGTAGGTGGCGAATACTCCGGCGCGGCTATCTTCGTAGCCGAATACTCACCGGACAGAAAACGCGGCTTTATGGGCAGCTGGCTTGATTTTGGCTCCATTGCCGGTTTCGTCCTGGGTGCTGGCGTGGTGGTGCTGATCTCCAGCATCGTCGGTGAAACCAACTTCCTCGACTGGGGCTGGCGTATTCCGTTCTTTATCGCAGCGCCTTTGGGTCTGATCGGTTTGTACCTGCGCCATGCGCTGGAAGAAACACCGGCCTTCCAGCAGCACGTGGAAAAGATGGAGAAAGACGACCGCAACGCCATCGAAAATCCGCCGAAGACCTCTTTCAAAGAGATCGCGGCCAAGCACTGGAGAAGCCTGCTGGTCTGCGTCGGTATCGTGATTTCAACCAACGTGACCTATTACATGTTGCTGACTTACATGCCGAGCTACCTGTCGCATAACCTGCACTATTCGGAAGATCACGGCGTACTGATCATTATCGCCATCATGATCGGTATGTTGTTCGTGCAGCCGGTCATAGGCCTGGCCAGTGACCGCATCGGCCGTAAGCCGTTTATTATCGGCGGCAGCGTCGGTCTGTTGGCTCTGTCTATCCCCTGCTTTATTCTGATCAACAGTAACGTGATTGGTCTGATCTTCGTCGGTCTGTTGGTGCTGGCGGTGCTGCTGAACTCCTTCACCGGTGTGATGGCCTCCACCCTGCCGGCGATGTTCCCGACGCATATTCGTTACAGCGCGTTGGCGATTTCATTCAACATCTCGGTACTGGTTGCCGGTGCGACGCCGACGGTAGCCGCCTGGCTGGTCGAAGCGACCGGGAACCTGTATATGCCGGCTTATTATCTGATGGTCGTCGCCGTCATCGGTCTGATCACCGGCCTGTACATGAAAAAAACCGCCAATAAACCGCTGCGCGGTGCCACCCCGGCGGCTTCGGATCGTTCGGAAGCCAAAGAGCTGCTGCAAGAAAACTACGACAACATCGAACAGAAAGTCGAAGACATCAACGAGCAGATTGCCGAGTTGGAAAAGAAAAAACAGACGTTGATCGACCAGCATCCAAAACTGGACTAAACAGCGTTCTAACGACAAGCCACCTTCGGGTGGCTTTTTTATTGCCGTAATCGGGTCAACCTCCGAGCGTAAATTTGCACAAACTTCCTTCTGCGCCCCATGCTCGACCGCCGTTTTTCACCGGCAGTAATCATCGGGGTATAAGCGGCCACAGTGTGATTTCGGCAAACCGGATTTTGACACTATTAGCCTAATATTTTATCCCGGCGAGGTTTGATGCCAGGCTTGAAATCAAGTTAACCCATTGAAGAAGATAGCCAATGAGTAGAATGGATATGCCGATCGTTATTGCCGTAGCCATCATGATTGCGATATGGATAGGCGCGTTATTTAACATTGGCGATATCACGCACGCCCTGGCGCGGATCTTCCACTGGATTGAGAGTCTTCGTTAAGGGGGCTTTCCGCCAGCTTAATGCATAAAAAAACCGCCTTTCGGCGGTTAGTCATACGGCTGGCAACTCAGTTGACCTGGCACCAGTTACGCTGCTTCACAATCCCGCCGTCCGGCGAGGTATAGCCGATACAACCCAGCACGCTGTCGAACAGCTTTTCATGAAACACCGGCGTTTTTGCCTTTTGCAGCGCCTTTAACTGATTAAATGCCGCCTGGTGATCGGGCTGACTGAGAAACTTGTCGGATGCCCAGACCATAATTGGCACAGTACGCTGTTCTTTCGGCGCGTGATCGCGCGGCGTGCCGTGGAAATGCATATTTTCCGAGATCGACTCACCGTGATCAGAGGCGTAAAACACGATAGCGTTACGGTTGCGCAACTGATTGAACACCTGCTCAAGAACATAGTCGGTGTACAACAGGCTGTTGTCGTAAGAGTTGATCATCGATTCCGTTGAACACGTATCGTCAATACCCTGGCATTCCGGCTGATAGCGAGCAAAAGCCCGCGGATAGCGTTCTGTGTACATATAGTGTGAGCCTTTGGTATGCAAAATCACCAAATGTTTGCCCTGAGGATGGCGGTCCAGCGAATCCTGCAGTTCATCGATCAACGCAATATCATCAACGGGTTTACCGGCATTGCGTTTTTCCGCCTGAATGCTTTCTCGAAGAGCATAGCTGTCCGCCTGGGTCTTATTATAAAACCAGGCTTCGCTTTGCATAGAGAATAGCTCGGAGGAAAACCCCTGCTTCTTCAGCACCGAGAAAACGTTCATTTCCTTCAGTGTGCGCTGCGGCTCTTCCGATGCCCCGCCTTCTCTGACGAACATGCAACGCAGAGAGAGCTTGGTTGACGTGTCGCAAGAATAGCCTTGCAGCACCGCCAGGTTGGTTTCCTTATCCAGATTCGGCGTATTGTCGCGCTGGTAGCCGTAAACCCCCATATGATCGCGTCTGGCACTTTCACCAATCACGAATACCACATAAAGATCATTCACGTCTTTTGGCGGCTGGTAGGTGAAATGCGCCGCCGGATCAAACAGATTCCGGCTGTCCTCCGCCTGGCTGTAGGAACTGTAAGTCAGCAGCCCCAGGGCCGAAAGCCAGTTAGACGGTGAATAGCTGCCGGCAACGACCCCGCCATAGCTCGCCATCATCTGATTATTTTCACGGTCGTGTTGATCCTGCACCTGGCCCATCAACTGAAGCGGTAGCCAGCAGAACAGACCAGCGGCCAACATAATCCCGCCTTTTTTGATCAACGCCAGCTGATTTCCGCGTTTGAATGCGGCTTCGTGCATCGGGGCCAGCCAAATCAACAGCAGCGGCAACAGGCTCACCAGCACCATCCATACGCCAAAATGCCAGCCTACCGACTCTTTGGATAAATCAACGTCGGTGGTCATCACCGCCGCCAGAATGCCGTAGCCGATATCGACGTGGAACAACACCATGTAATAGCTGGCAGCAACCGAGCTCAGGACCAGCAGCGTGGCCAAAAAACGAAACAACCGGCGCCCCAAAAAGGAGATAAGCAGCGTGATAAAGCATACGAGGCAAAAGGCCGCGACAATTTCAATGCCAATCGACAGCAGGTTATCGTTATGAAGCTGTTGATAACGACGATAAAAAATAGGGATATTGAGTAATACACCGAGATAGAAAGCGATAAAAAAGGAGACCTGCAACTGGGTCCAACGTCGGAACTTCTGCATTATTGATACCATTCCTGCCAATGTGAGTTCATAGCCATCTGCCAGATACAGGTTGTTGTGAGAGTTTCTCTCCCCCTGCTACTGGGTGGTTATCTGACAGGTAATTTAGGCGGGCGTTGCCAGGGAGGAGAAAAATAACGTTGTTATGATGTAACAATTCGTGTGCAAAACGGCTTTTATCCTTCCTGCGGTAGCGGTTAGGTGCGCTGCCGCAGGAAGATGGTTTATCCCGCTATGGCGTCAGGGATTGTTCACCAACCGCAGCGCTGGGTGCCGATGCCGCGGCCTGATTTTCTTCGCGGTACTTCTGCTTATCCCAGGCACGGAAGAACGGGTAGTAAATTGCCATTGAAATCAGCAGATTGACCACCTGGATCACCGTTCCTGAAATATGGCCTCCGGTTGCCAGATAGCCGCTAATGAAAATCGGCGTGGTAAACGGTAAGGCTATACCAACCGGCGGCGTCACCAAACCGGTTGCCATCGCACTGTAGGTCACGATCACCAGCACCACTGGTGTCAGGATAAACGGCAGGAAGAAGTACGGGTTCATCACCAACGGGATGCCAAACACCATGGGCTCACTGATATTAAACAGGCAACCCGGCGCGGCGATTTTCCCCAACTGCTTCATCTGCGCGCTACGGCTGCGCACCAGCATGAAGATCACCAACCCCAACAGGGCACCGGTTCCGCCGGGCGCTATCCATAAATCGTAAAATTGCTGGGTAATAATGTGCGGGATAGGCTGGTTGTTCTGAAACGCCACCAGGTTTTCCGACATATTCGCCAACCACACCGGCTGAATGAACACCAATACGATGGCATCACCGTGCAGCCCCAACGTCCATAACAGGCCAATCAGGATCACTGAGAAAATCATTCCCGGCAGCGTTCCGCCCACGTGATGCATCGGGATACCGATCAGCGTAGCGATCATGGTGTTGATATCGCCAAACGGCGTGGCTTCGACGATCAGGCGCAGCAGAAGGATCACTGCCAGTACGCAAAATCCCGGAATCAACGCCAGGAAGGATTTCGCCACCGCTGGCGGCACGCCTTCAGGCATATTGATCACCAGATTGCGGTTATGCACGAACCGGTAGATTTCCGTCGACAACAGCGCCACCACGATTGCCACGAACAATCCCTGGCTGCCGATAAAGTTCATCGGCAGCACGCCTTTGACAATCTGCTCCGCGGCACCTTTCACCGGGGCAAAAAGGGTGTGTTGAGGAATGGTCATGATAAACGCTACTAACGAAACCGCACCGGTACTGAGCGGGTCCATACCACGGTATTTTTCCGCCAGCCGGTAGGCAATGCCAAAGCTGGAGATAATCGCCATGATGTCGTAGGTCGCTTTGACCGGATACAACAGCTTGTCGCGCCAGGCCGCACCGAATACCTCCCCCATCAGGTTGGCATAGCTCGGGATCGGCAAGTAGGCGAAGATCAGGAAAAATGACCCGATCAACATAAACGGCATATTGAGAATTATGCCGTCTCGTACCGATAAAATGTGTTTTTGCCCGGCGATTTTTAACGCCGTCGGCAATACGTAACGTTCCAGAATGCTATTTAAACCCGCCATCATTCCCCCTGCCCGGCCAAGCCGGCATCGTGATTATTATTATGGAATATCGACTTAGTTGAACTGCGGCAAATAGGCTTGGTTAAGGTTCAGCACCTCATCCAGCAAAGGTTCTGCGATACCGACGCCACCAATCAGCGGATTCACCACCAGCGCCAACAGCGCACTGTGACGATCGCCATGCACCGCGGCCTCAATGGTCAAACGTTCGAAATCTTTCACCTGCTGAGTCAGCCCGTTCATGGCCAGCGGCAGCGGCCCGAAGCTCAGCGGGTGAGCGCCCTGTGCGTCGATCACGCAGTTGGTTTCAATCACTGCGTCATCCGGCAGGCCCTGAATCGCACCATTATTGCGGGTGTTCACCACCAGCACCTTGCCGCTGTTATTGTGAATGGCACGGATCAGCTCGACCGCCACTTCTGAATAGAAAGCACCGCCACGGAAGCTCAACTGCTCTGGTTTTTTATCCAGCGTTGGGTCGGCGTACAGTGCAAATAGCTCTGCCTCTACCTTCATCACTTGTTCAGCACGGGTTCCCTGAGCCGCAGCGGCTTCAAGCTCTTCTTCCAGCATGCCGGCGGTTTGGTAGAAATAGCGATGATATGGGCAAGGGATCGCACCCAGCGCCTGCAAAAACGCCGGCGGCCAAGGCAGATCCTTGATGTTGTTCATCGACAGCGTTTCGCCATTGCTCAGCATCTCCAACACCTGGGCGGTCACATCCATGCCGCTTTGCGTTACCTGATGTACCCACACCATATGGTTCAGTCCAGCAAAACGGAGATCGACCTGATCATGAGGTGCCTTCAGCATGTCGGCGATCATGTGGTGCATGGTGATCGGTACGTTGCACAAGCCGATAATCTTCGCCTTGCTGTAACGGGAGACCGCTTCGGTGACAATACCGGCCGGATTGGTAAAATTGATGATCCAGGCGTCCGGCGCTACCGCTTCTACGGTACGCGCCACTTCCAGCATGACAGGAATGGTGCGCAATGCCTTGGCGAAGCCGCCGACACCGGTGGTCTCTTGCCCCAGACGCTGGTATTTCAAACCCAGGCGTTCATCGGCAGCACGGGCTGCCAGTTGCCCGACCCGCAGTTGAGTCAGTACAAAGCTGGCACCGCGAATGGCCGGTTCCAGCTCGAAATGTACCGACACCACCACCTGCTCCAGCCCGTTGCGCTTGAGCATTCTTTTGGTCAGTTCGGCAATGATGCCCACTTTCTCGCGGCCGCACTCTACATCTACCAACGCCAGTTCGGTTAACGGGACGTCCTGATAGTGGGCGATCAGCCCCTCGACCAACTCCGGCGTGTAGCTGCTGCCCCCGCCAATTACGGTTATCTTAGTCATTGCTTTGCCCCTGCGGTAAACGGCGATAAAGCTCGATCATGTCGGTGGCCAGATCTTGAATCAGCATGGCATTCATCAAATGATCCTGCGCATGCACCAGAATCAGACTGACCGGTATTTTCCCAACCCCCTCATCCATGCCAATCAGCTCCGTCTGCATGCCGTGCGCCCTCCCGATGCCGGCCTTCGCCTCTTCCAACTTAACCTCTGCGGCTGCGAACTGACCGCGACGTGCCAGTTGCAGCGCCGAAAGCAGCGAACTGCGAGCGCTGCCGGCATGAACCAGCAACTCCATAACGCTAGTTTCCAAATCCACCATCACCTCCCCGGCCTTATTTCAGGCGCAGCGATCCCGCCGAGAGTCATGAAATAACCCGCGGTCGATGAATAAATAAAGGATAAATGGGGCCAAGCCCCTCAGGGTGTTATCAGGCTAACAAGCCCAGCGCCTTATCCAGCACCTTGTCTCCACGCATGGTGCCGTAATCCATCATGTCGATCACCGCGACAGTTTTACCCAAGGGCGCAGCAAGTTCGGAAAGGCGTGCGTGTTCATATTTCACCTGCGGCCCCAGCAGTACAATGTCCGCACGCTCGACGATGCGCTCGAAATCCGCCACCGGCACGGCTTCAATCACGATATCCAGCGCCCGTTTTTGCGCCTCAGCTTTCATTTTTTGTACCAGCATGCTGGTCGACATGCCTGCTGCGCAGCATAAGACGATGGTTTGCATTTTTAGTATCCCGGTTGTTAGCCACTTGGCGATGCAAATATAAAACAGTTCCGTAACACTCTTGTAAATACCTTGATTCCATACGATTTGATTATGACTTTTGGCTAATCGTTTAAAAACAATGCATTAAAGAATTTTCGTCGTGAAAATTTTTTTCAACACTGTGATCGGCGATCTAATTTTTCATAACCACAAAATTTAAAACCTGTCTTTAACGTTTAAAAACAAAGTGATAAATCACTACCTGATAAACAATGCGAAGAGCATCTCGTTTCAAATCTGTCCTGATTGAAAATTATTTTCATTGGCTTATTCTTCTGGTTATCGCTTTATGCCGTGTGAAAAACAGGCTAATTTGAAGCACAGATCGCCGGTTGGCATTACAGAAGGGACACTGCAGTCATGGATCTCGTTTACCACATTCAGTTTCGCCAGGATCCGTTCAGCCGCCAGGAAGCAAAAGTTGCCCGAACCATACTGGACAACCCGGGGTTTACATCAACAGCAACCATTGAGCAATTGGCAGAGCGAGCAGGTGTCAGCACCGAGATCGTCGCTCATTTTGCCCAATCCCTTGGCTGTCAGGATCTTAACGACTTTATCGCGCTAATGCGCTCCCCGTCGACGGCAACCCCCCCTCCTACTGAGGTAGCCCAACCCGTGCTCGGCGGCATGGATATCGCCTTTGCCTCCGCGGCCGGCATCGGCAAACTGCCTGGCGTCAGCTCCACCACCCTCAGCCGTTTTGCTAAATCCATCGGTTGTGAAGATATTGGCGACATCGTCTATCAGATCCGCGCACGACAAAATCAGTTCAGTCAGCAGGAGGCCAAAGTCGCACAGACCATTTTGGACGATATTGCCTTCGCCTCCTCCGCCACCATCGAATTGCTGGCCAGCCAAGCGGGGGTCAGCCCGGCCACCATTACCCGATTTGCCAAAACCATTGGCTGCGACGATATTCGCGATCTGCGCATGAAACTGGCTCAGGCCAGCGTGAGCGGCTCACGCTATTTGACCGCCCAAGCCACGCCTAATGGCCCACCGCGGCTGTGGCTACAGCGCGTCAACGACGTGGAAACCACCTTGCATCAACAGCTGCAGCAAGTAGAACATGCAGCGCTGATCGATGCTTGCCAGCAGCTGAGCCAATCCAAGAGCGTACATATTTTTGGCGTAAACAGCATGGCGCTTTATGCCAATGAGCTGCAACAGCGCCTGGTGGGCTTGGGTTACCCTGCATTTATCTGCCAGGACGCGGCGCTGATGCGCATGACGGCCTCCACGCTCAGCACGCAACAGTGCGTGATCCTGCTGTCTATGAGTGGGGAAAACAGCGATTTGCTGAACGCGGCCAAACTGGCCGGCGCGACCGGTGCTTATCGCATCGCCCTAACCCCTGCGGGCACTACGCTGGCCGGGCTGGCGGATAAGGTGTTGCCACTCAGCGGCGGCAGTACGGCACGCTATGGACTGATGCTGACTCTCGACCTGCTGCTGGCGCAGTTATTGCCCGAAAGCCTGGGGTCACAGACAGAAGATTGAGACTCTGCCACCGCGCCGTTTGCCGGGCCTTCAACGGTAAATATCACCGCTGCGGCGCTAGCCTGAGGTTTTTCCTAATTAGCGGTTTGGCTTACAACTGCCTATTGATGGGAATATTCTTACTACGTTATCGTTAACATTCCACTTAGATATCAGCCTAAGTGAAATTTGCACGACTTTATTTTTTTAATGGCTTCTCTGCCAGCTTCGGCTGGCACTTTAAATTTCACCAGCGGTAAAATTCTATGATCGATTACTCCCTTTACGGTCTCCACGATAGAGATATCGAGACATACCGTGAACAAATATACAGCCTGCTCGGCAAAGGCGTTATTCAGGTGCTTTCCGCGAACAAACCCATCAGCAAGCAAAACATTCTCGCCTATCTCATCGCTGAAATTGAAAGGCAACCCGACGAGTACTGTCAGAAACTGCACAGAGCGGCAATCGAGGTTATTGGGATCAACGCTCGCTAAGGAGAAGCATGCGCAAATCGGATCTGTGCGCGATCATTTCCATCGCCGTCGTCGTGGCCGTGATGTGGGTGGCAAACTGCAGTGCGAATAGTCTTCCGTTCCTGGGCAGCGGAGGTTAGGTTCTAAGGCCTGGAACAGGCAGTATCCGGCGATCGGCACAGCGATCAAACAGCCGGATATGGCTTGATTGGGTTATCGAAAGAGATCCACACTGGCCAAAGGGTTCGGCCCGGCAATAAATCGACGATGTTGCCTAACGGCATTCACCGGTGATGGCATTTTTCCCTTGAGGGCAAACATCGGAGCTTTGCGGGATCACACCCAGGATCGATCCAAAAGACCCCGAACACCCAGATAGCATGACAATCGCCAATAAAAATAGCCCCCCTCTCATCCAACACTCCTTATCTATTGCACTATCTGGTTATAGTTCACTTATCGCCAACCGTCTTTAAAAAACGGCCATGCATCCATGTTTAAAACTGACAGCCGGATGATAGCCCCTATTGTAGGCAACAGTAAATTGTTCAAGGCATGAGAACAGAATAAAACCGGAAGAGAAAAATCGGGGAAAGGGGAATTTCAGACACAAAAAAACCGCCTTCCGGCGGTCACGACATTACTACTTATTGCTTTGATTATTCTGGAATTTATTTTCCTGGTACCCGGGGCGGGACTTGAACCCGCACAGCCATAAGCCGAGGGATTTTAAATCCCTTGTGTCTACCGATTTCACCACCCGGGCTCGGGAAAATTGGAGGCGCGTTCCGGAGTCGAACCGGACTAGACGGATTTGCAATCCGCTACATAACCGCTTTGTTAACGCGCCTAAATTCTTGTTTGCCTTTATCAGGCTAAAGCTCGTGAAACACCAGCTTCATCAAATTTGGAGCGGGAAACGAGACTCGAACTCGCGACCCCGACCTTGGCAAGGTCGTGCTCTACCAACTGAGCTATTCCCGCATTAATCAGAACTTACTGATTTTTTTGCTATCTTTCGCCAAATCACCGCTGCCGTCTGATGCGATGCATTCTACTTACCTGACGTAATGAGTCAATAAAATTGTTGTCTCATTACGTTCGTTTGACGATTTTTGCATCGCTTTGATCAGGGTTCCAGCAAATCTTTCCGCGCAGCGTTCAAATATTGGAACATTGACCAGAAAGTCAGCACCGCCGCGATGTACAGCAAACCAAAAGACACATACTCGACGGTGCGATCGGGACGCCACAGCAACCCGACCAGCGACATCATTTGCGCCATGGTTTTGACTTTGCCAATCCAGGACACCGCCACGCTGCTGCGCTTGCCGATCTCCGCCATCCACTCACGCAGCGACGAGATGATAATTTCACGGGCAATCATGGTCGCCGCAGGCAGGGTAATCCACCAAGTGTGATAGTGTTCTGCCACCAGCACCAGCGCAACCGCCACCATCACTTTGTCCGCCACAGGATCGAGGAACGCCCCAAAACGGGTCGTTTGCTTCCAGCGACGGGCCAGGAAGCCGTCAAACCAGTCGGTTATGGCAGCAAACACAAAAATGACGGCGCAAACCATCGGAGCCCAAGTGAACGGCAGGTAAAATGCCAGAACAAAGAATGGGATCAGAACTACGCGAAACAGAGTAAGCCAAGTCGGTATATTCAATTGCATAATGCTACGGTAACTATCTGGCTGGAGTGGGAATTAAGAGTATGTTGCTACATTGCCCTCAGTGTTTCAATGCATTGTAGATCTTTTCTGCCAATGCTTGTGAAATACCCGGCACTTTTGCAATTTCCTCAACGCTGGCGTTCAATAATGGTTGAAGTCCGCCCATATACTTCAACAGCACCTGTCGCCGTTTTGGCCCAACGCCGTCGATCAGTTCCAACGCGCTGGTGTTTCTTACTTTTGCCCTTCTCTGCCGATGCCCGGTTATCGCGTGGTTATGCGAATCATCGCGGATATGCTGGATAACATGCAGCGCCGGTGAATCCGACGGCAAGGCAATACCCTCGCCTTCCGGTACAAAGAACAGCGTTTCCAACCCGGCTTTGCGGTCGGCCCCTTTGGCGATGCCAATCAGCAAGGGTTTGTTTTTATCCCAGGTCACGTTCAGCGAGTTAAATACATCAATCGCCATACCGAGTTGCCCCTTGCCGCCGTCGATAAAGATAACGTCGGGGATTTTTTTCTCTTCGAGAGCCTTACCGTAACGGCGCTTCAATACCTGCGCCATCGCGGCATAATCATCCCCTGGCGTTATGCCGGTGATATTATAGCGCCGATATTCCGAACGTAGCGGACCATTCGAGTCAAATACCACACAGGAAGCCACGGTTTGCTCACCCATGGTGTGGCTGATGTCGAAACATTCCATGCGGTTAATTTCGGCAAGGTTGAGCACCTTCGCCAATTCGGCCAACCGCTGATGGATAGTCGACTGCTGTGAAAGCTTGGTGGTTAGCGCCGTCGCCGCGTTGGTACGAGCCAATTTAAGGTAGCGTGCGCGATCCCCTCGCGGTTTGCTCTGAATCTGAATTTTCCGGCCGGCAAGTTCTGAAAGCGACTCAGCCAGCAGGTCTTTCTCCGGCAGAGTAAAGTCCAATAGAATTTCCGCCGGCAAGGTGCGCATCTGGCTGCCCTGCAAATAAAACTGGCCGACAAAGGTTTGCACCACTTCGCTCATGTCGGTGCCGCCCGGCACTTTCGGGAAGTAACTGCGGCTGCCCAACACTTTACCCTGACGGATAAACAGCACGTGCAGGCAAGCCATACCGGCATCGAAGGCCACGCCGATGACGTCCAGATCGTCGCTATTGCCGGAAACGAACTGACGTTCGGTCACCCTTCGCACCGCCTGGATCTGATCGCGAATGCGTGCCGCTTCTTCAAAGTTCAGTGTCTTGCTGGCGTTTTCCATCCTTTCGATCAACTGGTGTAATACCTGCTGATCTTTACCGGACAGGAACAGGCGCACGTAATCCACCTGCTGCCGGTACTCTTCCTCACTCACCAATCCGGCGACGCAAGGCCCCAGGCAACGCCCAATCTGATATTGCAGGCAGGGACGCGAACGGTTGCGATACACGCTGTTCTCGCACTGGCGTATCGGGAACAATTTCTGCAGCAGCGCCAGCGTTTCACGCACGGCATAAGAATTGGGGAACGGCCCGAAATATTCCCCTTTGGCGTGTTTAGCGCCGCGATGAACCGCCAGGCGTGGGTGGCTGTCCGCGCTGAGGAAGATCAACGGATAAGATTTATCGTCTCGCAAAAGAACATTATATCGCGGTTGGTATAACTTTATGTAGTTATGTTCCAGTAATAGCGCTTCTGTTTCGGTATGAGTAACAGTTACGTCTATTTGGGCGATATTTTTAACCAACGTCTCAGTCTTTCGACTACTCACCTGTTGGCGAAAGTAACTGGCGAGGCGCTTTTTCAGGTCTTTGGCTTTACCGACATAGATAACCGTGCCAGTAGCGTCGTACATACGGTAGACGCCAGGCTGGCTGGTTACGGTACTGAGAAATGCTTTGGCATCAAAACGGTCACTCACTGCTTAACAACGTCTCCGCATTGAACAATCCGTGTCGAATAGCCAGGTGTGTCAATTCAACATCACCGCTGATATTCAGCTTGCTGAACATGCGGTAACGATAACTGTTCACTGTCTTGGGGCTGAGACTCAGCTGTTCTGAGATCTCGTTAACTTTTTTGCCTTTGGTGATCATCAGCATAATCTGTAGCTCACGCTCAGACAGGCAGCTAAACGGGGTTTCCGTTTGCGGCTCCAGTTGGCTCAACGCCATTTGCTGAGCAATATCGGACGCAATGTAACGCTGCCCAGCTTGCACAGTACGAATGGCATTCACCACATCCTGCGGCGCAGCGCCTTTACTGAGATAGCCCGCGGCACCGGCTTGCATCACCTTTGCAGGCAATGGATTTTCAGTGTGAATAGTCAGCATGATGACTTTTACGTCCGGCGCATAGCGTACAATTTTACGCGTGGCTTCCAGCCCGCCAATGCCCGGCATATTCATATCCATAAGAACGATATCTACAGCATTGCCACGGCACCATTTCACGGCGTCCTCACCGCACTGGGCCTCCCCGACAACTTTTATACCTTTGATATCTTCAAGAATGCGTCGAATCCCTGCGCGCACCAGTTCGTGGTCATCAACAAGAAGAACGCTAATCAAGGAAAAATCTCCAAAAAGAAGGGAGTAACGCAATCAGCCTCTGTTATAGCCCGAGATATTACTTGTTTTTCAGCCAAGAATGAACACAGATTAATACTTACTCCCGATTAACTTTGCGCTGTGGGCCTGATTTTTGAATTTTAGTCACTCAGCGTAGCCCGATAAAGTGGTCGTCCGCCGATGAAAAGCAGGCGACACCAATATTACCCACTATGCCCAAGTTTATGATACTGCGTCAATCCTACACCGCAGGTAAAATCTGTGTAAACAATCACAGCACAGATTATATTAACACGAACACAACAAAACTGTAATGCATTGAAATAAAACAAAATAGTAAAAATGGCATTATCCATCAGTACAAAATCTATTACGAAAAAAATTATTCACTTCACGTTTGGGTTACATCGAGCAAGATGGCAGCGTTAAACATTTAAATAATATCAGCCCGTAAACAATAAGCTCGTGGACAACGACTTATTAACTTGTCCAAAATAACTTAAGCATTATTCTTCTGGCAACGGGATGTCATGAGAAGTCAATCGCTTTATTAATCAGTAGTGCGTATGCACTATAATCTTAAGACCGTTTAATTCTCGTCCAGCATGCGGATAACTGCAGTTCAGGCCGATTCACGCTATCAATGCAGATGGATATCTGCATGCTATGCTATACTCCGCGCCCAGTTAAATACGCATCTGCATGTCTGAGTAAGTTCAATCGGTGTGGGTGCGCGTCAAAAAGCACATTGTTTCAGGCTTCGGCCTCAAAAATCAGGAGAGAAAATGAGCAACGTTGACTTTACTACGTCTGCAAACCCGGAAACGCTGGCGACAGAAGTCGCCTGCCTTAAAGCCACGCTAACGCTGATCCTGAAATCGATCGGTCAGGCCGACGCCGGGAAAGTCATTATCAACATGGAACGCTTTATCGCGCAGATTGAAGATCCCACCCAGGCCGAGATCTTTAAAAACAGCATTCAGCAGATTAAGCACGCCTACCGCCAATAAGCTGCCGCACTTCCGGCCTGCCATAACCGCGGGCCCGTTTTCCCCCTGCCCCTGTGATTGATCACCCTGACACTTTCAGGCAATGTGTTTTTATTTACGTCAGAGAAACATATGGGCATCGTGGTAAAAGCGCTGATTGGCGCACTGGTGGTGGTACTCATTGGCCTGCTTGCCAAAAGTCGCAGCTACTATATTGCCGGTTTGGTGCCGTTGTTCCCTACCTTTGCACTGATTGCCCATTACATCGTCGGCAGCGAACGCTCAATCGAAGCGTTGAGAACCACGCTGATTTTTGGCATGTGGGCCGTTTTACCCTATCTGGTGTACCTGATCTCGCTGTATTTCTTTATCAACAGCATGAGATTGTCTTGGGCGCTGGCCGCTGCGGTAATATGTTGGATCGCAGCGGCCTGGCTTTTGATTACCCTGTGGGGATGGTGGCAGGGGCGTTGACTGCCCCGCCAGAATTACGGCCTGCCGGCCTGCAGAACAAATCCGCGTTGCATATCTCCTGCCACGCGGAAATAGCGACTTTCACCGGCACGCAACGTCATCGGTAGCCGGCCGCTGGTATCGCGCCAGATACACAGACTGTTTTCGATCATATCCTGCCCAATGCTGATTTCATTATTGCCGACCGGAACCCGGAACTCAGCCTTTTCTTTCGCCGCCAGCGACGCAGCAAACTCCCCGTTGATATAAACCCCGGTTCGGCAACTGCCTGCCAACATTCCGCTGTCACGTACTACCACCAGGGTCGCATAAGGCGTCTGCGGCATATTTTGATAAAGCAACAGTCGGCTAGGAGGCGGTAATTCGGCCTGCTGCAGCGGAACGGACTGCGTAGCGCAGCCAGACAACAGCAAGGTAGTAACAAATAACGCGGCGTAATGCTTCATCCTGAGCTCCTGGGAAAAACCAGTCTTTATAGTAGCAACAGAATAGGCTGCGGCTGTAGCGCTGGGATAACATCAATACAAAAATAAGATAATTTCCAGTGATCTGAAGAACATCGGGAGCACAACGGATTGGTCCTCGCCAACCGCGATGTTTGTTAGACAACGCGGTCGATAGCATAAGAAAATTCCGTAGTTAGTATATTGAAATGAATAAGATTTTTATAATTTCCTTAAAGCTTGACCATACGTTTTTGAATGTCTTCGCGAAAGGCGTCACCCACAAAATTAAAACCATCCTCAGTCACATAAACGCGTGAGTAACCATTATCTGATAACGTCGTCACCATGTAACCCGCGCTTATCATCTCTGCTGAAGGCGCATTCATCAGCGTGAGAAAACCGCGTCCCCGGCACCATTGATAAAAACGAGTACGACCATAACCCAATGAATCCCCAACATCGGAAAGGTTTCTTAACCTGTCACAATCTTCTGATAATGAAGGTAAATCAGCACTGTCTTTAGGTACTTCCGATTTATTCGCCAAAATAAAACTCCCTTTAACGTCTTCATCATCATGACAATCACTTCTCGATCCTGAATCTAAAAAATTTGCGCATGAATTGCAATCGTATTACCGGCAAATTTAATAATAGTTTTAATTTCGATAATTTATAAAAAGCAATAAAAAAGTCCCTATTCTAATTCACGGTTCTTCAAATACCTTTGTGTAACCAATAATAAGAATTAATCTTTAGGTAAATATCTTAAAAAATCACTTCCCATATATATTCAATAAAAGTTAGCAGGTACATTATAACAAGCGGGACTATTTCATGATTGGGAGTAACGTTCTTAGCCCTGCACTGTCGGTATTACATCAACCTCGCCTAAACAATAACTATTATCATTTCCAATTTTAACATCAGTTTATTACACTCATGCCCTATCTCGCTTAGGAAGATTCTTAGCGTGTGAATACAGGACGAAAGGAAGAGTTAGGGATACCATGAAGACGTTTAGCTTTTTGATTATTTTGCCATTAATGACATTAACCGCCTGCACCCAGTGGGAGAAACCCGGTGCCGGCAATGCCACCCGCGACATGGAATATGCTGAATGCAAAGCTCGCGGTTACGAACGTTTCCCTCCCGATGTGGTGAGAGATTTTGAGTTTAGCTACGAAAACCAATACCAAAGCTGTAAAAAAGACAAAAAAGACTGCCCGGCAGGTTACCGCTACGAAAAACAGCCCTCGTTCAAGACAGTGCAGAACGATCGTAACGAAGATGCTCGCTCAGCGACCATAGAAGCCTGCATGTATGGTAAAGGCTGGCATGAGAAAACCTATTACTGGCCACAGTGAAGGTAATACCAACGGCGCGGTCGGCGCACTGCCCCACGCGCCCGTAAGGATCACTCATCATCGCCATGCGGCATGCCGGTCCTGGGTTTAGGTTTACCACCTTGCGGCTTTTTATCTTTTGCGGCCGATAGCGCCCGGCTAATCAACCACAACAAAAGCGGTATTAACAGCAGGCACAGCCCCAGCGTAATCAGTGCATTCGTCATCCGTTATCCGCCCGATTTGTCCGGTCATCTTGCCTGAGTGTAGCAGGCTTATTCGTCAGTCTCGATGTCGTTCAATCGGGCCAAGGTTTCGATCCTTACCGGCGTCAATGGTATCCGCGGTGCCGGTAGCGGCCAGCCAAGCAAATGACGCGCCGCCGTCGCGCAAATCTTCCCCTGGCAAGCCCCCATGCCACAGCGGCTGCTCAGCTTGGCCGCCGTCCAGTCAGGAAAGCCGTTTAGCTGGCCTAAGGAAACATCTTCACAACGGCACACCAAAGTTTGCGGTTCTGCCAACGCTTTCAGCGCGGGATTCAAGGCAAAAGCCTGTGCCACAGCATCGGCGAATCGCCTCCATTTATCACGTTGTCGCATCAATCCCTTCGCCCGTTGTTGATTGTCGGTGGCGACATACCCGGCAATCGCTCCTTCCGTCAGTGCCAGTTCGCTGCCCCCTATTCCGGTGCATTCACCGGCGGCATAAATTTTCGGCTGGCTGGTTTGCTGGTTCTCGTCCACGGCAACGGCGTCATCACTAAGGCGGCAGCCCAGCAGCATCGCCAGTTCGACGTTCGCCACCAGGCCAAAACCGCAGGCCAAGCGTTCGCAGGCCAGCGTCGTCACGCGAGTGCCCGTCTGCAGCCGTATCGCCGTCAGCCGTTGATCACCTATTGCCTCCAGCACAAAGCTGTCAGGACGATAATGACGGTTGAACAGGGCAAATGACTGGCGTAATTTGGCTGGCCAACGCCACAACCCGCCAGCAAACGCCGCCAGGTGCATGGCTGACGCCTGTTCTGCCACCCTCACCACTTCTCCCCCTGCTTTAATCACACTGTCGGCCACCGCCATCAGTAACGGGCCACTGCCGGCAATCGCCACCCGCTCCCCTTTGATCGGCAATCCCTGTTTAATCTGCGCCTGCAACCCACCGGCACCGGTGACGCCAGGCAACGTCCAACCGGGAAACGGCAATAGCAACTCACGTGCGCCACAGCACAAGATCAATGTTTGATAGTCCACCACTCCGCTGCCAGTCGCAGCTTCGTAGAGGATTTTCTGCGGCCCACAACAAGCGATGATTTTCACCCCGTTCAGCAGGGTCACGTTGCTCAGCGCTTCCACCGCCCGCCGATACTGCTGCGCCAGCGCCGGTAGCGCCACGTTGGGTCCGTCACGCCAGATCTGCCCGCCCGGGCGCAGGTTATCATCAAGCACCAGCACCGACTGGCCACTTTCTGCCGCCGCCCGGGCCGCCGCAAGCCCGGCCGGGCCCGCACCGATAACCAACACATCGCACACGAGGTCACCCATTCTCCGTCCTCTCAATCTGCATTCCCGGCTGGCAGAGGGTCTGACACGCCAGCCGCCGCAGGCCATTTACGGTCACGCGGCACTCTTGGCAAACTCCCATGCCACAAAACGGCGTGCGCACTTGCCCGCTGACCGAAACGCGACAGCTGTCCTCGCCACTCAGACTGAGCGCCGCCGCCACGCTAACCCCTTCCGGAACCCAGAGGCTTTCACCGTTAAGGGTCACATTCAGTAGATCCTGCTTTTGGCTCATACCGGCAATACCTCCGTACTGAACATGCGCGCAGCCAGATAAGGCGTGTCGTCAATCGCCGGGCGATGATGATGGATCTGGGCGGAAATCAGCTCAGCACTGCCCAACGCGGTGGTGACGCCTAACCCTTCGTGCCCCAGCGCCAGCCACAGCCAACGGTGTTGCGGATGCGGGCCCAACAGCGGCAAACCGTCGGCGGAGGCGGCACGCTGGCCGGTCCAACAGCGAATGACGTTCATCTGTGCCAGCGTAGGCAGAAAAGCGTTGGCGCGCGCCAACATTGCGGCCAGCAACGGAAAATCGATGTCATTGCCTGGGGCGTCAAACTGGCGCGATGAGCCGATCAACAACTGGCCGGTTGGGCGCGCCTGAACGTTAAACGCCACCGAAGTCCCGTCGCTGGCATGGGCGCTGGCGCCATACCCCAATTCAACCAACTGATGATGGATCCTGTGCGGATAGCGATCGGTAATCGCCAACTGCCCTTTTTTGGCCCGCAGTATGGGCTGTTCCAGCAGCCTGTTGGCCTGCAGACCGCAGGCCAGCACCACTGCCGGTGCCGTCAGACGCTCACCACTCGCCAGCACGATGGCCCGTTCTTCCAACGCGCAAGCCTCCCCGGTAATGACTCTGATTGCCGACCCGGCGTCGTTCACGAGCCAGCGGGCCACGTTAGGTGCATAGACGATGCCATCGCCCGGCACTCGCAGCCCGCCCGCCAAACCGGGGCGTAGCATAGGTTCCAGGCCTGCCACCTGTGCGGCACTTTGTATTTCGCTGGCCACGCCATACTCCGCCATACGTTGGCACTTGGCTTCGGCAATCGCCATTTCATCGTCCCGCTCTGCCAGCCACAGCGTACCGCAGCCACGCCAGGCGCAGTTTTCCGGCAGTCGTTCCACCAGGCTGCGCCACAGCTGCAGTGAGTAGGCGCTTAAGGCCAGCTCGGCAGGGTTGTCGTCCATACACACCAGGTGCCCCATGCCTGCGGCGGTCGCACCGGCGCGCTGATTATCCACCAGCAGCACCTGCAGCCCTTGTTGCGCCAGGCGCCAGGCGCAGGCGGCACCAATAATGCCGGCCCCCACCACGATCGCTTCAGCACGCCTGTCGGCAGCCATCAGCGGATACCCCAAACGAAAGGATCGCGCTCATCCAACAGCAGTTGGCTGTCAGCGCATACATAGGCTTGCCCACGGATAAACGGCGTTACCCGATCGCCGTTGCGTTGGTAATACCCGCTGAACTGGCTGCCGATCACGCTCGCCTGGCGCCAGATCTCACCCGGTTGCAGTTTGCCGTCGGCCGCCAGACAGGCCAGTTTGGCGCTGGTGCCGGTCCCGCAGGGTGAGCGATCATAGGCTTTACCCGGGCAAAGCACGAAGTTACGACTGTCCGCCTGCGGATCGGCGGCAAACAGTTCGATATGATCGATAACCCCGCCGTCTTCGCCATAAATCCCCGCAGACTCCAGAGCCACCCGCACCGCCCAACAAAAAGCGGTGAGCGCGTCCAGGTTTTGCGTATCGATCGCCAGGTGATGTTCACCGATAAGGAAAAACCAATTCCCACCCCAGGCAATGTCACCCACCACCGGGCCATAGCCGCTCACCTCCACCCTTACCTGGCGGCGGTAGCGATAGGCCGGTACGTTTTCCACCGTCACGCTGCCATCCTCATGCAGTCTGGCATTTACCGTACCGACAGGCGTTTCAATCAGGTGATCTCCCACGCCAATTCGCCCCAAATAGGCCAATGAGGTCACCAGACCAATGGTGCCGTGGCCGCACATGCCCAAATAGCCGGCGTTGTTGAAGAAAATCACCCCGGCAGCGGCCTGCGGCGAACAGGGCTGGCAGAGTAAAGCCCCGACCAGCACATCATTGCCGCGCGGCTCCAGAATGATGGCGCTGCGCCAATCATCATAATCTTGGGCAAATCGGGCTTTGCGCTCCGCCATACTGCCGCTACCCAAATCGGGAAACCCTTCGATGATCAACCGGGTAGGTTCACCGGCAGTATGGGAATCGATCGCCCGCAGCGCGGTGAAATGCGAAGAAAGTGCCATCGGAGCCTCCTGAGTTAATGAAATGTTACCGTTGGCGTTAGACTGACCGAATATGTCAGCGGCGGCTTGATACATTTCGGCTCGGCACATGCAGAAATCAGCACAATCCTTAATTGGATATCCGGTTAACGCCGAACAGAGAAAAGCGATGAGCCATAAGAATGAGTTATTTATCAAATCGTTACTTTTATGTTATTTCCAGACTTGTGCGAAAGATGCGATTTTTTTCTGCGTGGAATGTGTCACGGAGGGAAAAAGTTTGCGGTGATCCGCATAATTGACGGCTGCGCTTGAAAAGTTACAAGAAAGTTAATATTGATGAGGCGCGTCAACATGGCCGGCCCGGCCACTCCAGATTCTGTGCCATCCAGCGGGGAAAGGTATTGCCATGCGATTAACTCAACGCCATCAGGTTATCACTGACACCAGGCCCGCTTTCGATGAACAGGAAGATGACGTTTTCGCCGTTGAGCAACTGTCCCGCTGGTGCGACGGCCTGGCACAGCAACGGCCGAATACTCTGCGCGACCTGCTTAATTCCCTGGCGTTGATCGCCCCGCTGTTCAATGCCATGCCCAACGTGGTGTTCTTCATCAAAGACGTGCAAGCCCGTTATCTGTTCGCCAATCTGACGCTGGCCAAACGCTGTGGGTTTAAAACCGTCGCGCCGCTGCTGGGCAAAACCTCGGCGGACGTTTTCCCCGCCCAGCTCGGATCGGGGTATACCGAGCAGGATCTCCGCGTGCTGCGTCACGGGGAGCTGATCCAGGATCAGCTGGAAATGCACTTGTATAACGGACGTGAGACCGGTTGGTGCCTGACGCAAAAGCTGGCGCTGTACGATGCGCAGGGCAAAATCATCGGCATGGCCGGCATTTCGCACGATCTGCAGGAAGCCAAGGCCAATCACCCAGCCTATCAGCGGCTGGCGGCCATCGATGTCTACATTCGCCAGCATTACGCCCGGCCGATCGCACTTGAGGAACTGACGACGCTCACTGCACTTTCCGTGGCGCAGATTGAACGTTACTGCAAACGCATTTTTCATCTCACGCCGCGCCAGATGATCCACAAGGTGCGGCTGGAAAAAGCCACCGAACTGCTGGCCGGCGATATGCCGATTACCGACATCGCCTTGCAGTGCGGCTACACCGATCACAGCGCATTCAGCCGTCAATTCAAAGCCATGACCGGTTCAACGCCGCGCGACTTCCGCACCACCATAACCCTTTAATACACTGATTTATATTAGTAAAAAAATCGCTATGGTGCCTTGTGCATCAGGTTCCTTCTCGTCTGAAACCCCGCCTCACTGTGCCAATTTCGTCATGGCATTCGGCGAAAACCGTCAAGCCCCTGCGAACAATACAGGTCAATCTGTGATTGGATTTTACCAATAATTCACCATTGATTAACAAACTTGGACGACAGGAAAAACACTATGAGCCATAAAGCCATTAGCTGGAGCGGCGTATTCCCGGCGGTCAGCACCCAGTTCCGCAGCGATTTTTCTCTGGATCTCGACGCCACCCACACGGTGATTAAAAACCTGGTCAAAGACGGCGTTTCGGGCCTGGTGGTGTGCGGCACTGTGGGTGAGAACACCTCGTTGACCGTTCAGGAAAAACTGTCGGTGATTGAAGTGGCACGCGACGCAGCTCAGGGTCAGGTCCCAGTGATTGCCGGTATCGCCGAGTTCACCACCGCCTTTGCGCGCAATATGGCGCGCGAAGCCCAGAAGGTCGGCGTCGACGGCATTATGGTAATGCCGGCGTTAGTCTATTCAGCCAAACCCCATGAAACCGCAACGCATTTTCGCAGCGTCGCTACCGCCACCGATCTGCCGATCATGGTCTACAACAACCCGCCGATTTATAAAAACGACGTGACGCCGGACATCCTGACGTCACTGGTCGATTGCGAAAATATCGTCTGCTTCAAGGATTCCTCTGGCGACACCCGTCGCTTTATCGATCTGCGCAACGAAGTGGGCGATCGCTTTGTGCTGTTCGCCGGGTTGGATGACGTGGTGCTGGAAAGCATCGCCGTCGGCGCCGAAGGCTGGATCTCCGGCATGTCTAACGCCTTCCCGCGTGAAGGCGAAACCTTGTTCCGTCTGGCGAAGCAAAAACGCTTCGAGGAGGCGCTGGCGCTGTACAGCTGGTTTATGCCGCTGCTGCATTTGGATGCGCGTCCCGATCTGGTGCAGTGCATCAAGCTGTGTGAAGAGTTGGTGGGTCGCGGCAGCGCCATTACCCGTCCGCCACGTCTGGCATTGCAGGGCGATACCCTGGCCGAGGTCACCGCAGTGGTCAAAAAAGCGCTGGCCAACCGCCCTGCGCTGCCGGATGTCGGCCTCTGATCGCCACTCACGCCCGGCGGCCTGCCGGGCTCTGTCACTGACCCAACGGGGGAACCCATGTCCAACGCCCATACCATCAGCGGCCAACAGTTTATCGGCGGTCAACGCCGTGCCAGCGGCGAGGCCCAGCTTGTCAGCCTGCGCGCCGACAACGGTCTGCCGACCGGCCACGTTTTTTTCTCGGCCAGTCACGAAGAAGCCGCCGCCGCCGCCGATGCCGCCGCACAAGCATTCACGGCCTATTCTCAGCTCAGCGCCGAGCGTCGAGCCGACTTTCTTGAGGCCATTGCCGACCAATTAGACGCTCTGGATGAGGATTTCTTCGGCTTCGCCATGCAGGAAACCGCCCTGCCATTAGCCCGACTGAGCGGCGAACGGGCCAGAACCAGCGGCCAAATGCGACTGTTTGCCACCCTGCTGCGCCGTGGGGATGTGCATGGCGTGCGCATAGACAGCGCATTGCCTCAACGAACGCCGGTGCCCCGCCCGGATCTGCGGCAGTATCGCACCGCCCTCGGGCCAGTGGCGGTGTTTGGTGCCAGCAATTTCCCATTGGCATTCTCCACCGCAGGCGGAGACACCGCGGCCGCGTTGGCCGCAGGCTGTCCGGTGGTGTTCAAGGCGCACAGCGGCCATATGATCACCGCAGAACTGACCGCGCTGGCCATCGAACGGGCAAGAGAACAACAGCAGATCCCGGCCGGAGTTTTCAACATGATTTACGGGGACCACATTGGCGCGGAACTGGTGCAGCATCCGGCCATTCAGGCGGTGGGTTTCACCGGATCGCTACGGGGCGGCCGGGCCTTGTTCGATTTGGCCCAGCGGCGCGCCCAACCGATCCCGGTATTTGCCGAGATGTCGAGCATCAACCCGCTAATCATTATGCCGCAGGCTTTAGCCCGCCGTGGGCAGCAGATCGCCCGCGAGCTGGTCGCATCCTTCACCCTCGGCTGCGGCCAGTTCTGCACCAAGCCTGGGCTGATCATCGGGCAACGCGGCGAAGCATTCAGCGAATTTGTGCGCGAACTGTCCGCACAGGTCAACGCCGCGCCTGCTCAAGCCATGCTCAATGCCGGCACGCTGGCCAATTACCGCCGCGGATTGGCTGCTCTTGATGAGCAAAACGGCATCCGTCACCTGGCCGGTCATCGCGAAGAGCGCCCGCATTTAGCAACGGCACAGCTCTATCAGGCCGATTTCGATTTGCTGCTCAGCGGAAACCCGCTGCTGCAAGAGGAAGTGTTTGGCCCGGCAGCCATTCTGGTTGAAGTGGAAGATCGTCGACAGCTGACCGCCGCACTGGACAGCCTGCAGGGGCAACTGACCGCCACGCTGCTGACAGAAAACGAGGATCTGGCCGACGTAGAACCGCTGGCCCAACGGCTGGCCCAAAAAGCGGGGCGGGTATTGTTTAACGGTTATCCGACCGGGGTAGAAGTCTGCGATGCCATGGTGCACGGCGGGCCTTATCCGGCCACCAGCGACGCACGCGGTACGTCGGTGGGTACGCTGGCTATTGAACGTTTTCTGCGCCCGGTCTGCCTGCAGAATTACCCCCCTGCATTGCTGCCCCCGCAGCTGCAAGACAGCAATCCACTGGGCCTGCTGCGGCTGGTTAACGGGATTTACACCCGTGAACCTCTCCGCTCACCAGCCAACGACTGACCAAATCGCATCTGTCTGCCACCTAATAACAAAAGGGTCATTCCATGACAACCCGAGGCAAATTCAAGAAGCAGCTTACGCTCACCGATCTGACGTTTATCGGCCTGGGCGCAATCTTTGGTTCCGGCTGGCTGTTCGCCGCCAGCCACGTCTCTTCCATTGCCGGCCCGGCCGGTATTTACTCCTGGCTGATCGGCGGCCTGGCGGTGTTGCTGCTCGGCATTGTCTATTGTGAGCTGGGCGCAGCGCTGCCGCGCGCCGGCGGTATTATCCGCTATCCGGTGTTTTCCCACGGTGAACTGATGGGCTATCTGCTGGGCTTTATTACCCTGATCGCGTTCTCCAGCCTGATATCCATTGAGATCGTGGCCGCCCGTCAATACGCCGCCGCCTGGTTTCCTTTTTTGAGCCAACCGGGCTCCGGCGATCCGACGCTGATCGGCTGGCTGGTCCAACTGTTGCTGCTGTGTTTTTTCTTCGCGCTGAACTACTACAGCGTCAAAACCTTTGCCAAATCCAACAACCTGATCAGCGTGATTAAATTTGTGGTGCCGCTGTTGGTAATCGTCGTGTTGTTCAGTTTCTTCAAACCCGAAAACCTGCACAGCCAGGGGTTTGCCCCCTTTGGCTCCGCCGGCGTCGAAGCCGCCATATCCGCCGGGGGGATTATTTTCGCCTATCTGGGCCTGACGCCGATTATCTCGGTTGCCAGCGAGGTGCAAAACCCGCAGCGCACCATTCCTATCGCGCTGATCCTGTCGGTGGTGTTGTCCACGCTCATTTACGTGCTGCTGCAGGTGGCTTTCCTCGGCAGTATTCCCAGCGAGATGCTGAGCGGCGGCTGGGCCGGGATCAGCCAGCAATTTTCGCTGCCCTACCGTGATATCGCCATCACCCTGGGCATGGGCTGGCTGGCTTTTCTGGTGGTGAGCGATGCGATTATCTCGCCGAGCGGCACCGGCAACATTTATATGAACGCCACACCACGCGTGGTATACGGTTGGGCGCGCGCCGGCACCTTCTTTAAAATATTCACTCGCGTCGACGGCGAGTCCGGCATTCCGCGTCCTGCTCTCTGGCTGACTTTCGCCTTGTCGATCTTCTGGACGCTGCCCTTCCCTTCATGGGAGAAGCTGATCGGCGTGGTTTCCGCCGCGCTGGTCCTGAGTTACGCGATTGCGCCCGTCACCGCCGCCGGCCTGCGCCGCAATGCCCCTGAGCTGCCGCGACCATTTTTCGTGCGCGGCTTCTGCGTGCTCGGTCCGGTGTCATTTATCATCTCGGCGCTGATCGTCTACTGGTCCGGTTGGAATACCGTCTCCTGGCTGCTCGGCCTGCAAATCTTGATGTTTGTGGTCTATATCCTGTTCAAAAATAAGGTGCCGACCCACGCCGTCAGCCTCAAACAGCAGATTTGGTCCTCGCTGTGGCTGATCGCCTTCTATGCGCTGATTATCATCGCTTCTTATCTCGGCAGTTTTGGCGGCATCAACGCTATCGGTCACCCATGGGACACCATCACCGTCGCAGTCATTGCGCTGGCGATCTACTACTGGGGCGCCTATACCTGTTTACCTCGGGCGAATTTTGCCGGTGATGAAGAAGAGTAAATCCAGAGGAGATATCTGATGACGCAAACCCAGAGGCTGACGTTGGAGCAAGCCTATGAGCTGGCGCTGAAGGCATTGCGCAGTAACGGATTCAGCGCCGAACACGCCGATGCCGTCGCCCAAAATGTGACGGCCGGTGAACGTGACGGCTGCGCTTCGCACGGTTTGTACCGAGTGCTTGGCTGCGTGCGTTCGCTATTGGCGGGCAAAGTTTCCGCCGATGCCCGTCCGACGCTGATTGATCAGGCCCCGGCGATCTTGCGGGTCGACGCCCACGATGCTTTTTCGCTGCTGGCCTATCGCACGGCGCTGCCGGTTTTTGTCGAAAAGGTACGCACCAACGGCATTGCCGCGCTGGCCATTAACCACTGTGTGCATTACTCGGCACTATGGGCCGATATCGAACCTTTAACCGATCAAGGCCTGGTGGCGTTGGCCTGCACGCCCAGCCATGCCTGGGTCACGCCAGCAGGGGGAAGCCGGCCGTTGTTCGGTACCAACCCTATCGCCTTCGGCTGGCCGCGGCCGCAGCGGCCCCCCTTTATTTTTGATATGGCCACCAGCGCCGCCGCACGCGGCGAGATTGAACTGCATCGTCGTGCCGGTACCCCGTTGCCGCCAGGCTGGGGCATAGATCAACAGGGGAAACCCTCTACCGATGCCCAAAGCGTGTTGCAAGGTGCGATGCTGACCTTTGGCGGTCATAAAGGCTCGGCGCTGGCGGCGATGGTTGAACTGCTTGCCGGGCCGTTGATTGGCGATATGACCAGTAAGGAATCGCTGGCCTACGATCGGCAGACCGGCTCCTCCCCTTACGGCGGCGAGCTGATCATCGCCATGGATCCCGATCGTTTTCTGGGGCCGGATAAGGTGGCGCATTTGGCCAGGGCGGAAGCCTTGTTTGCTGATATGAGCGAGCAAGGGGCGCGCATTCCGGGTGAACGGCGCTTTCAACAACGGCAATACAGCGAACAGCACGGCGTCACCATCCCGCAGGCGTTGTATGAGGAGATTGCGGCTCTCTGTCGCTAACGTTTAATAATGAGGCAGGCCCACAGCGTTAAACTGCGGGCCTGATTTGAAAGGATTACCGGACAACCATCACCGAAATATTGGCATGGCGAACAATGGCCGCCGCATTGGAACCCAGCAGATAGGTTTTCACGCTCGGTCGGCGCGAGCCGATGATGATCAGATCGGCTTCGATTTCCTCCGCCAGTTCCAGTACCTGATCGCGTGGCGAACCGAAGCTGACGGTGTAATCCAGCCGCTCCAGCGGAAGGTCGATTTCCGCCATGATCTGCTTAAGCTTATCCACCGCCTTCACTTCCGCCTTGTTCTCAAACTCTTTGATGCCGAACGAGTAAGCGGTAACGAATGCCGAGGCGTCCGGCAGCGCATGGAAAAAGTGCACTTTGGCACCGGACATTTTCGCCAGGTACACCACATGCTCCAGCGCATGCTCGGTCAACAGATCTTCTTCAATATCGATCGGCACTAATATGGTCTTATACATATCACATCCCTTCTATGTAACCGTGGTGCCCACAGGGTACTGCCGGGGAGGATAAGGGTGAACCGCTTTGTCGCGCTTTTGTGATCGGCGGTAAATACTGAGTGGGATATTTCCTTATTTAACAAAATATAAACACAACCCGTCTAACGGCTAGCCGAATAATTATTTCAAAGGCGGCTAAATCAGCTGTAAATACACCGCTTTTGCGGTAGCGGCGGTTTTTTTGGCCACCGACAGCTTTTTAATCGAGTTACCGATGTGGAAATTTACGGTGCGCTCACTCAAGCCCATTAACAGCGCCGTTTCTTCCGAGGTTTTGCCTTCGCTGCACCAGCGTAAAATATCTTTCTCACGCAGCGTCAGCACATCCTTTATTGCCTCGTCGTTTACCGATATTAATGCTTCGCGCAGCGTCTTGTGGGCGGTCTGCGCCAGCCACAGAAAGAAAGTTTCGTTACGTGCCCCGGCCTGCGGGGACTGAGTGGGGATACTCTTACCGGCAAAAGTGAGGATGCCCAACCGGCCGTAGCAATCCTTGACGGACTGCGACCAGCCTTCACGAATGCCGTACTGCGCCATGCGCCACCACAGCTCCGGTTTATCCCGGTAGAACGGCTCGTCCCAATAGAATTGCAGCGTAGAGTGATGGGCCTGCTCGATCATCGGATCCTGCAGGTAGATCCGCAATTTGCGATAGTCCTCAAGATATTGCGCAGGATAATTGCCCTCTATCAGCATCTTGGGCCGGCTGGCCGGGTAGCAGGAAAAGACCGTATAAGAGAAGTACTCGAAGCCCAGCGCCTGAGCGCAAGGTGCCAGACGGTTTAAAAAAAGGTCGCGGTCAGACAGGCTGCCAAGCAGATCATCCATCAAAGGCTGAAAGTGAGTGTCCATAACACGGGTTCTCCAGAGCACAGCGCCGCAATCATTAAGTGAGGTTAACTATAGTGGAGGGCTCAGGGCGACAACAGCCGTTTCATATAATAAAAAATACCATGGCTATAACAAAAACAGCTATTCCCCTGTCATTATTAATAAATAACGACTTTATATTGCACCGGCGCTAAGAATTTCGCGAATAACATAAAGCCTGTTTATTGTAAACCTGTCACTTCTACCGTTAGACAGTCACTCCGCTGCCAATTACCTTCGCCATAGGCACCTGGTGCTTTTTAAATTCAAATAAAATATAAGCATTTGCGAATTTTGCAAAGCAGAAGAATACTCACGGGGATTTTTATGGCAGAGAATAATACGGTAATAAATTCGGTCGCCGTGATTGGCGCCGGAACCATGGGCAGAGGTATTGCCTATCTTTTGGCACTGAACGGCATACGAACCCTGCTTTATAATCGCAGCGCTCATTCTTTGAATCAGACACGTGATTATATTGTCGGTGACCTGAATAAAAAAATCGATAACGGAAAAATAAGCCAACAGAAAAAAGGCGAGATCTTGGCCAACCTGGTTTTCTCGCCTGTTTTCGACGCTATCGCCGACAGTGACCTGGTGATTGAAACCATTGCGGAACATGAACCCACCAAGCATGAGATCCTCGCGGCCATTGCCGCCACGGTAAAAAAAGAGGCGATTATCGCCACCAATACCTCTTCGCTGTCGTTGAATAAACTGGCCGCGGGCATAGAAAATAACTCGCGCTTTATCGGCCTGCATTTCTTCAACCCGGCACCGCTGATGAAGCTGATCGAAATTATCCCGTCCTATTTTACCGCCCGGGTCACAACCTTACGCTGCCAGCAGTTGGTCACGGCGATAGGCAAACAGTTTGTGGTCTGCAAAGCCACGCCGGGCTTTATCGTCAATCGCATGGCGCGGCCTTTTTATCTGGAAGGTTTTCGCCTGCTGGAAGAAAACGTGGCGCTGGCACCGCAAATCGACCGTGCGCTCAAGGCCGGTGGCCACTTTCGCATGGGGCCTTTGGAACTGACTGATTTTATCGGTCAGGACATTAATTATCAGGTCAGCAGCCAGATTTGGCAGGACATGCAGTATGACCCCCGCTACACCCCCGGCCATTTGCAACGTTCGCTGGTGGATGCCGGGCTGTTGGGGAAGAAAAACGGCCGCTCCTTTTTTTCTCCCTCGGCTGACACAGCCACCCCACCGGCTGCCGGCGGCGGTACGCTGAGCTCGCTGCATTTTTTTGGCGAACATCCGCTGTTCGATCTGCTGCAACAGCATGCCCTCGCGACCTGGGCGCCCCTCCCAATAACACGTCAGCCGGAACACCCGGTTCTGGGACGGTTTATCCAGGTGAATGACAGTCTGGCAGTCAAAATCACCGATGGGCGAACGGCCAATCAGCTTGCCGACTTAGCGGGCCTCGATACCTTCGTGATCGACGTTGCACTGAACTACGCCAACACCGCTTTTCTGGTGGCGGCCCACAGCCAACAGGCTACCGAGACGAATAAAGCGCTGTTCCTCACGCTGCTGCACGCGGTGATCCCGCAGGTGGAGTTTGTTAAAGATTCCCCAGGCCTGATCGTCGCGCGGGTTCTGAGCAGCCTGATCAATGAGTCGGTGATCATGGTGGAGAGCGGGGTTTGTAGCCGAGAAGACATCGATATCGCCGCCGTGGCCGGCGTCAACTATGCCGACGGCATTTTTGCCTGGCTGGCTCAGCTCGGGCAGAAAAACGTGAAATCGACGCTGGATAATATGGCGCAACTGCTGCATTCCGCCCGCTATTACCCGCATTACTCGTTGCTTCACACCACAAGGCCCGAGCTGGCCGTCGCGCCCTAAGGAAAAATGATGACGATTAAAGACGATGGGGTCTATCT
This sequence comes from Serratia sp. Ser99, assembly GCF_024519545.1. Classification (NCBI taxonomy): domain Bacteria; kingdom Pseudomonadati; phylum Pseudomonadota; class Gammaproteobacteria; order Enterobacterales; family Yersiniaceae; genus Serratia; species Serratia sp. Ser99. Next base: position 616,232 of record NZ_JALJRT010000001.1, on the reverse strand, counting down.
GATCGACGGTACGCGCACGGCGATCGGCGCCTACGGCGGTAGTCTGGCATTAACCCGCCCGGACGATATGGCGGCCTCGATTATTCGGGCGTTGCTGCAACGACACCCGGAAAGCGAGGCAGATGTTGATGAGGTGGTGCTGGGCTGTGCCAATCAGGCCGGTGAAGACAACCGTAACGTTGCGCGCATGGCGGCGTTGTTGTCCGGTCTGGATCAGGGAGTACCGGCGATTACCCTTAACCGGCTGTGCGCCTCCGGGCTGGACGCCGTGATTTATGCCGGCGCAAAAATCAAAAGCGGCCTTAGCGATCTGGTGTTGGCCGGCGGTGTCGAAAGCATGAGCCGCGCGCCCTATGTGATGAGCAAAGGCGAAACGCCATTCGATAAGGGGATCAAACTGTTCGACACCACGCTGGGCTGGCGCTTTGTCAACCCTCAGTTGGCGCAACGCTATGGCAGCGATCCGTTGGGCATCACGGCCGAAAACGTCGCGCAGCAATACCGCATATCCCGCGAGGATCAGGATAATTTTGCCCTGGCGTCGCAGCAAAAGGCCTGGCGGGCTATCGAAAATGGCCGATTGGCCAGGGAGATCACCGCGCTGGATGTTCAGGTCGATCGCAAAACCCGCCAATCCTTCGCGCAGGACGAGTTCCCGCGCCAGACCACGCTGCAAAAACTGCAGGCGCTGAAGCCGGCCTTCACCCCCGAAGGCTCGGTCACCGCCGGGAATGCCTCAGGTATCAATGACGGTGCCGCCGTGCTGTTGCTGGCCAGCGGTCGCTATGTCAAGCGCAAGTCACTCCAGCCGCTGGCGGAAATTGGCGACAGCGCCAGCGCCGGCGTTGCCCCCGCGTTGATGGGCATTGGGCCGATCGCCGCGACCGAGCGTCTGTTAGCACGTACCGGTTTTACGCTGAATGATTTCGACGTCATTGAAATTAATGAGGCATTTGCCGCGCAGGTGTTGGCGACGCTGCAAAGTTGGCGCATCGACTTCGACGATACGCGAGTCAATCCGAACGGTGGTGCCATCGCCCTCGGGCATCCGCTGGGCATGTCCGGCGCGCGTCTGGTGCTTTCCAGCGCGCTGGAGCTGCATACCCGGCAATTAAGCAATGCGCTGGTGACGATGTGTGTCGGTGTCGGCCAGGGTGTTTCATTGGTGATTAAAGCCCTCTAATGTAAGGAATTCCGTATGAGCGTATTGAACATTCTTGAAGAAAAACTGGCCGAAACCAAAAAACAGGGCCGGTTCCGTGAGTTCCTCAATCTGGAACGCAGCGTGCTGGATAAACCCTGGGCCACCAGCCACGGGCAACAGGGTGAGCGCCGTCTGAACGTCTGGTGCTCCAATGACTATCTGGCGATGAGCCATCACCCCAAGGTGATTCTGGCCACCACCGAGGCGGTAAACAGTGTCGGGCTGGGTACCTGCGGGGCACGCAGTATTTCCGGCACGTCGATCTACCACAGCGAGTTGGAAAGCTTGCTGGCCAAAGCCTACGGCAAGGAGTCCGCGCTGTTGTTCACCACCGGCTTTGGGGCCAATGACGCCACGCTCTCGACGCTGTGCGACGCCATTCCCAATCTGATCGTCTTTTCTGATGAGCTGAACCATGCTTCGATGATTTACGGCATTCGCTACAGCAAGGCGGAGAAGAAAATCTTTCGCCACAATGACGTTGCGCACCTGGCCGAGCTGCTGCAGGAAGCCGATCCGCAGCGTCCCAAGCTGATCGCCTTCGAGTCGCTCTATTCGATGGACGGCGACTTTGCCCCGCTGGCACAGATTGTCGCGCTGGCGGAGAAACATCAGGCGCTGACCTATCTGGACGAAATCCACTCCGCCGGCGTTTACGGCCAGCGGGGCTTGGGTTATGCCGAACAACTGGGCCTGCTGGACAAGATCACCATTATTCAGGGGGGCTTTGGTAAGTCCTACGGCGCTGCCGGTGGCTATATCGCCGCACCGCGCGCGGTGGTAGAAGCCGTACGCAGTTGGGCACCGGCGTTCGTCTTCAGCACCTCCTCCCCCGCGCCGGTGGTGGCGGCGGCGCTGGCCAGCTTCAAATACAACCTTGAGCATGACAACCAACGCAAACATCTGCTGGCGATAATCGATCACCTGAAATCCGGCCTGCGTGCCGCCGGTATTCCTCTGGTCTCGGAGGACAGCCATATTCTACCGGTGCTGGTCGGCGATCCACACCGCAACAAACACATCAGCAAACAACTGCTCGATGAGTACGATATTTACGTGCAACCGGTCAATGCCCCGACGGTGCCGGCCGGCAGCGAACGTTTGCGGGTTACGCCGACCTCGGCCCATACTCATGAGGACGTGGAATATTTCCTGGCGGCGCTAAGCAAAATCTGGGCCGCCAATGCGTTACGGAGAGCGGGATGAAGTTGACGGACTACAACGGCCATTTTCTTACGCTGTGTCTGATGGCGACCGGCACCTTTGCCATCGGTACCGATGCGTTTATCGTCGCCGGCATACTTGACGAGATTTCCGGCACCTTTGCCGTCAGCCCTGCGCAAGCGGGGCAGTTAATCTCGGTCTTCGCCCTGGCCTACATGGTGTTCGCTCCGCTGACCGCCTGGCTGCTGGGCAACCTCAACCGCAAACATATCTTGCAGTTGGCACTGGTGTTGTTTATCGCCGGTAACCTGGTTTGCGCCTATGCCGACAGCTTTTTGCAAATCTCCGCGGGGCGCGTACTGGCGGCGCTGGGGGCGGCTTGCTACACGCCGCAGGCCGCCGCCGCCGCAGTCGGGCTGGTGGCGGAAAAACGCCGCGGACTGGCGATATCGATTGTGTATGGCGGCATGACGCTGGCTATCGCGCTGGGCATTCCCTTTGGCACCTTCCTGGCCAAGCTGATCGGCTGGCGGGAGATCTTCCTGCTGATCGCCCTGTTAGGTGCCGTTGCGCTGCTGGGGCTTTCGCTGGCGCTGAACGCCATCGCCGCGCCGGGGAAACATTCGCTGAAAGAGCGGTTGGCCCCACTGCGACAAAAGGCAGTGCTGACCACGCTGCTGATCACCTTCTTCGCCGTCTGCTCCGAACACATTGTTTACAGCTATGTGAGCGTATTACTGAAGAATACTCAGTTGGGCCCGGAGGCGATTTTGCCCCTCGCGTTACTGGTGTTCGGCATCGGGGCCGTCATCGGCAATTTCGTTTCCGGTTTATTAACCGATACCTTCGGCAGTAAATTTGTCCTGCTGTTTTCCGTGTCGATTCAAACCCTTTCATTGTTCCTTCTGGCCTTTTACGTCACCTCACCCTGGTGGGTGCTGGCAATATTTCTGGTATGGGGGATTACCGGCTGGATGTATCTGGTGCCTATTCAGCACCACTTGCTGTCGCTGTCCAAACGTTTTGGCGCGCTGACCGTGTCGCTGAACAGCTCGGTACTGTATGCCGGCATTGCGGCGGGGGGCATGCTCGGCGGCCTGACGCTGTATACCTTGCCCGCTTATTACCTGCCGCTGTTTTCGTTGCCGTTGGGCGCCATCGCCCTGCTGCTTACGCTGGTGTTCTTCCAGGGAGAAAAAAGCCATGACTGACCTGCCGCCACCGGTGCTGTATGAACAACAGGACGGCATCGCCGTGATTACCCTGAACCGGCCGGAAAAAAAGAACGCCATCAATTTGGCGATGGCTCGCCTGATCCAACGCTACCTGCAACAGGCCGAGCAGGATGAAAAGGTTCGGGTGATCCTGTTGACCGGTCAGCCTCAGGTGTTCTCGGCCGGGATGGACGTCAAAGCCTTTCAGCAGGGCGAACTTCCGGTGGTCGATCCGAATGGCTTTGCCGGCCTGGTGCATGCGCGACTCACCAAGGTGATTATCGCCGCCGTGGACGGTATCGCCTTCGGCGGAGGGTTCGAGATAGCGCTGGCCTGTGACCTGATCGTCGCCGGGCGGGATGCGCAATTCAGTTTCCCGGAGACCGGGCTGGGGCTGATTGCGGCACAAGGCGGATGTTCGCGCCTGCCGGTGCGCATCTCCCCCTATATCGCCCTCGACTGGTTACTGACCGGTCGCGTGATAGGCGTGGAGGAAGCCTGGCGGCACGGTGTTATTTCACGGATCAGCGAGGGAAGCGCTCTGGAAGAGGCACGGCTGATCGCCGTGCAAATCGCCCAGAAGAACCCGCTGGCTACCCAGGCGGTAAAAGCCATCGTTCGTCATGGGATGACGCAACATGAGGCCCCCAGCTTTGATTACCAACAAAGCTGGGTAGATCAGGTGCGGTTGGCAGCAAAAGTCTTTTAAGAGCATTCTGAGGGAATGGCAATCATTCGCAGTCTAATTTTTAATCACTACAAGACCGCAATTGAGAAGCCATTGACCCCGCTCTGCGGGGATTTTTTTGCCTGGTTAACCTTCGTCTGAGGGAAAAGGCTGCATAAACAAAAAGGTACAAGGCTTGCTCTGGTGCTGATTGATTAAAGGCACCAGGCGCTTGAAATGCTCGGTTTGGCAATGCGTGTCCAACGCTGCCCGATCGGGCCACTCCTCGACGAAAATAAAATGCCCCGGATCCTGATGGTCAATCAACAACTCATAGGAGAGGCAGAGCGCCTCCTGACGGGTTTTCTCTACCAATTCGCGATACAGCGGCAACACCGTTTCAATACGGTCGTGCTTGATAAAATCTTCAGCAATCACCTTTAGCATGGCGTCTTTTCTCTTTCAATTTATCTGTCATGGGTGGCCACTCTACCCTCGAAGACCAGACTTTGCCTTCATTAATCGCGGTGATAATTCAAAGCTTGTCATTCAGTGATTACGCGCACAGATATTCATCAGCAGGCTTGAATCACGACCGGCCATGTGTGAATTTCAGGTTAACCAATTGTCAATTTTTGGTTTCTACCAACAGATTTACCGTGGCTGCACAGGACAGGATAGCGTTCATTGCTGCTTTTTTTTGCCCACAAAGGCCTGACCATTAGTCCTTTAGACCTTTGAGTGAAAACTGAAAACCGACGGTGAATGTTCCGCAGTGGCAATAGGTGCAGGCAAGCTGCCGGCGTTACACCGCCGGCCCCAGTCATTCAACCTGTTTGAGAGGGTAGCCCCGTGAGTAATACGACCAACACCAGTTCCGCGCTCAATTCAGCGATTAAAAAAACGTGGCGCAGATTAATCCCCATGATGTTCTCTCTGTATTTCGTCGCCTTTATCGATCGGGTAAACGTAGGCTTTGCCAAGGAGGCAATGTCGGTGGATATTGGCCTGTCGCAATCCGCCTTCGCATTGGGTGCAGGGATTTTCTTCGCGGCTTACGCCATCTTCGGCATTCCAGCCAACCTGATGATGAACAAACTAGGGGCAAAAGTCTGGCTTAGCGCCACCACGGCAGTGTGGGGGGCCTTGTCCGCCTGCACCGGTTTCGTCAGCAACGAATATCAATTTATCGCCTTGCGCTTCCTGTTGGGGTTGGCCGAGGCTGGCTTCTACCCGGGTATCCTGTTGCTGGCTTCCCTTTATTTTCCCAATAAGGTTCGAGCCTCAGTGATAGGTATCTTTGTCCTCGGGGTTCCCGCGGCCTTGACCCTGGGCTCGCCCATTTCTGGTGCGTTGCTCGAAATGCACGGCGTGCTGGGGCAGCCAGGTTGGTTCTGGATGTTTGTTCTGGAAGGTTTACCGGCCGTCGTGTTGGGGATCTTCGCCTATTTCTATCTTGACGACAGCCCGGCCAAGGCGCGATTTCTTAACCCGGAAGAGAAGCAGGCGTTGGTGGCACAGTTGGCCCTGGAGCAAACAAATACCGAGGCCAGCAGCGTGAAAGAGGCGTTGAAAAATTCCAAGGTTTGGCACCTGGCGTTTATTTACGGCACCATTCAGGTCGGCGTGTATGGCCTGTTGTTTTTCCTGCCCTCGCAGGTGGCCTCGCTGATGGGCACCAATATCGGGTTTAAGGCATCGCTGGTAGCGGCAATTCCCTGGGCCGTTTCTGCATTTGGGGTCTATTACATCCCGCGTTATGCCGACCGCAAAACCTCCCGCCGCTTGCCCATCGCCATCGGCTGCATGGTGATTGCCGCACTGGGATTGGTTGTTTCGTCCTATGCCGGGCCGACTGTTGCCATTATTGCGTTGTGCTTTTGCGCCGTCAGCTTCCTGGCGGTGCAGCCGATATTCTGGACCTTACCGGCGCAGATACTTTCAGGCCCGGCGCTGGCGGCCGGCATCGGTTTTTGCACCACGCTGGGCGCACTGTTCAGTTTCCTGGCGCCGCTAATCCGTACCGAGGCAGAACTGCGCTTCGATAGCCCGCATGCCGGCCTGATCGTACTGGCAATTTTCTCTTTGCTGTGCGCCGCGCTGATTTTTGCACTCAAAGGGTGGGCTACGCAGAGCGCCGAGCGTCAGGCTCAGGTGAGTGGGTAAGCCTGGGCTGAAGCCCATTCGATTTAGCTTATATTGAAGCGGTGAATGAGACACTGACCCTACATTTTCTGGGGGTCATCCATGGAGACATTAACCGCTATTATCACCAAATACGGCCCGGAGCCCGGTCTCCTGTTGCTGCTTATTTTTCTGTTTGCATTGGGCAAGTCGGTCATTTTCATTTCTTCGGTTCTGCCGCCCGCATCGGTGACGTTGATGTTAGGCATTGTCGCCGGCAAGCCGGTGCTGGCCGATGCTCATGTCTGGGCGGCGATAACCCTGGGTGCCCTGCTCGGCTCCGTTTTGTCTTTCCATTGCGGCGCATGGCTTCAAAAGCGCCAAAGCGGGAACTGGCTGCCGGTCAGATACCGTGGCGCATTGAACAAGGCGCAATCCGCGTTACAGAACAACGGGATCCCGCTGCTGTTTGTATCGCGCTTTCTGGCCGTGATGCGCTATACCGTGCCATTGGTTGCCGGCATGATTGCCCTGCCGCGCAAGCAGGTCTATTGCGCCAGTGCGCTGTCTGCCGGGGTGTGGGCCGTGGCTCTGATGTCTGTCGGTCAGCTGTTTTAATGGCCGCTCTCGATTATTGAGGACGGAATTCCAACGCGGCATTCTTAACCACAGCGTAAACCGCCGGTGTCGGGGGTTTGGGAAAGCTGGCATTTGCGGTTGCCACTACAGCCGCACGGCAAAGTGCGGGATCACCGCCTTCAGCCCGGACATCTAACAGCATGCCATCCGGAGCCAACTTGAGTCGTAATGAGCATTCCTTGCCGGCGTAGACGCTGTCATATTGAAAATGACGTTGAATAGCCGCTGCGATCTGCGCGATATATCGGTTGATCTCTTGCCCAGGTGCTGGCGCCGTTTTACCTTGCAATCCTGCGAAAAGATCATCGACTTCGCCTCCAGATACCTCAGGTTTAGCCGCAGTGCCCGTCCCCGAGCAACCTGCTAACAACAGCGTTGCGATAACGAGCAATACTGCCGACAGGCGAGTTTCCGATCCTGAATTAACTTTTCTCATGATTCCCTTCCTTTTAGAACCGCCCTATCCGCTGTTGACGGGTGCCTGTTCAGAATGCAAAAAGCCCACGCAAGTGGGCTTTATCGTAAATCAGTTCTGCCGGGTTGCGCGCTTCATTTCTCGCTCGCCCGGCGATTGTGTTTTGACGGATAAAGGCGCAACGAATGCCTTCCACTCTTTGCCACCGGCCTGGTCTGCAGAGGCCTTGTTACGCGACTCGTAGTCGTCCTGTTGCCCCGCACAGCCTGACAGTACCATCACACCCAGAGCCATTATTAACGCTTTACGCATCTCTATCTCCCTATAGAAAAAATTTTCGCAAATGATAACAAATCTCAACTCTTAGCGTTAGCTGAAAGCCGGCTGTGAATTATAATAAGAAAATATTATCATTGGCGTGATACCCCACTTCCCTATAAGCAGTGAGTTTCTGATAATCCATGTATCAATACCCTGAACATCTGACCGGTGAGGTCGCCAACCTGCCGCAGAGCTGCGGGGTTTATTTCTTTCACGGCGACAACGGCGCCCATCCCCTCTACATAGGCAAGAGCGTCAACATTCGCCGCCGCGTTCAGTCTCATCTACGCAATCCGCGCGAAGCTCGGTTGCTTGCCGCCACCCGCCGCATAACCTGCATCGAAACCGTGGGGGAGATCGGTGCGCTGCTGCTTGAATCCTCCCTGGTGAAACAGCAAAGCCCGCTCTACAACAAGCGGCTGCGTAAAATCCGCCGGCTATGCGCGCTGCAGGTACAGGACTCCCAAACGCGAATCGTATACAGCGATGCGCTAGACTTTTCCCGGACGCCTAACTTGTACGGCCTGTTTCTGCGGCGTGCGGCGGCCGTCGATTTTCTGATCGACATTGCCGATCGAGAGCAGCTCTGCCTGACGTACCTGGATATTGAAAAAGGACGCCCCGGACAACCCTGCTTTCGCCATCAATTAGGCAAATGCGCGGGAGTATGCTGCGGTAAAGAGACCCCACAAGCGCACCAAAGCAGGCTGCTTAGCGCCCTGGAGCAGGCCCAGGTGCGGCACTGGCCATTCCCCGGCAGGATCGCCATTGAGGAACGACAAGGGCCACTTAAAGCTTTTCATGTCATCAGCAACTGGTTCTACCTCGGTACGGCACCGTCGCTGTCTGCCGCCGAAAAACTCAGTTTCCCGGCCGATGAGTTCGACCGAGACTGTTACCGTATTCTTTGTCGGCGGTTATTCCATGAAAGCCGTGAGCACATTCACTTAATTGATACGCCCTGAGCCCTGCGTAAGCAGATTTATCCCTTTAAAAGTTCCATTATCAATTTTGCAGGGAATAAGCGCCGTAGTGTCTCGATAAATAGATAGAGTCAGGCCTAACTTGCGCCAGATCACTCAACTGAACATTCAGGCTGAATTGATGTGATTTCTGCGAAGCGCGTCCCAAATCTGCCCTCACCGGAAAAGTCAGAAGATAAAAATTATCGCTAACCATCTGATTTGTTAGTGGGTCGTATAGGGTTCGAACCTGTGCCCCATTGCTTGAGGGTCAACTGCTCTACCGACGGAGCTCACCACCCAACGACGTAAACTATTCTCTTCAGCCCCCTCGACGTCAAACGCTTACACCCATTAGTTTTTCTCATGCGATATTTCCAAGACCCTGTTATATCAACAAGATAAGTCAGATCAGGGCTGTTAATCTGCTACGACGAGGAGTAATCTTCCGCCCCCAAGACGTCCGATTTGCCTCCTCGGTGTAAAGAACAATCGACTTTTATCCCTCGCATAAATGTTGTAAACATGTTGCACAAAGGTGGCGTTATTGCACTACCTTACTAAAGCCGGGCCAACCGGATAATCGTATAAAAAAGAGCCACTTCAGAGCTCGCTATTTCACTCATGACAGGTAAAACAGGACATCATCAGATGGTAGATCACTCTAAAATAGCCACAGACGCCGCGCCTGCGTCAGAAGATCATCTACGGCGAAACCTAACTAACCGACATATTCAACTGATCGCCATCGGTGGCGCCATCGGTACGGGTCTGTTTATGGGGTCCGGCAAAACCATCAGTCTGGCCGGCCCCTCCATCATCTTCGTGTACATGATCATCGGCTTTATGCTGTTCTTCGTGATGCGCGCGATGGGCGAGCTGCTGCTCTCCAATCTGGAATACAAATCTTTCAGCGATTTCGCTGCCGACCTGCTCGGCCCCTGGGCCGGTTTCTTTACTGGCTGGACCTACTGGTTTTGCTGGGTGGTCACAGGTATTGCCGACGTGGTAGCGATCACCGCCTATGCCCAGTTCTGGTTCCCGGGATTGTCGCAATGGATCGCCTCGTTGCTGTGCGTCTTGTTGTTGCTGGGCCTTAACCTGGCGACGGTGAAGATGTTTGGCGAAATGGAGTTCTGGTTTGCGATGATCAAAATCGTTGCCATTGTCGGGCTGATCGTCGCCGGGCTGGTCATGATCGCCATGCAGTTCCAATCGCCTACCGGTACCGTCGCGTCGTTCTCACACCTGTGGAATGACGGTGGCATGTTCCCGAAAGGCATCAGCGGTTTCTTCGCCGGTTTCCAGATTGCGGTGTTCGCCTTTGTCGGTATCGAACTGGTTGGTACCACCGCGGCTGAAACCAAAGATCCGGAAAAAGTGCTGCCACGCGCCATCAACTCCATTCCGATCCGCATCATCATGTTCTACGTGTTCGCCCTGATCGTTATCATGTCGGTCACGCCATGGAGTTCTGTGGTTGCCGACAAGAGCCCGTTCGTGGAACTGTTCGTGCTGATTGGCCTGCCGGCGGCAGCCAGCGTGATTAACTTTGTGGTGCTGACCTCCGCCGCCTCTTCCGCCAACAGCGGGGTGTTTTCCACCAGCCGCATGCTGTTCGGGCTGGCGCAGGAAGGCGATGCGCCCAAGTCGTTCGCCAATCTGTCCAAGCGGGCAGTGCCGGCTAACGGGCTGACCTTCTCCTGTATCTGCCTGCTGGGCGGTGTGGTGTTGATTTACCTGATCCCAAACGTCATGACCGTGTTCACGCTGGTGACCACCGTCTCGGCGATCCTGTTCATGTTTGTCTGGACCATCATCCTGTGTTCGTACCTGGTTTATCGCAAGAAGCGTCCGGCGCTGCACCAGAAATCGATTTACAAGATGCCGGCCGGCAAACTGATGTGCTGGGTCTGTATGGCGTTCTTCGTGTTTGTGTTGGTGCTGCTGACGCTGCGCGATGACACCCGCCAGGCGCTGATCGTCACGCCGTTGTGGTTTGTGATCCTGGGCCTGTCTTACGTATTCCTGCGTAAGAAGAAAGCTGCCTAACCCCACAGGGGGATAGTTCGCTATCCCCCTGAATATCCCCTCTCCTGGCGCCTAGCGCGGCCGTATTCCGTCGATAATCACCCTCTGCACGTTCTCTACCGTCTGCTGAAAAAACGCCTCATCTTCTAACGTTTTACCGGTTACCGCTTCTATCTGGACCCAAAAATCGGCGTAGTGCTGAGTGGTCGCCCACAGCATAAAAATCAGGTGATGCGGCTCTATCGGCGCGATATGACCTTCGTCAATCCAGCGCTCGATCATGGCGGACTTCTCGTCCACCAGCATCTTCAACCCGCCCTGCAATTCCTGTTTCAGCAACGGCGCTCCCTGGATCATCTCCAGGCAAAACAGCCGTGAAGCCTGCGGATGATGGCGCGAAACCTCAAGCTTCAGCCGTATATATTCACGAATGGCCTGCAACGGCTCCTGATCGGCGCGCAGCGCTTTCAGCGGCGCCAGCCAGACATCGAGAATGCCTTTCAGCACCGCTACGTAGAGTTCTTCTTTGGAGGGGAAGTAGTACAACAGGTTGGTTTTGGAAACGTCGGCGCGCTCCGCCACCTGATCCAGACTGGTGCCGTGAATGCCGTACAGCGAGAAGAACTCCAGCGCCGCATCCATGATGGTACTGCGTTTTGCAGCTACCGCACGCGAGCGGCGCGTGGGCGGTTTAACGGCTTGTGGCTTCACTGCGGCTCCTTGGCACAATCTGACTCCGGCCAGCATAGCAAAGCCCTGGTATGAAACCCACGCTTTTACCTACCCCTTCCGGGGGATCTTTTGCACCTTTAATGAGCAGGTGCGCCTGTTTTTTGTGCAGATAATTTTGACCACATGGTCTGTTTTGGACCATCCACTCAATAACCGGGCGCCAAGTAAACCATAACAAATTGATAAATAAACAACTTTAAAACATGGCATCGGGTTTGCTTTGGTTCAGGCAAGCAGCCTGTGATTGTCCCCTTCACTGACCCGAGGTATTCAAATGAAAATTGGCGTATTTATTCCGATCGGCAACAACGGCTGGCTGATTTCCAGCAATGCCCCACAGTACAAACCAACGTTTGAACTCAATAAAACCATCGTGCAGAAGGCCGAGCACTACAACTTTGATTTCGCCCTGTCGATGATCAAACTGCGCGGCTTCGGCGGAAAAACCGAATTCTGGGATCATAACCTGGAGTCCTTCACCCTGATGGCCGGGCTGGCTGCCGTAACCTCACGCATCAAGATTTACGCCACCGCCGCCACCCTTACCATGCCGCCGGCCATCGTCGCGCGTATGGCTTCCACCATTGATTCTATTTCCGGTGGACGCTTTGGCCTGAACGTGGTGACCGGCTGGCAGAAACCGGAATACGAGCAGATGGGCATGTGGCCGGGTGACGAGTACTTTGGTCGTCGCTACGACTATCTGGCGGAATACGTCAGGGTGCTACGCGATCTGTGGGGCACCGGAAAATCCGATTTCAAGGGCGAGTTTTTCCAGATGGATGACTGTCGCGTCAGCCCGCAACCCCAGGCGGACATCAAGGTGATTTGCGCTGGTCAAAGCGATGCGGGCATGGCTTTCTCGGCCAAATACGCCGACTACAACTTCTGCTTCGGCAAAGGCGTCAACACCCCCACCGCTTTCGCCCCGACGGCTGCCCGGTTGAAAACTGCCGCCGATGCCGAAGGACGCAGCGTGGCCTGCTACGTGCTGTTTATGATCATTGCGGATGAAACCGACGAGGCTGCCCGCGCCAAATGGGAAAGCTATAAAGCCGGGGCCGATACCGAAGCCCTGGCCTGGCTCACCGAGCAGAGCGGCAAAGACACTAAATCCGGCGCTGACACCAATGTGCGCCAAATGGCCGACCCCACTTCCGCCGTCAACATCAACATGGGTACGCTGGTCGGCTCCTACGCCAACGTGGCGCGAATGATGGATGAAATCGCCACCGTGCCCGGCACCGAAGGCGTGCTGCTGACTTTCGACGACTTCGTGCAAGGCGTAGAAGACTTCGGCGAACGCATTCAACCCCTGATGAAAAGCCGGGCAGACGTTTGCCCACAAACTGCAGCAAGCCGTGAGGTGGCATGATGAAAATTGTTGAAAGCCAACCAGTGGTACGCCGCCAGTCACCGCAAGGCGGAGCGACGGTCACCCTGCCCGCCCGTCCTGAGGCCATCGCCTTTGCGCCGCAGGAAACCGCATTAATCGTGGTCGATATGCAAAATGCCTACGCCTCGCAGGGGGGATATTTGGATTTGGCCGGGTTCGACGTTTCGACCACCGCGCCGGTGATCGCCAACATCAAGCGCGCCATCACTGCCGCGCGCGCCGCGGGCATTAAGGTGATTTTTTTCCAGAACGGCTGGGACAACCAGTACGTCGAAGCCGGCGGTGAAGGCTCGCCTAACTGGCACAAGTCCAACGCGCTGAAAACCATGCGCCAGCGCCCGGAACTGATGGGCAAGCTGCTGGCCAAAGGCGATTGGGACTACGACCTGGTGGATGAACTGCAACCACAGCCTGGCGATATCGTGCTGCCGAAACCGCGCTACAGCGGCTTTTTCAACACCCAGCTCGACAGCCTGCTGCGCTCTTACGGCATTCACCATCTGGTGTTTACCGGCATCGCCACCAACGTTTGTGTGGAATCCACGCTGCGCGACGGCTTTTTCCTCGAGTATTTCGGCATTGTGCTGGCCGACGCCACCCACCAGGCCGGCCCGGCGTTCGCCCAGCAGGCGGCGCTGTACAACATCGAAACCTTTTTCGGCTGGGTGTCGGACGTCGACAGTTTCTGTGACGTTCTCGCCGCTCCGCTTAGCCAGACGGCATGAATCTTGCCTGTTTAAACCCAAAACAACCTTCACCAGGAGCGCGACAATGCCAAAAACAGTGATCACTCCACCGGGCACCGGCAAACCGCTGGCTCCCTTTGTTCCGGGCACCCTGGCCGACGGCGTGGTGTACGTCTCGGGTACGCTGGCCTTCGATAAAGACAATAACGTCGTTCACGTCGGTGACGCCGCGGCACAAACACGCCACGTGCTGGAGACCATCAAAAGCGTGATCGAAACCGCCGGTGGAAGCATGGACGACGTGACCTTTAACTCGATCTTTCTCACCGACTGGCAAAACTATGCCGCCATCAATCAGGTATATGCCGAGTATTTTCCCGGCGATAAACCGGCCCGCTACTGCATTCAGTGCGGGCTGGTGAAGCCGGACGCATTGATTGAAATCGCCACAGTGGCCCATATCGGCCGCTGAGCCATTGAGGATCGAGCATGTACTTTGAGATTTTGGGAAAAGATACGCCACTGGCGCCGACGCTGGTGCTGTCCGCAGGCCTCGGTGGCTCGGGTAGCTTCTGGCAACCGCAGATTGATGCGCTAACCCGGCATTTCCGGGTGGTCATTTACGATCACTATGGCACCGGCCGCAGCAAAGGCGTGGTACCGGACGGCTATAGCATGGCCGATATGGCGGATGAAGTAGCGCAACTGCTGCGTTCGTTCAGTATCGAACGCTGTTATTTCGTCGGCCACGCGCTGGGCGGCATGATTGGCCTGCAACTGGCGCTCACCCAGCCGCAGTTGCTGGAAAAACTGGTGGTGGTCAACGGCTGGCCGGCGCTGGACAGCCAGACCCGGCGCTGCTTCCACGTCCGACAGGATCTGCTGCTTAACAGCGGCGTTGAAGCCTATGTGCGCGCCCAACCGCTGTTTCTGTTCCCCGCCGACTGGCTATCGCAGCACGAAGCCTTGCTAGGTGAAGAGTTGCAGCACCAAACCGCGCATTTTCAGGGCACAGAAAACCTGCTGCGCCGCCTGAATGCATTGATCAATACCGATTTCCGCCCTCACCTGGCGGACATCACCACACCAACCCTGGCCTTGTGCGCGCGCGACGATCTGCTGGTGCCCTATCTCTGTTCGCATCAGCTGGCGGAAAGCCTGCCCAACGGCGAGCTGGCGCAGATGACCTACGGCGGCCACGCGATGAGCGTGACCGACAGCGAAACTTTCAACCGCACCCTGCTGGACTGGCTATTGAAAACGCCGAACGCCAGCAGCAGCCTCGCCCTCTAGCCCGGAGATACCTTATGCAAAGCCAAACAGGGTTTGCCGATGCACCGCTGCAACCAGCGTACGTAGAAAAACAAGACTTCCGCGATGCCATGGCCCGCCTGGGATCGGCGGTGAATATCATTACCACCGACGGTCCCGCAGGCCGCGCCGGTTTTACCGCCTCTGCGGTATGCAGCGTCACCGACACGCCCCCCACGTTGCTGGTGTGCCTGAACCGCTCGGCGTCGGTGTATGCGGTGTTCAAGCAAAACCAAACGCTGTGCGTCAATACGCTGGCGGCAGAGCACGAATCGCTGTCGAATCTGTTCGGCGGCAAAACGCCGATGGACATGCGATTCTCCGCCGCTCGCTGGTCTACGCTGGTGACCGGCGCCCCGATTTTGCACGGCGCGCTGGCTTCTTTCGATTGCCAAATCAGCCAGATTGTCAGCGTCGGCACCCACGACATTCTGTTCTGTCAGGCGGTGGCGTTGGCCCGCAATGACCACAGCCACGGCCTGGCCTATTTTGATCGGCGTTATCACTCGCTGTTGAAACAATGATCGGCGCGTAGCCGCAACGCTCGCATCTGTAACCCTAACCTGCACCTCAATATTTTGGAGATGACGATGGCGAATACCTGGTTTCCCCAATGGCGGCTGAAGCAAGGCAATCTGGACGGTGCGGTTGTTGCGCCCGATGAACGGCTGCCAGTGACCCAGACGTTGGTGATGGGTTTGCAGCATGCAGTGGCGATGTTTGGTGCTACGGTGCTGATGCCTTTGCTGATGGGCTTTGACGCCAATCTGGCCATTCTGATGTCCGGTATCGGCACGCTGCTGTTTTTTCTGGTGGTCGGCGGTCGGGTACCGAGCTATCTCGGCTCGAGCGCGGCATTTGTCGGGCTGGTCATCACCCTGACCGGTTACAGCGGCCAGGGCGCCAACCCCAATATTGCCCTGGCGCTCGGTGGCATCATCGCCTGCGGGCTGGTGTATCTGCTGATCGGTTTCGTGGTGATGAGCGTTGGCACCCGTTGGATAGAGCGGCTGATGCCGCCGGTAGTGACAGGGGCGGTGGTCATGGCTATTGGCCTCAACCTGGCGCCCATTGCGGTGCGCAGCGTTTCAGCCTCCCATTTTGACAGTTGGATGGCGGTGGTCACTATCTTGTGTATCGGTTCGGTGGCGGTTTTTACCCGCGGGCTGATGCAGCGGTTGCTGATCCTGGTTGGCCTGATCGCCGCCTATTTGATTTACGTCGTGGCGACCAACGGTTTTGGCCTCGGCAAACCGGTGGATTACAGCGCACTGAGCCTGGCCCCTTGGTTCGGTCTGCCGCAATTCACCGCCCCGGTATTTAACCTGCATGCCATGCTGCTGATTGCCCCGGTAGCGATCATTTTGGTGGCGGAAAACCTCGGGCATGTGAAAGCGGTAGCGGGCATGACCGGCCGGGATCTTGACCCTTATATCGGTCGCGCCTTCGTCGGCGACGGGTTGGCGACAATGCTTTCCGGCTCGGTCGGGGGCACCGGAGTGACGACCTATGCCGAAAATATCGGGGTGATGGCGGTCACCAAAATCTACTCCACGCTGGTGTTTGTCGCCGCCGCAGCGGTGGCGATTGTGCTGGGGTTTTCACCCAAGTTCGGTGCATTGATCCACACTATTCCCGGGCCGGTGCTGGGTGGTGCTTCGATCGTGGTGTTCGGCTTGATTGCCGTCGCCGGCGCGCGCATCTGGGTGCAGAACAAGGTTGATCTGGGGGATAACGGCAACCTGATTATGGTGGCGGTAACGCTGGTGTTGGGTGCAGGGGACTTTGCGTTAACCCTCGGCAACTTCACCATGGGGGGCATTGGCACCGCCACTTTCGGTGCCATTATCCTCAATGCGCTATTGCGCAACCGTAAAATCTTGCCACTGGCGGACAGCGCTACCCGTTAGCACCGCGGCCCGGCTTGCCGGGCCTTATTCAACCAACGCCGCCTTTGCTTTACGTCGAATACGCATTTCGCTGACCAGCACGCCCAATACGATCAGCGCGCAACCCAATAGCGCTACACCCGGCAAACGCTCGCCTGCAATGCGCCCCACCAGCCCGGCCCACACCGGCTCGCCGGCATAAATGACCGTGGCACGGGTCGGCGAAACGCTTCGTTGCGCCCAGTTCATCGTCACTTGAATGATGGCGCTGGCCAGCCCCAGACCGACTGCGCTGTAGAGCAGGTAATTGCTGTAAGGCGGTACCGACTCGCCGGTCGGTACCATCATCAGAAACGCAGCCAGCGAGGCCGTCGCCAATTGCACCACCGTCACCCGCTTAACGTTAACCTTGCCCGCATAGGCACCAATCAAAATGATCTCGGCAGCCATGCCCAGCGTGCCAATCAACGTCAGGATCTCGCCGATGCTAAGCGCCATATCGGCACTGCTTGGCGCGGCCAAGAGCATCAGGCCACTGAAGGCCAATAACACGCCGACCCAGGCCATAACGCCGGGGAAGCGCCCGAGCACCAACCACTGCAATAACGGCACCATCGGCACATACATGGCGGTGATGAACGCCGACTGACTGCTGCTGATGGTTTGCAGCCCCACGGTTTGCAGGCCGTAACCGAACATGATGGCGATACCGATAAACACGCCCGCTTTCAGCTCGTACCAGGTCAATCCGCGTAAGCTGCGCAAGGAGAATAACGTCAGCACCAGCGTAGCCGCAGCGAAGCGCAAACCCACGAAGAAGAACGGCCCGCTGACCTGCATCGCAAGATGGACCGCCAGAAAGGTTCCGCCCCAGATCATGGTGATGAAAATCAGCACCGCTTCCTGCCGCTTTATCGTGGGAATGAAAGTGAAAATAGAGGATTTTTTTACCGCAGACACCGGCTTGCCCTTCCTGCTGGGTGCAATATAATGCACAGTTCCTGCCAGTATGAGGTAAAGCCCTGGGATGAGCAATACGGTGAACAGCGGTAAACATGAAGCGCCCAAGGTGTTGCAATACCTGAGCAGCAACCTGCGTGGCTATCGCCAGCAGGCGGGGCTAAGCCAGGTGATGCTGGCGGAAAAATCCGGCGTCAGCCGCCGCATGCTGGCCGGCATCGAGGCCGGTGACCGCAACGTCAGCCTGGCGGTGTTGGACAAATTGGCCGAAGCATTGAATATCGCCTTCACCGATCTGATCCAGGCTCCCGAAGCGCGCGGCAGCCATTTGGTCGGCGAATTGGCATGGCAAGGCGTACAGCCGGCAAGTCAGGCTCTGTTTGCCGCCAGCGTGCCTGCTCGACAGCGGGTTGAGCTTTGGGAATGGACGCTGATGCCCGGCGAGCACTACGATTCTGTGCCGGATGCCGAAGGCTGGAGTGAAATAATCTACGTGATTACCGGCAGCCTGACGCTGGTGCTGGAACAGCAAACCCTGACGCTGGACGCCGGCCAAACCCAGGTGTTCAACAGCGATCAGCACTATGCCTACGCCAACCGCACCGATTTTCCGCTGCGCTTTATCCGCAACGTCACCTTCTAACCCGCATACCCAGCGGGTTGTCACCTGGCTGTCGTACAGATGTCATGCGCCTGTCGTGGCAGTCAACGGCCTCAACTCCTACACTTGGCCTCAATGAAGGTTCATTTTTGGAGCGTGCAATGCAAACTTACCGCATCCGGCAACTACGGCTGGAAAAAGGCTGGTCTCAGGAACAATTGGCCAGCATTGCCGGGCTTAGCACCCGTACCGTTCAGCGCCTTGAAAATGGCGAGCAGGCCAGCCTGGAAACCCTGACCGCGATAGCCGCGGCGCTGGAGTTACAGATTGGCGATCTCAACCAGCCGCCGCAACAGGAAAACAGCGACAGCAGCCAGGCCGAGCAGGCGATTCGCCGACAGGTGGAGGAAGAAGGCAGGCTGCTGCGCATGATGGTGAGGTTCGCATTTATCGCAGTGCTGTTGTTCGCCATTAACTGGTTTACTCATCCGCAATATCTGTGGTCGCTGTGGGCCATGGCCGGCATGAGTATCGCGGTGATTATGCGCGCGACGCGCACCCTGCTGTTACGCGACTTCTTCAGCCGTTGGCAACGCCAGCGCCTGGAGCAAAATCTCAAGCGTCTGCACTGAGTTTCAGCCAGTCAGCCAGCCGGGCCAGCGCGCTGCCCGGCCTGATTTCTTGCGGCGTCAGCAGACAATAACCGCTACCGTCCGACGTGAAACCAAAGGGGGCGCTCAGTAGCCCACCGGCCACATCATCCCGCACCTGCTGCCAAGGGCCGATAGCGACGCCTATCCCCGCCACTGCCGCCTGCAAACTGAAGTAAAAGTGATCGAAACGCTGCTCTGGACAGCCTTCCAGCGACACACTCTGCTGCTGAGCCCAATGCCGCCAGGCATCAGGCCGGGTGGCCGAATGTAACAGCACCGCATCGCGGCTCAACTGCGGCTGACCGGCGTGGAGGGCGATAAAACGCGGCAGCATTTCTGGCTTGCATACCGGCCCGACTTGCTCGTTGAACAGCCACTGGCTGTGCAGCTTATCGCCCCAGTCAAAATCGTTGCGCCGTAGGGCGGCGCTGATGCCGTCGTGAAACGAAAATGGCCCGCCGCCCGCGACCAACTGCAGATGGATGTCCGGGTGCGCCAACTGAAACGCAGGCAGGCGGGGTATCAGCCAACGCATCAATAGCGTCGGCTCACAGGACAATACCAGCGGTGCGTCCTGTGCCTGCTGCCGCAGTTGTTGCGCAGTCTGCTCCAGGATGCCGAATGCCTGCTGCGACGCCTGAAACAACGTCCGCCCGGCGGCCGTCAGATACACCCGCCGATGACGACGTTCAAACAACGCAATACCCAGCTCATCCTCCAGCGCCCTGACCGCACGACTCACCGCCCCGTGCGTCAGGTTTAAACTGTTCGCCGCCTGGGTGAAACTTTCCAGCCTGGCCGCCGCTTCAAAGCATCGCAATCCGCCCAATGACAGTGGCCGGCTTATTTTGCGTGAGTTTTTCTCACCGAAATCGTCAGTTTTCATCGTTTGTCACCGTCGGCTATTCCCTTTATAAATCAGCCACTCTCTTCTGATTCATCTACAGGATTACTATGACCGAACTCATCGCTGTCGTCACCATCACTTTACTTGCCGTCATTAGCCCAGGGCCTGATTTCGCCATGGTGTCGCGCAACAGCCTGTTGCTTTCCCGTCGTGCCGGCGTGGTGACCGCTTGCGGCATTGGCGCCGGGGTGTTGATCCACGTGAGCTACACCCTGATCGGCGTCGGCGTGCTGATCCAGCAATCGCTGTGGCTATTCACCCTGTTGAAGATGATTGGCGCTGCCTACCTGATTTACCTGGGTGTCAGCATGCTGCGTAATGCCGGTGCTGCCACGGTTTCTGCCGGCGCGCCCCCCACCGCCGCCAGCGATTTCGCCGCGCTGAAAACCGGCTTCTTAACCAATGCGCTGAACCCGAAAACCACCATTTTTGTCGTCAGCCTGTTTATGCAGGTGGTTAATCCACAGACGTCGTTGGCGGTGCAAATCGGCTACGGCTTGTTTATCGCCCTGGCCCATATCCTGTGGTTCAGCGCCGTTGCGCTGCTGTTTTCCGCGCCGGGCATCAATGCGCGACTGCTGCGCCTGCGTAAAGGCATAGACAGGGTATTTGGTGGCCTGCTGATTGCCTTCGGTGCGCTGCTGGCGATAGCCGGGATGAGATAAGGCCACAAGGCCAAGTTCCGCATTCACTCCTATGCTTAGGAAGCATCTCTTTCATCCACCACAGCGGAGAACGGAACATGGCGAAAATTTTGGTGCTGTATTACTCAATGTACGGACATATTGAAACCCTGGCGAACGCGGTAGCGGAAGGCGCACGCAAGGTCAGTGGCGTAGAAGTTACCCTGAAACGCGTGCCGGAAACCATGCCGGCAGAAGCCTTTGCCAAAGCCGGCGGCAAGCAAGATCAACAGGCTCCTGTCGCCAGCCCGCAGGAACTGGCCGATTACGACGGCATCATCTTCGGTACCCCAACCCGCTTTGGCAACATGGCGGGCCAAATGCGGACCTTCCTCGATCAAACCGGCGGGCTCTGGGCTTCCGGCGCGCTGTACGGCAAGGTAGGCAGCGTATTCTCTTCCACCGGTACCGGCGGTGGTCAGGAGCACACCATCAGCTCAACCTGGACCACGCTGGCGCACCACGGTTTCATTATTGTGCCTATCGGTTACGGAGCACCCGAGCTGTTTGACGTTTCACAAACCCGCGGCGGCACCCCTTACGGAGCAACCACCATTGCCGGTGGCGACGGTTCGCGCCAGCCCAGTGCGGAAGAGCTGGCCATTGCCCGCTTCCAGGGTGAACACGTAGCGAAAATCACCGCCAAGCTGAAAAGTTAAGCTATCACCTGACCGATGGGGCCGCGGATTCCTGCGGCCCCATCTTGTTGCCAACCCCCGGCAAGGTTAAAATGCCGCTCAGCCTGCCATTCACTACCTGAACGTCACGGTCGAAATTCGTTCTGCCCGCCAATCACCGGCCTTTGCCCTGATGACGGGCGTTCTGTTTTTGCGCATAGCGAAGGGAAATAAGTCAGTGTCTAAAGATTTTGATGAACTAATAAGAGACATGGATCTTATTATTGAAAATGTAGACAGTTTCAAGGCTATGGCCCCGCGCGCACCCGAGCCCCCCGCAGCACCGCCTGCGGTTCATCACTACGATTCGTTCTGCGAGAATGTGGCGCTGAAAGTGGTGTTGAAGGTGCTGCTCTCGTCGGTGGATAAGATCGTCAAGGTACAGATTGCCAATAAGGTCGAGCAGGAAATTGCTCAAATAGAACAGCAGGTGGTACGTGCCGGCGGTGGGCCTGTGTCCCCCGAGGATCTGGCGCAAATGACGCAATACGTGCGTCGCACCGTAAACACCCTGTTGGAATAATCGCCATTGCGATTAAAAAACGTGCCAACCCTTTCAGGCGATATGAATTTTTACGTTATTTTTATATCGCCTGCCTTATTCTTTCAGGCTTAAAGAATAAATTGACTCATTGCCGTCAGGCAACTCGGGCGCAAGTATTATGGTCAAGAATAAGCAGATATTGGTCGTTATTCATCTTTGCAGTTTTTTAGTTTTCCTTTACAGCCTGTCAATGATTCCACCTCTGCTGGTGGCGCTGCTCTATAAAGAAAAAAGCGTTTTCTCCTTTTTCTATACCCTGGTGATTGCCGGATCGCTCGGTGGGTTAGGCTGGTTCAGCACCCGTCAGGCCAAAGTACAATTGCGTACCCAGGACGGTTTTCTGATTATCGTCATGTTCTGGCTGCTGTTTTCGATGATCAGCGCCCTGCCGCTGTGGCTCGATGACACGCTGAACGTCAGCCTGACGGACGCGATGTTCGAAGGCGTGTCCGGCATCACCACCACCGGCGCTTCGGTACTTAACGATGTCTCGGGCATACCTAAATCCTTTCTCTACTACCGTTCCCAGCTCAACTTTATCGGCGGCCTCGGCGTCATTGTGTTAGCCGTGGCCGTGCTGCCGCTGCTGGGTATCGGTGGCGCCAAGCTTTATCAGTCGGAAATGCCCGGACCATTCAAAGAAGAACGACTGACGCCACGGCTGGCCGATACCTCGAAAAACCTGTGGCTGATCTATCTCGGTCTGGGGCTGGCCTGTACGGTGGCTTTCCGCATTGCCGGCATGCCGTGGTTCGATGCCCTCTGCCATGGGATTTCCACCGTATCGCTCGGGGGATTTTCCACCCGCAACGAGAGCCTGGGCTATTACGACAGCTCGGCAGTCGAAATGGTTGGCGGTATTTTCTCCATTCTGGCCGCGGTAAACTTCACCCTGTATTTCGTTGCCGTAGGCCGCCGCAGCCTGAAACCATTGTATAAAAACCCGGAGCTGCGCTTCTTCCTGCTGGTGCTGTCGATTATCGTGGCGATTGTTTGCCTCGAGCTTTACCGTTCCGGCATGTACGGCGCCAAGGACTCCTTCGTGCATGGCTTCTTTCTCACCAGTTCGATGATGACCGATAACGGTTTGGCCACCGCCGACTATGCCAAAATGCCCTCTCACACCATTATGTTGTTATTGGCGGCGAGCTTTTTCGGTGGCTGCGTGGGCTCCACCTGCGGCGGCATCAAGGCGCTGCGTTTTCTGATCATGTACAAACAAAGCCGGCATGAGATCAACCAGTTGGTGCATCCCAATGCCGTTTACACCATCAAGGTCGGCAACGCGCCGATTCACGATCGGGTGTTACGGTCGGTCTGGAGCTTTTTCTTTCTGTACGTTTTTTTCAGCTGCTTCTTCATCTGGCTGCTGAACCTGATGGGCTATGATCTGGTGACCTCTTTCGCCACCGTGGCCGCCTGCATCAATAACATGGGGTTGGGCTTCGGCGAAACTGCCGCGGGGTTTGGCACGCTTAGCGATGCGGCGAAATGGTTGATGTGCGCGGCGATGCTGCTCGGCCGCCTTGAGATCTACCCCATGCTGATATTGTGCTCGCGTGCCTTTTGGCGTTTTTAAGGCTTTGTAGCCCGCCATTTACAGGCTGTTTTAATCCACCTTGCTGTACCAATGCTGACACATTCGTAACGTGAATGTGTTGCATTGTTGTATTCGTTTCACTGCGATAAGTTACAAACACTGTAAATACATACAGTATTATTATAACTTATTGAGGATATGAATATGCGTTTTAACAAGATGTTAGCTCTGGTAACCGTCCTGTTTACCGCCCAGGCTTCCGCCGAGGCATTGGAATCTATCGACAACTGCGCGGTCGGTTGCCCCACCGGTGGCAGCAGTAACGTGTCCATCGTCCGCCATGCTTATACGCTGAACAACAACAGCACCACCAAGTTCGCCAACTGGGTGGCTTATCACATCACCAAAGACTCGCCGGCCAGCGGGAAAACCCGTAACTGGAAGGCCGATCCGGCACTGAACCCGGCAGATACATTGGTACCGGCAGATTATACCGGTGCCAACGCGGCACTGAAAGTTGACCGCGGGCATCAGGCGCCGCTGGCCTCACTGGCGGGCGTCTCTGACTGGGAATCACTGAACTACCTTTCCAATATCACCCCGCAGATGGCCGATCTTAACCAGGGCTCCTGGGCACGGCTGGAAGATCAGGAACGCAAGCTGATTGACCGGGCGGATATCAGTTCGGTGTATACCGTGACCGGCCCACTGTACGAACGCAATATGGGAAAATTGCCGGGCACCCAGAAAGCGCACACCATTCCCAGCGCTTACTGGAAGGTCATCTTTATCAATAACAGCCCGGAAGTGAACCACTATGCGGCGTTTCTGTTTGACCAAAACACCCCGAAAAATGCCGATTTCTGCCAATATCGCGTCACGGTGAATGAAATCGAGAAACGCACCGGGCTGATTATTTGGGCTGGTCTGCCCGACGACGTACAGGCTTCGCTGAAAGCCAAACCGGGCGTGCTGCCAGAACTGATGGGTTGCAAGAGCTAAAATAATGACCAATAACCCGCTACGGCGGGTTTTTTTTGGTCAATATAATGACGGCGTCTGTGATTTAAATATAAACATTACTTATTAATACCCCGTTTTAAACCCGTCCTAATAGCGGAAATAATGTTATTTACCGTCATTAATTATCTTTGAATACCCGCCACGGCACCGTTCACTCTCCCGCCAAGCGGCCACACCTCCGGTCTTTTTTATTCTTTCTGTGCTTTTTTATCAGGGCGTTTGAGCAAGTTTATTGCCGAAAAGTTATCGGCAAGTTAATATCCCGCCAAATTATTAGATACAGAACCGTAAACAATGCATTTATCCCATTGTTGATTATTTTTTATCTCTCTTTACTCCTTCTCTTTTGCCTGCTTTGGCAATAACACCTGTTTTGTGAGAAAAACACATGGAAAATTTGTTATCAGACGATGGTGAGTTACCGACCAAAAATGGAACCGGTTTCAGTCGACGGGAAGTGCTGCTGGGGCTGGCCTCAACCCTGCTGGCAACGTCATTGCTCAGTTACCCGTTCCTCAGCCTGGCAGAACAACATACCGCGGCGGCCAACCCGCTGCAGTTTGCTCGTTTCTTCAAAATATCCCAGACCTTGAGCGAACATGAAGACATCGATCAGGGGATGTCGGCGCGTATTTTTACGGCCTTACATAATCAGAATGATCAGTTCGCCACGCAGGTTGAGCAGCTTGGTGGATTGTTACAGTCGGGTCAAAGCGCAAAACAGCTGCAACAACTGGCCATTCAGGCTGGCTTACAGGCCCTGGTGACTGCCATTATCACCGCCTGGTATACCGGCACCGTCGGCCACGGCCAAACGGCTGAGCTGATTGCCTATAAAGACGCGTTGATGTACCGCCCCGCCAGCGACGCACTGATCGTTCCCACCTACTGCGGCAATGGCCCGTTGTGGTGGACCGCTCCCCCTCCAGCGGTCAACGCTTCCCTGTGATCTGAGAGTCTTCTGATGAAAAAACCTGAATTTACTGCCGATGGCAACGCCTCGGCCGATATCGTGATCGTGGGCTCCGGCATTGTGGGCGGCATGATGGCCGATCAATTAGTCAGCCAGGGTTATTCTGTGCTGGTGCTGGAAGCAGGCCTGCGTATTGAACGCGCCCAGGCCGTAGAAAACTGGCGCAATATGCCTTTTGATAACCGCGCCGGCTCCGATTATCAAGGGTTGTACCCGCAATCCGAGTTTGCCACCGCTCCGCTCTATTTTCCTGAAAACAACTATGTCGCCCTGAGCGGCCCGAGCGCAGGCAGCTTCAAGCAAGGGTATCTGCGTACCGTCGGCGGCACCACCTGGCACTGGGCCGCGTCCTGCTGGCGCCACCTGCCCAGCGATTTCCAAATGAAAACCCTGTACGGCGTTGGCCGCGACTGGCCGATTTCCTATGATGAACTTGAGCCGTACTATTGCCGGGCCGAAGAGGAAATTGGCGTGGCGGGCCCCAACGATCCGCAGCAGCAGTCGCCGGTTGAACGCAGCAAACCCTACCCGATGGATATGGTGCCCTGGGCGCATGGCGATATTCGTTTTGCCGAAGTGGTTAACCCGCACGGCTACCGTTCAGTCCCGATCCCACAGGGGCGCAGTACCCACCCGTGGAAGGGCCGTCCAACCTGCTGCGGTAACAACAACTGCCAGCCCATTTGCCCCATCGGCGCCATGTACAACGGCATTCATCATGTTGAACGTGCTGAAATGAAAGGTGCGGTGGTGCTGGCGGAAGCGGTGGTCTACAAGATAGATACCGATGAGCAAAATCGGGTCACTGCGGTGCATTGGCTTGACAACAAAAAGCAGTCTCACCAGGCCACGGCCAAGGCTTTCGCTCTGGCCTGTAACGGCATAGAAACGCCTCGCCTGCTGCTGATGGCGGCCAACGATCGCAACCCGAACGGCATCGCCAACGCTTCCGATCAGGTCGGTCGTAACATGATGGATCACTCCGGTTTTCACTGTACTTTCCTGGCGAAAGAGCCGCTGTGGCTCGGGCGTGGCCCGGCGCAGAGCAGCTGCCTGGTCGGCCCACGTGACGGTGAGTTCCGCAAAGACTACTCGGCCAATAAGATGATCCTCAACAACATCAACCGGGTCGTGCCTGCCACCCAGAAGGCGCTGGAACAAGGCTTGGTCGGTAAAGAATTGGATGCCGAAATACGCCGCCGCGCCGCCTACGGCGTCGATTTGTCCATCAGCCTGGAACCGTTACCAGACCCCAATAACCGCCTGACGCTGAGTAAAACCCGCAAAGATGCCCACGGTTTGCCTTGCCCGGACATCCACTACGATGTCGGCGATTACGTGCGTAAAGGCGCAGAGGCCGCACATAAGCAATTGGAACATATCGGCCAACTGTTCGACGCCGAAGAGTTCAACATCACCACCAGCCTGAATGCCAATAACCACATCATGGGCGGCACCATCATGGGCGATAACCCAGCAGACTCGGTGGTCGATGGCAACTGCCGCACCCATGACCATGCCAACCTTTGGTTGCCGGGCGGCGGCGCAATTCCTTCCGCCAGCGTGGTGAACAGCACCTTGACCATGGCAGCTCTGGGCATCAAGGCCGCCGATGACATTGCGCGGGCACTGGCGGTGAAACCATGAAAAAACAGGCGAAACTGACGCTATTATCCCTGCTGTTGCTCGGCGGCAGCGCCGTGCAGGCGGCGGATAACGGAGAGTTAAGCGGTGCGGCGTTGATTAAAAAAGGCGAGCAAATTGCTATCTCCTCGGACTGCCAGGCCTGCCATACTAAACCCGAAGGCGGTACCCCCTTTGCCGGCGGCTATGGTATCAGTTCCCCCATGGGCGTGATTTACGCAACCAACATCACCCCATCAAACGCGGAGGGCATTGG
This sequence comes from Serratia sp. Ser99, assembly GCF_024519545.1. NCBI lineage: Bacteria > Pseudomonadati > Pseudomonadota > Gammaproteobacteria > Enterobacterales > Yersiniaceae > Serratia > Serratia sp. Ser99. Next base: position 589,016 of record NZ_JALJRT010000001.1, on the reverse strand, counting down.
CAGTTATAGCGAAGAGCAGTTTGCTCGTGCCGTCAGGGACGGGATCCGTGCCGATGGCACCCACCTCTATCCCGCCATGCCCTATACCTCTTATACCAGGTTGAGCGATGAGGACATCAAGGCGCTGTATGCCTACTTTATGCACGGCGTGAAGCCGGTCGATCAGAAAAATACGCTGACCGACCTGCCCTTCCCGTTCAACCTGCGCTTTAGCATGGCCGCCTGGAATCTGCTGTTTCTCAAAGACGGCCGATTTGCACCCGATGCGGCCAAAAGCGCGCAATGGAACCGGGGGGCTTATCTGGTTAACGGACCTGGGCACTGCGACACCTGCCATACCCCGCGCAACCTGCTGATGGCTGAAGACAGCAGTCAGGCTCTTGCGGGTGGCATGGTCGGCAGCTGGTACGCTCCCAATATCACGTCAGACCCGATCAGCGGTATCGGCGGCTGGAGCAACCAGCAACTGGTGCAGTACCTGAAAACCGGTCGGGTGGTCGGCAAAAACCAGGCCGCCGGTGGCATGGCGGAAGCCATCGAAAACAGCCTGCAATATTTTTCCGATGACGATCTGGCGGCTATTGCCGTTTACCTGAAAAGCACCGCGCCGATCAGAGATACGAAAGATAGCCAGCCGGCCGACAGTTACGGCAAGCCGTTGAACGTTGAGCCTCAGCTGCGCGGGTTGCAGCCGGCCAATGCCAACAACACCGTTACCGACGGCGCAGCGTTATTCAGCGGCAACTGCGCCAGTTGCCACCAACCGGACGGCAGCGGCAGCAAAAACCAGGCTTATCCTTCGCTGTTCAATAATACCGCCACCGGTTCAAGCAATCCGGCCAACCTGATCTCGGCCATACTGTTCGGGGTCGAGCGAAAGGTGGGCGATCAGCACGTGCTGATGCCGAACTTTGGCCCGCTGTCGTACGTCAATCCGTTGAACGACCAGCAGATCGCCGCTATCAGCAATTATGTGCTGCAGCAGTACGGCAATCCCGCAGTGAAGGTCAGCGCTGCGGACGTGACCGTATTGCGCCTGGGTGGCCCGGTGCCGCTGCTGGCGATGCTACAGCCTTATATGGCCCCGGCAATCGGCATTGCGGTGGTGGCGTTGATCTTTATGGCATGGCTGTTGGGGAGAAAACGGCGCTGAATTGATGACTGCAGGCTGGGGAGCTATCCCCGGCTTGCAGGCATTGCCGCATTTCCACAGGGATAGTTCGCAGACCGAATCTGAAAAGAACGGGGCTTATTGCGTTTGATTTTCCACACGGGTAATACCGTGTTTCTTCATCACTTCTTCCATGGTCAGATTGTCATCATCCGGCGTTTCGTCAATCACAACATCTTGCGGGCGGACATAAGGCTTGGTTGCGCGTTTGAACATCCACCACCAAACGAACACCAGAAAGGCACCGGACTTCAGAAAGATCATGGTCCATAACGCTATTTGATACCAGCTCATCTTTATCTCCATGAAAACGTTAAACGCGAGCGAATGGATCTATTTTAACCCTTGGCTTGATCGGATCAATAGTAAACGGCAGATCCCTCCGGGTTCAGGCCACTGTTATAGGGATTTCTATCATGATCTGCTCTACCTGCCGCTAAAACCCCCTTGAACTGCCTCAGAAACCCTGCCCGCAGCCTGATCCTGTTTTTGCCCGCATTTTGTCATAGTGAAAGCCATGCAAGATCCTCTGCACCGGTTTTTCCCTGCAAAAAGAGTGAATTACCCTTTCTCATCGCAATGTTTTTTATATAGCTAAAACGTCTAACAAAACCACTTAAAACAGCCTTTTTGACCATAAAAATGTAAATTGCCCCGATTTTTCTATATACTCGCGGAGTTTAATTTCCTGGGCAGCCTGTTTGCCCCTCTTTTTATGGAGTTGTTTTAACGGACTATCCCATTCCCTAACGGACTAGCAAGAAGGTATTCTATGAGCCAAAACGACACTGAAATTGTGGCACGTCGTAGCCATATCAATCCTCCGGTATTTTTTATATCTGCCGCTTTAATCATCGTCCTGGTGGCCTTTGCCGCCTTCTATCCTGAGTTAGCCGATCGTAAGTTCAAGGCGCTGCAACAGGGTATTTTCACTAACGCCAGCTGGTTTTACATTCTGGCGGTCGCCCTGATCCTGCTGAGCGTGACCTATCTGGGTTTATCGCGTTACGGCAATATCAAGCTCGGGCCGGACCACGCCCAGCCAGACTTCAGCTATGTTTCCTGGTTTGCCATGCTGTTTTCTGCCGGTATGGGCATTGGTCTGATGTTCTTTGGCGTCGCCGAACCGGTGATGCACTACCTTTCTCCCCCGACCGGGACACCGGAAACAGTGGAAGCGGCTAAACAGGCCATGCGCCTAACCTTCTTCCACTGGGGCCTGCATGCCTGGGCGATTTATGCCATCGTGGCGCTGATCCTGGCGTTCTTCAGCTACCGTCATGGCCTGCCCTTGACGCTGCGTTCCGCGCTTTATCCCATCATCGGCGATCGCATATACGGGCCGATTGGCCACGCAGTCGATATTTTTGCGGTAATAGGTACCGTATTCGGCGTCGCGACCTCCCTGGGCTACGGCGTGTTGCAGGTTAACGCCGGGCTTAATCACCTGTTCGGCTTGCCGATCAATGCAACGGTGCAGGTGGTGCTGATCGTGGTGATCACCGGGCTGGCAACGTTGTCGGTGGTTTCCGGGTTGGATAAGGGCATCCGTATTCTGTCCGAACTGAACCTCGGCCTGGCGGTGCTGCTGCTGGTCCTGGTGGGTACGCTCGGCCCGACCGTGCTGTTGCTGAAATCCTTTGTTGAAAATACCGGCGGCTATCTTTCCGATATCGTCAATAAAACCTTTAACCTTTACGCTTACGAGCCGAAATCCAGCAACTGGCTGGGGGGCTGGACTCTGCTGTATTGGGGCTGGTGGCTATCCTGGTCACCGTTCGTCGGCATGTTTATCGCCCGCGTTTCACGCGGACGTACCATCCGTGAATTCGTTACCGGCGTGTTGTTCGTACCAGCGGGCTTTACGCTGCTGTGGATGACCGTTTTCGGCAACAGCGCCATTAATTTGATCATGAACGAAGGGGCGCGCGATCTGGCCAATACGGTGCAAAACGACGTAGCCCTGGCGTTGTTCAACTTCCTGGAGCACTTCCCGTTCTCTAATATTCTGTCGTTTATCGCCATGGCGATGGTCGTGGTGTTCTTCGTCACGTCGGCAGACTCTGGGGCGATGGTGGTTGATACGCTGGCTTCGGGCGGTTCGGATCAAACCCCCATATGGCAGCGGATCTTTTGGGCTTCCCTGATGGGTCTGGTGGCGATTGCGTTGTTGATTGCCGGCGGTTTAAGCGCATTGCAAACCGTGACTATTGCCAGCGCCCTGCCGTTTTCGATGATCCTGCTGGTCTCAATCTACGGGTTGTTAAAAGCCTTACGTATCGACGCCTACAAACGCGACAGCCAGATGATGACCACGATTGCGCCGACCGCCGCGCGCAACCCGATCTCATGGCAGCGGCGTTTGCGTAATATTGCCTATTTCCCGAAACGTTCTCAGGTAAAACGCTTTGTCGGAGAAGTGGTTCAACCGGCGATGGCGCTGGTTGAAGCCGAACTGGCCAAGCAAAATACCACCTCCTCGATTGACGATTCGCAAGACGATCGCATCCGTTTCGAAGTCGATTTAGGGGAAGATCTGAACTTTGTCTATGAAGTGCGCCTGCGCGCTTACATTCAACCGGCCTTTGCTCTGGCGGGGTTGAAAGATGAGGAACGCGACGAGGAACATAAATACTATCGCGGTGAGGTTCATCTGAAGGAAGGGGGCCAGGATTACGATGTGATGGGCTGGACGCAAGAACAGATCATTCACGATATTCTCGACCAGTACGAGAAGCACCTGCACTTCCTGCATTTGGTGCGTTAGCGGTTGCTTTGCCAGACAAACCGTCCCAGCCGGGGCGGTTTTTTTATGGGTCCACGGCGGCGATTGCCGTTTTTCAAACCCAATAAAAAACCCCGCGCTCAGAGAGCACGGGGTCATAATTTATGGCGGAGGAGCAGAGATTCGAACTCTGGAACGGTTTCCCGTCGACGGTTTTCAAGACCGTTGCCTTCAGCCACTCGGCCACCCCTCCGCAACGAGGCGAACTATAAACAGAGCTGATCCGCTTGTAAAGCCCAAGGCCGTTCAACCGAACGAAAAACCAGCACCTCACGCTTGAGCGTTGAAGAAACCGCCAACTCCGGCTCAAGGTTGCAGCAATGATAACTAAGGGTAAAGATTGGTAAACAAACTTTAATCAAACGCTTGCGCTGCCTATCATCGTCACTAATTTTGTGATGACCTGACTAAGAGAGATCATTATGGACCGTATTGTCGTCTCATCCTCCTCGCGCGACTCATTGCTGAGTACGCATAAGGTTCTGCGTAACACCTATTTTCTGCTTTCACTGACGCTGGCTTTCTCGGCGCTCACCGCAACCGCCAGCACCATGCTGGGGCTGCCGGCACCGGGCCTGCTGCTGATGCTGGTCGGCTTCTACGGGCTGATGTTCCTGACCCACAAGCTGGCTAACAGCCCTGCAGGCATCCTGGCGGCATTCGCCCTGACCGGTTTTATGGGTTATGCCCTGGGCCCCATCCTCAGTTCATTTATTAATACCGGAGCCGGCGACCTGATCATGCTGGCGCTGGGAGGCACCGCAGTGGTGTTCTTCTGCTGTTCGGCCTACGTGCTGACCACCCGCAAGGATATGTCGTTCCTGTCCGGAATGATGATGGCCGGTTTTGTAGTACTGCTGGTGGCGGTGATCGCCAATCTGTTCCTGCAGATCCCGGCCCTGCACCTGGCGATTAGCGCACTGTTTATCCTGTTCTCCGCCGGCGCCATCCTGTGGGAAACCAGCAACATTATTCACGGCGGCGAGACTAACTACATTCGCGCCACCGTCAGCCTGTACGTATCGTTGTACAACATGTTCATCAGCCTGTTGAGCATTCTGGGCTTCGCGCGCAGCAACTGATTCGGCGTCTGAGTCATACCCAAAGCCCCGCTCCGGCGGGGCTTTATTTTTTGCGGCGGTAAAAGTTTGCTAAACTGGCGGCCGTTCTGAATTACCCGTTACCGAGGCAGTATGTTGGAGTATCAAGGTCAGGTTATTGAAACTGACGCACAGGGTTACCTGAAAAACAGCGCCGACTGGCACGAGGCCCTGGCGCCGCTGCTGGCCGAGCAGGAAGAAATCACGCTAACCGAAGCGCATTGGGAAGTGGTGCGCTTCGTGCGCGGCTTTTACCTGGAATTTAATACCTCACCGGCGATCCGCATGCTGGTCAAAGCTATGGCGCAGAAGTACGGAGAGGAGAAAGGCAACAGCCGCTACCTCTATCGCCTGTTCCCCAAAGGCCCGGCCAAACAGGCAACAAAAATCGCCGGTTTGCCGAAGCCGGTAAAATGCATCTGAGACGCTAATAGCGAATGCTGAAGCCTTGATAATCTGCCGTACCGCGCGGTTCCACCAGCACGCGATCGACACGTGCGCTACGCGGACCGCCGCTTTTCAGCCATTCCACCAGTTTATCCACCTGCGGTTGCTCGCCGCAGGCCACCACCTCGACGCTGCCGTCATCAAGATTGCGCGCATATCCGCTTAACCCCAACGCCGTCGCCTGATGCTGGGTGTTGTAGCGAAACCCTACCCCTTGCACCACGCCATAGACATACGCAGCAATACAAACTTGTGTCATAATCGGCCCCTTATCGAATTTCGTTTATGGCATTTTCTGTGCGTTCGCACGGCAATGTCACTCTTTTTACCTAGCTGGCAGCATTCTTAATTATGACCGTACGCCTGTTTCTCGCCAAAGGACGTGAAAAGTCCTTACTCCGTCGCCACCCATGGGTCTTCTCCGGTGCCGTTCAACGTATTGAAGGTAAAGCCCTGTCCGGCGAAACCATCGATATTCACGACGCGCAGGGCAAATGGCTGGCGCGCGGCGCCTACTCGCCTGAATCGCAAATCCGTGCCCGTGTCTGGACTTTCCAGCAGGATGAAGACGTTAACATCGAATTCTTCATCCGCCGTTTACAGCAGGCACAAAGCTGGCGTGATTGGGTTGCGAAGCGCGACGGGTTGGACGGATACCGTCTGATCGCCGGTGAATCCGACGGCATGCCGGGCATCACCATCGATCGCTTCCAGAATTTCCTGGTATTGCAATTGCTTTCTGCCGGCGCCGAGTATCAGCGTGCTGCGCTGATTACCGCCTTGCAGCATTGCTACCCGGAATGCGCCATTTACGATCGCTCAGACGTCGCGGTGCGTAAAAAAGAAGGCCTGCCGTTGGCGCAAGGGCCGGTATTGGGTGACCTGCCCCCTGCTCTGTTGCCGATCACCGAGCATGGCATGAAGTTGCTGGTGGACATTCAGCAGGGCCATAAGACCGGTTTTTACCTCGACCAGCGCGACAGCCGCCTGGCTGCCCGTAACTATTCCGCCGGCCGCCGCGTGCTTAACTGCTTCTCTTATACCGGCGCATTCGCGGTATCTGCATTGATGGGTGGTTGCTCACAGGTCATCAGCGTAGATACGTCGCAAGCGGCGTTGGATATCGCCAAGCAGAACGTTGAACTGAACCGGTTGGATCTGAGCAAGGCCGAGTTTGTGCGCGATGACGTGTTCCAACTGCTGCGCAACTACCGCACGCAGGGTGAAAAATTCGATCTGATCATTATGGATCCGCCGAAGTTCGTCGAGAATAAAAACCAGTTGGCCAGTGCCTGCCGTGGCTATAAAGATATCAACATGTTAGCGCTTCAGTTGCTGAATCCAGGCGGTATTTTGCTGAGCTTCTCCTGCTCCGGTCTGATGCCTACCGATTTGTTCCAGAAAATTTTGGCCGATGCCGCTGTAGATGCCGGGCGTGATGTACAATTTATAGAGCAGTATCGTCAGGCTGCCGATCACCCGGTAATTGCGACTTACCCTGAAGGGCTGTATTTGAAAGGGTTTGCGTGTCGGGTGATGTAACTTGAAATACGCTGTTTTGCCCTCATATAGAGAGCAAGGCACTGTTTCTCAGGAGGTCATCATGATTGCCAGCAAATTCGGTATCGGACAACAGGTTCGGCATAAGCTGCTGGGGTACTTGGGGGTGGTAATTGATATCGACCCTGAATACTCCATGGAACAGCCTAAAGCTGATGAAATAGCGGCGAATACCGATCTACGTTTCGCCCCTTGGTACCACGTGGTGATGGAGGACGAAGAAGGCCAACCGGTGCATACCTATCTGGCAGAAGCACAGCTGGACGGCGAAGCCCAGGATGCCCATCCTGAACAACCTTCACTGGACGAGTTGGCGGAATCTATCCGTCACCAGCTCCAAGCCCCGCGCCTGCGCAACTGATTAGCCAGGCCTGAGAAACACCCAATAAGGGCCTGGCATTTGTCAGGCCTTTTCTTTTACCGGCTTTCAGCGCTCCAGACCCAGGCGAGGAAGCTCGATTTTAGGGCAACGGTCCATTACCACCTTCAATCCTGCCTCACGCGCCAATGCCTCGGCCTGTTCATTAATGACGCCAATTTGCAGCCATAACGCTTTGGCACCAATCGCAATCGCCTCTTGCGCTACGCCATACGCCGCCTCTGAATTACGGAACACATCAACCATGTCCACCGGGTGCGGAATATCTTTCAGCGTGGCATAGGCCTGTTGGCCAAGCAACGTTTGCCCTGACAGCTTGGGGCTGACCGGCGTTACCTGATATCCCTGTGACAGCAGATAAGCCATGACACCAAAGCTGGGCCGGGACGGATTATCACTGGCACCCACCAGCGCAATGGTTTTCACCTGCTTGAGCAGGTCGGCAATCTCATGGTCTTGCATCTTCGGCTCCAATCATCAACGGGCGATTTCCCTGTTCCGAGTGTACTCTATCGGCTTTAAATCGGCTAAACGCAACCATGCGGAAACTCCCGGCCACTTTTGCGGTCTGATGCTGTCACTGCCAGCATATCCGGCTCAAATAAATGTCCAAATGAAAATAAATGTGTACATTTGTAAACCAAACCGTAATGCTGAAAAACTTTGACACAATCTATGGCGTGTTCAACACTAATAGCGATGCCACTTATAAGGAGATAACCATGAAATTTGGTCTGATGGTTGCGGGGCTGCTCAGCATCAGTATCAGCATGCCTGCCGTGGCTACGACCCTGAAACTCTCCCCGGACATCGATCTGCTGGTGGTCGACGGCAAGAAAATGACAGGAGCGTTGTTAAAAGGTGCCGACAGCCTGGAGCTGGATGGCGGGCAACATCAGTTGCTGTTTAAAGTGGCCAAGTCTGTACGTTCAGGGCAGCACGAACAAACTGCCTATACCTCCCCTCCGCTGATCGCGACCTTCAGTACGCAGAATGTCAGCTCCGTTGCCATTGAGCTGCCACGCATTGAAAATGTACGTGATGGCCAAAGATTCGATAAAACGCTCAACTATCAAGTGATTGATAAGAACGGTAACGCGCTGGCGATGAAACACGACGTGCTGCATGCCGATGGCGCCACGCTCAGCGTCGATTTGGAAAAAGTCATGGCGGACTACAACAGTCAAAACCGCCCGGCCTCGGTGCCGGCTTTCACCCAGGTGCGCGCGACTACGCCTTCCTCTCCGCTCGCCAGTGCCGCGCTGAACTCCCCCACGGTCACTTTGAAGGGTGAAAACGTTTCCGAACAGATGCTGCAATACTGGTTCCAGCAGGCGGACAAAGAAACGCAAAAGCGTTTCCTCCATTGGGCGAATAAACAGCCCGTGCGTTAAGATTACCGGCGCCTTTATTTAAAGGCGCGCTTTCTTCGCATTTTCAGGTGTAAACGCTAGGCAGTGAAAAACAGTTTCAGTAATCTGTCGCACATCCCCTGATTAGCGAAGGACATCGAGATGGAATTTACTACCCGCACTATCGCCGCGCGTAAACACATTGCGCTGGTGGCACACGATCACCGCAAACAAGCCCTGCTTGCCTGGGTTGAAGAAAACAAATCCGTCCTTGAGCATCATCAACTGTACGCCACCGGCACTACCGGTAACCTGATCCAGCGTGCCAGCGGCATTCCGGTGCAGAGCATGTTAAGCGGCCCGATGGGAGGCGATCAGCAGGTCGGCGCGCTGATTGCCGAGGGCAAAATAGATATGCTGATCTTCTTCTGGGATCCCCTCAATGCGGTTCCCCACGATCCGGATGTGAAAGCGCTGCTGCGTCTGGCGACGGTATGGAACATTCCCGTCGCCACCAACCGCTCAACGGCGGATTTCCTGATCGATTCCTCGCTCTTCAAACGTGAAGTGGAAATTGCTATTCCTGATTATCAGCGCTATTTGCAGGATCGTCTGAAGTAACGCTCGCGGCCTGGTTTCCGCCAGGCCTTAATTTTAAGGCTTCTTCTGAGCAGGAACGCCGAGATCCTGCAGTTGTTCAACGAAGACCGACGGACGTTCACGATCCTGCAGTAACCAGACCTGATGCTTGGCGCGAGTCAGCGCTACATACAGCAGTCGCCGCTCTTCGGCATCCGGGAAATCTTCCGGCTGCGGCAACAAAACATCCTCCAATACCGACTCACGCGCGACCGCCGGAAAACCGTCGCTGCCTTGGTGCAAACCGGCGATGATCACGTACTCCGCCTGCTGCCCTTTACTGGCGTGAATGGTCATAAACTCGAGGGTCAGTTTTGGCCAACGGGTCGCCGCTTTTGCCAGCGCCTGCGGTTTCAAATGGTGATAGCGTGCCAGCACCAGAATTCGCTCATCCGGCTTGGCATAACAGCTCAGCTTGTCCAACAAATTTTCAAGCTGCTCATTCGGTAATAAAATCACCGATTTCTTATTACCCTTGCTCAGGCTGTTCAACGGTTTTTTCAGCTGATGCGGGTTCTGTTGCACAAAACGGTTCGCGATCTCGCCGATACGATCATTGAAACGGTAAGTGGTATCGAGCGCACACTGGGCACCTTCGCCAAAGTTCTCGGCAAAGGCGGTGGTCAACGTCAGCTCGGCCCCGCTGAAGCGGTAAATGGCCTGCCAGTCGTCACCTACCGCAAACAGACAGGTTTGTTTATTTTGTTTACGCAACGCTGCCAGTAATTGCGCACGCTGGGGTGAAATGTCCTGGAACTCGTCCACCAGGATGTGTTTCCACGGGCTGACGAACCGACCTTTCTCCAAGATATTGACCGCCTGGTGGATCAGGCCTGAGAAGTCCACCGCCCCTTCCTCTTTCAACGCCCCTTTCCAGGCCTTGAGCAAAGGGGCCATTAAGCGAATGCGTTTTGAGAACAGGTCACGGATTTCTTCATCCGCCTGTTCGATCATTTCTGCCTGGCTACCGCCGTGCATGCGCATCAGGCCCAACCAGCGTTCGAGTCTGCCGGCCAACCGCTCCGCCAGGCGCTTGTCCTGCCAAAAATCGCCTTCGGGCACTTCCCATTCCAACTCTTCAATCAACCATTGACGCCAGCCTTTAGCCTGGGCTTTTTTCTCTGCGCACTGCTGCTGCCAATGGGTAATCAGCAAAGCCCGGCGAGCCTTGCTGTCGGTTTCCAGCTTACTGATCGCCGGCACCTTGCGATTGCCCTGTTGGATAATCTGTAGTGCCAGTGCATGGAAGGTTTTGGCCTGGATAGCCACGCCGCCCAGCCGTTCCTGAATGCGTTCGTTCATCTCTTCCGCCGCCTGGCGACCGAATGCCAGCAGCAGTATTTGCCCGGGTTCGGCCTCCTGACGGCGCAATAGCCAGCCCGCGCGCGCCACCAATACCGAGGTTTTTCCGCTGCCTGCTCCGGCCAATACCAAGACCGAGTCTTCACCGTTAACTACGGCGCGACTTTGCGAGTCGTTCAGCGGTGAGCTTTCTATGCTCTGGAAGAAATCCTGGTGCGTCTCCAGCATCCGTTCGGTCCACTGCCGGTTACGCTGCTCCACGCTGTGCAACCCGTGCTGCAGCCATTGGCGGCAGAGTTGATAATCTTCCCGACAGTTGTCAAATTCCTCCAGCCGTGCAACCGGCATGGGCAAAGCACCGAAAGACTGGCGAATCTGTTGCTGCAACTTGCCCAGTTCGGATTTCTTGAACCACTTATCCTGCTGCTCAATTCGCTGAATATGTTCGACCTGTTGCTGCAAAACGCCGGCGCTGACCTCGCTCATCTCCGCGCTCCATTGCTGCCAGGCCTGCTGGAGGTAATGATAGAAACGCTGAGTTTCCTGCCATTCAGTCCCGTGCAGGCGCACCACTTTTTCATCCGGCAGCTCAAACTCCAGCTCGCCCCAGACGATGCCGCGCTTGCATCTAACCTGAATCAACTGATTGAAAGGAATAAGGTATTCATGCTTTTCACCGCTCACCTCGACCCCGGCGTGCAGCAACCGCACGCGGTTATAAGGATGCTGAGCCAGGTGTTTCCCCAGCGATGTCGCTTTAAGTTCCATATCTTCGCGCCATGACTATGTTGAGATTAAATAACGGATATCTGCCAGTTTACCTGCGATAAGCAGTGGCACTCTAGCGCTAAAAAAAGGGTAGAATAGATTTTGCGTTTTGATAGCAAACGCAACCGCATCGCGGTTTGGCCATCATTAGAGCAGAATGACGACTATGCGTACTGTACTGAATATTCTTAATTTTGTGTTGGGCGGTTTTGTCACTACCCTGGGCTGGCTGATCGCTACGGTATTTAGCGTGCTGTTGATCATCACCCTGCCACTGACTCGCTCCTGCTGGGAGATCACCAAGCTGTCGTTACTGCCGTTCGGTAATGAAGCTATTCACGTTAATGAGCTTTATCCGGAAAAAAGTAATGCGCTGCTTTCCGCCAGCGGCTCGCTGCTGAATATTGTCTGGCTGATCCTGTTCGGCTGGTGGCTCTGCCTGTCGCATATCGCCGCCGGTATTGTGCAGTGCGTAACTATTATTGGCATTCCGGTGGGCATTGCCAATTTCAAAATCGCCGCCATTGCCCTGTGGCCGGTTGGGCGTCGCGTGGTCTCAGTAGAAATGGCGCAACAGGCCAGAACTGAAAATGCCCGTCGTCAGTATCAGCAGCGTTAATTTTTTCTCCGCCCGAGGAGTTTTTTGTGCTCTCTTTTGCACCAGCAATACGCCGTTATGCCTACAACAGCAACCTGCTTTATGACCTGCGTATTTTTATTGCGCTGGCCGGCGCAGCCGCCGTCCCCTGGTGGCTCGGTATTCCGAAACTCACTATTCCCCTGACTCTGGGGGTGGTGGCGGCGGCGTTGACCGATTTGGACGACCGCCTGACCGGCAGACTACGCAACTTGCTGATTACGCTGGTGTGTTTCTTTGTTGCCTCCGCCTCCATTGAACTGCTGTTTCCCTACCCCTGGCTGTTCGCGCTTGGCCTGACGACCTCCACCTGCGGCTTTATTCTGTTAGGTGCTCTGGGGCAACGTTATGCCACCATTGCATTTGGTGCCTTGTTGATTGCGGTTTACACCATGCTCGGCACTTCGATGTATGACGCCTGGTATCAACAGCCTATGCTGCTGATCATTGGTGCCCTGTGGTACAACCTGCTGACGCTGATAGGACATCTGATCTTCCCTATCCGCCCTTTACAGGAAAACCTGGCGCGTTGTTACGACCAGTTGGCGAATTATCTGGACGCCAAAGCCAATCTGTTTGATCCCGACGCCGAACAGGATGCAGACCTGCCCTGGATGGACGTTGCCATGGCCAACAGCACGCTGGTGACTATCCTCAACCAAACCAAAGCTTCATTGCTGACGCGGTTAAAAGGCGATCGCGGCCAACGAGGCACCCGCCGGACACTGCATTATTACTTCGTTGCGCAGGACATCCATGAACGCGCCAGCTCCGCGCACGTTCAATACCAGGCGCTAAGCCGACAATTCCGTCATAGCGATATCCTGTTCCGCTTTCAGCGCTTGCTCAGCATGCAGGCTCGCGCCTGCCAGCAGTTGGCCCAGTCGATTTTGATGCGGCAAAAGTATCAGCATAACATTCGCTTCGAACCTGCCTTTGCTCGCATTGATGAAGCTTTGGCTCGCGTTACCCTGACCCCGGAAAATCGCGAGTTGACCAAGGCGCTTTCGCACCTGTTGAAAAATTTGCGCGCGATTGACGCACAGCTGGCAAATATTGAATCCGAACAGGCATTGGCCAACGGCCAGGTGGAAGAGAACAGCCTGTCGGATGACCGGCTCACCGGCTGGAGCGATATTCGCTTGCGCATCAACCGCCATCTGACGCCGCAATCGGCCTTGTTCCGCCATGCCATTCGCATGTCTGTGGTGCTGTGTATTGGTTATGCCTTTATTCAATTTACAGGGATGCAGCATGGTTATTGGATCCTGTTAACCAGCCTGTTTGTCTGCCAACCCAACTACAACGCCACTCGCCGCAGGCTGGCCTTGAGGATAATCGGCACACTGGCCGGTATTCTTGTCGGGCTGCCAATCCTCTATTTTGTGCCCTCGGTGGAAGGCCAACTGGTGCTGATTGTGATTAGCGGCGTTTTATTTTTTGCTTTCCGCACCGTGCAGTACGCACACGCCACCATGTTTATCACCCTGCTGGTATTGCTGTGCTTTAACCTACTGGGCGAAGGTTTCGAAGTCGCCGCACCGCGCGTATACGACACGCTTTTGGGTTGCGCCATCGCTTGGGCCGCGGTCAGCTTTATCTGGCCTGACTGGAAATTCCGTCAATTGCCGACGGTGGTCAGTAAAACGCTGAACGCTAATTGCCGGTATCTTGATGCCATTCTGGTGCAATACCATCAGGGCAAAGACAACGGCCTTGCGTATCGTATTGCTCGTCGGGATGCGCACAACAGTGATGCAGAGCTGGCATCGGTGATTTCAAATATGTCTGCCGATCCCAAGGCTAATAAGGCTATTCAGGACGCTGCATTCCGCCTGCTTTGTTTGAACCACACCTTATTGAGCTATATCTCTGCGCTCGGTGCACACCGTGAACGCCTGAATAACCCTGCGACCTTGGATCTGCTGAATGATGCCGTTTGCTATGTCGATGGTGCCCTGCACCAGGAGGAGCAGGACAACCAGCGCATCACTCAGGCATTAGAAAGCTTGGCAGAACGTATTCAACACGCAACGCCGGAGCCGGAAAGTAAAGATCAATTGGTACTGCAGCAGATTGGGTTGGTGATTGAACTCTTGCCGGAACTGACGATGCTTAATACGCAAATAGGTAAATCGGCATAATCATTCGGGGCTATTTATCAGGCCCCTTATTGTTGGATTGTGACCGTGGCTCAGCAACATCATGGTACGTTCGAACCATTGCGTCAGTTCACTGCGCAATTGCGAAGGCAAGGCCGCATGATGGTAACCGGCAATAGCCCCACCCAATGATAGCAGCACCCGTAGCCCTAAATTCTTTTGCTGTTGCAACAGCCTCAGATAGCTGCGCTTAGCCCCATTGAGCCGTAAATCATAAACATTACGAATACCGGCTCGCCACAGCAGGCGCTCCATATTGATGTCGATATTCGGTAAGGTTTTTAATCGACTCTGATTGTCAGCTTTAACCTCAAGCTCCCGCCGCGCCTCCCGGATGGCTTGCCAGGCCAATCCTATCAGCTCCTCCCTGTCTCGCCACATGGCTTCATCCACCCAGTAATAGCGCATGGTAATTGGCACCCCGCGTTTGGAGTAGACCATATTGACCATGCCGCGCGAACGGAAGACAGATTCCAGCCCTTCCGTAGCGCGGAGATAAAGCTCTCCTTCGGCGATCACGGCAAACATGATGCCGTCAGCCAGTATGCCATAGCCTCCGAACTGTGAGCGTGTGGTGATACCGCCCAATGCGTAAAAACAGGCTTTGGCCTGTGCGATCCTTCCCGTTGATGTCCCTTTCATAACGTTCTCCTGGTGTAGGTTATCGTTCTATCATTTCCCGTATCAATGAAATAAAACTAACGCGAACAAGTAATTAGAAAAATACGCACTATCCGTGGTCATGCCAATCATAAAAGTTGATCGTATAAAAAATGATCGCGATTATGCGAGGTGCCACGAAGATTTGGGTTGATCTTAATGGCAACTGGATGTACTGTATAAACATACAGTGACACTACGGGCGGGATACTTTATGCGTACTCAATCACTCTACAAAACCCATTTCAGCCACACCTCTTTTGCGGTGAACAATGCTGCAGAAAACACAGATGCCGGCAACAAGAATGGCCTTATCAGTGAACTTGTTTACAGCGAGCATCAGCCCGCAGTGGCGCAACTGTTGCTGCCTTTGCTACAGCAGTTGGGCATGCAGTCGCGCTGGTTGTTATGGCTGACTCCACAGCAAAAGCTGAGCAAACGGTGGCTACAGCAGTCCGGCCTGCCGGTTGGAAAAGTGGTGCAGCTGAGCCAAATCAGTCCGCTGGACACGGTCGAAGCGATGGAAAAAGCGTTACTGACGGGAAATTACAGTGTCGTACTCGGCTGGTTACCCGATCTTACGGAAGAAGATCGTCTAAAATTAAGACGTGCGGCAGAATTAGGGAACGCTTATGGGTTCATTATGCGTCCTCAACGTGACATAAACCCGGTTCACGGACAGTGTTCCACCCTAAAAATTCACTCTTCTTTGTATCATTAAGTAAATTTAGGATTTTTCCCATCATTTTCATCGTTCCTCAAGGGAACCTTTATGGGATCAGGGGCAAAGCGAGTGCGGCTGCGGTTCCGCGGCCCAAAACGAACGTCAAAATGCTCGTTTTTTTGCCGGTTAATGTTAGTAAATATGTACGATTCCGCGTTTTTTTTTAGAGCTTTATCACATCACACTTGTAACTTTCGCGCCACGTTGTAGACTTTACATCGCCAAGGTTGCTCTATAACGCCAGATAAACTGGCCGAGTAACAAACGAGGGCTCAAACCTTGGCGAAGGAATTTAACCAAGGGCTTAAAACAGCTTTAAAGCTCATTGCCTATTTGGATGATAACGAGGCGCAAAATGAAAAAGACAGCTATCGCATTAGCAGTGGCACTGGCTGGTTTCGCTACCGTAGCGCAAGCCGCCCCAAAAGATAATACCTGGTACACCGGTGCTAAACTGGGCTGGTCCCAGTACCATGACACTGGTTTCTACGGCAACGGTTACCAGAATGGTATCGGCAATGGTCCGACCCATAAAGATCAACTGGGTGCTGGCGCGTTCCTGGGTTACCAGGCGAACCAATACCTGGGCTTCGAGCTGGGCTATGACTGGCTTGGCCGTATGCCTTACAAAGGCAGCGTGAACAACGGTGCTTTCAAAGCACAGGGCGTTCAACTGGCAGCTAAACTGAGCTACCCAATCATCGACGATCTGGACATCTACACTCGTCTGGGTGGTATGGTATGGCGTGCAGATTCCAAAGCTAACTACGGCAATGGCACTCGTCTGAGCGACCACGACACTGGCGTTTCTCCGCTGGCTGCAGTGGGTGTTGAGTACGCACTGACCAAAAACTGGGCTACTCGCCTGGACTACCAATTCGTTAGCAACATCGGTGATGCAGGTACTGTCGGCGCACGTCCAGACAACACCATGCTGAGCCTGGGTGTTTCTTACCGTTTCGGTCAGGATGATGTTGTTGCTCCAGCACCAGCTCCGGCTCCAGCTCCAGTTGTTGAAACCAAGCGTTTCACTCTGAAGTCTGACGTGCTGTTCAACTTCAACAAATCCACTCTGAAAGCAGAAGGCCAACAGGCTCTGGATCAGCTGTACACTCAGCTGAGCTCCATGGATCCTAAAGATGGTTCTGTTGTAGTTCTGGGTTACACCGACGCCGTTGGTTCTGACCAGTACAACCAGAAACTGTCTGAAAAACGCGCTCAAAGCGTTGTTGACTACCTGGTATCTAAAGGTATTCCTTCAGACAAAATCTCTGCACGTGGTATGGGCGAAGCTGATTCCGTCACTGGTAACACCTGTGGCTACAAAGCTGGCCGTGCTACCAAAGCACAGATCGATTGCCTGGCACCAGATCGTCGCGTAGAGATCGAAGTTAAAGGTATCAAAGACGTTGTAACTCAGCCACAAGGCTAAGCTACCACTCTTAGTAAAAAACCCCGCTATGCGGGGTTTTTTTTCGCTCAAAATCAGCGTAACTGGCTACGTGCCCCCTTTCAAGGAATCACGGAACGGGGACTTACTGTTCGTCTTTACCGAGAATGGCTTTTAAATCCTGTTTCAGCGATGACATCTGACTGGCATACTTCTCTTTACGTTCCGCATCTTCAATCAACTGAACCACGGTTTCTGACAAAGTCACGCCACGGCGACGAGCCAGGCCGGCCAAACGCTGCCAAACCAAAAACTCCAGATCGATAGATTTTTTACGCGTATGTTGGTGTTCTGCGTTAAAATGACGTTTACGCCGTGCGCGGATCGTCTGCTTCATCCGGTTATCCAGTTCCGGATTCATATGGTGGCTAATCCACGTCAGCACTTTTACCGGCTCATTTTCCAGCTTCAGCAGCTCTTCAATGGCTTCCTGAGCAACGCTGTTTTCAATGTGGCGGGTAATAGCTTCCCCTTCCCGGTGCTTCTTCACCAGGTACTTCCATTTCCAACCGCTCTCCAGATTTTCCAGTTGCTGATATTTCATCGTGAGCTCTTCAGTGACCGCGTAACTTTAATTAAGCATAACAGCTTTACGCCGAATTTCCCCGGCAATTCCCCCGCTTTTAGACTGTTTTTTGCACAGTCATCGCGCGATGTCAAACTCCCTGACACCAACTACGACTCTGCATGTATCAAGCTGTCATTATTCTTGTATAATCGCCCTTTCCCTTTTTGACGATTGCATCTAACACTTTGACCAATAACCGACTTGAATGGCAATCACTGTTGCCGGACGTTACGCCTTATCAAGCGATATTTGATACCGCCGCGCAGTTGGCGCCCGTGTCCTTTGCTTCCATTCAGCCTCGGCTGGAAAATGCACTGACGCTGTTTTGCCATCCACAGTCGCCACCGCGTTTCATGCTGTTGAAAGCGCAGGAAACGCGTGAGTATCTGGCATTGATAGCCCAGGCAGTTGAGCAACTGCAACCGCAGAATACCGCGTTTAAGGGCAGTCACTATGTGATCCAGGGCAGCAAAGTCAGCGTTGAACCCGCAAGCCAGGGTGATGAAGCCTTTGCGGCCGGTGGCGCCTGTGTGTTTCAGGAGTGGATTGAGCCGGAGCAGCTGTTTGGCTGCGTCAGGATCCACAACAATGAAATCAGCTTGCAACCTGGCCTGGTGCATAAAGCCAACGGTGGCGTGCTGATCCTGTCGGCACGTTCCCTGCTGGCTCAGCCGTTACTGTGGCTGCGGTTGAAGCAAATGATCACCCAGCGCCAATTCCATTGGGTTTCCCCGGATGAAACGCGACCGCTGCCGATTGCCATTCCCCCGATGCCGTTGGAATTACGGCTAATCGTTGTGGGCGATCGCCACGGTCTGGCCGATTTCCATGATATCGAGCCGGAGCTGAGCGAGCAGGCGGTCTACGGCGAATACGAAGAAGATCTGCAACTCACCGAAATCGATGACATGGTGCAATGGTGTGGCTACGTCAATGCCCTTATCGACGAGAAGCAATTACCACCGCTGGCCGCCGATGCCTGGTATCCGTTAATGGTTCAAGCCGTGCGTCACAGCGGCGATCAGGGCAATCTGCCGCTCTCCCCGCTGTGGATCAGCCAACAACTTTCTGAAGCGGCGCTGTATGCCGAGGAAGAGAGCATCACCGCCAAAGCATTCGAAGCCGCATTGAATGCCCGCGAGTGGCGTGAAAGCTACCTCGCAGAGCGGATGCAGGATGAAATTGAGCTGGGCCAAATCCTGATTGAAACCGAGGGGGAAGTCGTCGGCCAGATCAACGGCCTGTCGGTGTTGGAATATCCTGGCCACCCACGCAGCTTTGGCGAACCATCTCGCATCAGCTGTGTGGTGCATCTTGGCGATGGCGAATTTACCGACGTCGAGCGCAAAGCCGAACTTGGCGGCAATCTGCATGCTAAAGGCATGATGATTATGCAGGCGTTCCTGATTTCCGAACTGGAACTGGACCAGCCGCTGCCCTTCTCGGCTTCAATCGTGTTTGAGCAATCTTACGGCGAAGTGGATGGCGACAGCGCCTCACTGGCCGAGTTATGTGCGCTTATCAGTGCACTCTCGTCGCAGCCAATTACCCAGCAAATTGCGGTAACCGGCTCCGTCGACCAATTCGGCAATGTACAGCCTATTGGCGGCGTCAACGAGAAGATCGAAGGCTTTTTCGAAGTTTGCCAACGTCGCGGTTTGACAGGCAAACAGGGCATCATCATGCCCGCTACCAACGTGCGCCACCTGTGTCTACGCCAGGACGTAGTCGATGCGGTGCGCGAGGGGCAATTCCATCTGTGGGCCGTCGACAGCGCCGCAGAGGCCTTGCCATTACTCACCGGTTATCCTTACTCTGATGAACAGCAACCTAATCTGTTGGCTGCGATTCAGGAACGGATTGCACAGGTGAATCCGCAGGAACGCCGGCGCTGGCCGTGGCCACTTCGTTGGCTCAACTGGTTCAACCACGGCTGATCGGACTTGTTCAGCGTACACGTGTAAGCTAATCTGCGCCCTTCATTAAAATAAGGTTTACTGAGAACATGGTAGAAAAACGCGACTCCTATACGAAAGAAGACCTCGAAGCATCCGGCCGTGGCGAGCTGTTTGGCGCCGGCGGCCCGCCGTTGCCGGCAGGTAACATGTTGATGATGGACCGCGTGGTCAAGATGACCGAAGACGGTGGTACCCACAACAAAGGCTATGTGGAAGCGGAACTGGATATCAATCCTGACCTGTGGTTCTTCGGTTGCCACTTTATCGGCGATCCAGTGATGCCAGGCTGCCTGGGTCTGGATGCCATGTGGCAGTTGGTAGGCTTCTACCTCGGCTGGCTGGGTGGCGAAGGCAAAGGTCGTGCGCTGGGCGTGGGTGAAGTTAAATTCACCGGCCAGGTATTGCCGACTGCGAAGAAAGTCACCTACCGCATCAACTTCAAACGCGTGATCATCCGTAAGCTGATTATGGGTGTGGCAGATGGTGAAGTTCTGGTCGACGGCCAGGTGATTTACACCGCCAGCGATCTTAAAGTGGGCCTGTTCAAGGACACTGCTGCGTTCTAATCGCAGTCACGGCGGCCCTTCCCGGTCGCCGTTTTATTTCCCCGCCGCTAGTATGCCCTGTGCTTTAAACCCCAGGTTCATGGCGGCTAAATAGTAACTACAATTATTGTAGTTACCAGGAGGTATGCCATGCAGAAAACCCGTTTTGACAACATGCCATGCCCAGTAGCCCGCTCACTGGACCGCGTGGGAGAATGGTGGAGTATCCTGATTCTTCGCGATGCGTTCCATGGCCTATCGCGGTTTGATGAATTCCAGCAAAGCCTGGGGCTTTCGCCCACCATATTGACCCGCCGCCTGAGATACCTGGTGGAAAGCGGTATCCTGCATAAGCAGCGATATCAAACCCGGCCGATACGGTATGAGTATCTGCTCACCGAACGCGGCAAGGATTTCTTCCCAGTGCTCGCGGCCCTGTTCCATTGGGGAAATACCCATCTGGCCGATGACGGCATTAGCGCGGAACTGGTCGACCGCCGTACCGGGCAGCCAATACGCGTAGAACTGATCGACAGCATTACCCGGCAGCCTATCGCGCTGCATAATATTACCTTAGCGCCAGGGCCGGCAGCGACCGACGGTATGCGCCAACGCGCGGCCCTGATGCAGCAGAACCTTTCTGCATTCCCCCCCGAATCATCCAAGGAGTCACTATGAACAGTCGTCGTATAGTCATTACCGGCATGGGCGCCGTTTCGCCACTGGGATGCGGCGTAGAGGCTATCTGGCAGCGTCTGCTGAATGGCCAGTCCGGTATTCGTCCGCTCCCGGAAGAGATCGTTGCCGACCTGCAGGTTAAAATCGGCGGGCAGGTGCCTTCACTGGAGCAGGATGCCGAGGCAGGTTTTGATCCCGACAGCTCCGTACCGCCAAAAGACCAAAAGAAAATGGACCGCTTTATTCTGCTGGCGATGGCGGCGGCCGATGAGGCCATTCGTCAGGCAGGCTGGACAGCGGATACGGAAGATAAGCAGGAGCGCACCGCAACCGTGATTGCCTCCGGTATTGGTGGCTTTCCGGCGATTGCTCACGCGGTGCGCACCACCGACAGCCGGGGAGCCAAACGCCTTTCGCCATTTACCATTCCTTCGTTCCTGGTCAATCTGGCGGCCGGTCATGTGTCTATTAAGCACCAGTTCAAGGGCCCGATCGGCGCCCCCGTTACCGCTTGTGCAGCAGGCGTCCAGGCTATTGGTGATGCGGTACGCATGATTCGTAACGATGAGGCCGATATCGCGCTGTGTGGCGGTACAGAAGCCGCAATCGACACCGTCAGCCTCGGGGGCTTTGCCGCAGCGCGCGCCATGTCCACGACGTCACCTGAAGAGGCAGAAAAAGCCTCCCGGCCATTCGACAGTGCCCGCAACGGTTTTGTCATGGGGGAAGGTGCCGGCATGTTGGTTATTGAAACGCTGGAACATGCGCTGGCGCGTGGTGCCACACCACTGGCAGAAATTGTCGGCTACGGTACCAGTGCCGATGCCTACCACATGACCTCCGGTGCTGAAGACGGTGACGGCGCCTATCGCGCAATGAAAATTGCGCTGAAACAGGCCGGTGTCACACCGGAGCAAATTCAGCACCTAAATGCCCACGCGACCTCAACACCCGTCGGTGATTTGGGTGAGATCAACGCCATTAAACACCTGTTCGGTACCGGGGGCAGCATAGCCATCACGTCGACCAAATCCGCTACGGGACATTTACTCGGGGCTGCAGGCGGGCTGGAAACCATATTTACGGCGCTGGCATTGCGCGATCAGATCGCACCAGCCACGCTGAATCTGGATAATCCAGACCCGGCGGCCGAGGGGTTACATTTGGTGGCCAATAAAGCGCAACCAATGACCATCAACTACGCGCTGTCGAACGGCTTTGGCTTTGGCGGCGTGAATGCGAGTATCTTGCTGAAACGCTGGCAGGGATAAGACCGTTTAAACAAAAACCTCCGCCCGGAGCGGAGGTTATTCCTTTTTTTTGACAGAGAGCCGCTTAAGCGGTCACAGCCCTGTCTTCCATGGCTTCTCGCCAACCTCCCAGCCATTGAGACCGGGCGTCCACAGATGATTGGTAGGGACAATATTCCCTAGAACGCCCTAAGATACCTGCCTGATAACCTCGTGAATGCGCCCTTTCCAGACGATCGCGTTTCTGTCTCTTCATGCCTCGTTTCCCTCATATTTGGTCTGGTGGAAAGAAAACAATGGCTGCTTTTTGTGCAGCCACGTATAAGCAATAGCGCTAAATGAAGGGAAGATCAATGCGCAAAATTCACGCCAATGTCATATTTGTGAGCTACACACGCAGAATTGGCTAAGTGGCTGATATGCCGGGAAAGAGGTTAACTGATTGAAATAAAATAAAAATCCCTCCCGACGAAAAGTTTTAATATTTTTCATCGGAAGGGATTAGACCTTTTTAGTCCAAATTATGACTAAAAACGACCGGCCTGCGAGGCGATGGACTGCGCCTCTTGCTGCCAGCCTTGCGCCAAGGTACGGACTAACGCATCGTAACCATCCTCGCCCTGTTTCAGCTCCAGGCTGAATGGCCGTTTGGTCAGCTTGCCTTGATGACTCAGCACCCATTCGCCACGAATAATCGCCTTGCCATCAAAACGACCATGGAAACCGCTGACCGTCACGTTCAACACATCCTGATCGCTACTCATCGGCTGGGAGGAGACCACCCAGCCCGGCAATGCGCTGCTCAGGTTAGTGACCAGCGTTTGCTGCAGCTGCTGGTCGAGCGGGCTGGCCCACAGATTATTCTGAGCAATAACGTACTGCACATCATTGGTTTGATAAACCACGCCGTTCTGCGCCAGATAATCCGCCACGGTGACGTGTTCCAACCACAGTTGGCGAGAAGTCTCACCGCCGCTCACCTGTGTCGGCGCACCCAGCGCCGGCAGTTGGTAGTAGGTTTTCTGTGGTGTGCTGCTACAGGCGCTGAGTACCAGCGCCAGGGCTACAGGAATCCATTTCATCATTTATTGGCCTTCTTCGGCTGAGGATCGTTACTGCCCGCGGCTTCAAATACCAGCGCGTTGCTCTTTTCATTCAGGGTGCGCAGCACTGGCTGCAACTCACGCAGCACCTGATCGAGACGTTGCATATCGCCGACCATCTTGTTGTAGGCCGGTGAACCTGGCTGGAAGCCTTTCATGCTGCGATTCAGCTCCTGCAGCGTTTTTTGCATATCCTGCGGCAGTGCCTTCATCTCTTTACTGGCGATGATGTCGTTCAACGATTTCATGGTCTGTTGCGTCGACTTCATGGTTTTCTGACTTTCCGCCAGGGTCTTGGTCGCTTCGTTGATCATCGGATTCAATGGCATCGCGTTGATCTTATCCAAGGTCTGCATCAGTTTCTGTTGGATCTGCGCCAAACCGCCGCTCGTGGTCGGCATCAACGGATAGCCAAACAGCTCACGCGGCCCTTTCCACGGTTTCTCCTGCGGATAGAAATCCAGATCGATGTACAGTGAACCGGTTAGCAGGTTGGCAGATTTCAGCGCAGCACGCATACCGCGAGATTCAGCATCTTTCAGATGGCCTTCAATATCGAAATTGCCGCCCAACTGTTTTTGGAAACGATCGGGTTCGATGCGGATCAGCACCGGGATCCGGTAGTCGTTATCCAGACGCTGCATCATACCTTCTTTATAGAATGGTACTTGCGCCACGGTCCCCAAACGGATACCGCGGAACTCAACTGGCGCACCCGGCTGCAGGCCACGGATCGAGTCGGAGAAGAACATAAGGTAATCTTTGTGTACGGTGTACAACGAATCCTGGATGCTGCGTTGGTTATCGAACAGCTGATATTCGGTTTTCTCTTTTACCTGCTCACCGCGATCCCAACCGTCCGGCACGTCAAAGCTGACGCCACCGCTGAACAGCGTAGCCAGAGACCCCATTTCTACCCGCATCCCCTGCGCGGACATGTCGAAGGCCACGCCGCTGTCTTTCCAGAAGCGAACGTTGCTGGTCACCAGTTGGTCGTAAGGAGCGGAGACGAACAGCTGATAGCGCATGGCGCGCATTTTCGGATCAAAATAGCTGGTCTCTACCGAGCCAACGCGGTAGCCACGGAACAATACAGGATCGCCGGCATTCAACTGACCCGATTTCTCACTGTCCAGTATGATGCGCAAACCTTTGGCGTCCGGAGAAGCCAACGGTGGTGCATCCAGCAGTTGGTAATCGTTTTTCTCTTTACCTTTTTTGCCCGGCTGCAGCTCGATGTAAGCACCAGACAGCAACGTACCCAGACCGGAAATGCCTTCACGGCCAATCTGCGGTTTCACCACCCAGAAGGCGGTATCCTCGCGCAGCAATTTCTCCATGCCGGAGTTTAACCGAGCCTGCACCACCACCTTGCTCAGGTCATCGCTCAGGGTCACGGTTTCCACTACACCGACGTCAACGCTACGGCTGGTGATTTTGGTTTTACCCGCTTCCAGCCCTTCAGCGGTTGTGGTGACCAGCGTCACCTGAGGCCCCTGGTGGCTGAAATGGTAAAACAGGATCCAGGCGCCGATCAGCGCAGTGACGATGGGGATAATCCACACCGGCGACCAGCGCTTGATCTTTTCAACGTCCGCGACGCTATGATTATTTTCCGTCACCTTGCGGCTCCTTTTTTATTGTTTCATTTACGCGATCCCAGGTCAGCCGGGGGTCAAACGTCATGGCAGCAAACATAGTGAGGATCACCACCATGGCGAACAGCAGTGCGCCAGTAGCAGGATAAATACTCATCAATTGTCCCATCCGTACCAATGCCGAAAGCACGGCAATCACAAACACGTCGATCATTGACCAGCGGCCAACGAATTCAACCACTTCATAAATCAGGTGCATCCGTTCGCTGTCAGCCCGGGGTTTATGCCTGCCGTTAGCATCCCAGCACAACCAGCCAATCGCCAACATTTTCAACGAAGGCACCATGATGCTGGCGATGAAGATCACCATGGCCACCGGATAAGATCCCTCGCCCCACAGCAGGATCACCCCGGCCATGATGGTAGAGGTGATTTTGTTGCCCAGGGCTTCGGTAACCATAATAGGCAGCAGATTAGCCGGAATATACAGCATGATAGAGGTGACAAGCAGTGCCAATGTCCATTGCAAACTGTGGCGACGACGGACATAACCTTTGGTGTGGCAACGCGGGCAACGGGTCATCTCGGCCGGCAGAATCGCCGTACAGCATTGGCAAGAGCGCAGGCCCTGGCGCAACCCGATGTGCCCAACCTGCATTGGACGATCCAGCCGCGGTGCAGGTTCAATGTCATTCCATAACCAGCGGCGATCGACACATTGGAAGGCACGCACCTGCAGCAGGCAGAACAGGCAATAAGGCACAAAGCTGCTGCCGATACCGATATCGCCATAGGCCATCAGCTTGACGAAGCTGACCAACACCCCTGCGAGGAAAATCTCCACCATGCACCAGGTTTTAAACTGGAACAGCATCTTGGCCATCCACTCTTTCAGGCCAAGGGGGATACGCACTCGGGCACACAGAACAATGATTGCCACCATGCAGAACGCAGGGATCAACTGTACGAACACCATAAACAACGTGGCCATGCTGGCGTAGTCTTCCGCCACCATCACCTGCGGGATCTGGATCAGTTTGATTTCGTTACCGAGGCCGGCAACGCGCATATTGATAAACGGGAAAATATTCGCCAGCAGCAGCATGAA
This sequence comes from Serratia sp. Ser99, assembly GCF_024519545.1. Classification (NCBI taxonomy): domain Bacteria; kingdom Pseudomonadati; phylum Pseudomonadota; class Gammaproteobacteria; order Enterobacterales; family Yersiniaceae; genus Serratia; species Serratia sp. Ser99. The sequence continues at coordinate 563,072 of NZ_JALJRT010000001.1, read as the reverse complement.
CAATGCGCTGAGGGCATAGCCAATTGGCCGCTTGCGCGGTTCCTGCCAGCGGGAGCTGAGAGTCGTTTTACAACGTGGACATACCGCTTTTGAACCATATGCCAGCGGCGGCAATGCCACCAACATATCGCATTGTGGACACAGCATCAGATTGTCCTGTTGCTGTTTTGCGTGTGTTGCGTGACTGTGCTGCTCGTGATTCTCGTGGGAACACACCATAATCCTCCTTAACAACGTTGCTCACCGTTACGGCAATACCGTCCGCAGCAGCGCGCGGACGGTATTCTCAACGGTTAGCCGTTTTTCATCGCTTCCAACTCTTCCCAACGGGCGAAGGCTTCTTCCAACGCCCCTTCGGCGGCGGCCAGCGCCGTCAACACCTGTTGTGTTTCGCTGTGAGGGCGCGTGAAGAAATCAGCATCGCTCATTTGCGCCTGCAGTGCTTCAATTTCCGCTTCCAGCTGTTCAAGGCGTTGCGGCAACTGTTCCAGTTCGCGTAACAAGTTATAGCTCAGTTTAGCCGCCGGTTTCTTGGGCTGTTCAGCCTTTTTCTCCGCCGCCGGCTTATTCTGTTCAGCCGCAACCTGACGAATAGGTTTTGCCGTTGCGCGCTGGTGGTGCGCATCGTAATAACCGCCGACAAAGGTGCTGATCTCGCCGTTGCCTTCAAAGATCCAGCACTCGGTCACGGAGTTGTCGACGAATTGACGATCGTGGCTCACCAGCAGCACGGTGCCCTGATAGCCATCGATCAACTCTTCCAGTAGCTCCAGCGTTTCGACGTCAAGATCGTTGGTTGGTTCATCGAGAATCAATAAGTTGCTTGGCTTCAGGAACAGCTTGGCCAGCAACAGACGGTTACGCTCGCCGCCTGACAATGCTTTCACCGGCGTCATGGCGCGTTTCGGGTGGAACAGGAAGTCCTGCAGATAACCCAGTACATGGCGGGAACGGCCATTGACCATCACTTCCTGCTTGCCTTCTGCCAGGTTGTCCATCACCGTGCGTTCCGGATCCAGTTCGGCGCGGTGCTGGTCGAAATAGGCTACTTCAAGCTTGGTGCCGCAGTGTACGCGACCGCTGTCGGCCTTCAACTGGCCAAGCATCAGCTTCAGCAAGGTCGTCTTGCCGCAGCCGTTCGGACCGACCAGGGCAATCTTGTCGCCGCGCTGCACCTGAGCGGAGCAATTGCGCACCAGCACTTTGCCGCCGACCTGATAGTTGACGTCTTCCATCTCGAACACGATCTTGCCGGAGCGTACCGCTTCTTCAACCTGCATTTTGGCGGTGCCCATCACTTCACGACGTTCTGAACGCTCGTTACGTAACGCCTTCAGCGCACGTACGCGGCCTTCGTTACGGGTACGACGCGCCTTGATGCCCTGACGGATCCACACTTCTTCCTGCGCCAGCTTGCGGTCGAATTCGGCGTTTTGCAGCTCTTCTACCCGCAGCGCTTCTTCTTTGCTCAGCAGATACAGATCATAATTGCCCGGCCAGGACACCAACTTGCCACGGTCGAGATCGACAATGCGCGTCGCCATGTTGCGGATAAAGGAACGGTCGTGGGAAATGAACACGATGCTGCCCTGGAACTCTTTCAGGAAGCCTTCCAGCCAGTCGATGGTGGTAATGTCCAGGTGGTTGGTCGGTTCGTCCAGCAGCAATACGCGTGGAGAGCTGACCAGCGCACGCCCCAGCGCCGCTTTACGCAGCCAACCGCCGGACAGCGAGGAAAGCTCCGCGTCCCCGTTCAGGCCCAGCTGCAGCAACACTTCGCTGATGCGGCTGTCGAGTTGCCAAAGCCCCTGGTGATCGAGGATTTCCATAATCTGCGCCATACGCGTCAGGTTTTTTTCGCTCGGATCGGTTTCCACCAGGTGCGAAATCGCGTGATAGGCCTTCAGGTGTTCCGCCTGTTCGGCCACGCCTTCGGCCACGAAATCGAATACTGTCCCGCCGATATTGCGCGGGGGATCCTGTTGCAGACGCGCAACGATCAGATCTTGCTCGTAAATCACCCGGCCATCGTCCAGCGGAATTTCTTTACCGAGGATCTTCAACAGCGTGGATTTACCTGCGCCGTTGCGCCCAACCAGACAAACGCGTTCGTTGTCTTCAATATGAATTTCGGTGTTATCTAAAAGCGGCGCATCGCTGAAGGACAGCCAGGCACCGGACATGCTGATTAACGACATAGTAATTATTTTCCTTCGCCGGCGTGGGTAACCAGCCAGCAGTTATGAATTTGACGGTTACGGGCAAAGTCCTGCGACTGCGTCTGGGCGGTAATTTCTTTCGCCTCCAGACCCAGGGCGCTCAGGCCGGCCATATCCATCTGGAAACCGCGCTTGTTGTTCGAGAACATGATGGTCCCGTTACGACGCAGTAACCGTTTCAAATCTTGCATCAGCACCAGGTGATCGCGCTGAACGTCAAAAGTGTTCTCCATCCGCTTGGAGTTGGAGAAGGTCGGCGGATCGATAAAGATCACGTCGAATTGTTCGTCGGCATTTTGCAGCCATGACAGGCAATCCGCATGGATCAATCTGTGCTGTTTGCCGGTCAGGCCGTTAACGCGCAGGTTTTTCTCTGCCCATTCGAGATAGGTACGCGACATATCCACCGTGGTGGTACTGCGCGCGCCACCCAATCCGGCGTGTACGCTGGCGGTGCCGGTATAGGCGAACAGGTTGAGGAAGTCTTTGCCCTTGCTCATCTCACCCAGCATGCGGCGAGCAATGCGGTGGTCGAGGAACAGGCCGGTATCGAGATAGTCAGTCAGGTTAACCCACAGCTTGGCGTTAAACTCTTCCACCAGCAGGAACTCGCCCTTCTGTGCCAGTTTTTCATACTGGTTTTTGCCTTTCTGGCGCTCACGGGTTTTAAGGATCAGCTGATTGGACGGCAATTCCAGCACCGCCAGCGTGGCATTGATCACATCGAACAGACGTTGACGCGCTTTCTGCGCATCGATGGTTTTCGGCGGCGCGTACTCTTGTACCACCACCTTGCTGCCGTAGCGGTCTACCGCCACGTTGTATTCCGGCAGGTCAGCATCATACAGGCGATAACATTCAATGCCCTGCTGTTTGGCCCACTTGTCGAGCTTCTTCAGGTTCTTGCGCAGGCGGTTGGCAAAATCTTCCGCGACCTGAATACCGCCGGAGCCCTGTGGGTTCTCCGCCAGTTGGTAATTTTTCTGCACGCAGTCCAGCGGACCATTTTTGGCCTTGAACTGGCGTTCGGCACGCAGCTGCAGGCAGCTCAGCAGTTCCGGCGATGCGCTGAACAATGACAACTGCCAACCGCCGAATGCGCTCTTCATGATGCGGCCCAGCATATTATGCAGGGCGATCAGCGCCGGTTCACTTTCCAGACGCTCGCCGTACGGCGGGTTGCACACTACGGTGCCCGTCGGGCCTTCCGGCAGTGGATTGGTCAGTTTGGCGACGTCGTTGACGTTAAAGGTAATCAGTTCGGCAACGCCTGCACGACGGGCATTGCCGCGCGCCATTTCAATCACCCGACGATCGATATCAGAACCGAAGAAGCGTGAGGTGGTTTCTTGCAAGCCACGGCGTGCACGCACCTGCGCTTCGGTGATCACTTCGCGCCACAGATCGACGTTATGGCCATTCCAGGCGGTAAAGCCCCAATGTTGACGGTGCAGACCCGGAGCGCGATCGGATGCTATCATCGCCGCCTCGATCAATAGCGTCCCCGAGCCACACATAGGATCAAGCATCGGAGTCCCCGGTTGCCAGCCGGAGCGTTGCACAATCGCCGCCGCCAGGCTCTCTTTCAGCGGTGCCTGGCCGGTCAGATCACGGTAGCCACGTTGATGCAGGCCTTCACCGCTCAGATCGAGCGCTACGCTGGCCATATCGCGCTGCAGGAACACATTGACGCGAATATCCGGCTGCTGCTTCGCAACCGTCGGACGCTGGTCGAGTTTGCGAGTAAAGCTGTCGACGATGGCGTCCTTAACCTTCAGCGCACCATATTGGCTGTTGCGGATCTCTTCGTTCACGCCGCTGAAATGCACGGCGAAGGTTTTATCCACGCCGAAAATGTTGGTCCAGTCGATCGCCTGCACGCCCAGATACAGATCCAGATCGCTGTGCACGCGGAATTCATTCAGCGGCAGCAAAATACGTGAGGCCAGACGGCTCCACAGCAAGCTTTGGTACAGAAGACGATCGTCACCCTGAAAATGTACCCCACCCTGCACTACTTTACAGGCGTGAGCGCCCAGCGCTTCCAGTTCGCTTTTTAACAGTTCTTCCAGTCCACGCGCCGTGCTGGCAAACAGAGAGTTCATATCGTACTTATCACCAAAAAGAAAATTGTTGCGCATTATAGCTAATCCAGACCGCTTGTCATAAAGTTGCTCCCTTCTATTTAATAATCGCACGGGGATAAGGGTGATTACGCTTTCGAAAATTTACGTTCATCCGGTGAAATCGCTTCGTGGTTTGCAGCTTTCGCACGCGCAGGCTTCCAGCAGTGGATTGGCTTTCGACCGTACCTTTATGATCACCGAACCGGATGGCACCTTTATTACCGCGCGCCAATATCCGCAAATGGTGATGTTCACCCCGGCTCTGCTGCCCGATGGGCTATTCCTGACCGCGCCGGACGGAGAAAGCGCCGCCATCCGCTTCAGCGATTTCGCCCCTGAGGCGCAACCGACCGAAGTTTGGGGCAATCATTTCACCGCCCTGATTGCGCCGGCAGCGATTAACAGCTGGCTGAGCGGTTATTTCCAGCGTGAAGTGCAGCTGCGTTGGCTTGGCCCCGAGCTGACCCGCCGTGTGAAAAAACACCCGGAAATCCCCCTTTCTTTCGCCGACGGCTATCCTTATTTGCTGATCAACGAAGCCTCATTCAACGATTTGCAGCAGCGTTGCCCCGGCAGCATCAAGCTTGAGCAGTTCCGCCCCAATCTGGTGGTCACCGGCGCGAATGCCTGGGCCGAGGATGGTTGGCAGGTGATCCGCGTCGGTGACGTGATGTTTGATCTGGTCAAACCCTGTAGCCGCTGCGTGTTGACCACCGTCAGCACCGAGCGGGGGCGCAAGCACCCAAGCGGCGAACCGCTGAGCACTCTGCAGAAATTCCGCACGGCTGATAACGGCGATATCGATTTTGGCCAGAATATGGTGGCGCGCAGCAGCGGTATTATCCGCGTCGGCGATAGAGTAGAAGTGTTATCCACCAAGCCGCCACGCCCGTATGGCGCTGGAAAAGTGGTTGAGAGCGTGCAGGCACCACAGGACAGTGAACATAGCGTCACTATCGAATACGCGGGAACGGTGTTTACCGGCAATAATCAGCAAATCTTACTGGAGCAGTTGGAACAGCAAGGGCTCCGCGTGCCTTATTCATGCCGTGCGGGAATTTGCGGAAGTTGTCGCATCACCTTGGTCAGTGGCGAAGTGGCGCCGCTGAAGAAAAGTGCGGTAGCCAACAATGGCACCATCCTTTGCTGCAGCTGTATTCCAAAAAGCGATTTGACGCTGGCGTAATCGCCGTTATACCGCCCTGTCGTAAGCCGGGGCGGAGGTTTCATCTTGCGCGCAGGGTTTAAGGCGATCGTGCATCACTTTGATGGCGTCACCCAGAACCATAGTGCGACCAGCGACGGAGAGTTGGTTTTGCGCCAGCAGGCACAGGCTGGCGTTATCACCGGCTTCCACCACCAGCAGACGCGCTTCAACGCCGCTCTCCATCACCTTCACCGCCGCTAATTCGCCATTTTTCGGCTGCAACGGGTAATGCTGCTGCGAGAAATGCCAGCTTTTCGGCATCAGCGGTTTCAGGAAGCGATAGGCCACCAGGGCATTTAATACCAGTTCGGCGCGTTGTTCATGGCTGAGCTTTATCTGTTTGCACTGCTCTTCATAATTAAAATAAAGCGCCGCGTCATCCACACAGAAAGAACACTCATCAAAGGCATCCGGCGTTAACATTTTGGCAGGAAAACGCGAGCGGAAGATCATCCCATTGGCTAAATCCAGCATTAGCCGATCGTGTTCGGCGTCAAAATACCAACGCCAATTATCGTCAGGTTTTATCTTCATGTCTTATCCTTCTCGCTGCCCATGCCACGCCGTATTTACCCTAAAAGGTGATTTTATCACCACTCAAGTCGCTTAAACATCGGATAATTCCGCGAACGATATTTATGCTAGTGGACAAAATATAGACGAGCCGGGGGAAGAAATAAACCCCCGGCTGAAAATGAAAGGAAAAATATTAGATGTAGTTAACGATATCTTTAATCAGGCGCGGACCTTTGAAGATAAATCCGGAATAAATTTGTACCAGCGAAGCACCGGCCGCCATTTTTTCCCGTGCGGCCATCAGGGAATCAATTCCGCCAACGCCGATAATCGGTAAACGCCCTTGCAGCTCTAGCGACAAACGACGGATCACTTCGGTGCTGCTCGCCTGCAGCGGACGACCACTCAGGCCCCCCATTTGCTCGCAATAATTCAGCCCCTGGATCAATTTACGATCCAGCGTGGTATTGGTCGCGATCACACCATCAATATTATGGCGCACCAAACTGTCGGCTATTTGGATCAATTCTTCTTCTGAAAGATCCGGCGCGATCTTTACCGCCACCGGTACATATTTGTGATGGCGCGCATGCAATTCCTGCTGCTTATTTTTAATGGCGGCCAAAAGATCGTCTAACGCTTCGCCGTACTGTAAGGATCGTAACCCCGGCGTATTGGGTGACGAAATGTTAATCGCGATATAACCGGCATACGGATAAACTTTATCCATACAGATCAGATAATCGTCTTTTCCTTGCTCGACCGGGGTATCTTTATTCTTACCGATATTAATCCCCAGAATACCGCCGAAATGGGATTTCTTAACGTTTTCAACCAGATTATCCACGCCCTGGTTATTAAAGCCCATTCGGTTGATCAGGCCTTCCGCTTCCACGATGCGGAACAGACGCGGTTTGTCATTGCCTGACTGTGGGCGTGGCGTCACGGTGCCAACTTCGACAAAGCCAAAGCCCATGGCACCGAATGCGTCGATGCACTCGCCGTCTTTATCCAGGCCGGCGGCCAAACCCAAAGGATTTTTAAAAGAGAGCCCCATGCAGCTTACTGGCTTGGTCGGCACAGACTGGCGAATAACAAATTCTAACGGGGTGCCGGTGACGCGGCGGAGCTGATGAAAAGTCAATTCATGCGCACGCTCGGGATCGAGCTGGAACAACGCTTTTCTGATGAGGGGGTAGTACATGTACTCTCCTGATTTCCCGGTTGCAAACCGGGGGCGTATTATCCGGTATCCCTTGGCCAATTGGAATTGATTAAAAGCAAAAAAAGCGTTTTTAACGCAATCGTTTCCCCTGACGGGGAGCCAATGCCCCGCCAATCCGCATTTACGCATATCAAAATCAAAAAATGAGATTTAAGTAACCCGCCCCTTTGCTGATAGGTTTAAAACACTTCTCGACGATTTTTTAATTAAACCTAACTTTTAGTTATAAGGAGTGGTAATGCGCGTTATATCACTGTCCGGCAGCCCTCGCATCCCATCACGTTCAGCGGCCCTGCTTTCCTTGAGTAAGAATTGGTTGCAGCAGCAAGGCGTAGAAGTGATCTCCTACACCCTGCACGACTTTGACGCAGAAGACTTGCTGTACGCCAATTTCAATAGCCCGGCGATAAAAGCCTTTACCGAGCAACTGGCTTTGGCCGACGGCCTGTTGGTCTCTACGCCGGTGTATAAGGCCTCGTTTTCCGGTGCGCTGAAAACCCTGCTGGATCTGCTGCCGGAGCGAGCGCTTGACCATAAGGTGGTGTTACCCCTGGCCACCGGCGGTTCTATTGGTCATATGTTGGCAGTGGACTATGCCCTTAAGCCGGTGTTGACGGCATTGAAAGCTCAGGAAGTGCTGCACGGGGTGTTCGCCGACGATAGCCAGGTGGTGTTGAGCGGTGAAGATATCACGCTGTCCGACGGGCTGGCATCGCGGTTGGAAGAAGCCCTGGAAAGCTTCTACCTGGCACTCGGTCGCCGTAAACCGCCCCAGGCAAAACTCTCCCCGTCTCTGTTTGCACGTCAAACCGCCTGACAGCACGCTCTATATAAGGAAAGAGAATGACGCGACTTTCATCACTTGGCCGTTGGCTTGGCACTGGCGCTTTGGCCGGCATCATCTCACTGGCGTGGATCAATTCCGCCAGCGCACAGGATCCGGCGCAGTTTCGTATCGGTTATCAAAAAGGATCGGTCAGTCTGGTACTGGCAAAATCACACCGCCTGCTGGAACAGCGTTTCCCCACCACCAAAATCAGTTGGATCGAATTCCCTGCAGGCCCGCAGATGCTTGAGGCTTTGAACGTCGGCAGTATCGATCTGGGCAGCACCGGCGATATTCCGCCGATCTTTGCCCAGGCCGCCGGGGCGGATCTGCTGTATGTCGGCGTAGAGCCACCTAAACCCAAGGCGGAAGTGATCCTGGTGCCGGAAAATAGCCCGATCAAAACCGTCGCTGATTTGAAAGGCCACAAGGTCGCCTTCCAGAAAGGCTCCAGTTCCCACAACCTGCTGCTGCGTTCGCTGCAAAAAGCCGGACTGAAATTCACCGATATCCAACCGGTTTACCTGACGCCGGCAGATGCCCGCGCTGCATTCCAGCAGGGCAACGTCGATGCCTGGACCATCTGGGACCCGTACTATTCCGCAGCCTTGTTGCAGGGCGGCGTGCGGGTGCTGGGTGACGGCACCGATTTGAATCAAACCGGCTCCTTCTATCTGGCGGTGCGCACTTATACCGAAGCTAACGGGCCGTTTATTCAGCAGGTGCTCGATGAGTTGACCAAAGCGGATGCGCTGACTCAAAGCGACCGGGCGCAAAGCGTCACGCTGCTGGCGAACGCCATGGGGCTGCCGGAAAAAGTGATCTCGTCTTATTTGGATCACCGTCCACCGACCGCCATCAAACCGCTGGACGCACGCACCATTGCCGCCCAGCAGCAAACCGCCGATCTGTTTTACGCCAACCGTCTGGTGCCCGTGAAGGTCGATATCTCGCAACGCATCTGGCGCCCGAGCGCACAATAATTTTGGAGAATAGACGATGAGCCTGAACGTATTCTGGTTTTTACCAACCCATGGCGACGGCCACTATCTCGGCAGCACCGAAGGCGCGCGCAGCGTCGATTACGGCTATTTGCAGCAAATTGCCCAAGCGGCCGATCGGCTGGGGTTCGGCGGCGTGTTGATCCCCACCGGCCGTTCTTGTGAAGACTCCTGGCTCGTGGCCGCATCGTTAATTCCTGTTACTCAGCGGCTGAAGTTCCTGGTGGCTTTGCGCCCCGGCATAATTTCGCCCACCCTGGCGGCTCGCCAGGCGGCGACGCTGGATCGTCTTTCCAATGGTCGAGCGTTGTTCAACCTGGTTACCGGCGGCGATCCCGAGGAGCTGGCGGCGGAAGGGCTGCATCTGAATCACGAAGAACGTTACGAGGCTTCGGCAGAGTTCACCCACGTTTGGCGAAAGGTGCTGGAAGGGGAAACCGTCGATTTCGATGGCAAGCATATTCAGGTGAAGGGGGCAAAGCTGCTGTACCCGCCGGTGCAACAACCGCGTCCGCCGCTGTATTTCGGCGGATCCTCTGCCGCTGCGCAGGATCTGGCCGCCGAACAGGTTGAAATGTACCTCACCTGGGGAGAACCCCCGGCGCAGGTGAAAGAAAAAATTGCCGAGGTCCGCGCCAAAGCGGCGGCTAAAGGTCGCAAGGTGCGCTTCGGCATTCGCCTGCACGTGATCGTGCGTGAAACTACCGAAGAAGCCTGGCGTGCAGCAGACCGACTGATTGCCAATCTGGATGAAAAAACCATCGCCGATGCACAAAAGGCATTTGCCCGCTTTGACTCTGTAGGGCAACGACGCATGGCAGCGCTGCACGGCGGCAAAAAAGACAATCTGGAGATCAGCCCCAATCTGTGGGCCGGGGTGGGCTTGGTCCGTGGCGGGGCCGGTACTGCCCTGGTCGGCGACGGCCCGACGGTGGCGGCGCGCATGCAGGAATATGCCGATCTGGGCATCGATACCTTTATCCTGTCCGGCTACCCGCATCTGGAAGAAGCCTATCGCGTCGGCGAACTGCTGTTCCCCCATCTTGACCTGGTGGAAAATCAAATCCCCACGCAGCGCAAACCGGTCAAGGCCCAGGGAGAAGTGGTGGCCAATATCTATATTCCGCAAAAAGCGTCGCAAAGCTGAGGAGCCCCCTTATGGCGAAGGGTACACAACGCATATTGCACCGGCTGGCTCCCTGGGCATTGCCGGTAGCGCTGGTGGTTATCTGGCAAATCTCCGTCGAGGCGGGGTGGCTGTCAAACCGTATTCTGCCGGCACCGAGCGCGGTCATCACCGCCTTCTGGACGCTAACCAAAAGCGGCGAATTGTGGCAACACCTGACGATCAGCAGTTGGCGTGCACTGATCGGTTTTAGCATCGGCGGCAGCATTGGGCTGGTGCTGGGCTTTATCACCGGTCTGTCGCGTTGGGGCGAGCGCCTGTTGGACAGCTCCGTGCAGATGATCCGCAACGTGCCGCATCTGGCGCTGATCCCGCTGGTGATCCTGTGGTTCGGTATCGATGAATCTGCCAAGATTTTTCTGGTGGCGTTAGGCACGCTGTTCCCCATTTATTTGAATACCTATCACGGTATCAAGAATATCGATCACGGCCTGCTTGAAATGGCGCGCAGCTACGGCCTGAGCGGTTTCCAGCTCTTTGCTCAGGTGGTTTTGCCAGGCGCTCTGCCGTCGATTATGGTTGGCGTGCGTTTCGCGTTGGGCTTTATGTGGCTGACGCTGATCGTGGCCGAAACCATTTCCGCCAATTCGGGTATCGGTTATCTGGCGATGAACGCACGTGAATTCTTGCAGACCGACGTGGTGGTGGTGGCGATTGTGCTTTATGCCCTGCTCGGCAAGCTGGCGGACGTCAGCGCACAGTTGCTGGAACGCGTCTGGTTGCGCTGGCACCCGGCCTATCAACTGAAACAAGGAGAAGCGCTATGACGACTCCCGCTCGAATTCCCCAAGGGACGCCGGTCACGCTGGAGTCCATTGCCAAGCGCTACGGTAACCGCACCGTGCTGGACAATATTCAATTGCGCATCAGCGCGGGACAGTTTGTCGCCGTGGTCGGCCGCAGTGGCTGCGGTAAAAGCACGCTGCTGCGTCTAATGGCAGGACTGGAAAAAGCCACCAGCGGCGCCTTGCTGAGCGGGAATGCGCCCCTTGCCAGCGCCAGAGACGATACCCGCTTAATGTTTCAGGACGCCCGCCTGCTACCGTGGAAAAAGGTGATCGACAATGTGGGCCTTGGCCTGCGCGGCAACTGGCGTGCCGATGCGTTGCAAGCGCTGGAAGCCGTCGGGCTGGCCGACCGCGCCAACGAGTGGCCGGCGGCCTTGTCCGGAGGACAAAAACAGCGAGTGGCTCTGGCACGTGCGCTGATCCACCGTCCACGCCTGTTGCTGTTGGACGAACCTTTGGGGGCGCTTGACGCCTTGACGCGGATTGAAATGCAGGGATTGATTGAAGGGTTGTGGCAACAGCACGGTTTCACCGTATTGCTGGTGACGCATGACGTCAGTGAAGCCATTGCGCTGGCGGATCGCGTGATTTTGATTGAGGAAGGTCGTATCGGCTTGGATCTGACCGTCGACCTGCCGCGCCCACGACGCAAAGGGTCGGTCAAACTGGCAGAGCTGGAAGCCGAAGTGCTGGACAGAGTATTGTCTCCGCCCTCCTCCTTAAGCCAGGCCACACGCCGCGCAGCAAATTAAAAAAGGGACGGCATGCCGTCCCTTTTTAGACTTACGCGTCGAGCGCCTTGGTGATTTTCTCGAACAGGTCACCGGACAAATTCTCCAGTCCTTTCAACTGTTCAAGCGCTTTGCGCATTAATGCCTGACGTGAAGCATCATAGCGTTTCAAGCGGATCAAAGGTTCGATCAGGCGAGCAGCAATCTGCGGGTTGCGCTGGTTCAAATCGCTGAGGATTTCCACCAGGAACTGATAGCCACTGCCATCCGCCGCATGGAACGCCGCCGGGTTGGCAGAAGCAAAGCCCCCAATCAATGAGCGCGTGCGGTTTGGATTGCTCAGGCTGAATGAACGGTGTTTCAGCAACCCACGCACTTTGGTCAGCACGTCCGCCGCCGGGCTGGTCGCCTGCAGCACAAACCACTTGTCCATCACCAGACCATCCTGGTGCCAGCGTTCGTCAAAGGCCGCCAGCAGCGCGTCGCGGCAAGGCAATTGCGCCGCCACCGCAGCGGCCAGTGCCGCTAGCGAATCGGTCATATTATCCGCCTGGCGATACTGCTCCGTCACCAATCGGTCAGCCAGCGCTTCATCGCCAAAGGCCAGGTAACCTAGGCACACGTTGCGCAGCGCACGTTTCGCGATATCAGTATGTTCAACCCGGTAGCCGTCGGTCTTGTTAGCGTGATAAACCGCCAGCCACTCATCGGCCATTTCCTTCGCCAGACAGCGGACGATCGCTTCGTGTACCACGGCGATCGCTTCAGGATCGATAGTGGCAAACAGCTCGGCAATTTCACTTTCTGAAGGCAACGTCAGGATCTGTGCAGCCAACGCCGGATCCAACTTCTCGTCCAACAATACGGCGCGGAACGCATCAACAACGTGCAGCGGCAGCGACAACGGCTGCTGCTGCTGATGTTTGGCCACGTTCAGTTTGATGTAGGTCGCCAGCAGGCTCTGTGCCGCATCCCAACGGGCAAACTCATTGCGAGCATGCTGCATCAGGAAGGTCAGTTGCTGATCGCTGTACGGATAATCCAGTTTAACCGGTGCAGAGAACTCACGTAGCAGGGACGGTACCGGCTTGTGCGCCACGCCATCAAACACGAAGGTCTGTTCCGCTTCGGTGACGTTAAGCACGTTATTGATCGGCGAGCCGTTTCTCTGCAGGGCAATCACATTACCTTGTGCATCGTACAGTTCAATATCCAGCGGGATGTGCAGCGGCAGTTTTTCCGGCTGATCGGCGGTCGGCGCGGTTTTCTGGCTGACGTGCAGGCGGTACTGGTGGTGCTCGGCGTCGTATTCGTCACGAACCGTCAGTAACGGCGTACCAGACTGGCTGTACCAGCGGCGGAACAGCGACAGGTCAACGTTGGACGCATCCTCCATCGCCTGAACGAAATCATCGCAGGTCGCCGCACTGCCGTCGTGACGTTCGAAATACAGCTGAATCCCCTTCTGGAACTGTTCTTCTCCCAGCAACGTATGCATCATGCGGATCACTTCGGAACCTTTCTCGTACACCGTCAGGGTGTAAAAGTTGTTCATTTCGATCACTTTGTCCGGACGAATAGCATGCGCCATTGGGCTGGCATCTTCGGCGAACTGCGCACCGCGCATAACGCGCACGTTATCGATACGGTTGACCGGACGCGAGCCCAAATCGGAGCTGAACTCCTGATCACGGAATACCGTCAGCCCTTCCTTCAGGCTGAGCTGGAACCAGTCACGACAGGTCACGCGGTTGCCGGTCCAGTTGTGGAAATATTCGTGGCCGATCACCGCCTCGATATTCAGGTAATCCTTGTCGGTGGCGGTTTCGGCTTTCGCCAGCACGTATTTGGAGTTAAAAATATTTAACCCTTTGTTCTCCATCGCGCCCATGTTGAAGAAGTCGACCGCGACGATCATATAAATGTCGAGATCGTACTCCAGGCCAAAACGGGTTTCGTCCCATTTCATCGAGTTCTTCAGGGAGGTCATTGCCCAATCGGCGCGATCCAGGTTGCCGCGGTCAACGAACAGCTCCAGCGCCACTTCGCGACCGGAACGGGTGGTAAAGCTGTCGCGCAGCACGTCGAAATCACCGGCCACCAGCGCAAACAGATAACAGGGTTTTGGGAAAGGATCTTGCCACTGCACCCAGTGACGCCCGTCTTCCAGTTCGCCCTGCCCCACGCGGTTGCCGTTTGACAGCAGGAACGGGTAACGCGCCTTGTCGGCCACGATGCGAGTGGTAAACCGCGCCAGCACATCCGGGCGGTCGAGATAATAAGTAATGTGGCGGAAGCCTTCAGCTTCACATTGGGTACACAGCGCTTCGCCAGACAGATACAGCCCTTCCAGCGCGGTGTTTTTGGCCGGGTGGATATCATTGACAATAGTCATGGTAAATTGTGCTGGCAATTGCTCGATAACCAGTTTGTTATCCTGCAACTGATAGACTGTCCACGGCTGACCGTCGATCTCAATACTCACCAGCGTCAGGTCTTCACCGTTCAGCACCAGCGCCGCATCGGCAGCGCCCTGGCGTTTGATTTTGCTGACGGCAGTGACACGAGTGCTCTCTGCATCTAACTCAAAATTCAGGTCAATATCAGTGATGGTGTAATCTGGCGCGCGATAATCGTGGCGATACTTCGCCTGTGGCTGTTGTGTCATAAAAACCCTTTGACGTATCAGTGAGTTACAGGTGCCAGGCTTTCATCATTCGCCTATTTCGCCGTCGGAAAAGAGCAGAAATTTCGATGAGCCTGATTGTAAATAAACTGTATCACAGCTACAAAAAAAACCCAGAGAGACCAGGCCACAGGAGCGGAGAAATCGGAGGTGGATCGTAATCCTGTCGAAGAATTGCCCACGCCATCAGGCTCCTTCACCTGATGCGGCATCAAAATCAGCATTAAATGCTAAAGATGCCCTGCGGAGTTGTACGTTTTCCAGATGAGAACATCGGCGTCAAAAGTGCGAACTTACCCTATCTCACGGGGCAGCCTTCCCTGCTCAACGGCACTTTGCAGGCAATCTTCCCTTATTGGGTATAGCCAAGACAGGTCGAGAGACTCAGTGATATAATTAGCGGATCGGGCTCAAGGACGCGTAGTGCATATGAAAGTAAAATATCTGATCTATTTTTTTACCTTTGCCCTGATGTCCTCATTTGCCCTGTTTATTTCCGACGAGTTGTCGGAAGCTGACACCGAGTATCGCGACAACCAACTCAATCTATACAAAATTACCCGAGCCAAAGAGATTTCAGAGGCTTTTCAGGCCACATTATTGGCACATCGCCTTAAACGTTTAAGCCTGATCGACCCACGTATCACCCCACATCAGTGGCAAGACGCGGATCGCGTAGCGCGGGAGAAAATCGCCCACTTCCGACCGCACATCGACAGCGAAATCTCGCAACGGCTCGGCATCAGGCAAAAAATTGCCGCGCTTTCCATGCTCAATCTGATGGAACAATTGCTCAATAATGACAACCTGCAGCTTTCGCAGGTGACCGAAGCCAATGCCAATCTGTTCAATATCAATAGCGCTTACTATATTTCCCAGGCCAGTAAAAGTTACTACCGCTATAGTTACGATAACCGCATGGTCGATGCCGATTCATTTATGTTTCTTGAGGCAGTGCGATTAAATAACCGGCTGAACATGTCGTTGACGGAACTCATCGATCAGATTATTGACGTCAATACTAATCGACTGGCGCGCAAAGACGCTTATCTGAAAGCAATTCAGCTCACCGGCGTATTGAATGCGTTGAGTACTCGGCTGATTTTTATGAAACTTACCTATAACGACGTGAAAACTACTGCACTGGTGAATGAGATCCTGGGGCAGTTGTCAGCTCAGCAGATCAAAATCATTACCGAAGGATTATATACCGCCGTAAACACGCATACCGCCTACCCTACAGACGCTATTTATCCCTATGTTAAAAACCTGAGTGAGCTCTCGCAACGGCTCTATCAGCGCAGTTTCGAAATGGAGACCACCGCCTCGCAGAGCAAGATTTATGACAGCCAAACCGCCATTGACGGCATGATTTCGCTGGCGGGTCTGATTGCGCTATTTATCTTCCTGCCTACGCTGGTTTACTGTTCAAATATCAGCCGCTGGCTGACGAAAACGCATAATAATATTTTGCGCTTGTCCCACGGCGATATGAATATCGCTCGCAACGAAGTGTTCTACGGCCAGGAGTTGATAGCCATCAGCGACGCTATCAAACAGCTTAAACAGTACCAGTTGGAAAAGGTAACGCTGGAAAATGAGAAACACCTGCTGATTAAAGAGCTGGAAGCCAGCTCCTATCTCGATCCTCTCACCAATATCTATAACCGGCGCAAATTCTTCCTGGAGTGCGAATCGCTGGCTGCCGGCAGCTACCCACTCGCTTTTTGTCTGATCGACATTGATAATTTTAAAAGCCTCAATGACACCTACGGCCATCACGTAGGCGACCTGGTGCTGGTGGCATTTGGCAAGCTGCTGCAAAGCACCTTCCGCTCCAGCGACATTTTCTGTCGCTACGGTGGTGAAGAATTTGCCGTGATCCTCGGTAACTGTACGCTGGAAAATGCGCAGGAAGTGATGTCCAAGCTACGCGAGCGTACGCACAAGTTCAGCCTGACACTAACCGATGGGCAAAACGTCCGCTTCACCACCAGTTGTGGCATTGCCCAGGTCCGCGATATCCGCTTGTTGCCGGCAGCAATCAAACAGGCAGATGAAGCGCTTTATTTTTGCAAGAAAAACGGCAAAGACCAGATAGGCATTCATACCCAGAACGGTTTTATCTGAATTGTTGTTTAAAATAATTAACATTATAATTTTTATGACTAATTAGGCTAAGTCATTCACCTTACAGACTTATCTGACTTTTCTGTCGGTATCCTGATTGCAAGCAGAGATAAAGGCACGTTTAATCCTCGACCGGCTCCGATGAATTGTGGTGTGATGCAGCTTCAATAACAGGATAATCCGGGTATACTCCCCCCACTTTTTTATGATTATCCGGATTTGGACACGCGCCTGACGAGGATGCAGTAACGCGATATGACTCAATACGCCTCCCCGATTTTGACATCACTGCTTGATACTGATGCCTACAAGCTTCATATGCAGCAAGCAGTGTTCCATCGCTATCCTGCTATCAGCGTGGCAGCGGAATTCCGCTGCCGCGGTGACGAGCTGCTTGGCGAATATGCCGACGAGATCCGTGCCCAGATCGCACTGATGAGCCAATTGGCGCTAACAGACGCTGAGTTCAACTATCTCTCCGGGCTGCCTTTCTTCCGCGAGGATTACCTGAACTGGCTGCGCGAGTTTCGTTACGATCCGCAACAGGTTCAGATCGAAGATCATGCGGGCAAGTTGCACATCCGCATTGCCGGTCCCTGGCGTGAAGTGATCATGTGGGAAGTCCCACTGCTGGCAGTGATCAGTGAGGTGGTGCACCGTCACCGCTCCCCGGAAGTCACGCCTGAGATGGCCGTCGCTCATCTGCGCAGCAAACTCGAGCATTTTAAAGCCATGAGCGCTGACGTGGACATTTCTCGCTTCAAACTGATGGACTTCGGCACCCGCCGTCGTTTCTCGCAGAGTGTGCAGCAGGCGATTGTCAGCACCTTGAAAGACGAATTTCCTTATCTGGTCGGCACCAGCAACTACGATCTGGCCCACCAGCTTGCTCTGGCGCCCGTGGGTACTCAGGCTCATGAATGGTTCCAGGCGCACCAGCAAATCAGCCCGGTGTTGGCCAACAGCCAACGTGCAGCTTTGCAAGCCTGGCTGGATGAATATCCGGACCAGCTCGGCATCGCGCTGACCGACTGCATCACCATGGACGCCTTCCTGCGTGATTTCGGTCCGCAGTTCGCCCAGCGTTATCAGGGCCTGCGCCATGATTCGGGAGATCCGTTCGAATGGGGCGAGAAAGCCATTGCGCATTATCAGAAGCTCGGCATCGACCCGATGAGCAAAACGCTGGTGTTCTCCGACAATCTGGATCTGGACAAGGCGATGGCGCTGTATCGCCGTTTCTACCAACGCGTCAATCTGGTGTTCGGCATAGGTACGCGTCTGACCTGCGATATCCCGGGGGTTAAACCGCTGAACATCGTGATCAAGCTGGTCGAATGCAAAGGCAAGCCGGTGGCTAAACTGTCCGACAGCCCGGGCAAGACCATCTGCCAGGATCAGGCCTTTGTGAAAGCGTTACGCAAGGCCTTCGATTTACCGCTGGTGAAGAAAGCCAGCTAAGCCACACCGCCCTGCCAACGCGAAAAAGCCGGCTGAAGACCTCACGCCGGCTTTTTTCTTCTTTATAAGAGACTTCGCCGTGCTCCCTTTTCGCCCAGAGCCAAGAAATGTTGCTCCAATCCGGCGATTTCTACTTGTGCTCTGCACCGCGGCAAGTAACATAGCAACATCCCCATATTCTTGGGTTGTAAGCTATTTCTAAACCAAATTATTAAGAGAGAAATCTATGAGCGTAGTGCCTGTAGTCGACGTACTGCAAGGCCGTGCTGCGGTTGACAGTGAAGTCACCGTGCGCGGTTGGGTGCGTACCCGGAGAGATTCTAAAGCTGGTATCTCCTTCCTGGCCGTCTATGACGGTTCCTGCTTTGATCCGTTACAGGCCGTCGTTAATAATTCTCTGCCGAATTATCAGGATGAAGTGTTACATCTGACCACCGGTTGCTCGATTGAAGTGACAGGCAAAGTGGTCGCCTCTCCAGGCGAAGGTCAGAGTTTCGAACTGCAAGCGACTGAGATTAAAGTGGTCGGTTGGGTTGACGATCCGGACACGTACCCGATGGCGGCCAAACGCCACAGCATCGAATATCTGCGCGAAGTGGCGCACCTGCGCCCACGTACCAACCTGATCGGTGCCGTTGCCCGTGTTCGCCATACCCTGGCGCAGGCTATTCACCGCTTCTATCACGAGAATGGTTTCTTCTGGGTTTCCACCCCGCTGATCACCGCTTCCGATACCGAAGGCGCCGGCGAAATGTTCCGCGTTTCCACGCTGGATCTGGAAAACCTGCCGCGCACCGATAAAGGCGCTGTCGATTTCAGCCAGGACTTTTTCGGTAAAGAAGCGTTCCTGACCGTTTCCGGCCAGTTGAACGGCGAAACCTATGCCTGTGCGTTGTCGAAAGTTTACACCTTCGGCCCGACTTTCCGTGCCGAAAACTCCAACACCAGCCGTCACCTGGCCGAGTTTTGGATGATCGAACCGGAAGTCGCCTTTGCTGACCTCGAGGATATCGCGGAACTGGCAGAGAAAATGCTGAAGTATGTGTTCCAGGCCGTATTGAACGAGCGTATGGATGACATGCAGTTCTTCGCAGAACGCGTAGACAAAGATGCGATTGACCGCCTGAAGCGTTTTGTTTCTTCCGACTTCGCTCAGGTTGATTACACCGAAGCGGTGGAAATTCTGATCGCCTCTGGCCAGACTTTCGAGAACCCGGTTTCCTGGGGTATCGATCTGTCTTCCGAGCATGAGCGTTATCTGGCCGAGAAACACTTCAAAGCGCCGGTGGTGGTGAAAAACTACCCGAAAGACATCAAAGCTTTCTATATGCGTATGAACGACGACGGTAAAACCGTTGCGGCGATGGACGTGTTGGCCCCAGGCATCGGCGAGATCATCGGCGGTGCTCAGCGTGAAGAACGTCTGGACGTGCTGGATCAGCGTCTGGATGCCATGGGCCTGAATAAAGAAGATTATTGGTGGTATCGTGACCTGCGTCGTTACGGCACCGTGCCACACGCCGGCTTCGGTTTAGGTTTTGAGCGTTTAATCGCCTATGTCACCGGTGTGCAAAACGTGCGCGACGTAATTCCGTTCCCTCGCACACCACGTAATGCAACCTTTTAATTAATCAGATAATACATTTTCTAATTAATTTAGTTACAAAACCAAGGCCAGCTTAGCTGGCCTTTCGCATTTTTTAATATTGACCTGCGTCACAAAGTTCCCTCAAAATTACATTTTGTTACAAATACTTTCTTTTTGAAACCTCATTGGGACATTGGTAGCATTTTCGTTCTAGATTAACCCGCCCGTGAATGGAACACTGCGTGCAGACACAGGACGACACCAATCTATCAACAATAGTTCCAAAAGAATTATTGGCGGCAGTGGCAAAGGTGTCCGAATAACACCAATGAGGGTAATATAATGATGAAGCGCAATATTCTTGCAGTGGTAATCCCAGCTCTGTTAGCCGCTGGTGCAGCTAACGCTGCTGAAATCTACAACAAAGACGGCAACAAACTGGATCTGTACGGTAAAGTTGACGGTCTGCACTACTTCTCAGACGACAAAGGCAATGATGGCGATCAGTCCTATGTTCGTTTCGGCTTCAAAGGTGAAACCCAGATTACTGACCAACTGACCGGTTACGGCCAGTGGGAATACAACGTTCAGGCTAACCACTCTGAATCTCAAGGCACCGAAGGCACCAAGACTCGTCTGGGCTTCGCTGGTCTGAAATTTGCTGACTACGGTTCATTCGACTACGGCCGTAACTACGGCGTACTGTACGACGTAGAAGG
Source organism: Serratia sp. Ser99 (assembly GCF_024519545.1). NCBI lineage: Bacteria > Pseudomonadati > Pseudomonadota > Gammaproteobacteria > Enterobacterales > Yersiniaceae > Serratia > Serratia sp. Ser99. The sequence goes on along the minus strand of NZ_JALJRT010000001.1, from coordinate 542,663 downwards.
CTGGACAGATATGCTGCCAGAGTTCGGTGGCGATACTTACACCATTACCGACAACTACATGACTGGCCGTACCAACGGCGTTGCTACTTACCGTAACAACAACTTCTTCGGTCTGGTTGACGGTCTGAACTTCGCTGTTCAGTACCAAGGTAAAAACCAGAACGACGACCGTGACATCAAGAAACAAAACGGCGACGGCTGGGGCCTGTCTTCTACTTATGACATCGGCGAAGGCATCAGCGTAGGTGCAGCATACGCTTCTTCCAACCGTACCGATGATCAAAAACTGCGTTCTAACGAACGTGGCGACAAAGCTGATGCATGGACCGTTGGCGCGAAATACGACGCTAACAACGTTTACCTGGCAGCTATGTACGCAGAAACTCGTAACATGACTCCATTCGGCGGCGGCAACTTCAGCTCAACCTGTAATGCTTCTACCGATTGCGGCGGCTTCGCCAGCAAAACTCAGAACTTCGAAGTGACTGCACAGTACCAGTTCGACTTCGGTCTGCGTCCAGAAGTGTCTTACCTGCAGTCTAAAGGTAAGAACCTGAACGTCCCTGGCGCAGGTACTGACCAAGATCTGGTTAAATATGTTTCTGTTGGTACCACTTACTACTTCAACAAAAACATGTCTACCTACGTTGATTACAAAATCAACCTGCTGGACGACAACGAGTTCACTAAAGCCACTGGCACCGCTACCGATGATATCGTAGGTGTTGGCCTGGTTTACCAGTTCTAAGTTGTCTCACTTAACGGCGGTTCACCGTCGGCTAAGTTAAAAAACAGGGCTTCGGCCCTGTTTTTGTTTTTGCGCTACGCGTAAATTTTTATCCTGCCAATGTCCCCTTCTTCCTCATTTTTTATGCTGAATCTGCGCCCTTCACAAGATCGCTGTGTTTTTCTCGCAAACGGTTGGCAAAGCGCATAACTGGCGCTACCCTGATGCTTCTGTCTGCTTAACTCCGAGCCATGGAAGCACCTGACATGTTTGAAAAAATCACTGCTGCACCTGCCGATCCGATTCTGGGTCTGACCGACATTTTCCGCGCCGACGCGCGCCCGAACAAAATCAATTTGGGCATTGGCGTCTACAAAGACGAAACCGGCAAAACGCCAGTGCTGACCAGCGTGAAAAAAGCTGAGCAGTATCTGCTGGAAAATGAAGCCACCAAAAACTATCTCGGCATTGAGGGCATCCCCGCTTTCGCCAACTGCACGCAAGAGCTGCTGTTCGGCAAACAAAGTCCAATCATTGCAGACAAGCGTGCGCGCACCGCGCAAACGCCTGGTGGCACCGGCGGCCTGCGTGTGGCAGCTGACTTCATCGCCAACCAGACCAGCGCTAAACGCATCTGGATCAGCAACCCAAGCTGGCCGAACCATAAAAATGTGTTTGGCGCCGTCGGCCTGGAAGTGCTGGAATATGCCTACTACGATGCGGCCAATCATGCGCTGGACTTCGATGGCCTGCTGAACAGCCTGAAACAGGCTCAGGCAGGCGATGTGGTCCTGTTCCATGGTTGCTGCCATAACCCAACCGGCATTGACCCTACGTCTGAGCAGTGGGCTCAGTTAGCCGAGCTGTCTGTGGCTAACGGCTGGCTGCCGCTGTTCGACTTTGCTTATCAGGGCTTCGCGAAAGGTCTGGAAGAAGATGCGCAGGGCCTGCGTATTTTCGCCGCCAAGCATCAGGAACTGATCGTAGCCAGCTCGTACTCGAAGAATTTCGGCCTATACAACGAACGCGTCGGCGCCTGTACTCTGGTGGCTGCAGATGCGGATACCGCTGACCGCGCCTTCAGCCAGGTGAAAGCCGCCATTCGCGCCAACTACTCCAACCCGCCGTCACACGGTGCTGCGGTGGTTGCGACCATCCTGGGTGATGATGCGCTGCGCGCCCTGTGGGAGCAGGAGCTGACCGATATGCGTCAACGTATTCACCGCATGCGTCAGCTGTTCGTGAATACTCTGCAGGAGAAAGGCGCAGAGCAGGACTTCAGCTTTATCATTAATCAGAACGGCATGTTCTCGTTCAGCGGATTGACCAAAGAACAGGTGCTGCGCCTGCGTGACGAATTTGGCGTTTACGCCGTTAACTCCGGCCGGGTTAACGTCGCAGGCATGACGCCAGACAATATGGCGCCTCTGTGCGAAGCCATCGTCGCCGTGCTGTAAAGGTTACGGTTTCAAATAAGCAAAAGGGGCGCTAAATGCGCCCCTTAGTTATTTCTGCCGGGAAATAACCTTACCAGATGGCCGGTTCTTCTCGCAGGAACGGATTGGTTTCACGCTCTTGACCGAAGGTAGACATCGGTCCGTGCCCCGGGATAAACGCCATGTCATCCCCCTGTGGCAGGAGCTTGGTGCGGATCGAGTTGATTAATGCCTGGTGATCGCCGCGTGGGAAGTCACTGCGACCCACGCCACCGTTAAACAATACGTCACCCACTAGCGCCAACCGCGCCTGCTCATTAATAAACACGATATGACCAGGCGTATGTCCCGGGCAATGCAGCACCATGAGCGTCATTTCACCCACCTGCACGCTGTCCCCTTCTTCCAGCCAGCGAGTTGGCGTCAGAGGCGCACACTCTTCCAGACCAAACATCCGGCTCTGTGCAGGCAGACCATCCAACCAGAAAGCGTCTTCCTTGTCCGGACCGTAGATCGGTACCTGATAGTGTTCCGCCAGCTCAGCCGCTGCCCCTACGTGATCGAGATGGCCGTGCGTCAACAGGATCTGCGTGACCGTCACGCCCTGCCTGGCAATTTCGGCCTTTAATTTTTCCGCTTCGCCGCCGGGATCGACCAACGCCGCCTGTTGGGTACTCTCACACCAGATCAGGCTGCAATTCTGACTAAAAGCGGTAACGGGAATAATTTGGTATTTCATAAGGCTCCAACGACAACAGCGCCATACCCTGATGGGCTGGCGCTACTCACTTATGGTGCACAGCGATTACCAGGTCCGCACCGGGCCGGTATCGATGTGTACAAAGTTGCTACGTGGGTAATATCCTACACCACCGGCGCTCATTTTTAACGCCGCTTTGCGGATATTGCTCAACTGGATGCCTTCGATATGGAAGTCCATCGCCTGGCCCTTGGTATGATAGCTGTGCTTGGCCACACCGCGGCTGCGCTCACGCAGCTCATTGTTGGTATCCAGGGAACGATAACCTGAAACCAGCTGTACCGGTTTGTTGGTGCCCAACAGACCCTGCAGGCGATAGAGGTGATCAAATAGACGAGGATCGATCGACTTGACTTTATTGGCTCGATAATCACGGAAGAGATGATTAAGACGAACTAATTCGTCTTTATTATATCCCTTGCCGTCGAAGAATTCGGCTTTCAAGGATTCGCCCGTATGCATATTATTAACGACAAGAATACGCGGGCGCGAAGTAGAAAGACTGGCAAAGGCTTGCCCAGGGAGCAGCGCTATGCCCACAGCGGCGCTACCTAACGCCAGCCACTTACGGCGATGATGATCAATTTTGTCCATGTTTCTGTTAAACCCGGCAAGAATATCAAAATATATGCACAAAACAGCGCACTGCCTGAACCATAACCGCCCACACTGATTGAGTCAACCCGTGATATCCCGCGGTTTGCAGGCACTCACGGAATGAGTGCCTGCACCATGGCCCGATATTCTGACCGTTATTTATTTATAATTACTGCATTTATTGCATTAATTTTTCGGCCTGAGCCAAAATTTGTGCACCCGATCTCACCGTATCATCGTAATTGTAAATATCTGTACGGAATTGTGGCTTTCCATCATCAGAGACCCAGGCGGTTAAATAATACAATTTAACCGGAATATGCTGGCGGATATTTACGTAGGTGGTATTTCCCTGTTTTAGGGTGGAGGAAACACGGGTATTGTTCCAGCCCGCATCCTGCAACAGCATATTCGCCAAATCCGAAGCCTTGTTGACCCGCACGCAACCCGAGCTCAGGGCACGAATGTCTTTCTGGAACAGGTTATGGTTCGGCGTGTCGTGCAAATAGATGGCGTCCGAACTCGGCATGTTGAATTTAAAACGCCCCAGCGAGTTGGTCGCTCCCGGAGCCTGGCGGATCCGGTACGGGAAGTTACGGGCCGACACCATATTCCAGTCGATCATTGCCGGGTTGATCACCTCAGCATCGTTGCTCCAGCCGGAAAGCACGGTATAACCGTGTTTTTGGAAGTAGCTGCCGTCACGCATCGCCTTCGGCACAATGTCTTCGCGCACCAGCGTGGTCGGCACGTTCCACGGCGGGTTAACTACCACATTGTTCAGCGCACTGTTCATCAACGGCGTCTTGCGGCTGGGCCGCCCTACGATCACCCGTGACGAAAGCACCTCATTGCCGTTCAGGTAATAGGTCAACGAGTAGTTAGGAATGTTGACCATAATTCCGGTGTCAACACGGCCGGGAAGAATGCGTAAACGCTGGATGTTCAAGGCTAACAGCGAAGCTCGCATTTGCGGCGTCACGTTAAGCCATTCGCGGGTGCGTACGCCAATCACGCCATCAGCGCTCAACCCTTGCCATTTCTGGAAGCGTTTAACGCCCTCAACCAAATCGGCAGTATAGCGATTGTCCGTGACCGTGACCGGACTCTCCTGCTGCTGACTGAACGGCGATTGCGGTGACGGCGCCAAGTCTTTTACCGGCGCGGCAGCCGGGCTGACTACCGCACTCTGGGCCTCGCGATTTTTCTCTTCATCTACCGATAAGCCACCATCGTCTGGCTCATTGCGCGAACCGGTCAATACCGCAGGCGGCTCCTGCGCCTCTGCCGGCGCGGCAGAAGTGGTCAGCATACCGTTGCGCGCCAGGATCTCGCGCAAGGCAGGAATATCATCGCTCAGTTGATCGGGGCGCAAACTCGGGCCATTGGCCATCTGCGGCCATGGGCGTCCATCAGCCAGCATGTCGCGTAATGCCTGATGCATCTTGGCGTATTGCGGGTGCTGCGGTGCCAGCGAGTTGACATACGGCACCGTTTTACCCTGACGCACCGCCAACTGCCACTGGTTAATCACCGTATTCGGCGGCAAACCGAGCTTGTAGGGAATGTTGCTGTACAGCCAGCTGTTGCCATTGGCGCCGATCGACGAAACGAACTGCAAATAGCCCAACATCGCATCAGACAAAACGACATCGCGCGCTACACCGGTAATAGCAGGGTTAGTCAATAATCTCACCCATTGCGTAAACTGCGGTTGCACACCGGACATTGCCAATTCAGCCAGTTGCTGCTGAAATTGCTGTACCGCTTCGCGATCCTGCCACATCAGTTGCATCCGGTTCGCTGCGTACAAAGGAGCAAGCGTTGAAAGATAATGCGGTGTGATGCCTTTAGGCAATGCCGCAAGCAATTCCGAACGACTTTGCGCAACTGACATGCCGGAAGACGCCACCGGGAATGCAGGAACGGTTGCCCATACGGGTAGCGACGACGCAAGACCACATGCCATTGCGCAACTCAACGCCAAACGTCGTACCTTGTTTCCATTTCTAAGCAACATCCATTGCCCCCTGTATGCTCACAAAAAATACAACTAAGACAGCTTATTAGTTTCAGTATACGAACAGAAAAGCCATTTTGCCCTTTGGCACTAATGAATAACTGTAATTCATTAAGCTACCCGTTTAAAAGCGGATAAAAAAGCAGGACTATCATCCATGTGTACAAAAAAATAGCCACCCCAGGGCGGCTATTTTCAGATTATTAGCGGGCTTTTTTGCGCTTACGGCGTTTCAGCCGCGGTGACACCCAGTGCCGCAGGCGGTTCGTTAGCGAAACCGCGCAGCCCCACAACGTGTACGTGTTCATGGTTCTGGAACACCTTACGCACCAGCTTATACGTGGTCCCTTTTTCCGGGCTGATGTTTTCCGGTGCGGCGATGATCAGCTGCATTTCCAGGCGGTCGCACAGCTCAAACAGGGTCGCGATGGATTTGGCATCCAGTCGAGCCGCTTCATCGAGGAACAGCAGACGGCATGGGGAGATATCTTTACCGCGCAGGCGGCGAGATTCTTCTTCCCAACTCTGTACCACCATCACCAGAATCGACATCCCGGTACCGATCGCTTCACCGGTAGACAACGCGCCGCTCTCCGCACGCAACCAGCCGTCGGATCCGCGGAACACTTCCACTTCCAGCTCGAGGTAGTTACGGTAATCCAGCAGCTCTTCACCGATGGTCTGCGGCGTGCGCTGGCCCATATCAATCTGCGGATTCAGGCGCTGGTACAGCTTGGCCAGCGCTTCTGAGAAGGTCAGGCGGTTGCTGTTAAACAGATCCTGGTGCTGTTCCTGCTGCTCAGAGAGCACGTCCAACAGGGTCGCATGCGCTTCTCGCACGTTGACGTTCAATCGCACGCTTTTCACCTGGCCGAAGGAAACCGCCTGCAAGCCCTGGTTGAGCATGCGGATACGGTTCTGTTCGCGCTGGATGGTTTTGCGAATGATGTTCGCCACGCTCTTGGAACTGATCGCCAGCTTCTGCTCACGTGCGGTCAGTTCTTCGGTCAGACGGCCCAGCTCGATTTCCATCTGCTCGATAGCCTCGACCGGGTCATCAGTACGAATGATGTCCTGACGAATACGCTCGCGCAAATGCTGGTACACCGCGATATAGAACTGGATCTTGCGTTCAGGACGCTTAGGATCTTCCGACAGACGCAGCACGTCACGCAGATGTTCGTTATCCGATACTGCCAGACGCAGCGCACCGAGCGCCTTATCCGACATCGAGCGCAGTTCGTCGCCGTCCATATAAGCCAGTTCGCGACGGTGCAGACGACGCTCAACTCCGTTGTCTTTCACCATGCGCATCACTGCGCACCAGCCCGCCTTGGCGGTCACCACCTGCTCACGCAACTGATGGTAATCACGCTCAAGCTTACGCAGTTTCTTCTGCAAGCCGTCCATTTCCGCTTCGCAGAAGGTCAGCTGTTTTTCCAACTGGTTACGGCGCGCGCGGTTGTTGCTCAGGCCGGCGTGCAGTTCATCACGACGTGCACGGGCACGGGCTTCAGCATTGGCATCCGCCTGTACGCCAATGTCGACCAGCTCCTGGCTCAGTTCTTTCAGCATGTCGCGCTTGGCGTCATACGAGCTTTTCAGCGACGCCAACACTTGGCTGTACTGAGTAAACTGGGTCTGATACTGACGTAACTGCTCGCGGGCACGGGTACGTTCCGCTTCCGCGTGCTCAAGACGTTGGCGCAGCTTGTCGTTCAAATCGTTGTTGGCGTTTTGCATACCGGCAGAGTCGGTATAACCGAAGTGCGCGCGGCGCTGTACCACTTCGATCAAGGCAAACGCCTGCTGTTTAGCCTGACGCTGTACGCTTTGCGCCTGGATGTAATCCTGCTGCAGCTGTTCATGTTGCTGCGGATCGCTCTGCAGCACCGACAGCAACGGCTCAAGCTTGGTCAGGGAAACGCCGTGCTGCTGAATATGACGCGCGGCATCCTGCGCCTCTTCCAGCTCTTCACGGATTTCTTCTACGCGATCCTGCAAGGTTTCATCGTTTAACAATGAGACCAACGGCATCAGGCGGTTAAGCGCGGAGATGCCTTCTTTCGCCTGCTCATATTGCTGGCGTTGCTGCTGGTTCTGCGCTTCATGGTTGTTCAGCGCGCGCTCTACTTCACCGCGACGGGAAGTGAGGCTGCGGATTTCCGCTTCCGGATCGGCGTCAAACGCCACCGCCAGATGAGAGCCGATGAAGCGGCTGAAGGCCTGATGCGAACGCTGGGTCTTTTGCACGTCGAATGACAGCGTGGCGTAACGCTCAGCCAGCGTTTCACGCTCGGCGTGCAGCACTTCCAGGCGGTTTTCGCGGGCGGCGCGACCAAACAGCGGCACTTCCGGATAACGGGAGTAACGCCATTGGCGATCGGCGGTTTTCACCAACACCGCTCGGTCTTGCTCTTCAACGGCGAACACGCTGTCATCGAATGACTGCGGATCCCCTTCGATCAGATAGAGATCTTCCGGGCAATCTTCCAACCCTTCCAGCATTTCGCGGACCAGCGACAGATCCGGCACCACGATCGCGTGACGCGACGGGCCATACAATGCGGAGAAGTAAGGCGCATCGTCGATAGTGACATCGTCGTAAATTTCGGAGAGCAGCACGCCGCCAAAACGTTCGGCCAGCGTAACCAGGCGTTGGTCTTCGGCCCCGCCCGGCTGGCTGAGACGTTCGATCTGCGCTTCAACCGCACGCTTGCTGGCAGCCACTTCGTCACGCTCAACGGTGGTTTCGCGTTCGCGCTCCAGCAGTTGCTGCATGTACTCAGTCACCTGCTGGCTGCTTTCCAGCGGTTCGCCGCTCTGCTCGCTGAGCTGGCTCAGAGCATCCTGCGCCGCTAACCAGACAGGGGCGCGGGTGGTGAGCTCACGAATGCGTTGCTGAATTTGCTCCAGTTCCTGGCGCATTTCCATCCGGCGTTCGCCGGCCTCGCTGACGCTTTGCGACAGCGACTCCAGACGCTCTTCCAGCTCTTGTTGCAGAGCATCGAGTTCATCCGGCTGATACTGCTGACCATGGCGCTTGCAGAATTCCTGCAGCAGGCGTTCGGCATCCTGCTGGGAGCGCAGACGTTGTTCCAGCTCGCTCAGGCGCATGCGCAATGGCTGTACGCGTTCGGCAAGGTGTTGTTGCGATGGCCAGTCACGCAGCAATTCGCGCGCGCACTGCCAGGCTTCGCTGCGGCTGACCTGACCGGCGATTTTCCCCACCAGCTGATAAGCCTGTTCAAACTGACCGTGCGCGGCATCGGCCACGCTCAGTTTCTGCTCGAGCATCAGCAAGGCTTCAGTCGCCTCTTGCTCGCGCGCCTGGAAGGTATCCAGCCACTGTTCGGCATTTTCGGCGGTCAGCTCCGGCAGTTGGCACAGTGCTCGCGCACGTTCCAACGCCTGCAACGCTTGCTGATATTGAATGGCGCGGGTCTGCTGCACGTCCAGCGCCTGCTGGTAGTCGGCGAGTTGGCTTTTCAGCTCATCCACTTCCAGTTCGGCCGCCTCGGCGCGCGCTTCGTTTTCGGCCTGCTGTTCGCTGGCCTCCGCCACCACTTCGTTCTGTTCTTCAAGACGGTAGGTCAGCTCTTCCAGATCGCCTTCATAGCGCTCGATCTTTTCCTGCTGGCGCATCGCCGTCTGCACCAGGTTAAGGTGATCGCTGGCGGCCTGATAATCCGTTTCCAGATCGGATTCTGCACCACTCTGCTCCGCCAGTTCGCGTGCCATTTCGACATGGCGATACTGCTCAGCAGCCAGCTGTTTGCGGCTGCCCAACAGATCGCTGCGTAATGCCAGCGCGCCGTCCAGATGAATACGCCGCTCATTGGCATGGCGCATATAGTCCGCCGCCACGTAGGAGGTGGCTTCTGAAATCAGGTGCTTGAATAGATCGCGATCGCTTTGGGTCACGCGGATCGCTTCCAGCGTCATGCGGTTTTCACGCAACGCCGCTTCCATGTCCTGGAAGGCCTTGCGCACGCCGCTGTTTTCCGGCAACAGATAGTCGCGCAATGAGCGGGTGATGGCGCTGGAAATACCGCCGTACAGTGAAGCTTCGATCAGACGATAGAACTTGCTGCGATCGGACGATGAACGCAAGCGTTTCGGGATCACGCCCAGATCGAACATTAATGAGTGGTAGTCGGTGATGGAGTTGAATTGCTTGAACTGCACGCCTTCCATCTCTTCAACGCGCTCTTTCAACTCCTGCAGTGTCAGTACGCGCGCCTGGCGCTCGCCCACCGTTTGGGTCAAAAGTTCGGTCGGCTGTACTGCCGTTGGCAGGCCCTGGATGGTGAATGGCTTGATGTCCACTTTACGGTCACGGCCGGCCACCTGTTGCAGGCGCACGCCCACCACGACACGCTGGTGGCGTGAGTTGATCACATCGAGAGTGGAATAACACACCCCGGCACGCAGCTTACCGTGCAGGCCCTTGTCGCGCGAGCCGCTGGTGGCGCCGGCTTCGGTGGTGTTACGAAAGTGCAACAGCGTCAAGTCGGGGATAAGCGCAGTGACGAAAGCCGCCATGGTGGTGGATTTCCCTGCCCCGTTACCGCCGGACAGCGTGGTCACCAACTCATCGAGATCAAAGGTGCGGGCGAAGAAGCCGTTCCAGTTGACCAGCGTCAGCGAGCGAAATTTACCGCGTTCAATCATTCCTGTTCATCCTCTGCACTGTCCGGTGTGGTATCAAGCTGCGAATCTTCAGCATCGCTTTCATCAGTCAGCGACAGGCTGTTTTCAACCGGCATCGCTTCGCCGTCACGGATCATACGTAACTGTGCTTCACGCGGATCGTCACCGCTGCGCACATCGGCGCCAAAGCGGAACACCGCTTCGGTGATGCGGAACTTGCTGCTGTCATTGCCCATGAAGTAGATCATGCCCAGACGACGCAGGCGGTTCAGTGAAGTGCGCACTTTTTCGTGCAGCTTCTGGCGATCGAGATCCGAACCGGTAGAGCGCTGATTAACGAACTTCAGCAATTTGGTTTCGTCTGCCAGGCTCAGCAACTCGTCGTACAGCTCCTGATGGCTGAAAATCCCCTCATGCGCCAGACGCTCCGGGCTGAGGTAGAGATAGCACAGGATTTTCCCCACCATCATGTCCAGCTCGGATAAAACCGAACGCGGGATCAGGGTAGTGGAGCGCGGACGCAGATAGAAGAACCCTTCCGGCGCGCGGATCAACTCCACGCTGTAGCGGGCGTAAAACTCTTCCAGTTCATCCTGGAAATCCATTAAGAAGGCGTGGTTGTCCAGCTCATCGATACCGATGTGACGACCTGCGCGCAGATGGCTGTCCAGCGCAGGGAACAGCGCGTTAGACAATGCCTTGGCCAGCTTGACTGGCATTACTTGTTCAATATTTGTCGATGACATGGGCCTGGACCTTGGCTCCGTAATCATTGATTGCCTGCCATTGTGCCGGCAACCCTGAAAAATCTGCTTCAGCCACACCAAGGCGCACTGCCTGGTCGACCACTATACGTGCCACATCGAAATGACGGGCACGCGGATATTGCGCCAGATAATCGCGCATCACCGCCCCTAAATTGAGCGGCATCTGTTGTTCCTGATAAATCTTCAACGCCTGTTCGATCATGGCCGCCAGCTGCTCGCGAATTTCGCTGAACTCCTCGAATTCCAGATCCGGCGGCAATTCCCCGGTCACTTCCTCGCTGCGCAAGGCCAGCTCTTCGTCACGCATATCCAGCAGGCGATCGGCGTTGGCATGGGTCAGTGTCCATGGATTGTCGAAATAGTTCTGCACCGACTGGCGCAAACGCTGAGCGAACACCCGGTTCTTGTCCATGTCGATCGCGGTACGGATAAATTTGTGCACGTGGCGGTCGTAGCCAATCCACAGGTCGATCGCCTGCTGGCCCCAACTGATGATGCGGTCGAGCTTGCTTTGCAAGTCGAACACCAGCTTATCGACGAAGCCCAGCTCCGCGCCACCCAGTGTAGCATCCTGAATGCGCAGCAGGTTGGCCTGCAGCTTGTCGCCTGCCGCCTCCAGAGTATCCTGCAGTTCACGCAGGGTGCCTGAGGTTTCGGACAGCAGCATCTCACAGCTGGAAATGGCTGCCCGCCAGTCCTGGTTCAGCAGCGCGGCGATATCATCTTTTACGCCCTGCTGCTGTTCATCCATCACCCGTTGGGTCATGTCGATGCTGTCGAAGATTTCCGCTACCGAATATTTCAGCGGGGCAAATACGTTGCGGTGCCAGTGGAAATCGTCACCGCCCTCTTCGGCGGCGTCGGCGGCGCGTTTCAGCTCCTGCGCCACGATCGACAGCTGCATCGACAGACGCAGCGTGGAGAATTCGCGCTGACGAATATAGTAATCGGTAATGCCGATCCCCAGCGGCGTCAAACGGTAAATTGCGTTACCGTCCGCCAGTTCGCTGGTGAAGCGGTTTAACAGGCGCTGGCGCACCATGTCGTTAATCGCATTGTTGGCGCGGACCGCCACCGTTTCATGCGTCTGTTCGAAACCCTTGCTGACATGGCGAAATGCATCAACCAGCTCACCTTCGCTCATCTCGCCGTCCAGCCGCTCGCCGTTCAATGTGGCGATAGCAAGCAAAAACGCGAGACGCTCCGTAGGGAGCGAAATAGAGAAATCATTTTTCCGTGCCCAGGCGACCAGTTCGGGTACTGTCTGGGAAAATTCACTCATAGTTCGTCCTTCAGGTTTGGTTTATGCGCCATGACGTGAATATAGCGCCCCAAACTCACGTACGGCTCCTGCCGGCAATAGTGCTGTTCAAGCGCCAGTAACTCTTCAAATTTTTGCGTCTGTAACTGCCTGCTTTGCAGGTAATCGTGGAACACCCGCACGCCGGTTTTCCCGCTGATGCGCATGCCCAATTGTTCCAGCCAGCCGTATACCTGCGGCGGACTATGTGGATATTGCGGTGACAACGAACGCTTTCTGCGCCTTCTGACCTCGGGGTTCACCAGTTGGAAATTACCCAACACCACGTTACGCATCAAGAGGCCATTGGCATTAAAGAACATCAATGACAGTGCGCCACCTGGCAGCAGGCAGTCGAACAACGCCCGCAGTGCCGCTTCAGGTTCGGCAATCCATTCAAGCACAGCATGAAACAATACCAGATCAACCGGCTGTTCCAAATGTTGGCCAATATCCTGTGCTGAACTTTGTATGAATTGCATGTTCTGGCTCACACCTTTCTGCTCAGCCAGTAATGCGGCGCGTTGGATCATCTCACCAGAAAGATCGCACAACAACACCTGATGTCCTAATTCTGCCAATTGGCAGGCCATATGGCCTTCGCCGCCGCCGGCATCCAGAATGCGCAGCGGCCGCTGCGGCAACTGGGCCAACAGCGTGGTCAGATCCTGCCAGACTACCGCCTGACGGATTTTCCCTTTGGTGGTGCCGTAAATATTACGCGCAAACTTTTCAGCAATATCGTCAAAATTGCGATCCTGCATGGACAACGGCTCCGCTGATCTTATTCTGTTGGGGGCAAAGCGCCAGCCCATTCAAACCTGCTATTTTGGCACAGACTGGCTTAGAATGAATCTTCTTGCGGCCTGAATGTGCCCGGATGTCGTTTTTTCGCCCAAAAGGACCTGATTTTTGATGCTGTTTAACCTGAAAAAGTTCATTGGCGCCATTTTAATGCCGTTACCTGCGCTGCTGCTGTTGATGGGACTGGCGCTGTTGCTGCTGTGGTTCACCCGTTGGCAAAAAAGCGGCAGGGTCATTTTGACGGTGAGCTGGCTGTTTTTACTGCTTTTCAGCCTGCAGCCGGTGGCCGACAGGCTGCTACGCCCAATCGAATCGGAGTATGTCACCTATCGCGGCACTGACCCGGTAAAGTATATCGTGGTGCTGGGGGGCGGCTATACCTTTAATCCCGATTGGGCCCCCAGTTCCAACCTGATCGGTAACAGCCTGCCACGCGTCACGGAAGGCGTGCGCCTGTATCTCGCGCATCCCGGCGCAAAAATGGTGTTCACCGGAGCCGGAGGCCCCAATACTCTGAGTAACGCGGCGACGGCGGCGAAGGTAGCGGAAAGCCTGGGGGTGCCAGGCAGCGACATGGTACTGTTGGATCGCCCGATGGATACCGAGCAAGAGGCGTTGCAGGTGTCGAAGCTGGTCGGGCAACAGCCCTTTATTCTGGTGACCTCGGCTAACCATTTGCCACGGGCGATGCGTTTCTTTGAAGCCAAGGGGCTGCACCCTATCCCGGCACCGGCCAACCAATTGGCCATCAGCTCACGTTTGAATATCTGGGATCGCGTGGTGCCATCGGCTATGTTCCTTGGCCACAGCGAACGCGCCTGGTATGAAACGCTCGGCAGCCTATGGCAATGGCTTAAAGGGGCCGATGAGGTTTCTGTCGACTAAACAAGCTTAACCGGCAAGCCAGGGCAGCAGCTGTTTGGAAGCATAATCAAACGGTTGCCGATCCAGCTTGCCGGTATGAATCAACCGCCCCACCGCCTCCCACACCACATACAACCAGCGCCGCACCAGGAAAGATTCCGCCACCGGCGCACGTTGCAAATAATAAAACAGCAACTGACTGGGCATTCCTGCCTCACACAGCCTGAAAAGCTCATATTCCCGTGGCGCCCACAGCATCATTCCAGGGTTCAACATCGCCAGTAATTGATCGCTTTTGGGGTCTTTTAACATACTGCGTAGCGACAAGTTGCCGTGCACCAGCACGCAGGGATCGTCAAATCCGACAAAAAAATGGGTCAATGCTTCACGTGTGCGATACAGCAAGCGACGGTCTGCCATCGTCAGCTGCGGCGAATTAAGGTTGCTGACCGTTGACCACAGCACTTCCACCCGCTGTTGATACCAGCAGAACCAGTCGTTTTCCTGAGTGCTGTCGACCGTGCCGACGCAGCCGTGGCTGTCGATACGGTGCCAGGCTAATACGCCGTCGACCACCTGTTCCATCAACGAATTCCAGCGATCCGGTGTGCGCGTCGGCGCTTCCGCGGATACGCCCCGCAAACGTTCTATCAGCAAGATCTCTTTATAGGGTGATTGCTGGGAATAGACCACGCCATACACCGTCGGCAAACGAATATCGCCTTCGCGCGCCAGCATCGACAGCTTATAGGCCTCCTGCTGGGCAATCCCTTGGCAGACAAAGCTTTTCGCCATCAGCGGAATAGCGTGCCCCTGTTGGTCGTACAGTGAATACATGTGTGCATAAGGCTGCTCGCTGACGCGTTCCAGTCGGCTGATAGACTCACCCAGCACAATACTCAGTTCAGCGCGTAACTGCTCCATAAGGAAATAGCCTCAAGAGATAGGAAGAGACGCAGCTATCATCGAACGCTAAGCAGATAAATTCTTCAACGCAGATCAACAAAATGGGGATATAAGAAGGGAAATGATAATGCCGCCGGCGCGCCGTGTGGCGCACCGGCGTTCAATGATCAGCTTTTCATGCTGTCACGGACACGCTGCAAGTCTTCCGGCGTATCAACCCCCACGCTCGGCATTGCCTTGGCAACCGCCACGTGGATTTTTTCGCCGTACCACAGCACCCGCAACTGCTCCAGCAACTCAATTTGTTCCAGTTGGCTTGGCGCCCAAGTGACATAACGGCGTACAAAGCCGGCGCGATAGGCGTAAATGCCAATATGCCGCAACAGGCTGTCGCCGATGCTCTCTTTGGATTGGGCGAAACGTTCACGATCCCACGGAATGGTGGCGCGCGAAAAGTAGAGCGCATAGCCCTGCGCATCCATAACCACCTTAACTGCATTGGGGTTGAAGGCTTCTTCCGCACTGTCGATCGGCACTGCCAAGGTAGCCATACCAGCCTGGCTGCCCGCCAGGTTTTCAGCCACCTGCCGTACTATGACCGGAGGGATAAGAGGCTCATCACCCTGAACGTTAACGATGATTTCGTCATCATTAAAGCCATAATGCTCGATCACTTCAGCCAAACGTTCGGTGCCCGAATTGTGATCGGCCCGGGTCATGCAAACTTCACCACCGGCCGCTTTCACCGCTTCGGCGACGGCTGGGTGGTCGGTCGCCACAATGACGCGGCTGGCACCGGACTCGCGCGCACGTTCCATGACGTGCACCACCATCGGCTTACCGTGAATATCGGCCAGTGGTTTCCCAGGCAAACGGGTTGAAGCATAACGAGCTGGAATAATAGCGATGAAACTCATGCGTGTTTCTCATCCAATGAAAGCGCCCGCGCCTCATTTTCCAGCAGAACCGGAATGCCATCACGCAGCGGGTAGGCCAGGCCATCCACTTTACACACCAGTTCCTGGTTTTCTTTGTTGAAATAGAGCTTACCGTTGCAGACCGGACAGGCAACGATTTCGAGTAAACGGTGGTCCATGCTTCCTCCAGGGTGGAGATCTTACGTAAGGAAAGTGGATGAGGATAGCACAACGCTATGCGCCAGGTTAATCACCGGCTGCCTTGTTGTTGCGTTTTAATCTGCTGCAGGGATTGAACTGGCAATGGCACAGGCGTAGAATTTTGTGACTCAGATCACAAAAAGATATTTCTCATGATCAAACGTATTCATAAGATCATCGCCATGTTTGCCAACTTCAGCAACTGAGGCCACCCCCTTGTAACGAGCGGCGCTGGAATTCGTTTTACCCACGCCGACAACGCCGTTCGTTATTCCACTTCCCAACCCTCGCGCCATTCGGTCGCCAGCGGTGCCGGAATATCACCCAAAATAACCTGATTTGCACCGTGCCATTTTGCACTACGGGTGATGGCTTGCCGAATGTCCTGCATACGCTGTTTACCAAAGCGAACCTTGGTCTGCGGATGGAAACTGATGATTTCAAATATACCCTGCCGACGATGCATTTTTGCATCAATGCGACCAATCAGTTCTCCACGTTGCAACACGGGAAGGGTGAAATAGCCATACTGCCGTTTTTCTTTTGGCGTGTAACACTCCAACCGGTAATCGAAATCGAACAACTCCAGGGCGCGGCGGCGATCCCAAACCACTGGATCGAAGGGAGAAAGCAGAGTGGTTACGCTTGATTTCAGCTTACCTTGCTCCGCCAGGTGCAGTTCTTCGGCTAGCGAATGGTGTACGTAAAACTCCCCCTCCAATCCGTCGATCAACACCGGCAGCACTTCTCCCTGCTGCTGCAACCCGGCCAAGAGTGCCTTCGGCGCTACTCGCTTCAGTCGGTAGTAATCTGCCAGCCATTCAGCCTTGAATATCCCCAGGAAGCGACAGGTACGCGTCAGCATCTCATGCCGCGCATGATCGGCCGCCAGCCCGTGTCGACTATCATCCCAATGGGGCATTAGCCTTTCCGTAAGATCATAAACGCGGTGGAAGTTGCGTCGCTCAGCCACCATAAGTTTGCCGGCGGTAAACAGGATCTCAAGATGCCGCTTTTCCGGCTTCCAATCCCACCAACCGCTGTTCCCTTTCTTCTCGGCGCTAAAATCCGCCGAACGTACGGGGCCAGTGGCTTCAATATGTTGCAGCAGTGCATCAATTGCGGTGCGATGGTCCTGCATCCACTCTTCGGAATACTTCCAGCCCATACCCTGCGGCTGCAGCATACGATGTCGCAGCAGGCCAAAATCTTCAATGGGTAAAAAGCAGGCTTCATGTGCCCAGTACTCGAACAACTGTCTACCGGCCAGCGCCTGTTCCAGCCATTCGGGCTGATAATCACCCAAGCGGCTGAACAGCACCAAATAGGGGCTGCGAGCGACAACGCTGATGGTATCGATTTGCAGGAGGCCCATACGCTGAATGGCGGCAACCACATCGTCGGGCTTGGCTTTACGTTTTATCGGGGTTAACAACCCCTGTGCGGCAAGGTGGAGCGCACGGGCGGCAGTAAGAGAAATAACGGGGGTGTTCATCCTGATATCCGAAGTGATTGAACAATCGCTTGATAATAGTGGATATCGGGGAATTTATCTTCGCCAGTGCTTGGGGTGGCGGCACCGGCACTGGCGAGGAAGGGATGGGTCAGAACGCGATAACGTCTGCCGCTGACAGCCCGTGGGAGCTGCGATAGATCGAGAACTCGACGTTCTGACCTTCGTTTAATGATTTATTTTTAGTATTGGCAATAGAACGACGGCTTACATAGATTTCGTCGCTACCGTCTACCGGTGAAATAAAGCCATAGCCTGCGGCCTGATCAAACCATTTCACACGGCCCATTTGTAACACAGTATTTTTAAACATAACTTATATCCTTTTACTTGAGCATCCTTAACAACGTCATTTTTATTATTGTTGGACGCTACCAGCCCATCCTAAAGTTTTTCGTAACAAACCTCTCGTGAGCAAAAAATAAAAAACCCGCACTACGGCGGGCTTGTTGAACTTAATATCTTCCGCAATGAATCAGCATTAACGCATCATCATGGTTGTATTAAGATCGTTTTACGCTATTCCCTGTTTTCTTACAGAGCAACAACGTTAGCGGCAGCCGGCCCGCGCGGGCTGTCCTGGATGGTATACTCAACACGCTGGCCTTCAGCCAGAGTTTTGAAACCGTCGGTCGCGATTGCAGAGAAATGTACGAATACATCTTTTCCACCGTCGTTCTGTTCAATAAAACCAAAACCTTTGCTTTCGTTGAACCACTTCACCTGACCAGTCTTCTTAGACATTACACATTTACCTTTTAAATATATATACAAAACCTGCCATAAGGCAATTTAGGCCGTTTTTAGAAACATTACTTATGGGAGGTACTTAGAAGGTTCGTCTTTGAAGCGGAATCAGATGATAACGTTTTTGGAGGAACTGCTTAACTCTATACTCGAACATAAATAGGTCTGTATCACAGGCCGACTTGCATTTACTCATAAATCTATTCTTTGCACAAGAGGTTTATTGCCTTATTTTTATCATTACTTCGAATTTGTTTTTATGTCTATGATTGTGCATGAGTTAATTTATCTTTTTTTATGTAAAAATCTTGGCGTTATTGCCTTCTGGACGGCCAATGTTACCGCCCTGTGCTGTTCAAATGAGAGCTAACGCATAAAAATCTAATATGCTTGCCCAAGCTATAACAAAACCCATTCGACATGGCTAAACTTGAGGTGAAAACAAGGCAGATGGCCTTTCAGCCAGCACTTATGCCGTCAAAAATATAATTTTTCAGATTATACTGAATTAAGGAGCTATGCGCATGACCGCCCAGCAGTTCGTCTCACCGAATGAAATCCGCGCCAGATTCTCCCACGCCATGTCAGAGATGTACCAAAAAGAGGTACCTCTGTACGGCGATTTGCTCGAACTGGTAGCGGAAACTAACAGACAGGTCCTGCGCGAAGATGCCGCATTGGCTCATCAATTACAAATTACCGGCGAAATCGAACGACTGGCCATGGAGCGTCACGGCGCTATCCGGGTGGGAACTGAGCAAGAACTGGCGACCCTGCGGCGGCTGTTTAATGTTATGGGCATGTCCCCGGTCGGTTATTACGATCTGGCCGTGGCAGGCGTTCCGGTCCACTCCACCGCATTTCGTGCGGTGCATGAAGACGCGCTGCAAATCAGCCCCTTTCGCGTGTTCACTTCGCTCTTGCGACTAGAGCTGATTGATAATCCGGAACTACGTCAACTGGCGCAACAACTGTTGGCGCGTCGTAGAATATTTACCGAGCGCGCACTGGAGCTGATCGCCTTACAAGAAGCCCAGGGAGGGTTGGACGAGAACCAGGCCGACGAATTTGTCGAGCAAGCGCTGGAAACCTTCCGTTGGCACAGCCGGGCGACGGTCAGCGCAGCCGAATATCAGCAGTTGCACGACCAACACCGTTTGATTGCTGACGTGGTCGCGTTCAAAGGCCCGCACATTAACCACCTGACGCCGCGCACCCTTAATATCGACCTGGTTCAACAGGCAATGCCTGGCCGGGGCATCACTCCCAAAGCGGTGATTGAAGGGCCACCGCCGCGTCGCCGCCCTATCCTGCTGCGCCAAACCAGCTTTAAAGCGCTGGAGGAAAACGTCGATTTCGTTGAGCATGACGGCAGCGCCGTTCACGGGCACCATACTGCCCGCTTCGGTGAAATAGAACAGCGCGGCGTTGCGTTGACGACGAAAGGCCGCGCACTCTACGATCGTCTGCTGCAGGCTACCAACGATGCACTGCAGGCACCGCCCAACGAGAAAAACGCAGATCGCTACAATCAACTGCTGGCGCAAAATTTTCAGGCGTTTCCGGATGATTATGCCACCCTGCGAGAGCAGCAGTTGGCCTGGTTCCGCTATTTCCCGACCGAATGCGGGCTGGCAGCCAAAGACTCATTGGATCAGCACAGCACGCTGGAACAGTTGATTGCCAAGGAATATATCCGCTTCCAGCCATTGGTGTATGAAGATTTCTTGCCGGTCAGTGCCGCGGGTATTTTCCAGTCGAATCTCGGCGATACCAGCCATGCGCAATACAACGCAACGTCAAGCAAAGCGGCGTTTGAACTGGCTTTGGGAGCCGAGGTGATCGATGAGCTATCGCTGTATCAGCAAACACAGCAGCGCTCGATAGACGCCTGCGCGCAAGCCTTGGGGCTGCACGCGCTAGCGGTTTGAATTATTGCTTCAGCAGGGCTTCGATGTTTTGCAGCAGTTGCTCAGCCTGATCGGGGGGAAGTACCGCATCAACCGGTAAATACCACCAGTTAGGCTGGGCAAAGGCCCGGCATTTGACCGCATCTTTTTCAGTCATCAGCAGCGTTTGTCCAGGGGTTACCAGCGCCGCCAGCGGGTCATGTTGGTATTCCTGATGATCGGCAAACGCCACTTCTCTTTCAACGTCCACACCCAGCTTTTCCAGCGTGGCGAAGAAGCGCGGCGGATGGCCAATGCCGGCCATCGCCACCACATGCAGCAATTCAACCGCGGGCCGGCGTTCGCCAGTGGCAACATTCACCGCTTCGCGCGCCTGCAATCGCATGGCAATTTCACCCGGTTGCGCCACGCCACCGTTGGTGATCAATGCATCAACGCTGTTCAAACGCGAAACGCGTTCGCGCATCGGGCCCGCAGGCAACCACCAACCATTACCGAAGCGGCGTACACCATCAATCACGACCAATTCAAAATCGCGCTGTAAGGCGTAATGCTGCAAACCGTCATCGGTAATCACAATATCAAGTCGGTGCTGCTTAAGCAGCGCCTGAACCGCTTCGGCACGGTTCGGCGAGATGGCAACCGGCGCGGCGGTACGTTGATATATCAGAACCGGCTCATCCCCGGCCTGCCGGGTAGTAGTACTCGCATTGAGTAACAGCGGATACGCCTCTGCTTTACCGCCATAACCGCGCGAAACGACACCCACCCGGTAACCACGCTGCTGCAACTGCTCCACCAGCCAGATCACCATCGGGGTTTTGCCATTGCCGCCAGCGGTGAGATTTCCCACCACTACTACCGGTACCGGCGCACGCCAGCTTTTACGCAGGCCGCAACGGTAGCTGAGCCGAATCAGTCCGCTGACCAAGCCATACAGCCAGGACAGCGGTAATAACAGCAAATAAACCAGCGAACTGCCTGACCAGATGCGTTCGATCATTATTGACCAAACTGCATACGGTGCAGCTGGGCATAGGCGCCCTGCTTTTCGATCAATACGGCATGCTCGCCACGCTCGACGATACGGCCATCCTCAACCACAAGGATTTCATCGGCTTTCTCAATCGTCGACAGACGGTGCGCAATCACTAATGAAGTACGGTTTTTCTGCAACTCATCCAGTGCGGCCTGAATAGCACGCTCTGATTCGGTGTCCAGTGCCGAGGTGGCTTCATCGAGGATCAGAATCGGGCAATCACGCAGCAAGGCACGGGCGATGGCGATACGCTGGCGCTGACCGCCGGAAAGCATTACGCCATTCTCGCCAATTACCGTATCCAGACCATTGTCCATTTTCTCAATGAAATCCATGGCGTAAGCCATGCGCGCGGCCTTCTCTATCTCTTCGCGGCTGTAGCGTTCCTCACGCGCGTAAGCGATGTTGTTGGCGATGGTGTCATTGAATAAATGCACATTTTGCGAAACCAGAGCTACCTGATCGCGCAACGACGCAAGCGTGTATTCGCGCAGATCGTGACCATCCATCAGGATCTCGCCTTCCTGAACGTCATAGAACCGGGTCAGCAAATTGGCGATGGTCGACTTGCCCGATCCTGAACGGCCCACCAACGCCACCGTTTTACCTTCTGAAATGCTCAGATTGATATCACGCAGCGCTGGGGTTTCTTTGCCTGGATAGTAGAAAGTAACATTGCGGAATTCGATGTCGCCTTTCGCACGAGTCACTTCGCGGGTACCGGTGTCTTTTTCCTGCTCCATGTCCAGAATCGAGAACAAGGTCTGGCACGCGGCCATCCCACGCTGGAACTGCGCGTTGACGTTAGTCAGTGACTTCAGCGGACGCATCAGAGCGATCATCGAAGAGAACACCACGGTGATGGTACCGGCAGTCAGGGTTTCCATCACGCTTGGGAAGCTGGCCGCGTACAGAACAAAGGCCAGAGCCAACGAAGCGATCAACTGAATGATAGGGTCAGAGATTGAGGAAGCGGAAACTAACTTCATACCCTGTTGACGCATGCGATTGCTGACCGAATTGAAGCGATCGGTTTCAACCTGCTGGCCGCCAAAAATCAGAACTTCCTTGTGGCCCTTCAGCATTTGCTCGGCGCTGGTCGTCACCTGCCCCATGGTGTTCTGCATGTTTTTACTGATATTACGGAAGCGCTTGGAAACGATGCGGATCGCAATAGAGACAATAGGAGCCAGGACGATCAGGATCACCGAAAGCTGCCAGCTGTAATAGAACATCATGGTGAACAGCGCGATGATCGACGCCCCTTCACGCACCACGGTCACCAGTGCACTGGACGAGGATGAAGCGACCTGCTCGGAATCATAAGTGATGCGAGACAGTAATGTACCGGTAGATTGCTGATCGAAGAAGGACACCGGCATTCTCATCATGTGGCCAAACAGACGACGACGCATGTGCATCACCACCATGCCGGAAACCCATGAAATGCAATAGCTGGAAACAAAGCCCGTCGCCCCGCGCACCACCATGAGGCCAATAACGGCCAATGGCATCCACAGCAGGATACTGCTTTCCGTTTTCCCAAAACCGTCATCCAATAAAGGTTTAAGCAAAGACAGCATAAAGGCGTCGCTGGCTGCGTTCATTACCAACGCAATGGCGGCCACGATCAGCCCGGTCTTAAAAGGTGTGATCATCGGCCAGAGGCGACGGAAAGTCTGCCAGGTGGAGAGATCTTTATCATTCATCATGCAAATACCAGCATCGGAAGAAATAGCGGCCCATTTTACTCATTATCACCCTCTACGCCAAACCGCTGATGGTACCAACGGGGCATTATTTGCTCACGAAAGCCTTTAATTTGCCAATCGTTGTCGAAAAAAAGTACGGATAACTGACCGGAGCGCGATGTATCGCGCCATATGATGCCATTTTCCCGATATCTGGCGACGACTTTAACCGCAGGTAATCGCCATTTATTGTAACGCGATGCGGAAGCTATTGCCGCCTCCGGCGCTACAGCACGTAAAAATGGCGGAGTGGATGACGTTTTACTGCCATGGTGAGGAACTTGCAATATTGTCGCTCGCAACATATTTCGCTGATATCGTACCAGCTGAGTCTCCGACCTTTTTTCCGCATCACCGGTCAGCAGCAGGCTGTATTTGCCATCATCGATACGTATGACGCACGAGTCGTCATTTCCCGCGGTCTTTACTGCTTTCGGTGGCCACAGCACCTGGAATTGCAGCGATTGCCATTGCCAACTTTCCCCCGCGACGCAGGGTAAGTGGCCAGCGCCAAGCCGCGGACTTCTCACCGTCGCCAGCGGGAATGCCTGCTGCAATTCCTCAAGACCACCGATATGGTCCAAATGATCGTGGCTAATGACGATTTGATCCACCGGCAGCCCACGCCATTTAAGAAAGGGGACGATATTGCGCGTGGCCGCACTGCCCGTCTCCCAACGGGGTCCAGTATCGTACAATATCGCACGGCCATTCTTTTCAACCACCATGGCCAAGCCATGACCAATATCGAGCATATCTACGCGCCAGCGATATGACGGGGCTTTCTCGCGCCACAGCAGGCAGCACACTGCCAGCGTTACCAGCACCGAGACATAGCGCAGCCACCAATGAAAGCGCCAGAAAATCACCATCAACCAGCCCATAATGCTGACAACCAGCGATGCTGCGCCAAGGTCAAGCCACCCGTTCTGCAGGTAGTGTAATGGTGTGAAAACCCACGCCAGCGTGAGGTCTGCTGCCCACCACAACCCGGTACTCAACGGAGGGAAAATCCCCAGTACCACGGCGAGAAGTATCAGCGGAACCGTCACCAGGGAAACCAAGGGTACGGCCCAAAGATTGGCCGCTATTGAGGTCATACTGAGGCCAAGAAACAAGCCTGCTTGCATCGGCACCAGCAACAATGTGATACCAAACTGAATATGCAGCCAACGCAGCGGTGCCCAATACCATCCCACGCGAAAACGGGGACTGAGGGGGACCCATTCAAACCAAAATATCAGGCACAACACCGCCGTCGCCGAGAGCCAAAAGCTGTCGGACAACACTGCCAGCGGATCGCAAATCAGTATCAAGCCGATACACCACAACCAAACTTGCCAAGAGGAACAATGAATGCCCCGTATGCGTAGCAGCATCCAGAGGGTCAACGCCAGGCCGGTTCTTACCGCCGGTGGGTGTGCGCCAGCCAACCAGATATAACCCAATGCACCGAGCCAACTGATCACCAGAGGGAAACGGTAGCCGATTCGGTGGGCAGGTAACCAAAACTGGATTACCCGCAGCAAAGACCAAATCAAAATGGCCACCATCGCCACATGTAACCCTGAAATGGCCATCAGGTGAGCAATACCAGTTTTTAACATCAGCGAACGCAGTGAAGGCTCTAGTGCCCCGCGTTCACCAAATGCCAAAGCCAGTAAAACGGCCTGATAACGAACCGTACCAATATTGTTTTCGGCATGGCGGATAATACGCTGTCGCCAGCTACAGGCGGGATCCAAAAGTGTGGCGCTCTTTACCTGTGCCGTTAATGGTTGACGCTGCGAGATAGCCCAACGTTGGCTGTCGAAGCCCCCTTCATTTAAATTGCCGTGTACAGGCCGCAGGCGCAGTTGCATCTGCCAGCGCTGTCCGGCGCACAAAGGTTGCTCTTTGGGTTGCCACAGTGTGGAAAACGCAATGGATGGCACCAACCATCTGCCATTAATCTGTTCTATATGCATTACCGTCTGCTTGCGTGCCGTAGCCGCAAGCGCAATGCTGCTAACTTCGACCACGGCATGTACTACAGGCCCCTGGCTCAGGCGGTTGATTTGGTCGACCAGGTTTCCGGCAGTGAATATCGCCCACAGAAAACCCAAAGCCCCCCATGCCATAAATCGGTAAAGGGAGCCCCTGCGCCACAGGTAACAACAGATGGGCAGAGTGACGCATAGCATTATTCGTGCGTCAGGCAGATGCGGCATGAAAAGCAGGGGCAGAGTGCCGCAGATAATCGCGATAATCGCCAAATCCAGCGAGGTCTTGATAGGGTTTCTCCCGGTTTGGGGCAGCTATTCAAGCCGCCAACATCACGGGATTGTTCACATCAAGACCAGGTTCCACCAGCCATAATCTAACGACGTGCGCGAGGCGCCGCACAATAACGATGACCGTTACCTTCAGGAGCAACATGTTGCGACCTAGCAAGCAGAAAAGTGCAGAATCAACCTGTCAATCTCAGCGTTCAGGCCAAAAAAAACGGCGCCCTGGGGGCGCCGTTTTATATTTCAGTACAAGCAACAACTCTATGGAAGTCAGTGACTAACCATAGATATTGGCGCGGTCACGCAGCTCTTTGCCTGGCTTGAAGTGAGGAACGTACTTGCCGTCCAACTCAACTTTATCACCAGTTTTCGGGTTGCGACCCACACGCGGAGCACGGTAGTGAAGAGAAAAACTGCCGAATCCGCGGATCTCAATGCGTTCACCATCGGCTAACGTAGCAGCCATATGTTCTAGCATCTCTTTCACTGCATCCTCAACGGCTTTCGCCGGTACATGAGATTGCTGGCCAGCAAGTCTTTCAATAAGTTCAGACTTGGTCATAGTTCCTCCAAGCTTTGCAGCTAAACTACCGTATCGGGGCGATTAAAAAACCGCCCCCCGTCATTACTCGCCTTTAGCCGCTTTGAAAGCTTCAGCCATAGCGTTAGAGAAGTTGCTCTCTTCCTGTTTGTTGTTAACAGTAGCGATTGCGTCTTTCTCGTCAGCTTCGTCCTTAGCACGTACGGACAGGCTTACTACGCGGTTCTTACGGTCAACGCCGGTGAATTTAGCTTCAACGTCGTCACCCACATTCAGAACCAGAGTTGCATCTTCAATGCGGTCGCGAGAGGCTTCAGATGCACGCAGGTAACCTTCTACGCCGCCTGCTAATTCAACTGTAGCACCTTTGGCGTCAACTGCAGTGACTTTACCAGTAACAATAGTACCTTTCTTGTTCATAGACAGGTAGTTATTGAACGGGTCTTCAGCCAGTTGCTTCACGCCCAGGGAGATACGCTCGCGCTCTGCGTCAACTTGCAGAACAACCGCTGCGATTTCGTCGCCTTTCTTGTATTCACGAACTGCTTCTTCGCCTGCAACGTTCCAGGAGATGTCAGACAGGTGAACCAGGCCGTCGATGCCGCCGTCCAGGCCGATGAAGATACCGAAGTCAGTGATAGACTTGATTTTACCTTCAACGCGGTCGCCCTTGTTGTGGGTTTCTGCAAACTGCTGCCATGGGTTGTTTTTGCACTGCTTCAGACCCAGGGAGATACGACGACGCTCTTCATCGATGTCCAGAACCATAACTTCCACTACATCGCCCACGTTAACAACTTTGGACGGATGGATGTTTTTGTTGGTCCAATCCATTTCAGAAACGTGTACCAGGCCTTCAACGCCTTCTTCGATTTCTACGAAGCAGCCGTAATCAGTCAGGTTGGTTACACGACCAGTCAGCTTGGTGCCTTCTGGGTAACGTTTCGCGATAGCGACCCATGGATCTTCGCCCAGTTGCTTCAGGCCCAGGGAAACACGAGTACGCTCGCGGTCGAACTTCAGCACTTTAACAGTGATTTCGTCGCCAACGTTGACGATTTCGCTCGGATGCTTAACGCGTTTCCAAGCCATATCAGTGATGTGCAGCAGGCCGTCTACGCCGCCCAGATCAACGAATGCACCGTAGTCAGTGAGGTTCTTAACGATACCTTTAACTTCCATGCCTTCCTGCAGGTTTTCCAGCAGTTGATCACGTTCTGCGCTGTTCTCTGATTCGATAACTGCACGGCGAGAAACTACAACGTTGTTGCGTTTCTGGTCCAGCTTGATGACTTTGAACTCAAGCTCTTTGCCTTCCAGGTGCAGAGTGTCACGTACTGGACGCACGTCAACCAGGGAACCTGGCAGGAACGCACGAATACCGTTCAGCTCTACAGTGAAGCCACCCTTAACTTTGCCGTTGATAACACCGACGACAGTTTCAGCTTCTTCGTAAGCTTTTTCCAGCGTGATCCAAGCTTCGTGACGCTTAGCTTTCTCACGGGACAGCAGAGTTTCACCGAAGCCATCTTCAACAGCGTCCAGCGCAACATCAACTTCGTCGCCTACCTGGATTTCCAGCTCGCCCTGTGCGTTTTTGAATTGCTCAGCCGGGATGGCAGACTCAGATTTCAGACCGGCGTCAACCAGTACTACGTCTTTGTCGATAGCAACTACAACGCCACGAACGATGGAACCCGGACGGGTTTCGATTGTTTTCAGGGATTCTTCAAAGAGTTGAGCGAAAGATTCAGTCATGTTTAATCTTCAGGGTTCTATAGTTTAACGTCCATTTAGCATCCCGCCGAATGGGGTTGTTTCACATACCCCGCCATTGGCTCCATGCCGACAGGGTTTAGGTTACAGGGGTAAAATTTTACCCGATATAGTTCGATACTGCCATGACAAATATGACAAAAAGCCAATAACGCCGCCGCGCTTACTGCTGCGGCAACGCTAAAACTTCATGTGCATATGTCAGCGCACGCTGGATGACTTCGTCGATCGACATGCTGGTTGAATCCAGCACGAGGGCGTCGGAGGCCGGCACCAGTGGCGCGATAGGCCGATTACGGTCACGGTCGTCCCGTTCCTTTATCTCGGCTAAAAGACGTTCAAAGTTAACATTAAAGCCCTTTTCCTGCAACTGTAGCATGCGGCGGTGCGCACGCTCTTCAGAACTGGCATCCAGGAAAATTTTTACCGGCGCATCGGGGAATACCACGGTGCCCATGTCGCGCCCATCGGCAATCAGGCCCGGGGCCTCGCGGAATGCACGCTGGCGCCGCAACAAGGCTTCACGCACGCGCGGAAAAGCCGCTGCCTGCGAAGCGGTATTGCCGACGGTTTCAGTGCGGATTTCATTGCTGACATCCTCACCTTCCAAAATCACCTGCAGTTTGCCACCTTCGGCAACAAAGCGAACATCGAGATGTGCGGCCAGGGGAACCAGCGCCTCCTCAGAAGTGATATCAACCTGATGATGCAGTGCCGCCAGTGCCAGTACGCGATAGATCGCACCGGAATCCAGCAAACGCCAACCAAGGGATTCGGCCAGCGCCTTACACAAAGTACCTTTGCCTGCGCCACTTGGTCCATCAACGGTTATCACCGGAGCTGTAGCCGTCATTTCTCTCTCCTTCAGGTAGAAAACCTCACAGGGACATAACCTGCCGTCAGCACAATGCGAAAGCATAATTAAAAGCGTCCCTGCCGCCTGCCCAGTCGGGGCAGTCACGGTGGCGCATTATACGCTGCCAAACGACTAACTGTTACCCTGGAACTGTCTGGTTGTTGAAAATAAGCGTACGTCCGCGCAAAAGTATAGTGGACGCCCGTAGCCTGCGGGCGTTAAAAACGATAAAGGCCCAATTAAGGGCCTTAAAAAAAGCATCTGACTGCGGAATTATGCCAATTGACTGATGCGCGCCAGCTGTTCGAAGTAATCCGGGAAGGTTTTCGCGGTACATTTCGGATCGAGAATGGTCACTGGGGTGTCCGATAACGCCACCAGCGAGAAGCACATCGCCATACGGTGATCATTATAGGTGCCGATATCGGCAAATTTCAGCTTGGCCGGTGGCACCACGTGAATGTAGTCTTCCCCTTCATCCACCTCAGCCCCCACTTTACGCAGCTCCGTCGCCATCGCCGCCAGGCGATCGGTCTCTTTGACCCGCCAGTTGTAGATATTGCGGATGGTGGTCGGGCCTTCGGCAAACAGGGCTGCGGTTGCGATGGTCATTGCCGCATCAGGAATATGGTTCATGTCCATGTCGATACCGCGCAGTTCACCGCGGCTGCATTCAATATAGTCATCGCCCCAGGTAATACGTGCGCCCATTTTTTCCAGCACGTCGGCAAACTTGGTGTCGCCCTGAACGCTTTTTTTACCAATGCCGGTAACGCGGACAGTACCGCCTTTAATCGCCGCCGCCGCCAGGAAATAAGACGCGGAAGAGGCATCCCCTTCCACCAGATAATCACCCGGTGAGCGATAGGTTTGGCTACCGCTAATGTGGAACACGCGATAGTTGTCGTGGCTGACTTCAACGCCGAAGGTGCGCATCAGATGCAGGGTGATATCAATGTACGGCTTGGAAACCAGCTCGCCCTTGATATGGATATGGGTGTCCTGTTTGGCCAGCGGTGCCGTCATCAGCAATGCGGTCAGAAACTGACTGGATACGCTGCCGTCCACGGTCACATCACCGCCCTGGAAGCCACCGCGCAGGCGCAATGGCGGGTAATCGGTCTGCTCCAGATAATCAATCTGCGCGCCACCCTGACGCAGGGCATCCACCAGATGACCGATTGGGCGCTCTTTCATCCGCGGTTCGCCGGTCAACACCACATCATTGCTGCCCAGGCACAGCGCCGCCGCCAAAGGGCGCATCGCGGTGCCGGCATTGCCCAGGAACAGCTCAAGCGGTTGGTTAGCCACCAGCGGGCCGGCAACACCTTCGACTGTACAGGTGGTACGATCGTCTGACAGTTGGTAACTCACCCCTAATGCCTGTAGCGCATTCAGCATATGGCGCACGTCATCGCTGTCCAGCAGATTGGTCAGCGTCGTCGTCCCCTCCGCCAGCGCAGCCAGCAGCAGAGCACGGTTGGACACGCTCTTGGAGCCAGGTAAGTTGACGGTGCCATTGACCAAGGCAACCGGTTGTAACGTCAGGGAATCCACCATGTGAACAAAAATCTCCAAAATCTGATAAACGAAACGGCCCCGGGATAATGCCGGAGCCGCTTTAACGCAAAAGGACAACAGCGAAGGCTACCTGCTCACGGCAGGCGCCGGACTTAACCGTGACGACGTTCGAAGTCGACCATAAAGTCGGTTAAGGTCTTCACCCCGGCCAACGGCATTGCATTGTAAATAGAAGCACGCATGCCGCCAACCACCCGGTGACCTTTTAACGCCTGCAGGCCAATGGCTTCTGCTTCGCTGAGGAAGACTTTATCCAGCGCAGAATCCGCCAGTTGGAACGGCACGTTCATCCAGGAGCGGTTGGCATGCGCCACCCGGCTACGGTAGAAGTCAGAGCTGTCGATGGTCGCGTACAGCAATTCGGCCTTGGCCTGATTGCGTTTGTGCATCTCTACCAGGCCGCCCTGCTCTTTCAGCCATTTGAACACCAGGCCGGACAGGTACCAGGCAAAGGTCGGCGGCGTGTTGAACATGGAATCGTTTTCGGCCAGTACGGTGTAATCGAGGATGGACGGGACTTCGCGACGCGCTTTGCCCAGCAGATCTTCACGCACGATCACCAGGGTCAGCCCGGCCGGCCCAATGTTTTTCTGCGCACCGGCGTAAATCACGCCGAAACGGCTGACGTCCAGCGGACCCGACAGAATGGTGGAGGAGTAATCGCCAATCACCACTTTATCGCCAAAGTCAGGTAACTCATCGATAGCTACGCCGTCGATGGTTTCATTCGGGCAATAGTGCACATAGGCCGCGTCATCGCTTAACTGCCACTCTTTCATCGGTTTGATGCCGATCAGGCCGTCGACGTTGGTTTTCACGTCAATGGTGTTTGGCGAGCAGTATTTTTGCGCTTCGGTGATGGCGCTGTGCGCCCAGTAACCGCCGTCGATATAGTCCGCGGTGGTTTTGTCACCCAGCAGGTTCAACGGCAACGCAGCAAACTGTGCGCGAGCGCCACCGTGGCAGAACAGCACTTTATAATTGGAGGGGATCTTCAGCAGATCGCGCAGATCCTGCTCGGACTGCTGGGCAACTTCGATAAACTCTTTACTGCGATGGCTAATTTCCATCACCGAGGTACCGAGGCCGTGCCAGTTGCACAGCTCCTGTTCTGCACGACGCAACACTTCAACCGGCAGCATTGCCGGGCCAGAGCTAAAATTATAAACCTGAGTCATTTCCCCTCACCACATTCACTATTCGCCAATGATACTGGCCTACCGAAATACGCCCGAAGTAACCCATCGGTTTTATCACTCACGCCCCCCGCCTGCAATGGTTATTCGCCCGATGCCGGGAAAGCCTTGAACGTGACGATAACAGGCTCTGCCAAATCACCGGTATTTTCTGCAATAAAACGCTGTGAAGGTGGCCAATTCAGTGGGTTAACGCGGTTTTTTATGCTGTATTCAGCCAACATGGCTAGGGGGCTCCAGGGCCCCCGAATGAGGAAAATGCACTCAGTATTGATTGAACATCTGCTGGATCTGTTTGGCGTCCTTGGTCTGCGTCAACGCCAGTTGAAGCAGGATCCGCGCCTTCTGCGGGTTCAGCGTACCGGCAGCGACAAAGCCGAACTTCGCGTCGTCCACTTCAGCGTCTTCGGTGGTGGAGCCGGTGGGCACTCTGGAAGAACGCACCACGGCGACACCGTTATGTGCGGCCGTCGCCAGCGTATCGAACACCGTTCTATACAGGTTGCCGTTACCGACCCCGGCACTGACGATGCCTTGATACCCTTCGGCGATCAAAGCCTTCGCAGGAGCATCGGATGCATTGGCGTAATTGTAGATAATGCCCACCTTCGGCAACGCTGTCAGGCTGGACACGTCAAACGGGGTCTCGGTGGTGTGCTTGCGCTGCGGCGCACGCTGGTAATCAACCTTGCCGTTGTGGATGTAACCAAGCGGGCCGAAGTTAGGCGACTGGAAAGTCTGCACCGACGTAGTATTGGTTTTTGTCACATCGCGTGCATCCAACACGCTGTCGTTCATCGCCACCAACACCCCGCGTTTCGCCGATTGCGGATCTGCCGCCGTCACCACTGCGTTGTACAGATTGAACGGACCATCAGCGCTCATCGCCGTTGCCGGGCGCATTGCCCCGACGATCACCACCGGTTTGTCACATTTGACCGTGAGATCCAGAAAATAGGCGGTCTCTTCCAGCGTATCTGTGCCGTGGGTAACGACAAAGCCATCCGTTTTGGCGCAGTCGGCGTTGATTTTCTTCGCCAGCTTCAGCCACACCTCATCGTTCATGTCCTGCGACCCGATGTTCACCACCTGCTCGCCCTGCACGTTGGCGAGGTTTTTTAGCTCAGGCACGGCACTCACTAAAGCGTCAACGCCCAGTTTCCCCGCCGTATAGTTGGATTTCGTCGCCGATTCGCCACCGCCAGCAATGGTGCCGCCGCTCGCCAACAAGGTAATGGTAGGCAAAGCCAACGCCGAACCGCTTGCACCCGCCAACAGTAGCGCCACGGCGCTGAGTTTCACTGATTTCATTGAGTTTCTCCATGATAGATAACCCGCTGAATTATGGCCCTTATCCCTAAAAAAACTGTGACTTTGCCACCGCTTTAGGAATACATGGAGCTTGAGCGTAAAACCCCGTATCATTGCGCGTTTTTAGTACGCTCAAAAAGTGAAGACAATGACGCAAACTTTTATCCCTGGCAAAGACGCCGCGCTGGAAGACTCTATCGCCCGTTTCCAACAGAAATTAAGCGACCTGGGTTTTAATATCGAAGAGGCCTCCTGGCTGAATCCGGTACCTCATGTATGGTCGGTTCATATCCGCGATCGCGATTGCCCGCTGTGCTTCACCAACGGCAAAGGCGCCAGCAAAAAAGCTGCTCTGGCCTCCGCTTTGGGCGAATACTTCGAACGCCTTTCCACCAACTACTTCTTTGCCGACTTCTATCTGGGGAAACAGATTGCCGAAGGTGACTTCGTGCATTACCCGAACGAGAAGTGGTTCCCGATCCCAGCCGATGACTCGTTGCCGGCCGGTATTCTCGATGAGCGTCTGCATGCTTTCTACAATCCGGATCAGGAAGTCAACGCAAGCGATCTGATCGATCTGC
The DNA here is from genome assembly GCF_024519545.1 of Serratia sp. Ser99. Taxonomy (NCBI): domain Bacteria; kingdom Pseudomonadati; phylum Pseudomonadota; class Gammaproteobacteria; order Enterobacterales; family Yersiniaceae; genus Serratia; species Serratia sp. Ser99. The sequence continues at coordinate 509,639 of NZ_JALJRT010000001.1, read as the reverse complement.
AGTCCGGTAATGGCGATCGCGGCATTTGCGCCCTGCCGTTCTCTCGCCAGTCTGACCAGCAGACCGTTTACATTCCGATGAACATCATCGGTAACCTGTACGTGTCCAACGGCATGTCCGCTGGTAATACCGCCAACGAAGCGCGCGTACAAGGCCTGTCCGAAGTGTTTGAGCGTTATGTGAAAAATCGCATCATCGCCGAATCCATCAGCCTGCCAGAGATCCCGGCCGAGGTACTGAACCGCTATCCTGGCGTGGTAGAAGCCATCGCCAAGCTTGAAGAAGAAGGCTTCCCGATCCTGTCTTACGACGCGTCGCTGGGCGGTAATTATCCGGTGATCTGCGTGGTGCTGTTTAACCCGGCTAACGGCACCTGTTTTGCCTCGTTCGGTGCCCATCCTGATTTTGGCGTGGCGCTTGAGCGTACCGTCACTGAGCTGCTGCAGGGCCGTAGCCTGAAAGATCTGGACGTGTTCACCGCACCGACCTTCGACGACGAAGAAGTGGCGGAGCACACTAACCTGGAAACCCACTTTATCGACTCCAGCGGTTTGATCTCCTGGGATATGTTCAAGCAGGACGCGGATTATCCGTTTGTCGACTGGAGCTTCAGCGGCAGCACGCAGGAAGAATTCGCGACGCTGATGAGCATCTTCGACAAAGAAGGCGCTGAAGTGTATATCGCCGACTATGAACATTTGGATGTCTACGCCTGCCGCATCATCGTACCGGGCATGTCCGACATCTACCCGGCGGAAGACCTGCTGCTGGCCAACAACAGCATGGGGGCGCACCTGCGCGATACGCTGCTGGCACTGCCGGGCAGCGAGTGGGAGCCGCAAGAGTATCTGGCGCTGTTAGAACGCCTGGACGACGAAGGCCTGGACGACTTCACCCGCGTGCGCGAGCTGCTGGGAATTGCTTCCGGCAAAGACAACGCCTGGTCTACCCTGCGTATCGGCGAGTTGAAGTCAATGCTGGCCCTGGCCGGCGGCGATCTGGATCAGGCGCTGATCTGGGCCGAATGGACGCAGGACTTCAACTCTTCCGTGTTGAGCCCGGCGCGCAGCAACTACTACCGTTGTTTGCAAACCCTGTTGCTGCTGACGCAGGAGCCTGAACGCGATCCGGCGCAATACTATTCCGCCTTCGTGAAAATGTACGGCCAGGAAACGGTGGATGCCGCCTCTGCGGCCATCAGCGGTGAAGAACGCTTTAACGGCCTGTTCGCTGTCGATAGCGATCTGAAAGCCTTACCGGCACATCAGGCGCTGCTAGCGGCCTATGAAAAACTGCAGACCGCCAAGCGTCGCCATTGGGCGCAGGCATAATCTCAGTATCTGTGCGCCGGCGGCCTTCTGCCGGCGCAACACCAAGATAGAAAAATAACAAAGAATTATTTGACGGTTAAATAGCCGTTTTTTTGTTTTATTTTTTTGCCTAATTACGCACTTAACGGTAAACAAGATAAATAAAACAGCAGTTGTTACGGACCGGTAAAATAATAATTAACCGATAATTAAACCTTGCCGCTCTGAAAGTGACAAAATGCGCTAAAATTTAACCTATTCAAGGTTGGCGCGGTCGCAAATTCAAAATTATTTGCAAACATTAAAAAAATGTTTTTATTTAAAAATCAATAAATTAACCAAATAAACCTTGCGATTTATCTGGTTTTTTGCCGTTTTAGTTTCCCGCCTTATGATCCAAATCAATTTTTACCCTATACTGCTTTGCTAGTATCTCATTGCGTTGTTTTAACCCTTAAAAGCGAGAGTTAGTGTGAAAGCTGACAACCCCTTCGATCTGATATTACCTGCAGCAACGGCGAAAATCGCTGAAGATGCAGGTGTGTATAAAGCCACCAAGCACCCGCTGAAAACGTTTTATTTGGCGATCACTGCCGGCGTCTTTATTTCAATCGCATTCGTATTTTATATCACTGCGACTACCGGCACTGCCGGTGTGCCTTTCGGCCTGGCAAAACTGGTCGGCGGCATCTGCTTCTCTCTGGGGTTAATGCTGGTCGTGGTTTCAGGCGCCGACCTGTTCACTTCCACCGTGCTGATTGTCATCGCCAAAGCCAGCGGCCGCATCAGCTGGTACCAGTTGGCTGCCAACTGGCTAAATGTCTATATCGGCAACCTGATCGGCGCCCTGTTCTTCGTCGCGCTCATCTGGTTCTCCGGCGAACACATGGTGGCCAACGGCCAATGGGGACTGAACGTCCTGCAAACCGCTGACCACAAGCTGCATCACACCTTTGTTGAGGCCGTCTGCCTCGGCATCCTGGCTAACCTGATGGTTTGCCTGGCCGTGTGGATGAGTTACTCAGGCCGCAGCCTGATGGACAAAATGTTCGCCATGATCCTGCCGGTCGGCATGTTCGTCGCCAGCGGTTTCGAACACAGCATCGCCAACATGTTTATGATCCCTATGGGTATCGTGGTTAAAAACTTCGCCACGCCGGAATTCTGGCAAGCCATAGGGGCAGCACCCGAGCAGTTTGCTCATCTGACCGTAAGCAACTTTATCATCGACAATCTGATCCCAGTCACCATTGGCAACATCATTGGCGGCGGTTTACTGGTTGGGTTGACTTACTGGGTAATTTATCTGCGCGGTGGTGAACAACAGCACTAAGCTGTTAGTTATCGCGCGCCGAGTTAGAACTCCACAATTAAAGGTAGGTGTATAATGACCGAACTTAACGAGAAGTTAGCCAAAGCTTGGGAAGGTTTCAGCAAAGGTGACTGGCAGAACGAAGTCAACGTTCGTGACTTCATCCAGAAAAACTACACTCCTTACGAGGGTGATGAATCCTTCCTGGCTGGCGCAACTCAGGCCACCTCCACCCTGTGGGAAAAGGTTATGGAAGGGATCAAACTGGAAAACCGCACCCATGCGCCAGTTGATTTCGACACCAACGTTGCCGCGACCATCACTTCCCATGACGCTGGCTACATCGCTAAAGAGCTGGAAACCATCGTAGGTCTGCAGACTGACGCCCCTCTGAAACGCGCGCTGATCCCATTCGGCGGCATCAAAATGGTAGAAGGTTCTTGTAAGGTCTATGGCCGCGAACTGGATCCACAGCTGAAAAAAGTGTTCACCGAATACCGCAAAACCCACAACCAGGGCGTATTCGATGTTTACACCAAAGACATCCTGAACTGCCGTAAATCCGGCGTGCTGACCGGTCTGCCAGATGCATACGGCCGTGGTCGTATCATCGGTGACTACCGCCGCGTAGCGCTGTACGGCATCGATTTCCTGATGGCCGACAAACTGAACCAGTTCAAGTCACTGCAGACCAAGCTGGAAAACGGCGAAGATCTGGAAATGACCATCCAGCTGCGTGAAGAAATTGCTGAACAGCATCGCGCTCTGGGTCAGATCAAAGAAATGGCTGCCAAATACGGCTGCGATATCTCCGGTCCTGCTACCACCGCACAAGAAGCTGTACAGTGGACTTACTTCGGCTACCTGGCCGCGGTGAAATCTCAGAACGGCGCAGCAATGTCCTTCGGCCGCGTGTCTACCTTCCTTGACGTGTTCATTCAACGCGACATCGATGCAGGCAAACTGACTGAAGAACAAGCGCAGGAACTGATTGACCACCTGGTAATGAAACTGCGTATGGTGCGCTTCCTGCGTACCCCTGAGTATGATGAGCTGTTCTCCGGTGACCCAATCTGGGCGACCGAGTCCCTGGCAGGTATGGGCGTTGACGGCCGTACTCTGGTAACCAAAAACAGCTTCCGCTTCCTGAACACCCTGTACACCATGGGGCCGTCTCCGGAACCGAACATGACCATCCTGTGGTCTGAAAAACTGCCTCTGAACTTCAAAAAATACGCGGCGAAAGTGTCTATCGACACCTCTTCCGTACAGTATGAAAATGACGACCTGATGCGCCCAGACTTCAACAACGATGACTATGCCATCGCCTGTTGCGTCAGCCCGATGATTGTCGGTAAACAAATGCAGTTCTTCGGTGCCCGTGCCAACCTGGCGAAAACCATGTTGTACGCTATCAACGGCGGCGTTGATGAAAAACTGAAAATGCAGGTAGGCCCGAAAGAAGCGCCAATGATGGACACCGTGCTGGACTATGACAAAGTCATGGAACGCATGGACCACTTTATGGATTGGCTGGCCAAACAGTACGTGACCGCGCTGAACATCATTCACTACATGCACGACAAGTACAGCTATGAAGCTGCGCTGATGGCACTGCATGACCGTGACGTTTATCGCACCATGGCCTGCGGCATCGCCGGTCTGTCGGTTGCGGCTGACTCCCTGTCCGCCATCAAGTACGCTAAAGTGTCCACCATCCGTGACGAAGACGGTCTGGCTATCGACTTCAAAATCGAAGGTGAATATCCGCAGTTCGGTAACAACGATGCTCGTGTTGATGACATCGCCTGTGACCTGGTAGAACGTTTCATGAAGAAAATTCAGAAACTGCGTACCTACCGTAATGCGGTACCGACTCAGTCCGTACTGACCATCACTTCTAACGTGGTCTACGGCAAGAAAACCGGTAACACTCCAGACGGTCGCCGCGCTGGCGCGCCATTCGGTCCAGGTGCTAACCCAATGCACGGTCGCGACCAGAAAGGTGCTGTAGCCTCCCTGACCTCCGTAGCCAAACTGCCGTTTGCTTACGCGAAAGACGGGATCTCCTACACCTTCTCCATCGTGCCAAACGCGCTGGGTAAAGACGACGACGTGCGTAAAGCCAACCTGGCGGGTCTGATGGACGGTTACTTCCACCACGAAGCGTCTATCGAAGGTGGTCAACACCTGAACGTTAACGTGATGAACCGTGAAATGCTGCTGGACGCGATGGAAAACCCTGAGAAATACCCTCAGCTGACCATCCGCGTATCTGGTTATGCCGTTCGCTTCAACTCGCTGACCAAAGAACAACAGCAAGACGTCATTACTCGTACTTTCACTCAGTCAATGTAATTGCCCCATCCGGGTGGGGTTTCCCGCCCGGTAGTCAAGCTGAAATTCGGGGCCGGATCTTTCCGGCCTTTTTAGCAAATGCACTACCCTGACTCACTCAGAGTCTGTTTTGCCAGATAGCTATACTGAATGGAATTGGTGGATATCCGGCAAAACAGTTATCCGGCGTAATAACCGGCCAACAGGCATCGTTTCACCCCAGTCGTCGGGCCTAGCCCGGTTGCTGCATCGCTGATCCCTGGCTGGCGGTTATGAGCCTACTTTTAGACTGCGTTTGACAGTCAATATTGGAGAAAACCCCGCAATGTCAGTGAAAGGTCGCATCCACTCCTTCGAATCCTGTGGCACCGTAGACGGTCCGGGGATCCGCTTTATCGTCTTCTTCCAGGGCTGCCTGATGCGCTGCCTGTATTGCCATAACCGTGACACCTGGGATACCCACGGCGGGAAAGAAGTGACCGTTGAAGAGTTGATGAAAGATGCCGTCTCTTATCGTCACTTTATGAATGCCTCCGGCGGTGGCGTAACGGCCTCCGGTGGTGAAGCCATACTGCAGGCAGAATTCGTCCGCGATTGGTTCCGCGCCTGCCATGAAGAAGGGATCAATACCTGTCTGGACACCAACGGCTTTGTACGCCGCTACGATCCGGTGATCGATGAGCTGCTGGATGCCACCGATTTGGTGATGCTGGATCTCAAACAGATGAACGACGACATTCACCAGAATCTGGTCGGCGTTTCCAACCACCGCACGCTGGATTTCGCCCGCTATCTGGCGAAACGTAATCAACGCACCTGGATCCGTTATGTGGTAGTGCCGGGCTGGTCCGATGATGACAAGTCAACGCATATGCTGGGTGAGTTCACCAAAGACATGACCAACATCGAGAAAATCGAACTGCTGCCCTATCACGAACTGGGTAAGCACAAATGGGTGGCGATGGGTGAAGAGTACAAGCTGGACGGCGTCCATCCGCCGAAAGCGGAAACCATGGATCGCGTGAAAAGCATTCTGGAAAGCTACGGCCACAAAGTAATTTACTGAGCCCGTTAGCTACAACAAAAAACCCGGCACACGATGGCCGGGTTTTTTATGCTCAGGCGGCAGCCAACGGAGTGTGGTGACGATCCGGCTTTCTCAGCAGCATCATCAGATAAACCAAGGCAACGGCGGCAATCATCACAAACAGCAGGCGATCGGAATAATTTTGCATCAGCAGCGCCGTCATCGACGGGCCAAGCAGACTGCCAATGGTATAGCTCATCAACAATGCCTGGTTCATCGCCACCAGCTCATGCGGCAACGCCTTTTCACAAGCCCAGGACATCGCCACCGGATATAAGGTGAACCCGGCACAACCGAGAATAAACAACGCCGGTGCCATCGCATAGTTACCAAGCATGGCGATGCTGGCAAGGATCACCACAAACACCTGAATGCGCAGCACCAGCAAACGACCATAGCGGTCTGCCAGACGCCCGACCGGCCATTGCCCGACAATGCCGGAGCTGACCAGCAATGCCATCCAGTAACCCACGTTGGCGTCACTCATGCCCTGATGGGACAGGTACAGCGGCATCAGGCCGTATAGCGAGCCGAGTACAATGCCGGAAATGATACAGCCATTAATCCCCAACCGCGCGCTACGACGCTTCAACATTGGCCAAACCGCAGCCTGTTGGGGTTCGTCGTGCCGACTGTTAACCCGGGCAAACAGCATCGGCAGCGTGGCACTGAGCACGATGGCCGTGACCCATGGCACCACATTCAACAGTTCGGTCGATACCATGCTCAACAACAGTTGGCCGACAACCGTACCCAGGTAATAAACCATCATATAAGCCGCCAGCAATTGCCCACGGTTAGACAGATTACCGCTCCGCAGCAAGGCGCTTTCGACGATCACCCAGATCCAGGCGCAGCCGATGCCGGCAAAGAAACGCCAGCCCATCCAACTCCAAAAATCGAGCGACAATGCCATACCGGCAGTCGCCACGGCGAATACCACACAGGCAAGATGATAGCTGCGGGTAAAACCAATGCGCTGGATGAGTTTGCCCGCAATCAGCGTGCCGACCAGATTGCCGGTAAAGTAAGAGGAACTTACCATTCCTACCTGCCAGGTTGACAACTGAGCATGAGTCAACCAAAGAGGGACTAGCGTATTCAATACGGCGATAGAGACCGTGAGCAGCAACAAGCCACAGAGCAGCAGGAGCACTGGGCGGGAGTATGCGGACATAGTGAGATTGAAACCGAACGCGCAATGAGAGTGCGCGCATCATGCCACTGGCGATAAAAAAGTCAATCAGCTCTTATATGTATACCGCACAATTTGTATTACGCGGCCTATTTAACGGCGGAGTGGCCGCCGGCGCCTGCGATGTTAGGCACCTGACGGCCATTCATTTTTTATCAGAAATACAGTTCTAAAGATTCAACTTCAGCCGTGCATTCCGCACCCCAGGCACCCAGGGTGATTTGCGCTAATTGGGCCAGTCCCTGATAGAAAGGATGCTGCGCATTGGCTTCCAGCAGTTCCAGATAGCGTGGTGCCCATGGCAACAAATGTTTCGTCAGCAGTTGCTCGACCAACCCGACCTGACGTTCTTCGGCCAGCCACGCCACCATCATCAGCAAAGTGCCAATATGATCTTCCGGCTCATTGCGATCGTGCTGAGCTTCAATGCCGTTGGCCCGTAACCACTTGCGCAACCGCAGGGTCGAATGACCAAACAGCACGTTCTCTTTGTCCAGATACACCGAACCCCATAATGGCGCCGGTAAGGTATCAGGCCCCACAAACAGACGCTGGTAAGCTTCCGCCAGGGATTCATCCTGTTGATCTTCAATACCGGTCGCAATCAGCGCAGCCGCCGTCTGTAACCGATCAGCATCGCCGTACGGCCACTCTTTGACCCACTCAGATTCAGACAGGGTTGCCAAGAGCTGTTGGCCGTCTTCACTTTCTGGCGGCGCGTACAGCAACACACCCAGTACCCGCCCCGTTAAAGCGATATTTTCAAGCGTCATAAATCAAGGATCCTTTTAAGGGCGCAGTTTATCACTGCGCCTCACTACAATATTAACCGGCCACCGCCATGCCGACGGTCATATGCAGGCCGTAGAACACGCCCCGCCCAACCAGCTCACCGGCGATAACCAGAATCAAACCTAAAGCCATTCCCATCACGCTAGCGTTACCACGGCGCAGCAGCGGGCAGATCCAACAGCCCAACCCCAGCACCACCAGCACCAAACGCCCAACCATTAATTGGCCGTACTGTGGGATCAGCGCTGATGCCTGCTGTACCGAACTGCTGATGCTGGCCAGTTCGTAGCCTTGCATCATAACGCTCCCCAGACTGACCAGCAGCGCCACCACGCTCAGGGTAGCCAGTGAATGCCGGGTCGTAACGTCCAGCCCCGCAAAACGCAGCAACAAAACGCCCAGCATTGGCCCCCCGATCGGTACCGTCAGGAAAAAGCTCAGCGTAGTGTAACCGTTATGCCAGGTTGGCACCGTATCGATTTGATATACCCGCGTCATCATGTAAACAAAGACCAAGCCCAGTGCCATGGTCACCCACAACCACACGCGACCCAATAACGGCGGTATTTTGCCCAATACCGCCAACAGCCAATAACAACCGCCGACGGCGAAGAACAAGGCGCCAGCGGCTATTTCGTTACTCAATGCCGAAGCGCCAATGCGGTTCAACGAGTTAAACGCCCGCCACGGCGAACCGAGGTGCAGCGTGGAAGCAATGAAAGCAATACCCATCAACAACCACAGGAAGAACATCGCGCGATGAACTGCCCTGCGCTGCTGTTCGTTCAGGTTACCGCCAATTATGGCGAGCCCCATGACGATAACCCCCCCTACCACACATTGTCCCAATACGGTAAACAACATCAGCGGCCATTCTTGCCATCCCATGCCCATATCAAACCTCCTTTGGATTGGCCAAATAGCCAGTGGTGTCGCCACTTGGGCGGCTGTTGGCATTGGGTTTTACCACCAGGCACGGTCGGGTAAAATGCGCCGACGGCAAGGGGGCCACCTGCGCCAGAGAACCATGCTGCTGCCGCAGTTGCTCAATCGGGCCAAAATCCAGGGCCCGCAGTGGACAAGATTCCACGCAGATAGGTTTATGGCCTTCGGCTACCCGCTTATAACAGCCATCGCACTTGGTCATGTGGCCCTTGGTCGAATTGTACTGCGGTGCGCCGTATGGGCAGGCCATATGGCAGTAGCGACAGCCGATACACACCTCTTCATTCACCACCACAAAGCCGTCTTCCCGCTTGTGCATCGCGCCGGTCGGACACACTTTGGTGCAGGCGGGATCTTCACAGTGGTTGCAGGCAATCGACAAATAATAGGCGAATACGTTTTGTTGCCAGCCGTCGCCATCCTGGAACCAATCTCCTCCGGCATATTCATAGATGCGGCGGAAACTGACGTCCGGCGTCAAATTTTTATAGTCTTTGCAGGCCAGTTCGCAGGTTTTGCAGCCAGTGCAACGACTTGAATCGATAAAGAATCCATATTGCTGAGTCATTTGGTCCTCCCTTACACCCGAGGTAGTTGGAGTTGCATCGCGGCGGCAACTAAGCGCATCCCCAGGATGCGTACAGGTAGTACGTGACTGGGGTAAGCGCAGGCGGCCAACAAAGATGCGGCTTCAAGTACGCAGGGTTATACCTTTTCGATTTGAATCAGGTTGGTATGCTGCGGATTACCCTTGGCCAACGGCGAAGGCCGGTGGGTGGTCAGGGTATTCATACAGGCACCATGGTCAACACGGTCACCGCGCATATCGGCCTGATGCCAGGCTCCCTGCCCCATCGCGACAACGCCAGGCATGATCCGCGGCGTCACTTTGGCTTCGACACGCACTTCGCCACGCCCATTAAATACCCGCACCTTGTCGCCGCCGATAATGCCGCGCGACTGGGCGTCCAGTGGGTTGATCCACACCTCCTGACGACAGGCCGCCTGCAACACATCGATGTTGCCGTAGGTAGAGTGGGTACGGGCCTTGTAATGGAAGCCAAACATTTGCAATGGATAAGTGTTGCGCAGAGGATCGTCCCAACCTTCAAAAGTAGAGGCGTAAATTGGCAACGGGCTGATGGTTTCATCTTTTTCCAACTGCCAGCTGTCGGCGATCTCAGCCAGCCTGGAGGAATAGATTTCTATCTTGCCGGACGGCGTTTTTAATGGATTCGCTTCGGGATCCTGGCGGAATTTTTTGTAGGCGACAAAATGCCCATTGGGATCTTTACGCTTATAAATCCCCATACTGCGCAACTCTTCATAACCCGGCAGCAGCGGATCCCTGTCTTGCATTTTGGCGTACAAATGTTGCAACCACTGTGCCTGAGTGCGCCCTTCGGTGAACTTCTGATGCACCTCAGGCCCCAGCCGACGCGCCACTTCACTCAGCACCTCATAGATGCCCTTGCGTTCAAATTTGGCGGGGGTTGCAGGCTGGATAAAGATCAGGTACCCCATGTTGCCGGCATAGTCGTTGGGAATAATGTCTTCCTGTTCGACGGTCATCAGATCCGGCAGTAAAATGTCGGCATATTTGGCCGACGAGGTCATAAAGTTTTCGAGCACCACGATCATTTCGCACTGGGATTCATCCTGCAAAATATCGTGGGTTTTGTTGATGTCGGAATGCTGGTTGGTGATGGTGTTGCCGGCATAGTTCCAGATGAACTTGATCGGCACATTCAGTTTGTCCTGCCCACGTACCCCGTCGCGTTTGGCGGTCATCTCCGGACCGCGCACTATGGCATCGGTCCAGCTAAAACAGGAGATTTGCGCTTTGACCGGGTTTGCCAATACCGGCATCCGCTCAATAGTAATGGTGTAGGTTGATTCACGCGCCCCGCTGTTGCCGCCATTGATGCCAACATTGCCGGTCAGGATAGGCAGCATGGCGATTGCACGCGAGGTCAGTTCGCCATTGGCCTGTCGCTGTGGCCCCCAGCCCTGGCAGATGTAGGCTGGTTTCGCCGTGCCTATTTCCCGCGCCAGTTTGATAATACGTTCGGCCGGAATGCCGGTAATTTTCGCCGCCCACTGCGGCGTTTTTTCAACGCCGTCTTCACCTTGCCCAAGAATGTAAGCCTTATAATGCCCATTTACCGGCGCATCGGCTGGCAAGGTTTTTTCGTCATAGCCGATGCAATACCGATCCAGAAACGGTTGGTCGACCAACTGTTCGCTGATCAATACATGCGCCAGCCCGGCAACCAATGCCGCATCCGTGCCGGGACGAATAGGGATCCATTCGTCCTCACGTCCGGCGGCCGTATCGGTATAACGCGGATCGATAACGATCATGCGCGCATGAGAACGTTCACGCGCCTGCTCCAGATAATAGGTAATGCCGCCGCCGCTCATCCGCGTTTCCGCCGGGTTGTTACCGAACATCACCACCAGCTTGCTGTTTTCGATGTCAGACGTGCTGTTGCCTTCGTTGCTGCCATAGGTATAGGGCATGGCGCAGGCGATTTGCGCTGTGCTGTAGGTGCCATACTGGCTGAGGTAACCGCCATAGCAGTTCATCAGCCGAGCGACCAGCGACGCATTCGGTGACGAACGGGTAATATTGCCGCCGACGATGCCCGAGGTGTAATTGATATATACCGCTTCGTTACCGTACTGTTCGACGATGCGTTTTAGGTTGTCGGCAATGCTATCAAAAGCTTCTTCCCAACTGATGCGCTTGAACTTGCCTTCACCCCGCTTGCCAACACGTTTCATCGGGTAATTCAGACGATCGGGATGATTCATGCGGCGGCGAATAGAACGGCCACGCAAACAGGCCCGAACCTGGTGGTCGCCATATGCGTCCAGCCCGGTGTTATCGGTTTCGACCCAATAGACTTCGTTATCACGCACGTGCAAACGCAAGGCGCAGCGGCTGCCGCAGTTGACCGAACAAGCCCCCCAAACCACTTTATCCTGCGCGGTTTTTTGCACACCTTCGCTGATTGAATCCGCCAATGCGCGGCGACTAAACGGTAAGGCTATACCCCCCACGGCCATAGCCAGCCCGACGATACCACCGGACTTTACCAAGGCGCGACGGCTGACGCCTGCAGACACTTGGCTGTTTTCTTTGTTTTCCGACATAACTCACTCCACGTTTTACCCTGGTATTGATAAACGTCATGCCTTTGACTCAAGGCGGCGAGCAGAGGAGACAGAACTGATGTCTGCTGATGAGCTTGAGTAAAAACCCTCCTCTATAAAGGGATATTACTCAGAAGTGGGTAGTGAACTTTGTCTGCTATCAATAAAGCGGGGGAAGGAGATGAAAGAAAAAGTCCTTTCGAACAAAAGGATAATAATTTTCTTATAAAAAAAGCGCCCGCAGGCGCTTTTCATAGAACAGGCAATACGTTAGCCGATATATTCCAGGCCGCCCATATACGGACGTAATACTTCCGGTACCTGAACACGGCCATCGGCCAACTGGTAGTTTTCCAGCACGGCAACCAGCGTACGACCGACTGCCAGACCAGAACCGTTCAGCGTATGCACCAGGCGCGGCTTCTTCTCGGTTTTGCTACGGCAGCGAGCCTGCATGCGGCGTGCCTGGTAATCCCACATGTTGGAACAAGATGAGATTTCACGGTAAGTGTTCTGCGCCGGCAGCCACACTTCCAGATCGTAGGTCTTGCATGAGCCTGCCCCCATGTCGCCGGTACACAGCAACATTTTACGGTACGGCAGGTTCAGCAGCTGCAGCACTTTCTCCGCATGACCGGTCAGCTCTTCCAGCGTAGCCATAGAGTCTTCCGGACGGACGATTTGCACCATCTCGACCTTGTCGAACTGGTGCATGCGGATCAAACCGCGGGTATCGCGACCATAAGAACCGGCTTCGGCACGGAAACATGGCGTATGCGCGGTCATCTTCAGCGGCAGTGATTCTTCTTCCAGGATCTCGTCGCGTACCAGGTTGGTCAACGGCACTTCTGCAGTTGGGATCAGCGCGTAGTTGCTGCTGTCGGATTCCTCTTCCAGCGGTTTGGTGTGGAACAGATCTTCACCAAACTTCGGCAACTGGCCGGTACCGTACAACGTGGCGTGGTTAACCAGGTAAGGCACGTAGGTTTCCTGGTAGCCGTGCTGTTCGGTATGCAGATCCAGCATGAACTGGGATAACGCACGGTGCATGCGGGCGATTTGCCCTTTCATCACCACAAAGCGTGAACCGGTCAGTTTTACGGCGGCGGCGAAGTCCAGACCACCGGCCATTTCGCCCAGATCCACATGGTCGCGTACCTGGAAATCATACTGGCGCGGCTCGCCCCAGCGGCTGACTTCCTGGTTATCGCTGTCGTCTTTGCCATCCGGCACTGCATCATCCGGCAGGTTCGGGATCGCCAATGCATAATCGCGGATTTCAGTCTGCAACTGATCCAGAGCGGCCTTGGCAATATCCAGCTTGTCACCCAGCTCGTTGACTTCGCGACGCAGCGGCTCAATGTCTTCCCCGCGCGCTTTAGCCGCGCCGATGGATTTCGATCGGGAGTTACGTTCTGCCTGCAGCATTTCAGTTTCTACCTGCAGAACTTTGCGACGCTCTTCTTGAGAACGCAGCAGATCCAGATCGAGTTTAAAGCCTCGGCGAGCCAGTTTGACGGCGACTGCGTCTAGCTCATTACGCAGCAGATTGGGATCGAGCATGCTAATCCTGTGCTTATTGTTATTGAAAGAAAATTTGTTGTTTTATGTGGCTGTTTAAAAGCCGCATAAAGGAAGAGTGGTACCCGCTAACCTTACCGCAACGGCAACGCTAGCGGTAGCGTTTTGTCTGGCTATTTTGATCCTGCTCAGCCAGCCATGCCAGCTTTTCGCCGATTTTACCTTCTAGCCCGCGTGAGGTTGGATGATAGTAACGAGTCTTGGCCATTTCAGCTGGGAAATAGTCCTCGCCGGCGGCATAGGCATTGGGTTCGTCGTGAGCGTAACGATACTCTGCACCCAGCCCCATTTCCTTCATCAGCTTGGTTGGCGCATTGCGCAGATGTTCGGGCACATCATAATCCGCCCGCTCTTTAGCATCGCGCATCGCCGCTTTGAAGGCGGTATAAACGGCATTACTTTTTGGCGCGCAGGCCAGGTAAACGATCGCTTGAGCAATCGCACGTTCACCTTCGGCCGGACCAACGCGGGTAAAGCAGTCCCAGGCGGCGATCGCCACCTGCATACCGCGCGGATCGGCATTGCCGACATCTTCCGAAGCAATGGCCAGCAGCCGGCGCGCCACATACAGCGGATCGCCTCCGGCGGTAATAATACGCGCATACCAGTACAGCGCAGCATCCGGGGCGGAACCTCGCACCGATTTATGCAGCGCCGAAATAAGATCGTAAAAACGGTCGCCTTTATTGTCGAAGCGCGCGCTGCGTTCGCCGGAGACTTCTTTCAGTAATTCCGGCGTCAGCACGCGAATGCCTTTGGCGTCGATCTCCGCCATGTCCGCCATCATCTCCAGGCTGTTCAACGCCCGGCGCGCATCGCCGCCCACCAGTTCCGACAGCATGCGGCGGGTCTCTTCCGGCAGCTCGATATTCTGGCCGCCAAACCCCCGGCTGTTGTCCTGCATCGCCTGATCAAGCACCTGGCTGATATCTTCTGCCGTCAACGCTTTCAGCAAATACACGCGGGCGCGGGACAACAGCGCCGAGTTAAGCTCAAAGGACGGGTTTTCGGTTGTCGCGCCAATAAAGGTAATGGTGCCGTCTTCAATGTGCGGTAGAAAGGCATCCTGCTGGCTTTTGTTGAAACGGTGTACCTCATCGACAAACAAAATGGTGCGACGACCGGCGTCACGATTCTGTCGTGCCCTCTCAATCGCCTCACGGATTTCTTTGATGCCCGATGTCACGGCAGAAATTCGCTCGACGTCCGCCTGGCCGTAGCGGCCGATCAGCTCCGCCAGCGTCGTTTTCCCGGTGCCCGGCGGCCCCCACAGAATCATCGAATGCAGTTGCCCCGCCTCGATGGCGCGCGGCAAAGGCTTACCGGCAGCCAGCAGGTGTTGCTGGCCGATGTATTGCGCCAGCGTGGTTGGCCGCATCCGCGCGGCCAATGGCTGGAACTCATTCTGGGAAAAATCGAGCGACATGTTACTCACGCGGACCTCACTGGCGCTGGTCGTCCAGCGTCACCCCCTTCGGCGGGGTAAATTTGAATTTGCTGGCATCAGCAGCAACGTTCTGCTGACTTTTCAGCGCGTAAGAACTGCGCTGACCATCCTGCTCAACCGCAGCAAAACTGCGGATGGTGCCGCTGTTGGTCACGGTAATGGCGAACTGCTTCAGGTTACCGCTGCTGGATTTTGGCGTCAGCTCAAAATCATCGCCTTTCTGTTTAACGTTGTACTGTTTCCAGTCGTTGGCGTTATTGCGGGTAATCAGCATAAATGGCGTATTACCAGTCGCATTTTTCAACCAGGTCGCGGTGACTTGCTCAACAAAAGGATTGTAGAACCATAAGGTTTGGCCATCCGACACCAGCACGCTCTCGTCCGGCGAGGTCATATGCCAATTAAACAGGTTCGGACGTTTCACCCAGAGTTCACCTTCCCCCTGCTGTACCGCAGCACCATCGCTGCTGGTAACGGTCTGGGCGAAGCTGGCGTGGAAACTGTTCACTTTCGCCAGGCGACTTTGCAAATCCTGCGCAGCGTCGGCCAGCACAGAGGTGGAAGCGAATCCCGAAAGCAGACAACAGGCAACTAACAGTTTTTTCATTATTCCAGATACCTTATGAAATGCGTTTACCGCAAGGCGGTGCCGTGCGGGTCAAATTAACCCTTAACACCCTTACTCTACCCGAAGCTATCCGCAGGCAGATAGGCCAATGTTCTGAGAAGCCGAGGGTTTACGCTTCTTTGCACAAGGGCCGCCAAGCGGCCCTTCAGAGTGCTGACAAAGTCCTCTGTACTCAAAAGTTAGGTTTTATGCACCAATAAAACAAAGGATTATGTCTTCAGGTTTATCCCAAACATCCGAAAACCACGTTTTTCGGGTGTTTGTCATCAGTCTAAAGGGCCGCTAAGCGGCCCTTTATTATTAAATAACAACGACTAAAGCTTCTTAGTCATGCCGTGGCGGTGCCAGCACCTCGCGGTTGCCGTTGTGCCCCTGCTCGCTGACGATGCCCTGCGCTTCCATCTGTTCGATGATGCGCGCGGCACGGTTATAGCCGATACGGAACTGACGCTGTACGCCGGAAATGGAGGCGCGGCGTTTATCCACCACAAACTCCACCGCCTGGTCAAACAGCGGATCCAGCTCTTCATCACCTTCCAGACCGCCACCAGCACCACCCTCACCGTCGTCACCGCCGTTGAGGATACCCTCTTTATATTGAGGTCGCTCACGCGCTTTCCAATCCTTAACTACCGCATGCACTTCCTGATCGCGCACAAATGCACCATGTACACGGACCGGAATGGAGGAGTTAGGGGCCAGATACAACATGTCGCCCATCCCCAGCAGCGATTCAGCACCGCCCTGATCGAGGATAGTGCGCGAGTCAATCTTGCTCGACACGGTAAAGGCGATACGGGTCGGGATATTGGCCTTGATCAGGCCGGTGATCACATCCACCGAAGGACGCTGTGTTGCCAGCACCAGATGGATACCCGCCGCACGCGCTTTCTGCGCCAGACGAGCAATCAGCTCCTCAACCTTTTTACCAACCGTCATGATCAGGTCAGCGAACTCGTCGACCATCACCACGATGTAAGGCTCTTTCTCCAGAACCGGCGGCGTGATGTCCATGCTGTCGGTCGGTTTCCAGAACGGATCCGGGATTGGACGTCCCATCGCCTCGGCCTGATCGACACGTTCGTTGTAACCTGCCAGGTTACGCACGCCGAGCGCAGACATCAGCTTGTAGCGACGCTCCATCTCGGCGACGCACCAACGCAAGGCATTGGCGGCGTCTTTCATGTCGGTAACCACGTCCGTCAGCAGGTGTGGAATACCTTCATAGACCGACAGCTCCAGCATTTTCGGGTCAATCATGATAAAGCGCACTTCTTTCGGCGTGGCCTTATACAGAATGCTCAGGATCATGGCATTGACCCCAACCGATTTACCGGAACCGGTGGTCCCCGCCACCAGCAGGTGTGGCATTTTCGCCAAGTCGGCCACCACCGGCTCGCCGGAGATGTCTTTACCCAGAACGATCGCCAACGGCGATGGATTATCGCGGAATGCCGGGCAATCCAACACTTCTCGAAGATAGACCGTCTGACGTTTAACGTTAGGCAACTCCAGGCCGACGTAGGGCTTGCCGGGGATCACTTCAACCACACGCACCGCGGAAGTTGACAGTGAACGCGCCAGGTCACGCGACAGGTTGGAAATACGCGCTGCTTTAACGCCCGGCGCCAGATCCAGTTCGAAACGGGTAATGACCGGGCCTGGCAAAATGTCTACCACGTCGGCTTTCACCCGATAATCGGCCAGGCTGGCCTCCACCAAACGCGCCTTCTGTTCCAACGCGAAGGAATCCACCGGCTCAACCTCTTTCGGCGCTTCGGTCAGCAGATCAAGCGTCGGTAGAGGCGTGGTCGGTTTTTGCAACGGCATATCGTTGCGCATCAGGAACGGGTGGATCAGGCTGTCCATTGCCGGCTGCTGCGGGGCCGTCGGCGCCGGTTGCGCTACAGGCTGCTGATAGGCCGGTGGTTGCTGTTGCGCTGCCGGTTGCTGATAAGCAGGTTGAGCGGGCTGATAAGCTTGCGCCGGCGGAGTCTGAGGTTGCGTTGGCGGCGCATAAGCCGGCGCGGCTGGCTCAAACTGGCCGAAAGGCACATCATCCTCGCGTTCGCTTTGTTGCTCAATGCGATCTTCAAGCTGTGGCGACAGGGTGAACAGTGGCTCAACCGGGCCATCGTCAACCAAATCATCCATCGGCGAGAAGCCGAACGCATTACGAGTATCTACTGGCGTAGTTGGCTGTACCGAAGGTGCAGCCTCTTGCTGCCCATAGCGCTGATTCTGCTGTTCGGCAAACGCCTGACGCAGTTCGGCCTCTTGCAGAGCAGCCTCATCATCCTGGTTATCCTGCGCGTACTCCTCGCCATAACGTTGGTTTTGCTGCTCGGCAAACGCCTGACGCAGCGCCGCTTCCTGCAAAGCTTCATCGTCTTGATCTGATGGAAGAGCATTGGCATTCGGCAATGGCTCGTCGTCCCCACGGTTACGCTGTTCCTGTTCGGCCATTCGCTGCGAAGGCAGTTTGATGCCGTAAGAAGCCAGTTCACGTCGGGTTGGGATGCGCACCGGATTCGGACGCGGCAACTCAGGCCCCAGGCCTTGTTTGACCTGCGAGTTAGCGTCGCTGGTGGCCGTAAAGGCCGGCATAAAGGTATTGGCGGCAACAGCGCCGGCAGCTGCCGTTGCTGCAGCCTGCGCCTGAGGTTTCACGCTGCCGAACGATGGCACTGCAGGCTCACCGGCACTGAAACCGGCCGGAGCACTGACGTCAGCGCTATCGCGTTGAGCGGCGGAGAAATCAAACGGAGAACGATCGTGCGACGGTGATGCTGCAGGCGCGTCCCAGTTCCCCATACGCGGTTCGTCATCATCCTGGTAAGGATCGGCCGGACGCGTTACCTTCGGCGTCGGCGTCTCTTCAGGAATTTCAAATGAATACAGCGGTGGAGCACTGTTTTCCGCTGGCGTACTCATCGGACTCTGGTTCACCGAGGCCGGAGCCGTTGGAGCTACCGTAACCGACGGCGCCTGTGCCACAACCGGGGCTGCGGTAACAGCTTCACGAGCCACCGCTGGCGCGACAGGCGCGACATCGGCATCTTCGTCGTCATTCGCCCGCAGGCCGCTGAGCAACGGATCCTCAGCCTCTTCCGCCGCAATTTTGGCGGTTTCCGTCACCGAAGGCGCTGAGAACAAGACGTCGTCTTCCGCCGCGTTGGCCACAGCCGCCGTCGAGGCCGCAGCAAGCGCTGCTCCTTTCTCTGCCGATTCTGGCTGATCTTCGACGTAACGGTCGTCATCGTCGTGATAACGATCGTCACGGCGCGAACGGTTGGTCATAAAGGTGGCCGTCCCCAGCACCACGCCGCCGATCCTCTCGGCAATCACCAGCCATGACCAGCCGGTGAACAGCGTAAGGCCCGCCGCCCAAACGCAAAGCAGCGCCAAGGTTGCGCCGATGCCGTTGAACCAGGGGAGCATGGCGTTGCTCAGCAAACTGCCGATAACGCCGCCGGAGGCAAAGTAATAGAGATCGTCGACGTTCAGTGCCGCCAGGCCACACGAAGTGAGCACCAGCGCCAATGTGCCGATCAGGCGCAGTGAAAGCGCAAAGTAATCGATGTATTCGCCGCTGCCGCGCTGACGATAAGCCGCCCAGCACAACACCAGCATGATCGGCGGTATCGCATAGGCGAGTACCCCGAAGGTGAAGAACAGCGTGTCGGCCAACCAGGCCCCGACGCCACCGCCCAGATTATGAATAGGCTCATGCCACGCGGTCTGCGACCAGCTTGGGTCAGAGGGATTGAAACTGACCAAGGCAGCCATGAGGTAAATGGCAAATATGGCTACCACAATCAACACAGCTTCGAGCAAACGGCGACCGCTGCTGAGTTTTCTCAAGGTAACTTCTTTATCTTCTGTATATTCCTGGCTCAAGAAAGGCTCTCCAGGTTCCTGTTAGCTGACATAGCAACAGCGCCGAGAAGCTTCCCCGGCGCTGAAACTGTATGGATAAACAGGAGTGTAACCAATTTAATCAGGTTTTGCACCTGCACCCTACCGTGTTTTGATAACCAGACGGTTGCTCTGTTTCACTTCTTCCATTACCACGTACGTACGGGTGTCGTTAACCCCCGGCAGACGCAGCAAGGTTTCGCCAAGCAACTTACGGTAAGCGGACATATCCGGCACGCGGGTTTTCAACAGATAGTCGAAATCACCGGACACCAGATGACACTCCTGAATTTCTTCAAGCTTCTGAACTGCTGAGTTGAATTGCTCAAACACATCCGGCGCACCGCGGTTCAGCGTGATTTCCACGAAGACCAACAGGGACGCATCCAGATAATGCGGGTTGAGCAACGCGGTATAACCATGAATAAAACCCTGGCGCTCGAGGCGGCGCACGCGTTCTAAACATGGGGTTGGGGATAACCCCACGCGCTTCGAAAGTTCAACGTTCGAAATACGCCCATCCTTTTGCAGTTCGTTGAGGATGTTGCGGTCGATACGATCGAGATCTTTACCCGGGCGTTTCTTATTGTCTGCCATTATTATTGTCTCTCTTATTTTCTTCCCTGCACTTGCCACACCCTAGCCAACGTCAATGTGTAAGGGCTCGTTCCAAGCGAAGACCCGATGCCTGTCATATGCTTCACTACCATCATTCACCGCTGTGCAGCCTGTCTGTCAAACCCTGCACAAGGTGTTTTAAGCAAGAAGAAAGGTGCCATCCGCTTGCGCGATGTTCCTCCCCTGCCGCACGCAGATCCGGCAACGGCGCAAAATCCTGCGCCAACGCCGCAAATACGTACGATTTACTGCAGGTGGGAGGATAATTTCTTCTTCCTATGATGTTTTCGCAAATGCGCAGCGGATTGTCAAAGTAAAAGAAGCAAAATCAGAAGAACGTACCGTCATGAAAAGTTAGCACCCCGTTTTTAGTTATGAATCGCTGGCTTAAAAACGCCGTGGGCAAGGCACTTAAACCCGCTTAATGTGCTGTTTCCGGCCGTTTGAGTGCCAAACGCCCGCAAGCGGCTTCCATAAGTTAAATTGCTGCGTTTTGCGCTCGCTTAAGCAGCAAAACAATAATTAATAGGCAATGACTATCAAACAAATCGTTAACAACATCCCCTGACGCTTTTTTTAATGCCGCATTTTCCCTACAATCGTATCCATTGTCCGCCATTGTGGGAAAAGAGGTTATTCATGGGCACGGCTAAACACAGCAAATTATTGATTCTGGGCTCCGGCCCGGCTGGCTACACCGCCGCGGTTTACGCAGCGCGCGCCAACCTGAGCCCGGTGCTGATTACCGGTATGGAACAAGGGGGTCAGCTGACCACCACCACCGAAGTGGAAAACTGGCCGGGTGATGCCGAAGACCTGACTGGTCCGGCGCTGATGGATCGTATGCGTGAGCATGCAGAAAAATTCCAGACCGAGATCGTGTTTGACCATATCACCAGCGTTGATCTGCAGAACCGTCCATTCCGTCTGTTTGGCGACAGTGGCGAATACACCTGTGATGCGCTGATTATCGCCACCGGCGCATCAGCCCGCTATCTTGGCCTGCCGACAGAAGAAGCCTTCAAAGGCAAAGGCGTTTCCGCCTGCGCTACCTGCGACGGTTTCTTCTACCGTAATCAGAAAGTCGCCGTTGTAGGCGGTGGCAATACCGCGGTAGAAGAAGCGCTGTATCTGTCCAATATCGCGGCCGAAGTTCACCTGATCCACCGTCGCGACAGCTTCCGTTCAGAGAAGATCCTGATCAACCGGCTGATGGAGAAAGTGAAAAACGGCAATATCGTGCTGCACACCGACCACACTCTGGACGAAGTTCTGGGTGACGAAATGGGCGTTACCGGCGTACGCATTCGCAGCACTAAAGCGGAAAATGAAACGCGTGAACTGGCGCTGGCCGGCGTGTTTATCGCCATCGGCCACAGCCCGAACACCAGCATTTTCGGTGGCCAGTTGGAGCTGGAAAACGGCTATATCAAGGTGCAGTCCGGCATTCACGGCAATGCCACCCAAACCACCATTCCGGGCGTATTCGCCGCTGGCGACGTGATGGACCACATCTACCGCCAGGCGATCACTTCCGCCGGAACCGGTTGTATGGCTGCGCTGGACGCAGAGCGTTATCTGGACGGTATTGCCGACGCAGAAGTTCTGTAACGGCACAGACTGTCATCCTGAAAAGCGGCTATTTATTAGCCGCTTTTTTTTGTATCTCAAACACCATCAGGCGGGTCTTCGATGCAGAATCTTCTCCACTGGCGTCTGTTGGTTGCCGTAGCCGACAGCGGCAAGATCACCCTGGCGGCAAGTCAATGCGGCATGACACAGTCTGGCGCCAGTCAGGCTATCGCTCAGTTGGAAGAGGCGTTGAACACTCCGTTGTTGGTTCGGCTGCCGCACAGCGTTGCGCTAACACAA
The DNA here is from genome assembly GCF_024519545.1 of Serratia sp. Ser99. Classification (NCBI taxonomy): domain Bacteria; kingdom Pseudomonadati; phylum Pseudomonadota; class Gammaproteobacteria; order Enterobacterales; family Yersiniaceae; genus Serratia; species Serratia sp. Ser99. The sequence goes on along the minus strand of NZ_JALJRT010000001.1, from coordinate 487,438 downwards.
AGTGGTGAACAGATTGTCAGCCATGCCCGCACCATGCTGGCCGAACTCAATGCAATCCAACACTGCGCGCAGCAGGCGCAAAGCTCGCACGCCGGCAAAATACGCCTTGCCAGTTTCCCTTCAGCATTTGCGCTGTTGTTACCCCCGTTGCTACGCAAATTTCACCGCCGCTTTCCCGCCATTGAACTGGTGCAGTTGGAAGGTACCGATCTGGAGGTCGAAAACTGGCTGGCATTGGAAGCTGCCGACGTGGGCATAGTGTTGAATCCGAAACCGGAACGGCAAAGCCACCCGCTGGGAAAAGACCTATGGCTTGCCGTGACGGCCACTGCTCATAAGCTTGCCAGAAACCGCCAGCCGATAGATTTCAATGAACTGGTCAAACAGCCGTTTGTCTTGGCTACCGGAGGTTGCCAGCTCAATGCTCAGTTGCTGGCGCAGCAGGCAGGTTTGGCGCTGACGGATGTCCGCGTTACCGTCAGTGACTGGAACACCGCGCTGACGCTGGTACGTGAAGGGATCGGCGTATCGCTGGTGCCCGCATCGGTGATACCGGCCGATACGCCAGGCATTTGCGCCCTGCCGCTGAGCGCGCCACTTTATCGCCATTTTGGCCTGGTTTGTTCATTCGCCGGTGCAAGCTCCGCACCAGTGCAAACTCTGTTGCACTTTCTACAGGATCATTTGCCGTTGCCCGTCAGTAGCTGAGCTGATACCGGGTTTCTGAGATTCTAATTTTTCTGCCGGCGGCGCCGACGGCATTCTGACGGCCAAGCGATGTCGCTTTTTGCCTCAGGAATATGTCGATGAAACTCTATTTTGCGCCCGATACCTGCTCCCTCTCGCCACATATCGTGCTGCGGGAATTGGATTTGCCGTTCGAACTGATCCGCGTCAATAACCGCACCAAGCGCAGCGCCGACGGCGGAGACTTTTATCGGGTTAATCCCAAAGGTTACGTCGCCGCGCTGATGCTGGACGACGGACAGGTGATCACCGAAGGCACTGCCATCGTGCAGTATCTGGCGGATATGCGCCCTGAGGCCGGTCTGGCCCCACCAAACTCGACCTTCGAACGGGTGCGCTTGCAGGAGTGGCTGAACTTCATTACCTGCGAGATCCACGCGGGATCCAGCCCGCTGTTCAACTCAACCCTGCCGGAAGAGGTCAAAATGCTGTTTCGCGACAAGCTGCGACGCCGCCTCGATTTTGTTGCTCAGACGCTGGACGAACCGGCGTTTCTATTGGGAGAAACTTTCAGCGTCGCGGATGCCTATCTGTTTACCGTACTGCGCTGGATGGATCAGTTTTCCATCGACCTAAAATACTGGCCATCGATAACCCGTTATATGTCGCTGATTAGCCAGCGCAGATCCGTGCAAACCGCTCTGGCGGCGGAAGCAGCCAGTCAAGCGGTGCCCTAATCCTGCTGTCGCGGTCTGTTATAGCGATATTTGACCGCTTTATTATTTTCAGTCTGCCGGGTGAAGAGGTAACATTGGCCTTCACTTGTTCGCTTCAGGTTGGGGCAAACACTTTTTTTAACAGTACGTTAACCTTGCCTGTAACAATAGGCACCGGCGACGCAGACTCATATCTGATGAAAAAAACCAGACAGCAGCAATTAACCCGTTGGCTCAAAACTCAGAGCACCCTGGCGCAGCGTTGGTTGCGCCTTTCCATGTTGTTGGGGCTAATCAGCGGCATGCTTATTGTCGCTCAGGCATGGCTGTTGGCCGCCCTGCTCCACGCCCTGATTATCGAACAGGCGCCACGTGAACAGTTGATTGCGTCGTTTATCTGGTTGGCTGCCACCTTCGCACTGCGGGCCGTGCTGAGTTGGCTGCGTGAACGCGTCGGCTTTATCTGCGGACAAGTGATCCGCCAGCGCATGCGCCAGCAGGTGCTGGATAAACTGCAACAACTCGGCCCCGCCTGGATCCAGGGAAAACCGGCCGGCAGTTGGGCCAGCATCATCGTCGAACAGATCGAGGATATGCAGGACTACTATTCCCGTTATTTACCGCAGATGTATCTGGCGGTGTTTATCCCGCTGCTGATCCTGATCACCGTATTCCCGATCAACTGGGCCGCCGGTCTGATTCTGTTGACCACCGCGCCGCTGATCCCCATGTTTATGGCGCTGGTCGGCATGGGTGCCGCCGATGCCAACCGACGCAACTTCGTGGCGCTGGCACGCCTGAGTGGTAACTTCCTCGACCGCCTGCGTGGGTTAGACACGCTGCGCTTATTCAATCGGGCGCAGGCGGAAACCGAGCAGATTGCCAAATCTTCTGAAGACTTCCGTAGCCGCACCATGGAGGTGCTCCGTCTGGCTTTCCTGTCATCGGCGGTGCTGGAGTTCTTTGCCTCCATTTCTATCGCCGTGGTGGCGGTCTATTTTGGCTTCTCGTTCCTTGGCGAACTTAATTTCGGCAGTTATGGCACCGGCGTCACGCTGTTTGCCGGCTTCCTGGTGCTGATCCTGTCACCGGAGTTCTTCCAGCCGTTGCGCGACCTGGGGACTTTCTACCACGCCAAGGCGCAAGCCGTGGGTGCCGCCGAAGCGCTGGAAACCTTTCTCAGCGCCGAGGGCGAACAAATGGGTAATGGCACACAAATCCTGGATGCCGATGCGCCGCTGGAGCTGCAAGCGCAGGATCTGGAGATCCTGTCGCCCAATGGCGTGCTGCTGGCCGGGCCTCTGAGCTTCACTCTGCCCGCCAACCAGCGCATTGCCTTGGTCGGGTTAAGTGGTGCCGGGAAAAGTTCGTTGCTGAACCTGCTGCTCGGGTTTTTACCCTATCGCGGTTCGCTGCGGATTAATGGTATCGAACTGCGCGAACTGGCCGCCGAAGGCTGGCGCCAGCAACTCGGCTGGGTAGGACAAAATCCGCATCTACCGGCGCAAACGCTGCGTGCCAACATACTGTTGGGCAATCCGCAGGCCAGCGAAGCCCAACTGCAACAGGCCGTGGAGGACGCCTATGTCGGCGAGATCCTGCCGTATCTGCCGCTGGGTCTGGATACCGAAGTCGGCGATAACGCCGCGCGCCTGTCCGTCGGGCAAGCGCAACGTGTGGCTGTCGCCCGGGCGTTGATCAGCCCGCGCCGTTTGCTGCTGTTGGATGAACCGGCCGCAAGTCTCGACGCCCACAGCGAGCGGCAAGTCATGCAGGCGCTGAATGCAGCTTCGCATCAACAAACCACGCTGCTGGTGACTCACCAGTTGGAAGATACCGAAGATTACGATCAGATTTGGGTAATGGAAGGCGGACACATCGTCCAGCAAGGCGATTACGCCACGCTGAGCGCCCAACCGGGCCTGTTTGCCAATCTGATCGCTCACCGCCGCGGGGATCTATAATCATGCGCGTTTTGCTGCCGTTCCTGGCGCTGTACCGTCGTCACAGCCTGCTGATTTGTCTGGGCATAATTCTGGCCATCATTACGCTACTGGCCAGTATCGGCCTGTTGGCGCTGTCCGGTTGGTTCCTCGCCGCCTCCGCCCTGGCCGGGCTGGCCGGCCTGTTTACCTTCAACTACATGCTGCCGGCGGCCGGCGTGCGTGGTGCCGCCATTTTCCGCACCGCCGGGCGCTATGCCGAACGGGTCGTCAGCCACGACGCCACCTTCCGCGTGCTGTCTCATCTGCGTGTTTTCACCTTTAAAAAGATCCTGCCGCTGTCGCCGGGAGGCATTGCCCGCTTCCGCCAGGCCGATCTGCTGAATCGACTGGTGGCGGATGTCGATACGCTGGATCATCTGTATCTGCGGGTAATTTCACCGCTGGTCAGCGCCGCCGTGGTGATTGTCGTGGTGACTTACGGCCTGAGCTGGCTGGACGTTTCACTGGCCCTGACGCTGGGCGGTATCCTGCTGTTGCTGTTGCTGCTGGTGCCGCCGGTATTTTATGGTGCCGGCAAGCCGATTGGCGGCCAGTTGACCGCCCTGCGCGGCCAGTACCGTACCGATCTGACCGCCTGGCTTCAAGGCCAGGCTGAGCTGGTGGTATTCGGTGCCGTGGATCACTTCCGCGCGGCTCTGGATGCCACTGAAAAACAGTGGCAGCGCCGTCAGTGGCAGCAAGCCTCGTTGGGCGGCATGGCACAGGCTTTGATGATCCTGGCCAGCGGCCTGACCGTGACGTTGATGTTGTGGCTCACCGCTGCCGGTATCGGTGGCGACAGCCAACCCGGCGCGCTGATTGCGTTGTTCGTGTTTGCCGCCCTGGCTTCGTTTGAAGCCTTGATGCCGGTAGCCGGCGCCTTCCAGCATCTGGGACAGGTGATAGCTTCCGCCACGCGGGTGAAGCAGGTCATCGATCGACAACCGGAAGTGACCTTCCCTGCCGATGGCCCAACTGCCGAAAACGGTGCCATGCTAAGTCTGCAACAGGTCACCTTTACCTATCCCGGCCAGCCGCAGCCGGTGTTGCAGGACGTCACGCTGGAGATTACCGCCGGTGAACATATTGCATTGCTCGGCCGCACCGGGTGCGGTAAATCGACCCTGCTGCAGTTGCTCACCCGCGCCTGGAACGCCGACAGCGGACAGATGCTGCTCAACGGCCATCCCTTGGCCGCTTACGATGAAACCACGCTGCGTCAGATGACCACCGTCGTCAGTCAGCGAGTGCACATCTTTAGCGATACGCTGCGCGAAAACTTGCGCATCGCCGCCCCAACGGCAACCGACGAACAATTGCGCGAAGTGTTGCAGCAGGTCGGGTTGGACAAGCTGCTGGAAAACGAAGGGCTCAACGCCTGGCTGGGAGACGGTGGCCGACAGCTTTCCGGCGGCGAGCAGCGCCGTCTGGGCATTGCTCGCGCATTGTTGCATCAGGCGCCGCTGTTGTTGCTCGATGAGCCGACCGAAGGTCTGGACGCCGAAACTGAACAGCAGATCCTGGCGCTGCTGCGCCGACATTGCCAGGGAAAAACGCTGATCCTGGTGACCCACCGTCTGTATGGGTTGGAACACCTTGACCGGATTTGCGTGATGGACGGTGGACGCATCGTTGAGCAAGGCGATCACCTCGGCCTGATGCGTCAGCAGGGGCGTTATGCCCAGTTCCGTCAACGTATCAGCGGTATACCGCTGTAAAAGGGCCTGTAGAGGACGCTGAGACCTTATATGCGCATTGTTAAGCTGTCATCGCAGTCGCTGGTGTTCCCCTCTCCTGAGGGCGCACTGCGCGATCCTAACGGTTTGCTGGCTATCGGCGGTGACCTGACGGCACCTCGCCTGCTTGCCGCCTATGAACGGGGCATTTTTCCCTGGTTTTCCCCCGGGGAGGCCATTTTGTGGTGGTCGCCCGACCCACGGGCAGTGCTGTTTCCTGCCGAACGCCATATCAGCCGCAGTCTGAAACGCTTTTTGCGCAGCAACCCCTTTCGCATCACGCTGAATCACGACTTTGCGGCGGTGATCGCCGCCTGTGCCGATCGGCCAGACGAAGGCACCTGGATTGGCCCGGAGGTGCAGCGCGCTTATCTGCACCTGCACCGCCTCGGTTTCGCCCATTCGATAGAGGTGTGGCAGGATGACAAGCTGGTGGGGGGCATGTACGGCGTGGCTCAGGGCGCCCTGTTCTGCGGCGAATCCATGTTTAGCCGTACCCCCAACGCGTCCAAATGCGCTTTGATGGCTTTTTGCCGTCATTTTGCCGCTTATGGCGGAGAATTGATTGACTGTCAGGTGCTTAACGCTCACACTGCCACGCTGGGAGCGAAAGAGATCCCCCGAAGACAATTTTTGCAGCAGCTCAGCCAACTTCAGCGCAAGCCATTAGCGCCAGAGTGTTGGGCACCGCAAGTGTTACCCCCACAGCAGGTTGAACCACCCTCCCCAACAAACTAATTTTGCGGAAACGGTGCAATGTTCGCCGACACTTCTTTACATAATGTGGGTTTTTCGGCATTATCTTGCCGGTTAAAAACTAAGGTAGTTAGACCTAGAGGATTCGATGGCCAAAGAAGACAATATTGAAATGCAGGGCACCGTTCTTGATACGCTGCCGAACACCATGTTCCGCGTTGAATTGGAAAACGGGCACGTGGTAACCGCACATATCTCCGGTAAAATGCGTAAGAACTACATCCGCATCCTGACGGGCGACAAAGTCACTGTAGAGCTGACCCCGTACGACCTGAGCAAAGGCCGCATTGTCTTCCGTAGCCGTTAATCGGCTCACTCGTCGCCAGCCGATGGCGGCACCGAGGATGTAATGCCTCCGGAGCCCTTTCCGTTTACCCCCGTAGCAACGTTCAACATCGAGTTGCGAGAGCGCAGGTAAACTGAGAGGGCTCAATCATTTCTGTTGTGGTGAAATTCACCCATAAAAAAAGCGATGCCGAAGCATCGCTTTTTCTTTATCTGACCCGGCCTTAGTGCACCGCACCTTCATCCGCTTTACGCATCGAGGCGCTGAGGAAGTGGTAAGTCAGTTTCTGATTGTCCTTGTCCAGCTCGACTTTCACCGAACCGCCGTCCACCAGTGAACCAAACAGCAATTCGTTGGCCAGCGGTTTCTTCAGGTTTTCCTGCATCACACGCGCCATCGGACGAGCGCCCATTGCACGGTCATAGCCTTTCACCGACAGCCAGTCACGCGCTTCATCGCTCACTTCCAACGACACGCCCTTCGCATCCAGCTGGGCCTGCAGTTCGACGATAAACTTATCGACAACCTGCTGGATCACCTCGGTCGACAGATGGTTGAACCAAAGAATGTTGTCCAGACGGTTACGGAATTCCGGCGTGAACACTTTCTTGATCTCTTCCATCGCATCGGTGCTGTTGTCCTGCTGCACCAGACCAATCGATTTACGTTCTGTTTCACGTACCCCGGCGTTAGTAGTCATCACCAGGATCACGTTGCGGAAGTCCGCTTTGCGGCCGTTGTTATCGGTCAGGGTACCGTTGTCCATAACCTGCAACAACAGGTTGAACACGTCCGGATGCGCCTTCTCGATTTCATCCAGCAGCACCACCGAGTGCGGATGCTTGAGCACCGCGTCGGTCAACAGACCGCCCTGATCGTAACCGACGTAGCCCGGAGGCGCGCCAATCAGACGGCTGACGGTATGACGTTCCATATACTCGGACATATCAAAACGCAGCAGCTGAATATCCATCGCCTTCGCCAGCTGCACCGTCACCTCGGTTTTCCCGACGCCGGTAGGCCCGGCAAACAGGAAGGAACCGACCGGCTTGCGATCGTGCCCCAAACCAGCACGGCTCATCTTGATCGCTTCAGTCAGCGCTTCAATCGCCTGATCCTGCCCGAATACCAGCATTTTCAGACGATCGCCCAGACTTCTCAGTACGTCGCGATCGCTCGCCGACACGGTTTTCTCCGGGATACGCGCAATACGCGCCACCACAGATTCGATGTCGGCCACGTTGACGGTTTTCTTGCGTTTGCTTACCGGCATTAACCGGCTGCGGGCGCCCGCCTCGTCAATCACGTCGATAGCCTTGTCCGGCAAATGACGGTCGTTGATGTATTTCACCGACAGCTCGACCGCCGCACGCACCGCTTTGGCGGTATAACGCACGTCGTGGTGCGCTTCGTACTTGGTCTTCAGGCCGTTGATGATCTGAATGGTCTCTTCCGGCGTCGGCTCGGTAATGTCGATTTTCTGGAAGCGACGAGCCAGCGCACGGTCTTTTTCAAAAATGTTGCTGAATTCCTGGTAAGTAGTGGAACCGATAACCCGGATCTTGCCGCTGGAGAGCAGCGGTTTAATCAGGTTGGCGGCATCCACCTGCCCACCGGAAGCCGCACCGGCGCCGATGATGGTGTGGATCTCATCGATAAACAGAATGCTGTTCTTATCCTGTTCCAACTGTTTCAGCAGCGCTTTAAAACGTTTTTCGAAGTCGCCACGGTATTTGGTACCGGCCAGCAATGAACCGATATCCAATGAATACAGCGTGCAGTCCGCCATCACTTCCGGAACGTCGCCCTGCACAATGCGCCAGGCCAGGCCTTCGGCAATCGCCGTTTTACCGACGCCGGATTCCCCCACCAGCAGCGGGTTGTTTTTGCGACGACGGCACAGTACCTGAATAGCACGCTCCAGTTCAGGGTCACGGCCAATCAAAGGATCGATGCCGCCTACCCGTGCCAACTGGTTGAGGTTGGTGGTGAAGTTTTCCATACGGTCTTCCCCTCCGGACTGCTCTTCATTCACCGGGTTTTCCGCATTCGGCGCTTGGCCCGGTTCGTCTTTACGTGTGCCATGTGAAATGAAGTTCACTACGTCGAGACGGCTGACGTCGTGTTTGCGCAGCAGGTAAGCCGCCTGCGACTCCTGCTCGCTGAAAATCGCCACCAGCACGTTGGCGCCGCTGACTTCGCTGCGGCCGGAAGATTGCACATGGAATACCGCACGCTGCAGTACGCGCTGGAAGCTGAGCGTCGGCTGAGTGTCGCGCTCTTCTTCGCTGGCGGGCAGCGTCGGCGTGGTTTGTTCAATAAAGGCTTCCAGCTCCTGGCGTAACGCGGCCAGATCCACCGTACATGCCTCTAGCGCTTCTCGCGCGGCAGGGTTGCTGAGTAACGCCAGCAACAGGTGCTCCACGGTCATAAACTCGTGTCTGTGCTCACGCGCTCTGGCGAAAGCCATGTTGAGACTGAGTTCCAGTTCTTGATTGAGCATAAGCACCTCCCCAATAGTTGCCTAAATCTAGGCTTTTTCTAGCGTACAAAGCAACGGATGCTCGTTCTCCCTCGCATAACGGTTCACATGGACGACCTTGGTTTCCGCCACCTCGGCGGTAAAGACACCGCAGATCGCCTTGCCTTGATAGTGGACCGTGAGCATCAGTTGCGTTGCGCGTTCAATATCATAAGAAAAGAACTTTTGCAGAACGTCAATCACAAATTCCATCGGTGTGTAATCGTCGTTGTTAAGTATAACTTTATACATAGACGGCGGTTTTACCGCATCGATTTGTTTTTCCTCGGCCAAATGTTCGAAATTTAGCCAACCGTTGTTATTGCCCATCGCTGCTCATCTTCTCTGCTCTGTCCTTTAATATGGGGACAGGTTCCGGTTATTCAAAGTGGGGTATCATTACTATTTTATCATCTTCGCCATCATCCCGCCGCACTGGAACGTGCGCAAAAATCTCTGACGAATTGTTACCAAACAATGTCAAGATCGTTACCTGCTTCAAACTTTGATGAACTGCTCCCTGCCGACAAAAGCCGATCCCTTGACGTGATGATCATTTGCTCTAGAGTGTAAATTCGTGAGCTGGTGGTGTTTTAACCACTTTCAGGCTCATCTGCTACCTGCTTCTGGCGGGTGCGAATTCAGTTATTCATCTCACCTAAAAATAGCGTTGCGAGGGATGTAAAAGCATGGAGACGGGTACTGTTAAATGGTTCAACAACGCCAAAGGGTTTGGGTTTATCTGTCCTGAAGGCGGCGGCGAAGACATATTCGCCCATTATTCTACGATTAAGATGGATGGGTACCGGACACTCAAAGCCGGCCAGCAGGTCAGTTTTGATGTGCACCAAGGGCCAAAAGGGAACCATGCGAGTCTTATTGTGCCACTGGAAAGCGAGGCCCTGGCCTAACGCGCTTCCACAGAGTCAGTTTGAAACACCCCGCTAAAAAATGCCAGCCGCCGTGTGACTGGCATTTTTTATTCGCTGATTATTCGCGTGCCAGCGCGTCAATCGGGTTAAGCCGCGCCGCGCTGCGAGCCGGAAGATAACCGAACACCACGCCGATAGCGGTGGAACAGACAAACGCACTCAACAGGGCCGCCGGAGGGAAGCTGATTTGCCAACCCGGCAACACCAACTGCACCAACAGGCCGATGGCAAAGGACAACGTAATCCCCAAAGCACCGCCGACCAGACACACCAGCACCGCTTCAATCAAAAACTGCTGTAGTACGTCGCCGGAACGTGCCCCCACCGCCATGCGGATGCCGATCTCACGCGTGCGCTCCGTCACCGACACCAGCATGATGTTCATCACGCCGATACCGCCGACCACCAGTGAAATCACCGCCACCAGCGTCAAAAACAGCTGCAGCGTACGCGTGGTTTTCTCTGCGGTCTGCACCAGGCTGTCCATGTTATAGGTGAAGACGTCTTTCTTGCCGTGGAGCAGCGTCAGCAAGCGCGTCAGCTGTTGCTCCGCCTCCTGGCTGTTGTAACCATCACGAATGCGCACGGTAATCGAATCAAAATAGGCGTTCCCCATCAGCCGATTGGCCATGGTGCTGTAGGGCACCCAGACGTTCAGCGTCTTGCTGCTGCCGAACATAGATTGCTTTTCCTTTGCCACCCCAACCACCGTTGCCGGCATATTGCCCACCAGGATCACCCGGCCTACCACCTCTTTCTGATTCGGGAACAGGCGGCGCTGGGTGTTGGCGTCGATCACCACCGTCTGCGACTGTGATTGCACCTGCAGTTGATCAATGCCGACGCCCTCAGTAAAGGTCATGCCGTACACGCGGAAAAACTGTTCGCTGACGCCGTTAACGTTGGCTGCAACATCAACGTTACCCAGCCGCAGCCGCATACTGCTGGCGATGCTGGGCGACAATGCGCTGACGTAAGGCTGCTCGCGCAACGCGGCAAGATCGTCGTACTTCAATGCCTGGCGGAAAGTCGGATCGTCGTCACCAAAGTCCTTGCCGGGATAGATATCTACCGTATTGGTGCCGATGGATTTGATATCTGCCAGCACCATCTGTTTGGCTGCATCGCCGATCACCAGGATCGAAACCACCGAGGCGATGCCGATAATAATACCGAGCATGGTCAGCGCAGTGCGCATCTTACTTGCCGCCATTGCCCGCCAGGCCATCACCAAGGCTTCGCGGAAACGTCCGATAGTTTGCTGCCAGGACGGCGCCGGCGTAACCATCTCCAACGGTTTGGCGTTCGGGTTGCTCTGCCCATCAGGGCGTGAATCGGCAATGATTTCGCCGTCGCGGATTTCAATGATCCGCTCAGCCTGCTTGGCCACGGCCGGATCGTGGGTCACGATAATCACCGTATGCCCCTGCTCGCGCAGCTGCTTGAGGATGGTCATCACCTCTTCACCGGAATGGCTGTCGAGGGCACCTGTCGGTTCATCCGCCAGGATCACCTGACCGCCATTCATCAGCGCACGAGCGATACTGACCCGCTGCTGCTGACCGCCGGAAAGCTGGCTAGGTCGGTAACTGACGCGCTCGCTTAGCCCCAGGCGCTGTAACAGCGCCACCGCACGCTCACGTCGTGCAGCCTTGCCCAGCCCGGCATATACCGCAGGCACTTCGACGTTATGCGCCGCGCTCAAATGCGGCAACAAATGATACCGCTGGAAAATAAAGCCGAAATGTTCACGCCGCAGCCGTGCCAACGCGTCGCTATCGAGCGTCGCCACGTCCTGACCGGCCACCCGATACACGCCGGCGCTGGGCTTATCCAGGCAGCCGAGAATATTCATCAGCGTCGATTTACCGGAGCCGGAGGCGCCCATAATGGCCACCATTTCGCCGGCCTCGATGCTCAGGCTCACGTTCTTCAGCACCGCCACCGTCTGATCGCCCGACTGATAGCTACGGCTGATGCCGCTCAGTTCCAACAATGCGGCCATCAGAGAGGCTCCGCGCCGCCGCGGCTGACGATCACTTCGTCGCCGATATTCAGTCCGCTGAGGATTTGCACGTCAATATTATTACGCAGGCCAATCGCCACTTCGCGCTTTTCCTCCTTGCCCTGCTTGAGGATCGAAACCTGATAGCGGTTATCCGCGATTTGATCGCCCAGGGCCGCCAAAGGGATAATTTGCGCCTGATTGACCCCCGCCAGTTGAATATGCACCTGCGCCGTCATTTGCAAACGCAGTAACCCCTCGGGGTTCGGCACTTCAAAGCGCGCGTAGTAGAAGATAGCGTTATTGACCTTTTCCGGCGTTGGTTGGATATCTTTCAACACGCCATCAAAGCGTCGATTAGGATCGCCCAGCACGGTAAACCAGGCTTTTTGCCCCGGCTTCAGGCTGATGACGTCCGCTTCCGACACCTGGGCTTTTACCAACATGGTGCTGAGATCTGCCAGCGTCAAAATGTTCGGCGCCTGTTGCGCCGCGATCACCGTCTGGCCTTGAAGCGTGGTGATTTGCACCACGTCGCCATCCATCGGCGCTTCAATGCGGGTAAAAGCCAGATTGATTTTTGCCGTGTCCAGGCTGGCCTGGTTTTTGGCGATTTGCGCATGAATGGTGCCTACCTGCGCCTTCTTCACTGCCAGCTGTGTGGCGGCCTGATCCAGATCCTGACGCGAGACGGCTTGCAGTTTGGCCAAAGCCTGATTGCGCTGCAGCGTAACCGCCGCCAGCTGTTGTTCCGCTTGCGCCTGCTGTAACTGGGCATGGAGCTCACGCAGCGTCGCTTCGCCCTCGCGGATGCTGTTTTTCGCCTGTTGCGGATCAATCACGCCGAGCAACTGGCCTTTCTTCACCCGGTCGCCAATTTCGACGTACAGGCTTTCCAACTGCCCGCTGACCTGCGCACCCACGTCCACCTTGCGAACCGCGTCGAGCTGACCGGTCGCCAGTACGTTTTGCTGCAGACTGCCCAGGGTGACCTTCACCGTTTTAAACTGGGTTGGCGTCGGGTGCCCAAAGTGCCAGACCGCCGGCACAGCGATTACCGCCGCTACGATCAGCGCGATTATCCAGCGTCGTTTGTGTCCTTTAAACCACGTCAAAATAGGTTCCTGCCTGTTGCAATTCATACTGCCAATAGCGGCAGCGGGGCTAAATTATCACGCACGGTGCGGAATAACTAAACCTTAGCTCAACACAATGTGGAGACACGCTTGGTTACAGTTGGGCATTGACCTCTCGTTTAGTGAAGCCTTGATGAAATAGCACCATTCAATACAGTCAAGGATTTCATCATGTCACAGCTCAGCTACCCACTCGTATCTGCACGTCCGCTTAACAGCTGGCAACTGATGACGGCGCTGATCAATGGCGAAAAGACGCCGAGTAAAGCCTGGAAAAAAACGTCATTCCGCTTGAAGTTTATCGGCCGTTCGTTATTTTGCTGGCGCACCACCAGCGGCCTGCTCAGCACGCTGGCGTCCAATCCCCTGCTGGATGAGATCCTGAACGCGCAACCCAATCTGCCGTGCAAACTGCATCGTCCGTATCTGGCGGCCAACATGAGTAAAATCGAGTGCTTATTTGCCCTGCGCGACCACTACGATCTCAGCACCCAACGCATGCCAATGAAAATGCTGCTCGGTCATCTGAAAAAGCCTTTTGTGCTCGCCAGCGCCGAAGGCAAGAGTGGCGCCGCGGTGTCACTCGAACTGGCGGCCATCGACAACCTGAACAAGGAAGGCGAAGCCACCCTGCTGCTGCGCAACGCCAACGGTATTATGTTAGCGGAAATCACCTTTTCGCTGATGCACTATCAGCAGAAACCGACGCTGTTTATCGGCGGGTTACAGGGAGCTAATCATCAGGTACCGCATGCTGAAATCCAGCAGGCCACCAAGGAGTGTCACGGATTGTTCCCGAAACGCCTGGCACTGGAAGGGATTTGCGCTCTGGCCCACCATTTGGGCATTCAGCAAATCGTGGCGGTCGGCAACGCCACCCATATCTACCAGAACTGGCGTTATCACAGTAAAAAGAAAGACAAGCTGCATGCCGATTACGATCAGTTTTGGGTATCCATGGGCGGCCAGATGCTTGAAAGCGGCTATTTTTTATTGCCGAAGAGCATCACCCGCAAACCGATCGAAGAAGTGGCCAGCAAGAAACGCGCTGAATACCGCCGTCGCTATCAACTGCTGGACGAGTTGGAACTGGGAATGGCAGAGCACTTTCGTGCCCAGCCCCGTTTTACTTCGGTCTAATCGGCGCGGCCACGCGCCAGCCAGGTCACACGCGAAAACATTTTCTTCAGCAGTGGCGGCACCGAGTCCGTGCCCCACTGGCCGGCTTGCATCGCTACTTCGATCGCCAAATCGGGTTTCGAGGAGTGATGCACTGCCTTGAGGATCACCTTACGCACCGGCATCTGCGTATTCTTCGGCACCGAGGCCACACGGTAGTAGACCGGGCTGAAGCCTTCGCGGAACATAAAATGCTCCATATCCGGTGCCGGTAACGCGGTCAGTCGGTCACGCTCGTTATCGTCGTGGTTATCCAACATGCTGCGTACGGTATTGGCGTACTTTTTCCCCGCTTCATCACCGTCCACCAAAGCATGCCATTCAATGCCCATGCGACGGGCGAACTTCAGCAAAGGTTTTAATCCGCATTGGGCGAACTCGATCACGCGTACGCCCTCTGCCTCAAAGTGATATCCGCACTGGCGCGCCAGCTCGCTCAACAGCCAGACCTCGGTCTCGCCTTCCACCAGCAACCAGCAGCGGGCAAACAGCGAAGATGGCCGATTAAAACGAATATGAAAAGCAATGCGGCGCCCATCCTCCGGGCTCAGCCCACGCGGTCCCAGGCGGTAAGTGGCGACGCGTCCCGACTCGCGCACCAACCGACAAACATGCTCTACCGGCACCAGCGACACCAGTTCACTGGAGTTGGTGGTGGTGATCCGTTGCAACGGCAACTGGTTAAGCAGCCCCCAGGCCACCGACAGCATAATCGGATGCAGACGGGTTTCCGGGTCCTCCACCAGCAGCAGCGGCCGGGCGTGCGGATCCAGCTTGATGCTGCCCTTGGCCTGCAGCAGGGTAGAAAACATTCCCAGCAAGATAAGCCGCATGCTACGGCTGTTAGGTTCTGCCACCATACGGTTGATGCTGTCCAGGGAGCGCCATGCCTGCTGATCCTGATCTTGATCCAACCGTTGCCGGCGCGGCCGGGAGACCTGCGAACCCTGCTCGGCAAAGTAATGCTCCAGCAGTTGCTGCATTGCTGCCAACCCCTGCCGCAGCTCGGCGTTAGTCAGCTTTTGCGGGTTGCGCACCAATTCTCGCGTCAATTGATCCAACTGCTGGGACAGGGCCTTATTGTCAGCCGGGTTTTCATCGTTCAGCGTGCTGGGCCGCAGACGGCGGATGAAACGCGCATCGCGCAGGCGCAATACCGGATGGATGCGAATAATGGCATGTGCCAGTTGCTCAATATGATGCAACTGCATCGCGTTACCGTCGGCATCCAGGAAGCCGCGCCAGGTACAAACCGTGCCGTCATCGGCCAGTTCACCTTCGCAGCGGTAATAAATTCGGTTGAGGTTATCTTCGCCTTTGACCCACAGCGGCGAAAGGTGGCGGTAACGGGGGAGATGAGCATGGCCGATGTCTTTCTCACAGAAGGTAAAGACCACCTGTAAATGCCGTTCTTTGGCCTCTTCCTCGCCAGGGGGGAAATGAAAGTCATGCCCTTCAAAACGGTACAGCTTTTGCTCCGGCGCCAGCAGCAGGGTCAAGGCGTCCAACAAGCTGGATTTACCCCAGGCGTTTTCACCCAGCAGCAGCGTGTTGTCGTCCAACATCAGCGACAGCCGGTTAATGCCGCGAAAACCTGCAATCTCGATACGCTCTAAGAACATCTGTCGCCTCCCGTGCGCGCTGCCACCGTCCTTAATGGGGTGACCTTCTCTGAGCATGGTCAAAAAACCCCTTGCAGGTCAAGAAGACGACGTCAAATCTGCCGCTTTACTCCGGTCGCCGTTTTGGTTAGCGTGTGGGGCCTCGCCGGTCATCCTGGCGTCACCTGCCAAACAAAGGACGCAAGCTTCACCATGTATTCAGGACTGCTGATTATTCTCTTACCGCTGATTGCCGGTTACCTGGTTCCATTACGCAGCAGAACGTTACTGCAAACCATTAACCGTCTGCTGAGCTGGATGGTTTACGTGATCCTGTTTTTCATGGGTATCAGCCTGGCGTTTTTGGAAGATCTGAGCAGTAATCTGGTGCTGATTTTCCAGTATGCCTCGGTGTTCTTCCTGTGCATTCTCGCTGCCAGCCTGCTGATGCTGGCGCTGCTGGAACATAAAATGCCGTGGCGGAACAGCCATAAACAGGAAAAGCTGCCCTCGCGCCTGCATATGGCGCTGGAATCGCTCAAACTCTGCGGTGTGGTACTCGGCGGCTTCCTGCTCGGCCTGACCCAGTGGCAATGGTTGCAGTTTGCCAATAAAGGCAGCGAATACGCGTTAATTTTCCTGCTGTTGCTGGTCGGCATCCAATTGCGCAACAGCGGCATGACCCTGCGCCAAATCGTGCTTAACCGACGCGGCATGATGGTGGCCGTGGTGGTGACGGTCAGTGCGCTAGCCGGCGGTGCGCTGGCAGCGCAGCTGCTGGGGTTGCCGATCAAAGCCGGGCTGGCCATGGCCTCCGGTTTTGGCTGGTATTCGCTTTCCGGCATTCTGATCACCGATGCCTACGGTCCGGTATTGGGCAGCGCAGCCTTCTTTAACGATCTGGCACGCGAGCTGGTGGCGATTATGCTGATCCCAAGCCTGGTACGACGCAGCCGTTCCTCTGCGCTGGGCCTGTGCGGTGCCACCTCCATGGACTTTACCCTGCCGGTATTGCAACGCAGCGGCGGGTTGGAAATGGTGCCACCGGCGATCGTGCATGGCTTCCTGCTAAGCCTGCTGGCACCGGTACTGATCGCCCTGTTCTCCTGACCTCTTTTCCGGGGGCACCGCCCCCGGAAAGCGTAATAATTCCCATCCGCACAGCGAAATTGCGCTAAATCAAACTTCCCTTTGGTTACACCATAAAAACCTTTTTAAGCCTCGGTTGCCGATCTATGCTCTTAAACAAGCATTTAAAATGCAACTTTAAAAAAGGAAGCGATTATGTTCTGTGTGCAATGTGAACAAACCATTCGTACCCCGGCCGGCAACGGCTGCTCTTATGCCCAGGGCATGTGTGGTAAAACGGAGGAAACTTCGGACCTGCAGGATCTGCTGGTAGCGGCATTACAAGGGCTGTCAGCCTGGGCGCTGCAGGCACGGGCTCTCGGGATCGTCGATCATGATATCGACAGTTTTGCCCCGCGCGCCTTCTTCTCCACCCTGACCAACGTCAACTTCGATTCTGACCGCATCATCGGTTATGCACGCGAAACTATCACCCTGCGAGAATCACTGGCGGCACGTTGCCGCCTGCTGGATGCCGGCGTAAGCGTCGATCATCCACTAGCCACGTTGCAGTTGGCCGGTGACGATATGCCTACTCTGCTGCAACAGGCGGCTCAGTTCGCTCTGAATACCGATAAAGCCGAGGTCGGCGACGACGTGCACGGCCTGCGAATGCTCTGCCTGTACGGCCTGAAAGGCGCGGCGGCCTATATGGAGCACGCCCACGTATTGGGTCAATATGACGACCAGATTTACGCCGACTATCACGCCTTTATGGCCTGGCTCGGCACCCAGCCGCGTGATGTGGATACCCTGCTCAACAACGCGATGGGCATCGGCAAGATGAACTTCAACGTGATGGCCATTCTCGATCACGGCGAGACACAGGCCTATGGCGATCCACTACCAAGCGCGGTTAACGTCCGTCCGGTGGCGGGTAAAGCCATTTTGATCTCCGGTCACGATCTGAAAGATCTGCGCATGTTGCTCGAGCAAACCGAGGGGCAGGACGTGAACATCTATACCCACGGCGAAATGTTGCCGGCACACGGCTACCCGGAGCTGAAAAAATTCAAACATCTGGTGGGGAACTACGGCAGCGGCTGGCAGAACCAGCAGACCGAATTTGCCAAATTCCCCGGTCCTATCGTGATGACCTCCAACTGCATTATCGATCCTAACGTCGGCAACTACGGCGATCGCATCTGGACGCGCAGCATCGTCGGCTGGCCGGGCGTCAACCATCTGGAAGGGGATGACTTCACCCAGGTGATCGCCCAGGCACAAGGCATGAAGGGGTTCCCGTATACCGAAATCGAACATATGATCACCGTCGGCTTTGGCCGTCAGACGCTGCTCAACGCTGCCGATACGGTGATCGATTTGGTGGCGCAAAAGAAACTGCGTCACGTCTTCCTGGTGGGAGGCTGTGACGGCAGCCGCGATGAACGCAGCTATTTCACCGATTTTGCCCGCAGCGTCCCGCAAGACTGCCTGATCATGACGTTGGCCTGCGGCAAATACCGCTTCAACAAGCTGGATTTCGGCACCCTGGAAGGCTTGCCGCGCCTGCTGGATGTCGGCCAGTGCAACGACGCCTATTCTGCCATCATGCTGGCGGTCAAACTCGCCGATACGCTCGGTTGTACCGTCAACGAACTGCCACTCAGCCTGGTCCTGTCTTGGTTTGAGCAGAAAGCGATCGTCATCCTGCTGACGCTGCTGTCGTTAGGGGTGAAAAATATTGTCACCGGCCCGACGGCACCGGGTTTCCTGACCGATAACCTGATGGCGATCCTCAACGACAAGTTCGGCATGCGTCCGATTACTACTGTTGAGCAGGACCTGCACGCCCTGCTTGGTTGATCCCGTTTTTTGGGGCCGCAGATGCCGGCCCCTTTGCTTTTGAGGTGCCCTATGACCCAACCCAGCCCACTTTGTCCTAACCGTATGCAGGTCCATTCGATCCGACAGGAAACCGCCGACGTCTGGACGTTAAACCTGATCTGCGACGTTTTTTACCCTTATCAAGCCGGCCAGTTTGCGCTGGTCAGCATTCGCAATAGCGAAGAGACGCTGCGCGCCTATACCTTGTCTTCTTCCCCCGGCCAAAGCCGTTTTCTCAGCATCAGCGTACGTTGCCTGCCGGACGGCATCGGCTCCCGTTGGCTGACGCGTGAGGTTAAACCCGGCAACACCCTGTGGCTGTCTGACGCCCAAGGCGAGTTCAGCTGTGAACAACACCCGGCCGACAGCTACCTGATGTTGGCTGCCGGCTGTGGCGTCACGCCAATCATCTCCATGTGTCGCTGGCTGGTGGCCAATCGTCCGGCCTGTGATGTCACCGTAATCTTTAACGTACGCACCCCTGCCGATACCATTTTCGCCGAGCAGTGGCGCGAGCTTTGTGCCGCTCATCTGCAACTGCGGCTGACGCTGATGGCCGAACAAGATATCCGGCCAGGGTATCTCAGCGGGCGGATCAGTGCCGAAGTGCTGCGCCAGGTCGCGCCGGATATCACCGAACGCAGGGTGATGACCTGCGGTCCTGCGCCTTATATGGCCCAGGCGGAGCAACTGTGCCTGCAGCTTGGCGTGCCGGCTTCCCGCTTCCATAAAGAACAGTTTCATACCCCGGCGGAAACCGATAGCGGGCAAGGTGCAACATTAATGCTGCGCTCCGCCCGGCCGTTGGGCGAATACCACGTCCCGGTAGGCAGCACGCTGCTGGCAGCGATGGAAGCCAACGCATTGCCGGTCAATGCGGCCTGTCGCGCCGGGGTATGCGGCTCGTGCAAAACGCGCATTCTCGAAGGCGACTACACCACCACCAGCAGCATGACGCTCACACCGGCTGAAATCGCCCAGGGCTATGTGCTGGCCTGCAGTTGCCAACTGCAGGGCGACGTTACCCTCGCCTGACGCTTACCGCCCCATCGCCAATGATGGGGCATTTATCGGCAAGCAGGCTTGGCACTCCCCTTCTACACTTTCCCGGTTGCGCGCTTTTATTACGTTCATCTGCTCAATAATCAATAAGCCATACCCGAGGAATTCAGACGATTGAAAATCAAGGGTATTTCTATCATGTTTGGGGGAAGTATGAAGCAAACCGTAGCCACGCTGATCGCCAAAACTCTGGAACAGGCCGGTGTGAAACGCATTTGGGGCGTCACCGGCGATTCACTTAACGGCCTCAGCGACAGCCTGCACCGTATGGGCACCATCGAATGGCTGGGCACGCGCCACGAAGAAGTCGCTGCCTTTGCCGCCGGTGCGGAAGCCCAGCTTACCGGCCAACTGGCGGTCTGCGCCGGATCTTGTGGGCCAGGTAACCTGCATCTGATCAACGGTCTGTTCGACTGTCACCGCAACCACGTACCGGTACTGGCCATTGCCGCCCATATTCCCTCCAGCGAGATTGGCAGCGGTTATTTCCAGGAAACTCACCCACAAGAACTGTTCCGCGAATGCAGCCACTACTGCGAGCTGGTTTCCAACCCGGAACAGCTGCCGCGGGTGCTGGAGATTGCCATGCGCAAAGCGATCCTCAATCGCGGGGTCTCGGTGATTGTGCTGCCGGGGGACGTGGCGCTGCGCATGGCACCGGAAGACGCCAGCATGGTGTGGCACACTCCGGCATTGCCGCTGGTGCAGCCGCCCATGAGCGAGTTGAACAAGCTGGCCGCAACCCTTAACAAGGCAAAAAATATTACGCTGATGTGCGGCAGCGGCTGTGCCGGTTCTCATGATGAAGTGGTCAAGCTGGCCGAACTGTTGCAGGCACCGGTGGTGCATGCTTTGCGCGGTAAAGAGCATATCGAGTGGGACAACCCCTATAGCGTCGGCATGACCGGTCTGATCGGTTTCTCTTCCGGCTATCACGCCATGATGAACGCCGATACCCTGGTGCTGCTCGGCACCCAGTTCCCGTACCGCGCCTTCTATCCTACCAACGCCAATATCATTCAGATCGACATCAACCCAGGCAGTATCGGGGCGCACTGCCCGGTCAATATTGCGCTAGTGGGCGACATCAACACCACCCTGACCGCCCTGCTGCCGCAGTTGGAACCCAAGAGCGACAGTGCCTTTCTCGACAAGGCCCTGGAGCACTACCGCAACGCGCGCAAAGATCTGGACGGCCTAGCCACCGACAATGACGATCAGCCTATTCACCCGCAGTATCTGGCGCAACAGCTCAGCCAGTACGCCAGCGACGACGCCATCTTCACCTGCGACGTCGGCACGCCGACGGTATGGGCGGCCCGCTATCTGAAAATGAACGGCAAGCGCCGCCTGCTCGGTTCGTTCAACCACGGTTCGATGGCCAACGCCATGCCGCAGGCGATTGGCGCACAGGCAACCGAACCGAACAAGCAGGTGATAGCCATGTGCGGCGACGGCGGTTTCACTATGCTGATGGGCGACTTCCTGTCGTTGGCCCAGCTAAAACTGCCGGTCAAGATTGTGATTTTCAACAACAGCGTTTTGGGCTTCGTGGCCATGGAAATGAAGGCCGGGGGCTACCTGACTGACGGCACTGACCTGCATAACCCTGACTTTGCGGCGATAGCCAATGCCGCCGGCATCAAGGGCATTCGCGTGGAGAAAGCGTCGGATCTGGACGGCGCACTGCAGGAAATGCTGGCGCACCCCGGCCCGGCATTGCTCGATGTCGTCACCGCCAAGCAGGAGCTGGCGATGCCGCCGCAGATCAAATTCGAGCAGGCCAAGGGCTTTAGCCTGTATATGCTGCGGGCGATCATCAACGGCCGCGGCGACGAAGTGGTCGAACTGGCGAAAACCAACTGGTTGCGTTAATGCCCCATCCCGGGAACAACGATCGCTGTTCCCGGAATTTTTTCTCTTTAGTCATCAGAAAATCTGGCTATGATGAAAACCGCATTCTCTTTCACATTAGCTATCCCCAATAGATTTTAAGTTGCAGCCAACAACGCTGCGGCTTGAAAGATCAAGGGGATAAGGAATTTTTATGCTTATTGATCTACGCAGCGACACAGTAACCCGCCCCAGCGCCGCTATGCGTGAAGCCATGGCCCAGGCCGAAGTCGGTGATGACGTTTATGGCGATGACCCTACGGTCAACGCATTGGAGGCGGAAGCGGTTCGCCTGTCCGGTAAAGAGGCGGCGCTGTTCTTGCCGAGCGGCACCCAGGCAAACCTGGTAGCGCTGCTGAGCCATTGCCAGCGCGGTGACGAATACATCGTCGGCCAGCAGGCGCATAACTATAAATACGAAGCCGGCGGTGCCGCGGTACTGGGTAGCATCCAACCGCAGCCGATTGAAGCCAACCCGGACGGTACCCTGCCGCTGGACAAGGTTGCGGCGGCAATTAAACCCGATGATATTCACTTTGCCCGAACCCGTCTGCTGAGCCTGGAAAACACCATCAGCGGCCGCGTGTTACCGCAGGCGTACCTGCAACAGGCCTGGCAATTCAGCCGTGAACACAAGCTGGCACTGCATATCGACGGGGCACGCATCTTCAACGCCGCAGTCGCGCTGAATGTGCCGCTGAAAGAGATCGTGCAGTATTGCGACACCTTCACCATTTGCCTGTCGAAAGGGCTGGGCGCGCCGGTAGGCTCGTTGCTGTGCGGCAGCGAGGCCTTTATTCAGCAGGCGATACGCTGGCGCAAAATGACCGGCGGCGGCCTGCGTCAGGCCGGTATTCTGGCCGCCGCGGGACTCTATGCGCTGGAGCATAATGTCGAACGGTTGCGGGAAGATCACGATAACGCCAAGTGGCTGGAACAGCAGTTGCAAAACATTGGCGTGGAGATCGCCGAGCCGGGCGCGCAAACCAACGTGCTGTACCTGCGTCAGTCCCCTGAATTGGCGGCAAAACTGGGCGCCTGGATGCGCGAGCGCGGCGTACTGATCAGCAGCGGGCCGCTGACGCGCATTTTGACCCACCTCGACGTCAGCCGTCAGGATTTACAGCACGTGGTCGATTTGTGGCAACAGTTCCTCAAGCAGCATGCCTGATGCATGCCTCAACGGGGCGCTAACACGCCCCGTGTTTTAGAGGATCCAACGGCCGTAAACCCAGTACCAGATCGCCAACGTCGCCACGACGTTCAACACCACGCTGAAGATAAACCAACTTTTGAACGGCTGTTTCTGGGTTTTGTGACGGAACAATTGCTGCGCAACGATCGCCCCAATCCAGCCACCCACCAGCCCGAACACCCATAGCGTGATTTCAGGCACCCGACGCCAACCCTTGCGCGCGGCCAGTTTATCGACACCGTACACCAATAACGTCAGCAGGTTAGCCAACAGCCACCACATCCAAATCGGATGCAGGAAAAATAAACTGGCGATCAGCGCCAGACCTAACAGGGCATAACAAACGGCATTGAGTTTCATATTTTTTCGGCTTAGCACAAACAAACGGTGCGTAGTGTGACGCTGCCTTAAGGTGGATGCAATGCCCGCATAACCACACAAAAAGTGCATTTAAACCCTGAGTTTGGCATGCTGTCATCGACTTCCACTGCATAAGGCAGCGCTAATGACACCTCAACGCGTATTGGTTCTTGGAGCCAGCGGCTATATTGGCCAGAACCTGATCCCCCACCTGATCGAACAGGGACACAGCATTACCGCCGCCGCGCGCCGCCTTGAATGGCTTCAGGAGCAGCATTGGCCGCAGGTCAACTGCCAGTACGTGGATGTCTACCAACCAGAAACCCTGACCGCCGCGCTGTGGGAGATCGACGCCGTTTATTATCTGATCCACGGTATGGGCGACGGTGATGACTTTATCGAAAAAGAACGCCAGGCGGCGGAGAATCTGCGCGATGCGCTACGCAACGCCAGCGTAAAACAGGTCATTTTTCTCGGTGCGCTGCAACCGGAAGGCGAGAGTTCACCGCACCTGGTGGCACGCAAGCTGACCGGGGAGATCTTGCGCCAGAGCGGCGTACCGGTCACCGAACTGCGCGCCAGCATCATTGTCGGCCCCGGTTCGGCGGCCTTCGAAATTATGCGCGATATGGTCTACAACCTGCCGGTGCTAACCCCGCCGCGCTGGGTGCGTTCCAAATCTTCGCCGGTCGCGTTGGAAAATCTGCTGGTGTATCTGGCCGATCTGCTGGCGCACCCGGCGGAAGAAAACCGCATTTTTGACGTCGCCGGCCCGGAGTACATCAGTTATCAAACAATGTTTGAACGCTTCATTGCCATCAGCGGAAAAAAACGTTGGCTGATCCCCATCCCCTTGCCCACCCGGTTTATCTCGGTATGGTTCATCAGCATGATCACCTCGGTGCCCACCTCGATCGCCAATGCGTTGATCCAGGGGTTGAACCACGATCTTCCCGCCGACGGTAAACCGCTACAGGCTCTGATTCCGCAGACGCTGCAAACCTTCGATCAGGCGGTGACGGCTACCCTGCGGCGCGAGGAAGAAGTGGTCGACTCCGCCGACTGGGGCTACGATCCGGAAGCGCGAGCCCGCTGGCGACCAGGCTATGGCTTCTACCCGAAACAGGCGGGCTGTTCGCTGGAAACCCAGGCATCCAGCCAGGCGCTGTGGCATACGGTGCAGCAACTGGGCGGGAAAGAGGGCTATTTTTACGCCAATATCCTGTGGAAAATCCGTGCCCGCATGGACGATATGATTGGCAATCGCGTAGTTTATGGCCGCCCCCAGCGTGAGACGTTGGCCATTGGCGACCTGGTCGATGGCTGGAAGGTCATCACCATTAAACCACTGCGGCAGTTGGCGTTGCTGTTCGGCATGAAAGCACCGGGGTTGGGCCGGCTGGTGTTCACCATCAAAGATCATGGCGACCACCGCACCCTGGATGTGCGTGCCTGGTGGCACCCTGCCGGTTTCAGCGGACTGCTGTATTGGTTCGCCATGATGCCCGCTCACCTGTTCATTTTTCGCGGTATGGCGCGCCGTATCGCCAGGCTGGCCGAAGAGAACCCGCGCAATATGTCCTGACCATCGCTTATTTGTCGATCAACCGCACAGTTTACTGCTGCGGTTAGGGCCTTTCCGATTGCATAGCGCACGAAATAACGGAAGAATGGCATCTTATTTGCTGGAACGCCGCTGAAGGCCGTCAGCATTCTGATTTTTGGTGAGAATAGAGTTCGTTATGAAGGTATTGGTCACCGGTGCAACCAGTGGGTTAGGCCGTAACGCCGTTGAATATCTCCGCCGCCAGGGCATTAAAGTGCGTGCCACCGGCCGCAACCAGGCCATGGGCAGTCTGCTGGAAAAAATGGGCGCGGAATTCATTCATGCCGATCTCACCAACCTGATCTCATCGCAGGCCAAAGCCATGCTGGCCGACGTGGACGTGCTGTGGCACTGTTCCAGCTTCACCTCGCCATGGGGCACCGAAGAAGCCTTCGAACTGGCCAACGTGCGCGCTACCCGTCGCTTGGGCGAATGGGCAGCGGCCTACGGCGTTTCGCAGTTTATCCATATCTCTTCGCCGGCGATCTACTTCGATTACCATCACCATCGCAACATTACCGAAGACTTCCGCCCCGCGCGCTATGCCAACGAGTTTGCGCGCAGCAAAGCCGCCGGTGAACAGGTGATCCAGCAGTTGGCGATGTCCAACCCGCAAACCCACTTCACCATCCTGCGTCCTCAGGGGTTGTTCGGGCCACATGACAAAGTGATGTTGCCGCGCCTGTTGCAGATGATCAAACGCTACGGCAACCTGCTGCTGCCACGCGGCGGCGCGGCACTGGTGGACATGACCTATCTGGAAAACGCGGTGCACGCCATGTGGCTGGCCACTCAGAAAGAAAATACCCCGTCCGGCCGCGCTTATAACATCACCAATCAGCAGCCACGTCAGTTGCACAGCGTGGTGCAGCAGTTAATTGACGAGTTGGGGATGAAGTGCCGGATCCGCTCTGTGCCCTATCCCATGCTCGATATGATGGCGCGCGGTATGGAGAAACTCGGCAGCAAAAGCGAGAAAGAGCCGGTACTGACCCACTATGGGGTCGCCAAGCTCAATTTTGATCTGACGCTGGACACCACTCGTGCCCAGCAGGAGTTGGATTACCGGCCCATAGTTTCGCTCGATGAAGGCATTTCCCGCACCGCTCGCTGGCTAAAAGAACACGGTAAACTGCACGGCCTTTAATTAGCGAGCTGCCCCGTACTTCAACAGCAAGGCATCAACGATCGCCTCCGTCTCCGCATCCGGCTCACCGCGATAATCGCTGGGCCGGAAATGCATCTGAAACGCCGCCAGCACGTTCTTCTGCTGCCTGACATCCCACCGAGCGTCAATACCATAACCGTAACGCGCCAGCTTTTCGATCAGGGGGGCCAGGGGCACGGCCGCCTGCTTGTCGCGGCCGGCCAGTAGCTTCTGCACCTGCTGCTCGTCCGGCCAGGCGCCAATACCGGCCTGCGCCAATTGCCGCCAGGGGAATAACGGACCCGGGTCCTGTTTGCGTTGGGGCGCGATGTCGCTGTGCCCCACTACGTCCGTCGGCTGAATGCCATAGCGTTGAATGATATCGCGGCTCAGCGGGATCAACAGGGCTATTTGCTGTGGCGTGTAGGGCTGCCAATGGGTAAACAGCAGGGTGCGGTTGAATCCGCGATTGACTATTTCAATCCCTATCGAGGTATCGTTCAGGTTGGTTCTGCCGCGCCAGGTGCTGGCCCCGGCATGCCATGCGCGCAGGGCTTCAGGCACCAGTTGAAACGCCACCGGTTTGCCCTGTACCAATGGCGGGTGCGCGGGCAGCAGATAGTGCGCGCTGACGTGTTCATCCGTCAGGGTTTTAAGCGAGGAATGGAAATCTTCTGCGGTGTAATGCATCACCAGAAAACGAATGCGCTGGTCTGCTCCCTGCGCCTGATGAAGGGTTTCCAACTGATAGTCGCCCCGGTCTATGGTGGTGCTTTGCGGTGCGCTTTGGCAGCCGGCAAGCAATGCGGCAGCAAATATCCCTGGCCAAATTTTCACGAATCCCTCCTGCCGTCGAGCGGCTCAAATTTGTAACTCAAATTGATTAATCTGTATCCAATAATCAAGTTAATCAATAAATGATGACAGAGAGGCCAGATGTGCAAGTGAGTGTTGCGCCGCGCTGGCGGACTCCATGGCAGATGATAGCTTCATAGTATTACTTGCGCTGATAAAAGTGAGTCGCTCATGTTTAAGCTCAACCCTGTCGCCTGGCTGATCTGCATCGCCATGCTGCCGCTCAGCGGCTGTGACCAAAAAACGGTGGCCAATACCATGGGGGGAACCGCGCCTGCTGTGGCCACGCCCGCGGCAGCATCAACCTATACGCCACTGAGTGCCGATCAATTGTATCAACTGGTCAGCCCGGTGGCGCTTTTTCCTGACAAACTGTTGGCGCAGGTGCTGGCCGGTGCGGGTTATCCCGATCAAATCAGCGCGGCGGATAACTGGCTGGCGCAAAACCGGGGGTTGCAACCGGCCGCACTCACCGCAGCCGCTGGCGCTCAACCCTGGGACCCCAGCGTACGCGGTTTGGTACAATTTCCTGACGTGCTGGATCAGATGGCTAAAAATATTCCCTGGACCACCGCGCTGGGCAGCGCTTATCTCAACGACCCTACCGACGTGATGAACGCCATTCAGGTCATGCGCCAACGTGCCGCCGCCAAAGGCACGCTGAAAACGTCGCCGCAGCAAAGGGTGGTCATCACGCCTACAACCCGTTACGTTGAACCGCAACCCTATCCGCAAAGCGTTGTGGTTGCGCCGGCGCAAACCATTGTCATCGAGCCCAGCCAACCGGATGTGGTTTACGTGCCGCGTTACGATCCCTGGGTGGCCTATGGCGAACCTGTCCCGGCCTACCCGAGCTATCACTATCAGAGTGCCTCAGGCTATAGCAGTGGCGATATGCTGGCGGCAGGCGTGATCAGTTTTGGCGTGGGCGTCGCGGTCGGGGCATTGATCAATCAACATCATGACAACTGGCATAGCTGGGACGTGCGCTGGAATGATCGGCGTCAACCGGTGGTCTATAACAATGCGCCTTATATCTCGCACTCCACCACGGTGATTAACCGTGTCACCAATATCAACCAATACAATAATGTGAATCACAGCACCACGGTGAATAACTACCACAATGCGCCAGTCAATCAGGTGCCGCATTTTGCCGCACCAACGCCTTATGCAGCCCCTAAGGTTGCCACCCTGCAACAGCCACATTTTACGCCACCCGTCGCAGCCAATGAACGCCAGCCGATGACGGCGCCGAACTTTGCCCATGCAGCTACGCCAGCGCCCCATGCGATGACACCGGTCGCCCATGTTCAGCAGCCAATGACCCTGCCGAGTTTCGCTCATTCAACACCGGCAGCCGTGCGCCCGCACCCAGCGACAGTCACGGCCCCCGTTCATCAGGCCGAGATCCAACCGGCTCGTACGCCTGAACAACATCTACCGACACCTGTCAGCGTACAGCAAAGGGCGCAGTTGCCGGCCGTTAAACCTGTCGAACACCTCGCGCCCAAGGCTAACGTTGTTCGCCCACAGCCGGTTCAACCACGGCCAAATGCCATGATGTCGCATAGCGCACCAACGCCGTTCCATCAGCCACAGATTCAACAGGTACAGCATCACCCTGCCCCAGCGGCCAAACCGCAGGAACATCGCCCGCTAAAAGTGGAAGAACACAAGGTAGGATAAACGAATGCCCCCGGTCATGGCCGGGGGCAAAGAAAGGATTAGCGGCTGACTTTCACCGCGGTACCGCTGACGGTCACCATTAACATGCTGCTGTCTTTACCCACGGTTTCGTAATCGATATCAATGCCGACCACCGCATTGGCGCCCAATTCTTTCGCTTGCTCCTCCAACTCCCGGAAGGCAATCAGGCGCGCTTTACGCAGCTCTTTCTCATAAGCGCCCGAACGGCCGCCCACGATGTCGCGCACGCCGGCAAAAAAATCGCGGAAAATATTCGCACCCAAAATGGCCTCGCCGGTGACAACGCCGCAGTACTCGGTAATAGTAAACCCTTCCAGGGTCGGGGTAGTGGAAAGCTGCATGAAAACTCCTTGCTTGATTGATTCATCGCACTTATCTGACCATTGATTTGGCATTATGTTCTGTATTGAAATGGCACGCAGTACGAATGCAAGGCCAGAAATCGCATTTATACTGTAGGCTAATGGTCTTCATGGTAGAGACTTTCACATAAGGTAATGAGATGAAAACAAAAACGATTGCGGCTGTTTTGCCCTTAGCGCTGTTACTGAGTGCCTGCACCACCGTCGAACCGGCATTCAAGGATATCGGCTCCCGTACCGGCGGTTGTGTGGAAGGCGGCCCGGATACGGTCGCACAGAAATTTTACGATCTGCGCCTGCAACAGGGCGCCGCTACCACCCTGCCCGACAGCAACCGTCTGGCGCAGTTGCAGCCTTACCTGAGTAAAGTGCTGTATCAGGATCTGGTGACCGCCAACCAGAACCCGGGCAAACATCAGGTCACTGGCGATCTGTTTACCGGCAACGCGCAGGGACCGACCAGCGCCACCGTCGCCAGCGCTTCTACCATCCCGAATACCGACGCCAAAAATATTCCATTGCGCGTACAGCTCAGCTACCAGAAGGACGGCAGCAGCGCGGTCAACTGGCAGGATGAGGTGCTGATGGTGCGTGAAGGCACCTGTTGGGTGGTGGATGATATCCGCTATCTGAACGTGCCGCCGCATGCCGCCAGCGGGACGCTGCGTCAGGTATTGGAAAACCAGTAAGCTCACACGCCCCACCGTCATCTGCTTGATGCCGGTGGGTAAAAAAATGCCTTGATTCCGCTCAACATTCGTTCACTTTGAGAATTTTCGCTACATACCTCACAGCGTGCACGACAAATCCCCCCTTCGAACCTGACTCGCGGTATCTTGTGCTATTCTTTTACTATCCTGCCGCGCAGTAATAAATTTTAACGCACAAAGATTGCATAAGTATTCTGTGGAAGTTAACATTCGCGGCATCAATATCTATTCAATTCTGGCGCATGAGCATTCAACTTAACGGTATCAACTGCTATTACGGCGCACATCAGGCGCTGTTTGACATCACGCTGGATTGCCCAGCAGGGGAAACTTTAGTGCTGCTGGGTCCAAGCGGCGCGGGGAAAAGTTCATTGCTGCGGGTGCTGAACCTGCTGGAAATGCCGCGCTCGGGTCAGTTGCAGATCGCCGGCAATCAATTCGACTTCAAGCAGGCCCCAGGCGAGAAAGCCATTCGTGAGCTGCGTCAGAACGTCGGCATGGTATTCCAACAATATAATCTCTGGCCTCACCTTACCGTGGTGCAAAACCTGATCGAAGCGCCGTGTCGCGTGCTTGGCCTGACCAAGGCTCAGGCGATGGAGCGTGCCGACAAGTTGCTGAAGCGTTTGCGCCTGACCGATTTTGCCGACCGTTTCCCGCTGCACCTTTCCGGCGGCCAGCAGCAACGCGTGGCCATTGCCCGTGCGCTGATGATGGAGCCGCAGGTGCTGCTGTTCGACGAACCGACCGCCGCGCTGGATCCTGAAATCACCGCCCAAATCGTCAGCATCATTCGCGAGCTGGCCGGCACCGGGATCACCCAGGTGATCGTCACCCACGAAGTGGAAGTGGCGCGCAAAACCGCCAGCCGCGTGGTCTACATGGAAAACGGCCACGTAGTGGAACAAGGCGATGCCAGCCACTTTGCGCAGCCGCAGACCACCGAGTTTGCCAATTACTTATCACACTAACAATTTTACTTGCTGTAATTTGGGGAGTTTGCGATGAAAAAACTAATAATCGCCGCCGTTCTGGCTGGCATCAGCGTTTCCGCCTCTGCAGCCGAAACGATCCGTTTCGCTACCGAAGCTTCTTATCCTCCGTTTGAATTTATTGACGCCGGCAACAAGATCCAGGGGTTTGACGTCGATCTGGCCAATGCCCTGTGCAAAGAAATGCAGGCCGAGTGCAGCTTCACCAATCAGGCTTTTGACAGCCTGATCCCAAGCCTGAAGTTCAAGCGCTTTGACGCGGTCATGGCCGGTATGGACATCACGCCTGAACGTGAAAAACAGGTGCTGTTTACCAAACCGTATTACGACAACTCCGCGCTGTTTGTCGCCCAGAAGGGCAAAGTTGCCGACGTAGCGGCGCTGAAAGGCAAAAAAGTGGGCGTGCAGAACGGTACGACACACCAGAAATACCTGACCGATAAGCACCCTGAAATCACCACCGTGCCTTACGACAGCTATCAGAACGCCATTTTGGATCTGAAGAATGGTCGCGTTGACGCGGTATTTGGTGACACCGCAGTGGTCAACGAATGGCTGAAACAGAATGCCGCTCTGGCCGCGGTAGGCGATAAGGTGACCGACAAAGACTACTTCGGTACCGGGCTCGGCATTGCCGTTCGCCAGAAAAATACCGATCTGCAGGGCAAGTTCAATGCCGCCCTCGACAAGATCAAACAGGATGGGACTTACGAAACCATCTACAAAAAATGGTTCCAGCAGTAATCTATCCCCATGAATGAAATTCAACCTCTAGCAAGCGCCGCCGGGATGACCGTCGGCCTTGCCGTTTGTGCCCTTATCCTCGGGTTGATCCTGGCGATGCTGTTTGCCGTCTGGGAGTCATCGCGCTGGAAAGTGGTCAGCTGGCTCGGCACCGCCTGGGTTACGCTGTTGCGCGGCCTGCCGGAAATTCTGGTGGTGCTGTTCATCTATTTCGGCTCATCGCAGCTGCTGTTGATGCTGTCCGACGGCTTCACCCTGAACTTTGGCCTGTTCCAGCTGCCCGTCCAGCTGGCGATTGATAATTTTGAAGTCAGCCCGTTCCTGTGTGGCGTAATTGCCCTCGCCCTGCTCTATTCCGCCTATGCGTCACAAACATTGCGCGGGGCACTCAAAGCGGTGCCACAGGGGCAATGGGAATCCGGCCAGGCACTGGGGATGAGTACCGCAGCGATTTTCTTTCGCCTGATCATGCCGCAGATGTGGCGCCACGCCCTGCCAGGGCTGGGCAACCAGTGGCTGGTTTTACTGAAGGATACCGCGCTGGTGTCGCTGATCAGCGTTAACGATCTGATGCTGCAGACCAAGAGTATCGCCACTCGCACCCAGGAGCCTTTTACCTGGTATGTGATCGCGGCGGCCATCTATTTGGTGGTGACCCTGTTCAGCCAGTACATCATCAAACGCATTGAACTGCGCACCACGCGTTTTGAGCGGGGGCCAGCCTGATGTTTGAGTTCTTGCCGGAAATTATCAAAGGGCTGCACACCAGTCTGACGCTGACCGTTACCGCGCTGATCGTGGCACTGCTGCTGTCATTGGTGCTGACGGTGATCCTGACGCTGAAAACGCCGATCCTGACGCCGCTGGTGAAAATCTATATCACCCTGTTCACCGGTACGCCGCTGCTGGTGCAGATCTTCCTGATCTACTACGGCCCCGGCCAGTTCCCGGCGATCCGCGAATATCCGTGGTTGTGGGATCTGCTGTCGCAGCCGTGGCTGTGTGCGATGATCGCATTGGCGCTGAACAGCGCGGCCTACACTACCCAGCTGTTTTACGGTGCGGTGCGGGCGATCCCCGCCGGTCAGTGGCAATCTTGCGAAGCGCTTGGTATGTCGCGTGCCCAGTCGTTGCGTATCCTGCTGCCCTTTGCCTTCAAGCGTGCACTGTCGTCTTACTCCAATGAAGTGGTGTTGGTGTTCAAGAGCACCTCGCTGGCCTACACCATTAC
This sequence comes from Serratia sp. Ser99, assembly GCF_024519545.1. NCBI lineage: Bacteria > Pseudomonadati > Pseudomonadota > Gammaproteobacteria > Enterobacterales > Yersiniaceae > Serratia > Serratia sp. Ser99. Next base: position 455,076 of record NZ_JALJRT010000001.1, on the reverse strand, counting down.
CCTGATGGAAGTGATGGGATACAGCCAGCTGATGTATGGCCGTACCTATGACGTGATGGTGTTTGGTGCTGCCGGGTTGGTCTATCTGTGCGTCAACGGCCTGCTGACGTTGTTGATGCGCGTGGTCGAGCGTCGGGCGCTGGCATTCGAGCGCCGCAACTGAGCCCGCCCCCTCAGGTCTCGGAGCCCTGCCATCGTGCAGGGCTTTTTTATTTTCGTCTTAATTTTTTAATCATTTATATTGCATATTAATGCATTAAATGTCAGGGTAAACGTCGATAAACAGCCGCCTAAACCTTTGGGTTATTGTCAGTAAAATCAAGCGGTGAAGAGATAAAAACACGCAGACTTGCAGACAGGAGCTTTACGCATGAAAAAACTATTACTTGCCGCTACGGTATTGGCGGGCATCGCCTTCAACGCCAGTGCAGCTGAGACCATTCGCTTCGCCTCTTCCGCCACCTATCCACCCTTCGAATCGCTGGATGCCAGCAACAAGATTGTCGGGTTTGATATCGATCTGGCTACCGCGCTGTGCAAGCAAATGAAAGCCGAATGCACCTTTACCAACCAGGCGTTCGACAGCCTGATCGCCGCCCTGAAATTCAAAAAATACGACGCGGTGATTTCCGGTATGGACATCACGCCAGAGCGCAGCAAGCAGGTTTCCTTTACCCAGCCTTACTACGCCAACTCGGCAATCGTCATCGCGCAGAAAGGCAAATTCAGCTCGCTGGCGGATCTGAAAGGCAAAAAGATCGGCATGGAGAACGGCACCACCCATCAAAAATACATGCAGGATAAGCACCCGGAGATTAATACCGTCTCTTACGACAGCTACCAGAACGCCATTCTCGAACTGAAAAATGGCCGTATTGACGGCGTGTTCGGTGATACCGCGGTGGTCAACGAGTGGCTGAAGAATAACCCGCAATTGGCGCCGGTCGGCGAGCACGTTACCGATGCTCAATACTTCGGCACCGGCCTGGGCATTGCTGTGCGTCCGGACAACCAGGCGCTGCTGGCCAAGCTGAATGCCGCTCTGGACGCCATCAAGGCTGACGGCACCTACAAAGCCATCAACGACAAGTGGTTCCCGCAGTAAGTCTCTCCAGGGCGTGGTATGCACGCCCTATTTCAAACTGTATCCTTATTGATTGCCGAAACGCCTTTAGTGACGTACCAGCAGAGTCAGCACTTCGTAGTGGGCGGTATGAGGGAACATATCGAACAGTTGCACGCGTTCAATGCGGTAATCCGGCAACATCTCAATGTCTTTCGCCATCGTCTCGGCGTTACAACTCGAATAGAGAATATAGTCGGGCGCCATCTGATTCAGATAGTCGCACAAATCCTTGCCGATGCCGCGCCGTGGCGGATTAACCAGCACTAATTGGGGGACGCTACCCTCAGCGGTGGCAAATTTCGTGGAATCCAGCGCCTGGAAGTTAACCTGTTGCAGACCGAGCGTTTTCGCTGACTGACGCGCACAGGCAATCGCCTCGGCGCTGATCTCAATACCGGTCAGGCGGGTATCCGTCTGCGCACAGTGCAGGCCAAATCCCCCCACACCGCAGAACAGATCCCACATGCTTTCAATACCCAATGCACGAACCCAGTCACGAGCGGTAGCGTACAGTTCCGCCGCCACCTTTGGGTTGGTCTGGAAAAAACTTTGTGGGCGGATATACAACGGCACCTGATTAAATTGCTCTTCCAGCGCCTGCTGTTCGGTCAGTGGGATCTCCAGCTCTCCTTCCATAATCGCCATATGCACCGGCTGAATATTGGCGGAGATCACCCTGAGTTGTAGCAATTGCTGCTGTAACCACGGCAACGCCGCCCGCAGCTGTGCCAATTTACCCTCTGAACGCAGTACAAAGCGCAGCATCACGCCGCCGCTATGGGTGCTTTCGGTCAACAGCAGGTACTTCAGTTCCCCGCGCTTACGCGCCACGTTATAGGGCGTCAAACCGGCGCGGGCGATAAAACTTTTCAACACCGCGAACATGGGCGCAAAACTGGCGGGATACAGTGGACAGCCACTCAGATCAACCGGCGTGCCATCGCGGTGCAGCATGCCGAGCAACGGGCGCTCTACGCTGCCGCTGACCACCATTTTGGCCTTATTGCGAAATGCGCTCTGCTCGCCGGCAATCGGCGCCAGCCAATGCGCGACGTCGCGTTCGGCCAGCAGGGATTGCAGGTGATGCTGTTTGTCTGTCAGCTGCTGCGGGTAAGGCTTTTCCAGCCACTGACAAGAACGGCAGGTGCCCGCCGTATACAAGGCGCAATGCATTAAGTTGACTCTGAGTTCGGGGTGAATAATTAAGGGCGCAGAGTTTATCACCCTACGCCCTTAAAATCTCAATTGCGCGCGGCGAAATAGCGGCGGCTGGCGGCAGGAACGAACAATAAGGCCAGGATGACGACATCGGGGATTTTCTGCAGGATCAACACGTGCAGAATTTGGCCGCTGGTTTCGCCCTCCACGGTAAAGATTTCGGGCAAAAAGCTGCCGATGGTCGCCAACAGCAAATAACCGACCACCGCACACTGACAGGCAACATAGACCCAACGCCCCCAATTGCGACCGCGCATTACCGCAAAACCGCAGCTGATTTGCAGGCACAGCAGCACCAGACCAGCCAAAAATATCAGGGTGGAATCCCAGGCCTGGGCGCTGGTGCTGACAAACTCCTGAACGCCATCAACGCCCAGTTCACCCAACAGCAACAGCACGCTGATGCATTTGATAGCCACCATCGCCGTACCGGCCACCATCACCGGTACTGGCGCATCTGAAGTCGTTCTCATTCCCTGCCTGCTGTTCAGCATGTCTGCCATGTCCGTGTTCCGCAACGAAAACGCCGTCTATACCCTCATCTTTCAAGTTGCAGCGTGGTTACCTGCGCTCACACACCAGTTACTTAAGTAAGCGCCTGGGGAAGAGCGAGCTGGCCGCCCGGCTGTAACTCTAAAGCTGTAGGGTATATTCAAACGAGATATATAAAGTCAGGTAATCAATTGCAATACCAATAATTGCAAAAATAGCAGGTTTAATCAGACTCAGCTACGGGCGGCCTTTTGTAATTCGCGCGATCGCTGTTTTTCCGAGCGAGCCATAAACCACCAGGCGATCAGACCGATAATCCCCACCACCAGCAGGATCAAACTGGCCAGGGCGTTGATTTCCGGATTAACCCCCATACGCACGCTGGAGAACACCAGCATCGGCAAGGTGGTCGCGCCCGGCCCGGCGACAAAGCTGGCAATCACCAGGTCATCCAGCGACAGTGTGAATGCCAGCATCCAGCCGGCAACCAGCGCCGGTGCAATCATTGGCAGCGTGATCACGAAAAACACCTTCAACGGCGTCGCGCCCAAATCCATCGCGGCCTCTTCGATCGAGCGATCCAATTCACGCAGGCGCGAACTGATCACCACTGAAACGTAGGCAGTACAGAAGGTGACGTGCGCCAGCCAGATGGTGAACATGCCGCGTTCCGACGGCCAACCCAACGTATGCCCCATCGCCACAAACAGCAGCAACAGCGACAGACCGGTAATCACATCCGGCATAACCAGCGGTGCGGTCAGCATAAAGGCAAAGCCGGTTGAACCACGAAAACGGCCAAAACGCACCATCACCACCGCAGCAATCGCACCAAGCACTACGGCGGCGGTCGCTGAAGCGGCAGCAATGGTCAGGCTGAGCCCGACGGCGCTGATCATCGCCGAATCATGGAATAACGCGGTATACCAACGCGTCGACCAACCCGCCCACACCGTCACCAGTTTTGAACTGTTGAACGAGTAAATCACCAGCATCAGCATCGGCGCATACAGGAAGGTGAAACCAAGCACCAAAATAGCGATACGCCACGGTGAGCGCACTACCGGCAAGTTGTTCATCCCTGCCCCCCCATTTCCTTGTTCTGGTGCTTGTGGAACCAGATAATCGGCAAAATCAACAGCAGCAGCATCACGGTGGCAACCGCCGAAGCTACCGGCCAATCGCGGTTATTAAAGAATTCCTGCCACAGTACCCGGCCAATCATAATACTGTCAGGCCCGCCCAGCAGTTCCGGGATCACGAACTCGCCGACCGCCGGGATAAACACCAGCATCGAGCCGGCAATGATACCGCCACGGGTCAGCGGCACAATCACGCTGAAGAAGGTTTTCAGCGGTTTGGCGCCCAGATCCAGCGAGGCCTCCACCAGCGAATAATCCAGCCGCGTCAAGGCGGTATAAATCGGCAGCACCATAAACGGCAGGTAGGAGTAAACCACGCCGATATAGACCGCCAGATTGGTATGCAGGATCACCAGCGGCTGATCGATAACCCCAAGCCACAGCAGGAAATTGTTAAGGATGCCGTTGTTTTTCAATATGCCCATCCAGGCATAAACGCGGATCAAAAATGAGGTCCACGACGGCAGGATCACCAACAGCAGCAAAATATTGCGGGTTGATGCTTTGCTGTGCGCCACTGCCCAGGCCAACGGATAGCCAATGATCAGGCAACACACCGTTGACACCGCCGCCACCTGCAGCGACTGCAGATAGGCGTCCAGATACAGCGGATCGTCGGTCAGTTGCAGGTAATTGGCAAAGTTGAGCGCGATGTCCAACTTGCCGTCAGCCCAACTCATCAGGTCAGTGTAGGGCGGGACCGCCAGCGCCAGCTCCGCCAGGCTGATCTTGAACACAATCAGGAACGGTAGCAGGAACAGCAACGTCAGCCACAGCAGCGGCACCGCAATCACCAGTTTGCGGCCGTGGGCCATTTGCAGGCGCTGGAAAAAGGCTTTCAGCGGGCCGGGCCCGTTGGCCGGCGGCTCCGGCGGCGTGCGTTCAGCAAGCATTGTCATAATGATTATTCCTCACCTTCGCCATTCACACCGTTAACACGACACAGCTGTCGGCTTCCCAACACAGCCGCACTTCGTCGCCCCAGGTCGGCATCCCTTTGCGGAAACGGTGACCGTTTTGCAATTGGGCGCTGAGCATCTGGCCGCTGAGCAGCTTCACATGGTAGATCGACAAATCGCCGAGATAGGCAATGTGCACCACCTCCCCCACGGCAAAGTTGCAGCCATCTTCCGGGATCTCTTCGCACAGCATGATTTTTTCCGGTCGCAGCGCAACCTGGATCGGCACCCCGTCCACCACCGAGGCGTCGGAGTCTACCTTGATCGCATGACGCAAACCGGGGCTTTGCAGGATCAGAGCATCGTCCTGACGCTCTTGCAGCACGCAGTCAAATACGTTGACCGAACCGATAAACTCGGCGCTGAAACGGCTGTTCGGGTGTTCGTAGATCTCTTCCGGCTCGCCGATCTGCACAAACTTGCCGCGATTCATGATGGCGATACGGCCTGCCATGGTCATCGCCTCTTCCTGATCGTGGGTGACCATCACGCAGGTCACGCCGACGCGCTCAAGAATGTCCGTCACTTCCAGTTGCATGCGGTCACGCAGTTTTTTATCCAGCGCGCCCATCGGTTCATCCAGCAGCAGCAGCTTTGGCCGCTTGGCAAGGCTGCGCGCCAGCGCCACACGCTGGCGTTGGCCGCCGGAAAGCTGGTGTGGCTTGCGTTCGGCAAACTCCTGCATATGGACCAGCGACAGCATTTCCGCTACCCGCTCGGTGATTTCCCCACGCGGCATCTTGTCCTGTTTCAGGCCGAAAGCGATGTTTTGCTCCACCGTCATGTGCGGGAACAGGGCGTAGGACTGGAACATCATGTTAATCGGCCGCTGGTATGGCGGCACGTGCGACATGTCTTGCCCATCGAGCACGATTTGCCCTTCCGTCGGCTGTTCAAAACCGGCCAGCATGCGCAACAGCGTCGACTTGCCGCAGCCGGAGGGGCCCAGCAGGGCAAATATTTCGCCTTTGTAGATGGTCAGGCTAACGTCTTCGACCGCATTTTGGCCGTCAAAGGTTTTGGTGAGGTTACGGATTTCCAGCAGAGGGGTGAAGACCTTCTGCGACTTGGCTTGAGGACGAGGGATAGCGTCGTTCAATCGGGGTGCTCTCCGGTGCAAACAGTACAAAAAACCACGGCGATTGCCATGGCCCAAAATGGCAATGCAGGCGGGTAGCCCCGCCTGCTGGTCAAGACAACACTGAAAGCCGGGCCCGGCATTTTGGGCCCTGAGTACTAGCGTCCGCTTTTAACTTTAGTCCAGGCGCGGGTAATCACACGATCCAACTTCGGCGATTGCACGTTCAGCGTGAACAGCTTGGCACGCAGATCGGCCGGTGGGTAGACGTTCGGATTATCACGCACTTCCGCTTTCACCAGCGGAGTGGAGTCCTTCACCGCGTTGGCGTAATAGACGTAGTTGCTGATGCCGGCCATCACATCGGGCTTCATCAGGAAGTTCAGGAACTGGTAGGCGGCGTCCTTGTTTTTGGCATCTGCCGGCATGGCAAACATGTCAAAATAGGTCAGCGCCCCTTCTTTAGGAATGGCATAGGCCACGTTCACGCCGTTCTTCGCCTCTTTGGCGCGGTTGGCCGCCTGCATCACATCACCGGACCAGCCTATCGCTACGCAGATATCGCCGTTCGCCAGGTCATTGATGTATTGGGAAGAGTGGAAGTAACGGATGTTCGGCCGCAGCTTAAGCAGCAGATCGTTGGCCGCACCGGTGTAATCCGCTGCGTTGGTGCTGTTGGGATCCTTGCCCAGGTAGTGCAATACGGTAGCGTAAACCTCGCTCGGCGCATCCAGGAAGGAAACACCACAGCTTTTAAGCTTCTCGAGGTTCTCTGGCTTGAGGATCAGATCCCAGCTGTCGACCGGCGCATCTTTGCCCAGTACCGCCTTCACCTTGTCGACGTTATAGCCGATGCCGGTGGTCACCATCAGGTAAGGGATACCGTACTTGTTGTCCTTGTCATTGTGTGCCACCAACTGCAGCATTTCGGGATCAAGGTTTTTGTAGTTCGGCATCTTGCTCTTGTCGAGGGGCTCGAAAATACCGGCCTTCGACTGGCGCTCAAGGAAGTTGGATGAAGGCACTACCAGATCATAACCGGTGCTGCCCGCCATCAGTTTGCCTTCCAACACTTCATTGGAGTCAAAGACGTCGTACACCACTTTAATGCCGGTTTCTTTCTGGAATTTGGCTAAGGTGTCCGGCGCAATATAGTCGGACCAGTTATAGACGTGCAGCGTTTTTTCCTCGGCTGACGCCGTGACGGACGCGGCCATCAGCAGGCCGGCAACAACACCCGATAACCACTTTTTACGTTGGGTGACCATCCGTAACTTCCTCCAAAACAGGGGTGAATCATAGAATTGAACTTGTATCGCAAACTGATACAAAACCTTTCCTGATCGAGCGCAATCGTTGCAACCGTGAATTGAATAGCTATGCAGTTGATTGCAGACACCTTTTTCAACTGCCCAGCCCGCATGGTCACTTGGGGAATCGCAAGCCCTTAGCAGAATCAGCAGCATAACCGCTGTTGCCAAAACGCACCAGCCTCCGGGGGCAAAAACGGCTTTTATCGATTTTTTATGCAGTTTCTCTCTATGTGATACGCCATTAATGGCATAAACGGCGAGAAATATCGGGCAAAAGAGGGTAAAACGCAGAATATATTATCGTGGAAGGGAATAACGGTAGCATGCCGCCAGAAGGGCGACATGCATAATCTACAGCGGGGATCAGTGCAACATTGGCAGGCGTTCGGCGCTAGCCGGGTTCTCTTCTTCGTCACCCATAAACAGCAGATCGTTCGCCCGCGCCTCGAGGATCACCATGGAGATCTGCTCTTCGCCCTGCTGCATAAAGTGCGTGAACTGTTCCAGCGTGACGCCCACGGCGATACTTAGTGACTGACAGACGATCAGCTTCGGCAGGTTATCATCCTGGATATCGACAAAGGCTTTGATGGTCAGCGAACTGGCGTTGATCTGGCTGAGATCGGCCACCAGAGGGATCAGCGCGGTCGGCTTCACCTCGGCCAGGGCGGAAAACAGAATAACGTTGTCCACCAGATCGAGTTTGGCGTCAAATACGCCGTCGAAGTTTTGCATGTGCGGCAGGTGCAGCGCCTGACAGGAATCGCACTCAAAGAATGAAATGCCCGATTGATCCAGCCAGCGTCGCAACAACGCCAAATCAGGGACAATGAGTGAATCCATAATACCAGCCTCACAATATTCAAAACGCGAAAAGGCGCATAGCTTACGGAATATTCCCCCGCGATGCCACGATCAATGCGGCTTAATTCGCTATTTGGGCAAATATCGCCGGGAAAAAACCACAAAGCTGGCGATTGTAAAGCCGATTTTGGTCGGCGACATCAGCCGCCCGACTTGAGACGAAATCCCGCTCTGGCGCGCGGCTCGATATACTCGATCATCATGCCGGCAATATCCAATCCCGTGGTGGTTTCCACCCCTTCAAGCCCCGGTGAGGCGTTCACTTCCATAACCAGCGGGCCGCGAGTCGCTCGCAAAATATCTACCCCGGCGACGTCCAGTCCCAGCGTGGTGGCCGCCTTAACCGCAACAGCTCGCTCTTTGGCGGTGATGCTCACTTTGCGGGCAGTACCGCCACGGTGCAAATTGGACCGGAACTCCCCGGGCTTGGCCTGACGCTCAATCGCGGCCACTACCTTGCCGCCGACCACCAGACAACGCACGTCACTGCCCTGTGCCTCGCGAATATATTCCTGCACCAGGATATGGGCGTTAAGGCCGCGAAAGGCGTCAATCACGCTTTCCGCCGCCTGGCGGGTTTCCGCCAGCACCACGCCGATACCCTGCGTCCCCTCCACCAGTTTGACCACCAGTGGCGCACCGCCGACCAGCTCAATCAAATCACCGGTATCGTCCGGCGAATGGGCGAAACCGGTGATTGGAAGATCGATCCCCTGGCGTGCCAGCAACTGCAGCGAACGCAGTTTGTCACGTGCACGGGTGATCGCCACCGACTCATTCAGCGGGTAACTGCCCAGCAGCTCGAACTGGCGCAGTACGGCGGTACCATAAAAGGTGATGGCGGAGCCGATACGCGGGATCACCGCATCGTAGCGTTCCAACTGACGGCCGCGATAATGAATGGTCGGCGCGGCCGGGTTAATGTTCATATAGCAAGAAAGCGGATCGATAATATCCACGCTGTGGCCGCGCTGCTCTGCCGCCTCCACCAAACGCTTGCATGAGTACAGCGTTCCATCGCGCGAAAGAATGGCAATTTTCACTCGTCACCCCAAAAAGGCAATCACCTGCCAGGCAGGCCTGCACCGACGGCCGTCACTCAGGCGCGCGGCTCACTGTCGTTTTTATCGACCGGCGAATGAGGCTTATGCCGATCGTTCTGCGGCGGCTGACCGCCGCGCATTAGCGGGCCGAATCCTTGCACCACGCGCCAAACCAAAAAAGCCGCCGCCGGGACCATCAGCGCCACGCCGAGGAAAATCATGCCCACCGCTGCCTGCTGGGAAGCCAACCAGCCCGGCAATTGAACGTGACCGTGAATGCTCAGATAAGCCAGCACTAATGACAGCATGCCCAGTCCTTCCAAAACCAACACCGTACGGGGTAAGTCACCGAATGAACGCATATTTTTCTTCTCCAGAAGCTCTGCCTCCAGTGTAGTGAATTCCCCCCGATGGCGACAGCCCCGGCGGCTTAATCGGTTAGATGAATCAGATTAACAGGTAATTCCTGCTTTTTTTTCGCTGACCCAACGGGCATAGTAGGCGCCATCAATGCGGGTAATGCTCAACCTTAAGTCTTTTTTGACTGACAGAATGTCATTGCAGTTGCGACTAAATTATTGAATATCAATCTAAGGAGTGTTGCATGTTTGCAGTTATCTTCGGGCGCCCAGGCTGTCCTTATTGTGTCCGAGCAAAAGAGTTGGCGGAAAAACTGACTGAAGAACGTGACGATTTCAACTTCCGTTATGTTGATATCCACGCTGAAGGCATCACCAAAGCCGATCTGGAAAAAACCGTTGGCAAACCAGTAGAAACCGTTCCGCAGATCTTCCTCGATGAGAAACACATCGGCGGCTGCACCGATTTCGAAGCTTATGCCAAAGAAAACCTGAACCTGTTCCAGTAAGTTTCAGGCAAGAACGACAAAAAGGCGCTCAAAGCGCCTTTTTTTATTGCCGTTCGCGGCGGTGACATTGCAGATAAGCCTGCAACAAGCCGCCGATAAACAGCGCCAGCAGCGCGCCAAACATGCACCAGAATACCGCGCTGGTGGCGTAAGCCAATTCCTGCCAGAACGAATAAGAGGGTGTTAACCAAAAGTGGCGGATGATCAGGCACAGCGGCAGTGCATAGAGCGCACCCAGTAACGGGCAGAGAATGCGTTTTTTACTCGACAGATAACTGGCAACCACGCCGGGTATCACGAACAGCAACAGGCCGGTCTCCCCCCGATGCTCATGATCGGTACTGCCAAAGACTCCGCTCTGCTGGCCGAGATACACCAGGCTGAACAGCAGGAAACAGCTCAAAATACCCCACCAATACCGTTCGCTCGCCATACCCTACTCCCCCTTAATCTGTTACCACACCGTAGAAATCAGCCGTGTCACAAAGCCGGTGACGCCTTGCCGTAGAACGGCAACGCTGAACTGAACTTTTTCCTTGGCTACTAAAAGAGAGCTATCCCGCTAAATTTCAGGCTGCGTATCCTCGGCCCCGGCGGCTATGCCGTTGGGCAGAGCACGTCTCTGGCTGCAGACGACGGCGTTGCGGCTTGAAATACAACGGGTAAAAATGCGTTCGGCGGCGCAGGAACTCAGCTTTATGCTGGCTGTCATGCGCCATAGCGACTAGAATAAACGCCGCCGATCGATGGTTCGAATCGCCTTCCGCTGGTTAGTTATTTATGACGTCGATTTTTGACTGAATTTATATCTTATAGTTATCTATATCAAGCACTTACTGGTAAACAATAAGTTATCCTCCGTGAACATAAACGTCGCTAGTTTGTTAAACGGTAACTACATCCTGTTACTGTTCGTGGTACTCGCACTGGGGCTGTGCCTCGGTAAAGTCCGTCTGGGCTCCGTTCAACTCGGTAATTCCATTGGCGTTTTGGTGGTTTCGCTGCTGCTTGGCCAACAACATTTCGCCATTAACACCGAAGCGCTAAATCTCGGCTTTATGCTGTTTATTTTCTGCGTTGGCGTGGAAGCCGGGCCCAACTTTTTCTCGATATTTTTCCGCGACGGTAAAAATTACCTGATGCTGGCGCTGGTAATGGTCGGTTCCGCGATGGTGATCGCCATCGGTCTCGGCAAACTTTTCCACTGGGATATTGGCCTGACCGCCGGCATGCTCGCCGGATCCATGACCTCTACCCCAGTCCTGGTAGGCGCCGGCGATACGCTGCGCAATACCATCACCAACGGCCCGGCGCTGCTGGCGGCACAGGATCATCTGAGCCTCGGCTATGCCCTGACCTACCTGATTGGCCTGGTGAGTCTGATTTTCGGCGCACGTTACCTGCCTAAGCTGCAACACCAGGACCTTTCCACCTCCGCTCAGCAAATTGCCCGCGAACGTGGCCTGGACACGGACAGCCAACGCAAGGTTTATTTGCCGGTTATCCGCGCTTACCGCGTGGGACCGGAGCTGGTGGCCTGGGCCGATGGCAAAAACCTGCGCGAACTGGGCATCTATCGCCAGACCGGCTGCTATATCGAACGCATTCGTCGTAACGGTATTTTGGCGAACCCGGACGGTGACGCGGTGCTACAGGTAGGCGATGAAATCTCGCTGGTTGGCTACCCCGATGCCCATGCACGGCTGGATCCCAGCTTCCGCAACGGCAAAGAGGTCTTCGACCGCGATCTGCTGGACATGCGCATCGTCACCGAAGAGATTGTGGTCAAGAACAGCAATGCGGTGAACAAGCGCCTGAGCCAGCTGAAGCTGACCGATCATGGCTGCTTCCTCAACCGGGTGATCCGTAGCCAGATTGAAATGCCTATCGACGACAGTATCGTGCTCAACAAAGGCGATGTACTGCAGGTCAGCGGCGACGCTCGCCGGGTGAAAAGCGTGGCGGAGAAGATTGGCTTTATCTCGATCCACAGTCAGGTCACCGACCTGTTGGCATTCTGCGCCTTCTTTATCATCGGGCTGTTGATTGGCCAGATCACCATCCAGTTCAGCAACTTCTCGTTCGGCATCGGTAACGCCGCCGGCTTGCTGATGTCCGGCATCATGCTCGGCTTCCTGCGTGCCAACCACCCGACCTTTGGCTACATTCCGCAGGGCGCGTTGAATATGGTGAAAGAGTTCGGTCTGATGGTGTTTATGGCCGGTGTTGGCCTGAGCGCCGGTGCGGGTATTGGCCACAGCCTGGGTGCCGTTGGCGGCCAGATGCTGATCGCCGGACTGATCGTCAGCCTGGTGCCGGTGGTGATCTGCTTCTTGTTTGGCGCTTATGTGCTGCGCATGAACCGTGCCCTGCTGTTTGGCGCCATTATGGGGGCCCGCACCTGTGCGCCGGCGATGGAGATTATCAGCGACACCGCACGCAGCAATATCCCTGCCCTGGGCTATGCCGGTACCTATGCTATCGCTAACGTATTGTTAACCCTGGCCGGTTCGCTGATTGTGGTGTTGTGGCCGGGGATCCTCGGCTAAACGATAAGCAATGAAGATGAATCAGTGGCAAAAATATTTTGAAATTTTTATCCCCGGTGAGAACTTTCCTTGCCGGGGGTAGTCTGAATTAGTGCCACTGCTTTTCTTTGATGTCCCCATTTTGTGGAGCCCGTTAGTCCCGCCTTTTTAGGTTCAAGACTATCGGGTTTTTTGTTGCCTTTAAAAAATACTCTTTTAAAACAGCGCATTGAAATCACGCACTTTACCCAATGGCGACAAAATGGCGGCAGCCGATTTACAGGCACAAAAAAACCTGCTTTCGCAGGCTTCTTGTTAAATCCAGAGTGAACCTTGATTGCTCCTGGTGGGATGCGGTGGCGCAATATCAATTTTACCCGGCGACACGATCTGCCGCTGGATAGATTCTAGCGTCACGAAAGTGCAACTACAGTTTATGTTTTGGCACTGATGGTAACGCTCTTTGGTGTTCTCACTCAGATAGCGGCTTGTGCGGGCATGGGCGGCAGTTCGGCAAAGCGGGCAATGCATCATATTGATATCCCATTCTTAATCTCTCAATTGCCGCGATAATACCCTCCACGATCGAGAACAAAACAACCTTTAAGTGAATTTACAAAAAATAATTCACATTACGAGACTTCATAAGTCACATCTGAAAGCAAAACCTCAAACTCTAACGCAGTGGTAAAACCGCTATTGCTCAGGCTGTGCGTGGCTTTGCTCACTATCCAGTCCTGTGCGTCAATCACCGCTTTAAACCCGCTAACCCTAACCGGCGTTTCCGGCGTGATGTTAGCCCGACCCATGGCGAGCGACAGCGAGAACTCCGCCACACCGCGTTGTAACTTTTCCCATTTGGCTTGTGCGGCCCGCATGGCGGCGGCCTTGTTTGCGTAGACCCTGGGGATCACAAACACGTTATCTTCGGCCCCTACCAGATATTCCCCTTTTTTTTCCTCTTCCGGTTTACCCGGTTTTTTATGGGTGGCCGGCTTGGCTTTGGGATGCTCCAGGGCCCGTAAATGTTGTTCTTTCGGCTTACGCTGCAATTTAACTTTCTGAGGCTTTGGCTGCCTGGTATTGAGCCAACTCGCCGTTACCCCGGTGTAAGCGTCCCGATCGGCAATACTGAAACTGTGCTGATCGCCATCCTGTCGCGTGAGGGTAAACACCGGCAGTGGCTTGCCGTTCACTGTTGTGCCGTTGCCCGGCCGCATAAACAGCAGACTGCCATTCTTAACCACGGCCACCGCACCATTGAGCGAGGCTAAGCGGGTAAGAAAGGCCACGTCAGTTTCCTGCGTCTGGTCGATGTGACTCACTTTAATAGTGCTCAATCCGGCGGCCAGCGTGGCTTTAAGCGCATTTCGCGCAGCCACCTTCTGCACGATATGGCTCAGCGTGGTGTCATGGTAGGACTCATCCCGACGGGTATTGAGCGACCCGCGAAAATCCGCACTCCGGGCACGAATGGTCAATGTGTCCGGTGACCCGTGGTGCTCGACCTCATCCACGGTAAACAGCCCTTTCGGCGTCAGCGCTGCCCCCTTCCAGCCTAGCGACAACGCAAGCACCGCATTACGCTGCGGCATCACCATCAGGCCGTCGCTGTCGTCCAGCTCAATATCAAGCTGGTCAGCCTCAAAACCCCGGTTATCCGTCAGTGATAGAGAAATAAGCCGCTTACGAATGTTTTTCGTGATGTCTTTTTCCTGCAGCGACAAAGAGAAGTCCGGGGCAATCAATGCCCCGGCAGGCATGGCAACGTTGGTGATCATGATAATAGCCCGCCCATAGCTGCCCCTGCTTTGCCGTAAAGCTCTCCGGCCTGCTGGCGCAAATCGCCAAACATAACAGACAAAGATTCATCAACTCGCTTTAAATTGAGGGTAAATTCCGTGCGGCGCGGGCTGCCATCGGCAAAAAAATCCGAATGGCTTTCCGATATCGACTCAATCACAAACATGCCGTAAATCGTCCCGCTGCCCTCAATCAGCGGCCATGCCCGCCCCTGTTCCGCCATCAGTTGCAGCGTCAACAGCGACCACCTGCCGCCGGTAATTTCCGGCAGTAGCACGCCGGACAAGGTAATTTTTTCATCATCCAGCCCCAAGAACTGCGACGCCGGGCGCTGGCCCACGCGGGCATTGCTCGGCCAGCGATAATCCGCTGTGCGGTTCAGCGACTGATACGGCAGCGTTTGCAGCATGAAAACAAAGAATCCTAACGTCAGCATCATAATAATTTGCGCCTAATTGGTCATAGAACTGCGGGCACGTGCGCGTCGCTCACGTTCTTGGCGTGCCTGCGCTTCATTCAGTAGTTGCAACGTTTCTTCCCGGCTCATCCCTGCGGGGATCACCACGTCAAATTTGTTATGCGTCACACTGTTATCGGTATAGGCCGATGATGCCCCTCGCATTACCGGCGCATAGCGCTGGGGTGCCAGTGGGGCAACAGGGGGCACACTGCCTGTGTTGACCTCGGTAGCAGGTAGCATCACCGGCGGTGCCAGGGCGATGACGGCAGGTGAGACATTCACCACAGGAGCAGGCAGTATGTCCGGCCGACCCACGGGCGGAACTGCCTTAATCACCGGCGATGCGCCGGTATTTACTAGCCCGCCGCTGGGTGAATACCCCCGGCCACCGGCACCCGTTGCGTAAGGGTTGTTCTTTGCCGCTTCTTTGTCTAACTCTGCGGTTTCATCCTTCATAAACCCGAGTTTTTTCGCTAACCAACCGACTTTCCCGCCCAGCTTGTCGAGCACCTGCATAGGCCAGTTCAGCGCGTTTCCGATAGCTTCTCCAAATTTCTTACCGACTTCGGCCGCATTCTGTAGTTCGACCTGCGTCGATTTCACCGGTGCCAACAAATCCATAAACCAGTTATAAACCGCTTTAATCTTCTCGCTAAACCAGTCAAACACGGGTTTCATCGGTTCAAAGGCGGCGGTAATCGGAGCCAGAGCCGCTTTAAACCCTTCGGCTACGCCACCGATAAAGGCGCTGATAGGCTCCCAATATTTGCGGATCAGCAAAGCACCGGCAGCAACGACAGCAATCAGGGCTAATACAGGCCATGAAATGGCGGTAAATGCGGCAGCAATACCTGCGCCTACCGTGGTGAATACCGTCCCCAGCAACCCAGCCCCGGCAATCAACATATTGACCCCGGCCATCACCGGCCATGCGATAAGGCCCAGCGCAGCAAGTCCGCCAATCAGTGCAGTTACGCCTGCGGTGACCTTTGATAACGTGCCGACCAACGCCGGGTTGGCTTTAGCCCATGCACCGACCTTTGTCAGCCATTCAGTGGCGGAGACGGCCAGCTTACGCAGCGCCGAGTTTTGGCCGTCGAACACCTCAATGCGCACATCTTCCCATGCGGAAAACAGGTTTTTCAGGTCGCCGTCGAGGTTGTCCACCTTCACTCGGGCAATCTGGGCCGTAGCCCCTTTTGACTGGGTGACTGTGTTGTGTTTTTCGCTCAGCTTGCCGTTACCGGCGGCGTCAATCAGCTTGATAGCGCCTTTCATCGCTTCTTCGCCGAAAATGACTTTCAGGTATTCGGCCTGCTGTGCGGTGCCGAGCTTGTTGGTTTTAAACGAGCCGTTAATTTTCTTGAGGATGTTCGCGATCGGCAGCATGTTCCCTTTGCCGTCTTTGGTTTTTACGCCCAATTCTGACAACGCATCAGCCGCCTGCCCTACTGGCGCCTGTAACCGCGTAAACATCGCACTGGCCGCCGTACCGGCCATAGACCCCTTGATGCCGTTATCGGCCAACACGCCCAGCAAGGCGGTGGTGTCCTCGATACTGGCCCCGGCCGCCTCGGCGATCGGCGCGACGTACTTCATCGCTTCGCCAAAATCCATCAGGTTGCTGTTAGAGCTGGTGAAACCTTTGGTCATCACGTCCGCGACGCGCTGGATCTCGTCTATCGGCATGTTAAACGCCGATTGCATGTTGGTGATGATGTCGGCCGCGTCGGCGATGTCCAGATCGGAAGCCAGCGCCAGATTTACCGTTGATTCGGTCGATTTCAGAATGGCATCACCGTTAAAGCCGGATTTCGCTAACACCGATTGCGTGCGGGCGACGTCCGTCGGGGAAAATGCCGTAGTTGCCCCGATATCACGCGCCTGCTGGCGAATGGCCGCCAGTTGCTTATCGTTTTTCGCCAGCCCTAATGTGGCCTGTGTATCTGACATTTGCTTATCGAACTGCACACCCGGCGCAATAAATGCCCCCTCGGCAACCAGTCCGGCGGTAGCCACGCCCAACCCTGCAGCACTGGTATTGCGAACCGTTGCAGTTGCCGACTGCCCGGCGCGGTAACGTGCACTGACGCGGTTGACCTGCTCTTGTTTTTTGCTCAGGCGCTCCAGTCCGGCCCGCTGGCGGTTGAGTTCGCCAGTGACTGCGCTGGCACTGGCTTTTAACCGGCGTTGCTCGGTGCTCAGGTTCTTGGTAGCGATACCGTCAGCATTGAGCGCGTCACGCTGGCGCTGCACGGACTGGCGCAGCCCATTGTATTTCATTTGTAACTCAGTCGCGGCACGCCTGGAGGCTGCCAGTAATCGCGCTTGCTGCGCTGTGGGCTTTGCCGTCGCCTTGAATTGAACGGCCAGCGCGGCCGCTTCCGCTTTGGCCTTTTTCAGCGCCTGCCCGGTGACAGCGAGCTGCCCCTGTTGCTTACGAAAGCCATCAATCCGGGCGGCCTGTGCGTCCAGTGCTTTAAGGGTTTGCTGCGTGGTTTTGATATCACCGGCAAGCGTTTTGCTTGCCTGTTGGATACTCTTTAGCGGGCGGGTGGCCTGGTCTACGGCTTTCAGCAAGACCTGAAGCTGCAGGCTTTTACTCATCGTGATTCACTCCGCTGCGTTGCAATGCTTTATGACGCCAGTTCAACAGCTCCGTGAGCGTCATACCGGTCATTTCTGATGGCGGCCAGTGGAATATCACTGCGATATCCGCCATCAGGTCATCAACGCCCAGCCGGGCGTCAATCGCTACTCCGCCAACTTCGGCGACAAAAAACCGACAACCTTCCCGGCCAGTGCCACCAGGTCCGGCAATTCAAGCCGGGCGCATTCTTCTTTGGTCAGGCTCGGGTACGTGACACGCGGCAAGATCACCAGCAGCGCATCAACATCCGCATTAGCTACCGCTGCCAGACCGACGCCGCGTAATGCGCCCGCGGTGGGTTTGATTACCTGCACATCGGCGATAGTGGTTTCACCGCGTTGAATCGGGGTGTCGAGGGTGACAACGTTTTCTTTTGCTTCGTTCATGGTGGTTATTCTCTCTTGGATCCGTGGAACGGCCAGCCCGACGGGCTGGCACAAAAATTACAGGCCGATGGCCTTACGATGTTCTGCCAGGCGGTCAACGCCGTTGACCTTTTCGACCATGTTCACGGTGTCGACTTCGATCAGCTCTTTGCCGTCAACGGTCAGCTTGAAATAGGTGCATTCAGTGGCCACCTTGGTTTCGGTGTCCTCGCCTTGCTTGTATTCGCCAAAGTCGATTTCTTTGTGCTTGCCACGCAAGACCACTTCCACAGCGGACACCTCGCCGGTGTCATCACGTTGGAAGGAACCGGCAAAGCGCAGCGGCACGGCATCGACAGCCCCCCACTGCTTAAGCACCAGCTCATCAATACCGCCCATGCTCCATTCCAGCGCCAGCGCGTCATCGTCCAGCCCAAAATCGACCGGGGCCGCGCCATTCATACCGCCGCCCCGGTATTTCTCCAGCTTGCGGGTGAGCTTCGGCAGCGTCAGCGAGGAAACGATCCCCATGTAGTTGAAGCCGTCGTTAAACAGGTTCAGGTATTTCAGTTTTTTTGGCAGAGCCATAACTCATCCTTTCCTTAGCGGTTCACGGACGCGGCGAATGTCGCCAGATAGCGGTCAGTGATACGCTGACGCAGGGTTAAATCTTCCAGCGGCGGGACTGGCGTGTAGTCGTAATCAATAAACAGCTTGCCCGCTTTCAGGGTTTCTTTATCGTTGGCGCTGGCGTCATACCAACAATCACCGTCGATAATCAGCCCGGCGGATTTCAGTTCGCGGAATTTGGCTTTGATGCCATCAATCATGTCGCGGATAAGCGTCGGCGTGACTGGCCGGTCAATCGCCCACATGTGCGCTTCGGCCATGGTGTCAGCCAACACCTGCGCGGTGCGGGTGTAGTTTTCGAACTGGAACAGCGGATCGTCAGAACAGGTGCGCGAACCCCAGAATTTAAAACCGTCTTTGCGGATCAGCGTCGTGACGCACGCTTGGTTTAACAGGTCGGCATCCGTACCCGGCGCTTGTAAGTCCCAGAACACGCTGGCGGTGATGCCGGTAACACCATTCACACCGACGTTAGACAGAGTTTTGTGCCAACCGGTTTCCGTGTCGATTTTGGCACGCAGTCCCAGCGCACGGGCGGTGGCATAGGCAATATCGCTTTTGTTGGTGGTGGTGTTCCAGCTCACAAAATCCGGCCAGACCAGCATCAGTTCGCGCTGGCTGAAATTGGCGCGGTACTTAATCGCATCCTGTACCGTTTTGCAGCCGTAGGCGCTGACATAACCAAATGCACGCAGTTTCTGGCAGATACCCGCCAGTGCCGTCGCCACTTCCAAATTGTCATGACCCGGCACGCCGAGGATGCGCGGTTTCACACCCAACTCCGCCTGCGCAGACAACAGCGCTTTCATGCCGGTGTAACGGCCCTCCGCGTTAGCGCCGCCGATAATGTTTGAGGTGGTTTCCTTAACGTCTTTTCCTTCGGCTACGCGCACAACCACCGTGGCCGGTTTTGACTGGTCAGCGATAGCCAGCAACGCCGCTGCCAATGTGCCTTTTTTACCGGCCTTGCCGGAGGCGGCCAGCACGTCGGTGATCAGCACCGGCGTGTTGAGCGGGAAAGTGGCCGCGTCGGCATCCTCCGCCGTGCACACCATGCCGACGATAGCCGTCGAAACAGTAGAAATAACGCGGGTGCCGTCGTTGATTTCGACAACACGCACGCCGTGATGATAGTCAGCCATGTATAGCTTGCTCCGTGGTGGGTTGGTGCAGGCATGATGCCGCCCGGCACGTCAGGCCGCACGCGGTGGGTGATGGAAGACAGGCCAGACAACAGGCGATACCTGCCGGAGCGATTTTGAGGAAATGACGATCGTTTTCGTCGATCAATAATGGCGCATTGATCTACGCAATCAATTGGACGGAATTTAGCCGGACGGGGTATGGTCAATGAACAAGACGCGGCAACATCAGGGAAAGCCGCAAAGCACAAAGCCCGCATATCATAATGATGCGGGCTTTTTTATTAGGCGTCGGGGGCTGTCGGCCAGTCAATGTCCTGCGTATCCTCAGGCCGAATACGGTTGGCAAGCACCCGGCAGGTTTTCCATGCGACCAACTGCGCCTTCTCCTTCTCGGTCGCCATCCCTAATTCAACCGCATCTTGCAAAGGAGCAATTGCATTGCTGGCTTGTACTATCAGCAAACTCTTTTTACGTGACGCTTCGCTCACCTGTTCCTGTTGGCTCAACGGTGGAGCGTCAATCCAGCACGGCAAGCCATCGCAATCCGCCGCCCGGATTTTTCCCGCAGGGGATTGCCCGCGGTATTTTTCCCAATGTTCTACAGACACCGGTTTAACATCATCAGGCCAGTTGTTATTTGTTTCGTAGGCTTCCTGATCTTCCAACACATAGAAAATATTGGTTTTCGCACTGTATCCGTAATTCATCATTAAACCCCGACCGCCCACCAAAATGCGATGCGTTCATTTCCATTCATACCAGAGTCAAATCCTCCCGGCCCCACGTTTAGCGCTTCCATGTTTGCGGATGAGTCCCCCCAATGACCCGCCAGTGTTAATTGAACCCCGAAACAGTCCTGTGTAAACCCGCGTGGAAAATTAACGCGGTTTAGATAGTTATCGCCGCGATTGATAACGCCACCCTGATGGATATACCCGGTTAATTCGTCCTTATACCACCAGGCATTTCTATTGCCGGAAATGTGACTGCGATTATTAAAGGAATTCCAGTCAACACGGCCATTAACCTGCTCAATCACCGCATCCCATAGCCATTTATTACCCCAGCGACTCCCCATAATATTGCCGTCAGCAGCATGAACAGCAGGCCCAACATTCAATGTTGGACTGGGGCCATTAATATACACATCACCGCCAGCGCGAAAATCAAACCAGCCATCACCAGCGGTGCCGTTACCCACATGAAACGAAAGTGCATGGTGCTTCCCAATGGTTTCATGATGATAAATTTCAGCTCTCAGATCGCCCGCACCACGCAATAACAGACCGTTGGTTTGGTGATGACGTTCGCCGCCGCCTTCATAGGATGTAACACCACCTTTAAAAATAAACCCCTGTCCGCTGACGCCGAGGTTGTTCCCAACATTCAGATCGTTATTTGTGCTGACAATATGGCCAAAGTTAACATTCCCGTTTTTCACATCTACAGCAAATGGGCGCAGGCCGTTAAACGTCCCGTACTGGTTTTTTGCATTCGTCAGCATTAAATACATGCTGTTGCCATCATTACGCCAGAACGTCCCGTAATCCCCGCAGACAATGCGATAATTATCAGCGGTAAGCGACTGAATCTCAGCCGTGGTTTTTACTGTGCCGGTCAGTTGCCCGCCGGACTTCATTAAATAACGTCCGTCTGCCTCTGACTTATTCCAGGCATTAACATCACCCGCCAACAGATTGACGTCGCCGGATAGTGGTTTACCGTTGACCTTGTACGATCGCAAGACGTATTTCTGCGCGGCTTGCGTATCCGTTAACGCCCCTACATCGGCTGCCGTCGGTTTATTCTGCGTATGGTAGAGTTTTACAAAGTCTGAGTATTTTTTGGCATCTGCCGAACGCAGCCAAAAATTATTCGTCGCCTTTTCTGATAATAATTGGATGCCTCGATGTTCAGTCACACTCAAATTGACTAACGTTGCATAAGGCTGCGCGGGATAACTACTGGTATTTTTATCGTCAAACTCCAACGTTGATAAACTGATCCCCTGCTTCCAGAGTGCGGGGACGTCGGTCGCTGCTCGCAGTGGTTGAGTAGGTAACACCGTTGCGCTATGAATGACAAGCGTCCCGGCCATCGTGTCACCTGTTCGTTTCACAAAACGCCCGTCAGCCTCGGTTTTATTCCACGCGTTAACATCAGCCGCAAGCAGATTGACATCGCCGGACAACGGTTTGCCGTTAACCTTGATAGAGCGCTGGACAAACTTTTGCACCGCCTGCGCATCAGTTAGCGCCCCCACATCCGCCGCCGTTGGTTTGTAGTCCGTGGTGTAAATCCGGGCCCATTTGATGCCGTTAGTGGAATTTGAGCCCCCCAGGAAACCCGCACCGCTGTTAGAGACACCCACATAACCGGTAGACGGGCCGCCATCGCAAGGCAAAGAGATCACCCCATATACGCCGTTACCCGGCACATTCGCTGACGTATTGTTTACGCGGAAAATTTCACCTTGATTGCAATAAGCATCCTCACGATGGCGCGACCCCATTCCCAGCCCAAATGCACCGACGGCCATCACTTGCCCGGCCTCAACACCGACATTTTTCGTCGCAGCACTGCCTAACGCCAGATTGCCACGGGCAGCGGATTTGTCGGTCAGGTCTGACAGATTGGCACTCTTTTTAGCGCTGGCATCGTTAACGGCCTTAACGGCCTTCGGCGTGGCGGCTTTTGTTTCGTCTGCACTGGTTGTTGCGCTACTCAGTTGCACCAACCCTTTAGCGATGGTGCTGGCATCCGGATGGTTACGGGTTTTCTCATGCTCCTTTATGGCGTCATTAACAAAATCTTTAGTAGCCAGTACAGTATCGCCCCCGGCAATCACGCTAATAGCGGCAGCGCTGCTGACAATCAGGATCATGCGCAACGTCTGCGTGCGACCGCTGCCCTCTTCCAGTTTCGGCTTGTAGCTTTCGGCCACATTACTGACCGCAATCAGCGTGCCGAAATCGTCATACAGCCCCATTTCACGCAGCCAGAACCCGCCGACGTTCGCCGGGATAATAAACTCCGCAACAATATGATTTTTTATCGACTTATCAATGGTCAACCCGTTGAGGGTAGCGCGATATTTCTCATTGATGAGCCTGGTCTGTGCCGGGTTCGGTGTGGGTAAGGTGCCGTTACCGTCACCGACGGCCATACGGGTGATTTTTAACTGGGTACCGCCTGCCGACGCGGCGGCAATTTTGGCCGCCCCGGCGGTGGTAATAATCGCTTTATACTTGCTCATGACTTCCTCTTATCCGGGGTAAACGGTGATGACATCGCCGTCCACGACGGCCGCACCGACGTAAATCAGGCCGGGGATGTCCTGCAGAATATTGAGGCCTATCAGGTGGCGGCTCAGGGGTTTTGCATCGGCGATCAGCCGTTCCATTTCTAAATACATTTCTTCCGTGATGCCGGTTTCCAGCACGCCAATATCCAGCCGAAAGGTGCCGGGCGGATCTGCGCCTTCAGTGTGAAACCATTCAACAACGTTAATCAGGTAGCCGAGCGGCTCGACCACACGGCGCACGGCCCCAATGGTGCCTTTGTGGCGATGGATGAAGAACGCCGCCGCGACGACACCGCGTTTTACATCCTCCGGCCATGCCTCATCCCATCGGTCAACGGAAAAAGCCCACGCCAGATAGGGCAGCAAATGCACCGGGCAGCGTGCCGGGTTCCACAGTTCGCGCAGCGGTACCGGTAAACGCTCCAGCTCGGCACAGGCCGTGGCGGCGGCCACTTCAAGTGGGGACGACCCGACCGGCAATAATCGGTTATTCATCGGCGCGCCCTGGGTTAATGTTAAAGCCGGTGCAATAGCCTGCCTGCGTCTTATCCAGCACGATATCGGCCGCCGGTTTGATGATGTCTACATGCTCGACACCCTCAACGGTCAACGCGGCGTTCATACTGGATCGGCGAATACTGCGCCCTAACCGGCGCACACCCTGCACGTAATCACGCAGCCTTTCATTGGCCGCCGTGAGGATCGGCGCAACCTCCGGGCCGGGATGGAGGTATAACGTGGCCTCGATGGCATAGCGGGTAATTTTGGCGGATTGCACCGTCACCCGATCAGCGACCGGACGCACATCCTCATCGTTCAGCGCCACGCTGACGACTTGCAACAGCTCAGGGCTGGCGGTACCGTCACCGTCGCGTGACAACACGGTCACGGTCACACAGGCCGGGGATGGGCTGATGGCGGTCACATCGGCCACCCGACCATCGGCAGAGCGTGCATGGAAACGGTAAGAACCGGCCGGACCGGCAGTGCTCATGCCTTCAAAGGCATCCTGCAGGCGTAACCGATAATCGTCGTCTGATTCCATTAGCGCCGGTGTCGGCGGGATAGTGGTTTTATCCTCCGGGATGATCACCAGACGCGGGGTGTTGAAGTTCTCGCCGAACTGGTCAAGGTCGGCCCCTGTGGAGTAAGCCAGCATCACCGCCTTGGCGGCATCGTTAATTCGCTGGCGTAAAATCACCTCGCGATAGGCGTTCTCCTGCAGCAGCTTCACGATCGGCTCTGACTCCAGCGCCAGAGTGCGGCTAATGGCCGCCCGTTCTGCCTCGGGATAAAGTGAAATCAGCGTGGCCTTGCGTTCAGCCAACAGCGTTTCATAGTCCAACACCTCGACCACTGTCGGGGCGGGAAGCAGGCTTAAGTTAATCGTTGCCATGGTTCAGCTCACAGGAATAGACAGCGACAGCGCGCCGGGGGTATCGGTGCGGATGCCAGTGATGTCGATCACCATCTTGCCGTCGTAGGTGGTGTTAAAGGTGATCCCGGTCAGCTTTACGCGGGGTTCCCATGCCAGGATCGCGCTGTAACAGGCGGCCATGATTTGCACGCGCAGCGTGTCATTCTGCGGCTGGTCGAGCAGCGCAGACAGCAAAGAACCATAGGCCCGGCGCATAGGACGTGAACCTTGCGGCGTTATCAGAATGTCAGCCACGGACTGCCGAATATGGTCGATGTCCGTCAACGCACGTCCCGTGCCACGGTTCATGCCGAGGTATTTCGCGTTGTTCATGACGGTTTATCCGTGCTGCCGCCGCCGGTCTGGACGCCGCCGTGGGTATGGGTATGCACCACTACACCGTTAGACGTGATGCTGCCGCCGGTGTGTGTCATGTTGCCGGTCATCGTGCCGCCTTGTTTAACCTCCAGCGTGCCGGTGGTCAGCTTGTTAGTGCAGATCACCTCAGGGGTATCGAGGGTGATACTTTTTGCGGCTTTGACCATCACCACCCTGGTGCTGGCGGTGATCGACTCTGACGCCTGCACGTTAGCGGTTTTAATGCCGGTCACACTCAGCGCACCGGTGGCCGATTCATACTCCAGCACCGCGCCATCAGGGAAAGTAATATGCAGCGCATCCGCCGACGCCGACGGGGCCGGGAAGTCATCGGAAAAGACACCCGGCAGCACAAAGGCGGTGTCCAGTTCGCCACCCAGCGCAAACACCAACACCTGTTCACCTTCGGACGGTGCCCACCACATGCGGGCGCGGCCCGCCCGGCAGGTCATCCAGTTGAGCCAGTCTGTAAGATTGCCGCCGGTATCGACACGGCAAAGACCGCGCTCAAGGTCGACGGCATTCACGGTGCCAATGCGGATCAGGTTGCGCAGCAGGCGCAGAATGTCGGATTGATTGTTCATGCTGAAAGGATGCCGCCCGAAGTGAGCGGCGGCAACATGAGGCAGTTGGACGATCCGAGGCACAACAGAGGGTTAGCGGGCGAGGTGTTCTATTACAGCCGTTTCAATCATTTTGACGTCTGCCGGGCTGAATCCCAGCAGCGGGCGTGCTTCATATTTCACATTAGCACTGTGCGGTGATGGCCGGTCACGCAGGCCGTAATGATGCACGTTGGCCATGCGCTTAACGCGCCCGACGAACTCCACCACGGCATCATCGCCGCTGCCCCTGGCTTTCATGTAGCGGGCGGTGCGCAGCTTGCTAAACATCGCCCGATCGCGCAGGCGCTTTGTATTGCGCAATGGCGTTTTACGCGGGGCATACGGGGTGCCGTCTGGTGCCTGTTGGCGCTTGATGTTCTGCTGTTGACTTGCACGTAACCGCCTGGACACGGCGACGGCCAACGACTTGCGGGACTGCGGCGACAGCGCGGTAATCAGTCCAGCCAGCCGGGTATCAAAGGGGCTAAGCTCGCTCATACCATTCACTCACCAATTCACCGTGAACAAAAAGCTGCAGCGGGCGCGTGACGTTCTCCGGTAACGGCGGTTCCGGCAGGTGTTT
Source organism: Serratia sp. Ser99 (assembly GCF_024519545.1). NCBI lineage: Bacteria > Pseudomonadati > Pseudomonadota > Gammaproteobacteria > Enterobacterales > Yersiniaceae > Serratia > Serratia sp. Ser99. The sequence continues at coordinate 429,105 of NZ_JALJRT010000001.1, read as the reverse complement.
AACATGCAATGCGCCGCCGTCCTGCTCGCTGACCACCACACGCTCGGTTAACTGCAACGACACGCTGAAATCATACGACCCGTCGTTATTAAAATCGGTGGCAAAGGTAAACCCGGTGCGGCGTTTTTCTGCCGTGGCCATAATGTCCGGTTGGTTTTCCCGTAGCCACGCCTGTATTGGCACCACGATTAAATCCAGATCGCCGGTGTAATCCAGAAACAACAGATTTAGCGTATAGCAATACTCATGCGACAACGAGGTCGCGAGCGTGGAAGCAATATTTCCACTTTGAACCCGAACCTGTAAATTTTCGGGATTACGTTGCAGCCATTGAAGGCAGCTTGTCAGCTCAGCGCGGAGCTGTTGAGGTTTTAACATGGTATTGTTCCTGACAGGTTTTAAGGGTGTCGACCTGCACGGCACAGGCCGCCAGGGCATTTTCAAGCTGGCGAATGTCAGCGCTCAGGTCACCGTTATTCTTCGGACGGCTGGCCGGTATCTGGCACGGGTTCACCGTCGGACAGCCAACGTAGATAATCTGCGGCACGGGTGAAGCCGGGGCGCTGGTGCAGCCTTGCAACATCAGCAGGCAAAGGAGTGTTGAGCCAATCGCGTAGAACTTGGTTTTCATTCAGTAATCTCTGTATTTTTTGTTCGCGGGTCAGTGCCAACCGGTGTGCATTGTTGAGGTCATTTCTCAGGCTTTTCTCTTCCTGCGCCAGTTGGCTGGCCGCTGCCTGCAACATGGTGATCGCCGTGCGGGTGTCGGTCAGCGCCGCCGATATCCTGACGTTTTCCCGCTGCGCTTCATCCAGCCGATCCCCCAGGGCGACAACCTTCCGGTTGAGCAAACCGACGACAACCATCGACAGCAACAGGAACAGCACGGCGATGCGGTTCATCGTGTGGCCCCCGTCAGACAGTAGGCCATTTCTGACGCCCTGCGGCGCTCGAGTCCTCTGTTTTTAACCCCGTTGACATACACCCAGCGCGGCAACTGCAGGCAGGCGCTGCGCCATTCCTGCAGCTTGATCAAACCGGCCAGTGTGGAGCCACACGCCGCCGTTACGCCGACGTTGAAGGCAAAGGACACTACCGCGTCATAAACCGGCTGCGGCATCGTGACAGGCATACAACGCCCTATCGCACGTTCAACCTGGTACACATCGGCAACCAGATTGACGGCGGCCTGGCGTTCGCTGATAACCTTTCCCGGCACTACCCCGGCGGTGTGGCCGATGCCGCTCGTCCACACGTTCGCGCTGCACTGGTAAGGGGAAAGCCGACAGCCCTCATAATCGGCCAGCAACCGCAATCCCGGCTCTGATGTGTGCAGGGTGCTGTATTGCGGCAGCAAAGTAGCCAGCACCAGTACGGCAGCCACGGTGCAACGTTTAGCGATTGAACTCATCGTATACTCTCCGGCTAACGCCTAATTTATTCAGCAACTGATAGCTTTTGCGACGGTAGTACCAGTTAACAAAAAAGGTACCGACACCGACAGCGGCCCCGACCATAAAGGCAATATCCTGCGGACTGTATCGACCCACCCAGGCGAGGAAGGCCGCCACGGCGTAAGCCACCCATGATGTGATTTTCTCCATGTTGTCAGTCCCATAAGTTGACGGTTTCACGCTGCGGCGCGGCGGTCACGTCCGGCAGCTCGACCGACTGGCCGTGGGGCAATATCGCCCCCGCATCGGCCAGCCCAACATTCCGTGAGTAAACCTGTTCAACCACGCCTTGAGTGCGCCCGTAATAACGCCAGCAAATCTCGTCAACGGTGTCGCCCTGCAGGGCATAGATTTTCATTACAACAACCCGATGATGCAGTGGGCGCGGTCGGCCACATTGCTGATCGCGTTACGCGCCGAACGCCACAGCTCATCAATCGATGCTTCGATCACATCCGCTTTTCGCCCGCCGGTGGAGGTGGTGTCCATGCTGCGATATTGCTCCGACAGAATGGCCGTGGTCATGGTACTGACCGCGTTGCGGTATTCACTTACCCGGATGCTTTCGCCGTCGAGCTCATCGGCGGGAACATCCTCCAGCCGCTGATAACCGTCGGCCATACGGTCACGGCGGTAAGTGAACAGTTCGGCGTTGACTTCCGCCATCGCGCTTTTAATCGCCAGCCGTAGCCGGGGGGCGGTGATAGTGCCTTCAATGCGCATCACGTCGCGCACCTCTGCCGGGATGACATCCGGGAAGAAAAAGACGTTTTTAATGATCGGCTCATCCTCCGGTCGCGGGGCGGGCGCGTCCGGGCGGGGTTTTATAATGACGGTGCTCATGTGACCTCAAAAAAATAGGGGGCGGTGGACGACGGCGTTGACGATGTGAAACCTGTCTCGGCCATCGTGCCGCCCGGCGCGGGGCGCGTTCTGTTAGCGGCTGGCAGCGGTACGGATCGCCCTCTCCAGCCGTTCGATGTCCTTTTTCACGCCACAGCCGTTATGCAACTGCAACGCACGTTTCAGGTGGTTTAACGCCAGTTCAGCCCTGCCCGTTTCGCGCAAGATGTACCCGGTGATTTTGTGCAGCTTGGCGCGCACCTGGTCGGGCATGTCTTCTGCGTCGGTGAGTTCCATGGTCTGCGTGAGATGGTCGATATTGACCGCCTCCCCGGCCTCATGGGCGCGGGTAGCAGACTCGGCGACGACTTCTGCGATGAGGTACGGCGTGGAGCGGGTGAAGTTGCCCGGCGGTGCCAACTTGTAGCGCAACGCGTAACGGGCAATGTCCAGCGCGCCGGGAATATCCCCCGCATCCAGTCGCCAGATCATGACTGTCATCAGAATGGCGTCCTGCGCACCGTTCCCCTCGGCCAGCACTCCGGCAACCCAGGGGCCATAGTCCGGCAGCAGTTGCCGCTTGAGTTCGGCTTTACGCTCTTGCGAGCGCACCTGCTTGAGCTTTCGCTTGTCTTCATAGAGTTTAAGCATCATCAGTTCATAGCCGTTGGCATGGCGCAGCGGATCATTTTTCCGCTGCGCAGCCTCGACCGCAGACTGGCGCATAAGGTGACGGCGGGCAGGGCTGGTCATGGTTATTTACCGCCTTTTGCCGCTTTGTCGTCTACCGGCGCAGCATCGGGGCCTTTCACCTCAGCATCAGCGGCCTCCGTCATCGATTCGGTTGGAGCAGCGACTCCTTTCACCGCCTCAACAATGGCACCTGCCAGCTTTTTAAGCCCTTCATCAGCAGATAGTTTTGCTTTAGCTTCCTCATCCTCCTTCACTTTCTTTGGGTCTGGCGGTGGCAGCAACACGATGTTTTCCACCAGAGTGCCGCAGGCGTAATCCTCAACCACATAGTCCTCGTTAATGGATTCGTAATTTTCGATGCGGTCACGCTTTGAGTTTTCAACCATATGGCGACGGTGGGTATCTTCCTGCCAGTAAATAGACAAGTTATCCAGCCGGGTGATCATCAGCGCATTGGCCGGGAAGAACGGCACGCGCACGGCGGGCAGGTTGCCAATGCGTTTTTGGCTGATAATCAGGTCAGCGGCCAACACTTCACTGTTCGGTTGTTCCTGATTCACCAGAGGGAAATACTTGTCGGCCAGTAACTGGCGGCCACAGATCACCACCAGTTCCGGATCTTCCTGATACCAGGGTGCAATCAGGGTATTGGTGGCATCCATCACCAGTGCGTCGAGGGTGACGTAATCGCCCCCGGTTCCCACGCGGATTTTCTCTGACAGCACGGTGCCATCCTCGTCGGTGACATTGTGCATCACGCGGGCTGGGGCGTTGTCGCGGTACTTCTGCAGCCAGCCCGGCGCAATGTCCTGCAGCAGAGGAAACTTGATGCGGTTGGAGGTTTTCGCACGGTGGGTGCCGTTGAAGCCGATCATCATTCGGTCAAGGGATTGGCGTTTTACGATGGCATCACGCAAACGAGCCTGAAAGTCCTGATAACGCGCCCACAGGTCAATCGTGTTATAGCGAATGTGGAAATCGTAGTTCACCTGCTGGCAGAAATAGCCCTCGGTATCCAGCGTGGCAAAATCGGCAGTTTCACGTTCATCACCGCCGGTGGTATCAGTGGTACTGGCAATGGAGCCGTTGACGCCGAGGCCAACCTTTTCCGCCTTCATTTCTGCCACCGGCACAATATTGATGCGGGTCAGGAACGCGGAGGAATCCTGTACACGGGTCATGATAGTTTGCGTGACAGACGGCTCTACGCTGAATTTCTTATCCAGATCGCCAGTGTCGACGCCGTTAAGCTCGGCTACGCGGGTCAGAAAGGCATTAAATTTCAATCGAGTTTGCTTGCGCATGGTTATTCCTGTTTTTATTCGGTTTTGTCGGGTGTTTCTGCCTTAGCAGTCGGTCAGCACGTCCTGCGCCCCGTTGCCGCCAGTGGCTTCCGGGCGTGGCGGCTGGCTAAAGCTTTCAGTGGTGGAAAGCTGCGTTTTCAGCTCACTGAAAGCACTGTGGCCTCTTTCCACCTGCTGTTTGAGATCGGCGACCTGCTCATTGAGCGCATCGATGGTCTGGGTAAAGCGGGTATCCGCTTCCTGCAACTGCTCGGCCACGGTCATCACCGCCCCTTCCATCTCACCAAAACGCACATCGTCCGAGACTTGCTTGCGGCTAAACATCGCCTTGATGCGGGCAGAAAATGAGGATTCCGCGTCAGCGGCCGGCTCAAAATCAAAATGCACTTCCAGTGGCGCAGAAAACTCGACGTCATCGTGACGACGGCTGAATTCCAGCATGTCAGTGCCGAGACTGGCCGGGTCATCAGTGACAGCCAGCCCGACCAGATAGGCTTTGCCGGTCTTGGCAAAATCGCGGCGGATCTCCATTGAGGTGAAAACCTTTTGGCCTGCGCCGACCATCGACACCAGATCGGTGGTGGGGGCCAGACTGGCATACAGCGCCCACTTGCCGTGCAACAGCGGTTCGCCTGGCTCGTCGATTTTCTCGGCTTTAAGCTCAACGACACCGCCATAACGGCGGAAATAGCCATCAGGCAGAATCCCCTTGATATGCTCCATATTGATGCGTGCGCCGAACACCTTCGCGCTGTAGGTCGCGGCCATCTGCTGAATATCCGTCGCGCCGATCTCGCGGCCATCAACGGTGTCGCCTTCAACGCCGATGCGGAAAAACCTGGAAACTTTCTTTGCCATGTAAACGGCTCCTGTTGTGGTGGTTGGGTTCGGGGCCAGTTTCAGGGGAATGGCGTCACATCTCAACGCGTTGCAGTTGGAAGACAGGAGGCACAACAAGGGCTTAATGCGAGTCGCTCTGCGCTTCCGTAGCCTTGTCAGCATGAACATGACACCGAAGACAACCATCATCAGCGATCCGCGCCGCCAGGCTGCCTTGCTCTACTGGCAGGGCTTCTCTGTACGCCAAATTGCGGAAACGCTGAATGCCAAGGCACCGACCGTGCAGAGCTGGAAGCTGCGCGATAAATGGGACGATATCGCGCCCATTTCCCGCGTGGAACAGAGCATGGAAGCGCGGTTAATTCAGCTCATCATGAAAACGCAAAAGGAGGGGATCGACTTCAAGGAAATTGACCTGCTCGGCCGCCAGATTGAACGGCTGGCGCGGGTCAATCGCTATTCAATGACCGGTAATGAGGCGGATTTAAACCCGAATGTCGCCAACCGCAACAAAGGCGAACGCAAGCCCGTCGAGCGTAACCTGTTCAGTGAAGCGGCCATTGCCAAACTCAACGATATTTTTCTGGGGGATTGCTTCGAATATCAGCGCGGCTGGCACCGTGCCGGGATGCAACACCGCATCCGCAATATCCTGAAATCGCGCCAGATCGGCGCAACGTTTTATTTTGCCCGTGAAGCGTTAATGGATGCACTGACCACTGGCCGCAATCAGATTTTCCTGTCAGCCAGCAAGGCGCAGGCGCATGTCTTCCGCAACTACATCATTGATTTTGCCCGGTTGGTCGAGGTTGACCTGAAAGGCGATCCCATGGTGTTACCGAACGGGGCACGCCTGATTTTTCTCGGCACCAACGTGCGTACTGCGCAGAGCTACACCGGCAACCTCTATCTGGATGAATATTTTTGGATACCAAAATTCCAGGAGCTGCGCAAAGTCGCCAGCGGGATGTCACTGCACAAGAAATGGCGCACAACCTACTTTTCCACGCCATCCAGTCTGGCGCACTCCGCGTACCCGTTCTGGTCGGGGGAACTTTTCAACAAGGGCCGTCGCAGCAAGAACGACCACATTCAACTCGACCTCAGTCACAGCCACCTCGCAAAAGGCGTACTGTGCGGAGATGGACAATGGCGACAGATTGTCACAGTGGAAGATGCGCTGACCGGCGGCTGCAACCTGTTTGACCTTAATCAGTTGTCCCTCGAATACGCCCCATCAGAGTATCAAAACCTGTTGATGTGCGAATTTGTGGATGATACCGCGTCGGTGTTCCCGTTCGCGGAGCTGCAAAGCTGCATGGTCGACACGCTGGAAGAATGGGAAGACGTCAACCCTTACGCCGTACGGCCATTTGGCTATCGCCCGGTATGGATTGGTTACGATCCGTCAGAGGCTAACGGCGGCGACAGCGCCGGATGTGCAGTCATCGCGCCACCTATGGTGGCCGGTGGCAAATTCCGTGTGCTTGAGCGCCACCAGTGGCAGGGCATGAACTTTGCCGATCAGGCTCAGAAAATCGCAGACCTCACTGAAAAATATTGCGTGGAGTACATCGGTATTGATGCGACCACCGTCGGGCAAGGGGTTTTCCAACTGGTGCGCGAATTCTTCCCGGCAGCGCGGGAAATCAAATACACCCCGGAAATCAAAACCGCCATGGTGCTGAAAGCCAAAGACACCATCGGACGCGGTTGCCTGGAATACGACACCAGCCACACCGATATCACCGCCGCCTTTATGGCGATCCGCAAAACCATGACCGCCAGCGGCGCACGCTCCACCTACACCGCCAGCCGCAGTGAAGAAGCCAGCCACGCCGATGTCGCGTGGGCAATCATGCACGCCCTGTTAAACGAACCGCTAACCGCAGGCAGCGGCCACAGCAGCCCGAACATTTTGGAGTTTTACTGATGAGTAAGCGTAAAGGCCGCAAGGCACTCTCCTCTCCTACCCCCGCGACTCAGGAGCAGGACTTTGAGGCATTCTCGTTTGGAGAGCCTTCACCCGTGCTGGATAAACGGGAAATTCTGGATTACATCGAATGCACCGGTAACGGTAAATGGTACGAGCCGCCGATCAGCTTTGACGGCCTGGCACGCAGCGTGCGGGCCGCCGTTCACCACAGTTCACCTATGTTCGTTAAGCGTAATATTTTGGCGTCTACCTTCATCCCACACCCCATGCTGAGTCAGCAGGAATTTAGCCGCTATGCGCTGGATTATCTGGTGTTTGGTAATGCCTTTCTTGAAGTCAGAAAAAACCAACTCGGCGAACCATTGCGCCTGCAGTGTTCCCCGGCAAAATACACCCGCCGGGGTGTTGAACCGGATACATATTGGTTTGTCCAGGACTGGAAAGAACCGCACCAGTTTGCGCCAGGGAGCGTATTTCATCTGATTGAGCCGGATATAAACCAAGAGCTTTATGGCCTGCCTGAGTACCTCAGCGCGTTGAATTCTGCCTGGCTGAATGAAGCGGCGACGCTGTTCCGCCGCAAGTATTATCAAAACGGCGCACATGCGGGTTACATTTTGTATATGACCGACGCGGCGCAGAGCACCAGCGACGTCGACAGGATGCGCCAGGCCATGCGAGACACTAAAGGACTAGGCAACTTCCGCAATTTATTTATGTACGCACCGAACGGTAAACCAGATGGCATAAAAATTTTGCCACTGAGCGAAGTCGCTACCAAAGATGATTTTTTCAATATTAAGAATGCCACTCGGGACGATTTGCTAAGTGCGCATCGCGTGCCACCTCAGATGATGGGGATTATACCGAACAATACTGGCGGGGTTGGGGATGTTGAGAAGGCTAGTCAAGTTTTTGTGCGGAATGAACTAATGCCACTACAAGAGAGAATAAAGGAAGCAAACCACTGGCTAGATGATAAAGTGATTTCGTTTAAAACATACTCAATGTAATTGAAAGCATCCTTAAGTAAGTACCTTTAGGATGCATCATCATATTAAAAATTATTCATCATCGTTATTAACGATATTGCCATCTTCATGCCTATGTATAATTTTTTCTATCTCTCCGAATTTAAAGATCAAGCTACCATTTTTATTGGACGCATTAAAATCCAACAGATTATTTCTGGACAAATCAAGTGTCCCCAAGCTATTTTTCTCGTATCTACTTATACATTGTATCGGGCTATGCACATATCTATCAATGAAGTTAGACATGATAACACCAGACTCTTCCTCAAGATGTTCCCATGCCGCGTCACCTAAATACACAACTCCGCCATTTTCTTGATATGCTTTCTGTAAATCATCAAGCCTATGATTCATAGTAGGATCTAATACTAATAATATTGGGGTGGCACCTGACAATCTTGCATCAATCGCAAATTGAATTTCTTCGCCAAAACGACCTTGCCCACTTGCCGCAATGGTAACTCTTAATTTAAATTCATAGGCTAACTTCCTACCGTCTGGTAGTACTTTCCAACAGTCAACTTGCCTTCCTTTCGTCGGATCGTTCTGCCTGACAACAGCTTTCCCCCTCGCGCTAACCTGTTCTCCACCGAGTGCATAGGAAAGTATTGGTTCAAAAAGGTAACCAGTTTCTTGTGCTGCTCGGTTATCAAGATCGTAAAAAAATTTTCGCCAAGTTAACCATGAGGCCAAAGCCTGATGCTCAACCGTTCCAAATTCAATTAACGCCCGCGGAGATATTTGTATCATTTCTGGCAAAGGCTGTGCTGATAATATTTTTGAGTATTTCTTCCTTCTTTTATGAAGTTCACTTAAACAATGCAAATAAGTTTTAAAATCAGGAATATCGTCAATACCAAACAGCATAAGCTCAACATGCATATTACCACTCAGTTCAACTCCTTGGTCGAACCATGTGGTGTCAATATCATAATAATAATTTTCAGGGGGAGCTATAGCATCCCATAATGAACTAGACCTTTGAGCGATTAAGTGTCCTAAGTTATTATCACTATAAACAACACCTATAAGTTTTGCTAACTCCGTTGGTGACATAACTATTGGCAATGCAGTTCCAGCACCCATTGTCATGACTTTTGTTAGGAATTTTGATAGTTCTGCACTTAGTTTTTTCATTATCAATCCTTAATATTCATCAATAAACTTAAGTGTTTATCAGTTTCTTTCAATGCAGGACTCATACCTAATGATTCTGTCAGTTTGTAACCTAGTAGGCATGGGTTTGTTTTAAATTTATGACAACCAAGATCAGAACCAAATTTCCCATCCAACATTTTCAAATGATTAGCAAAAACCTCAGCTGCTAAAGGTGGTACCGCATTAGCTATTTGTTGCATAGCACTGCCGCTATTACCAGAAAAATCGTAATGGTCAGGGAAGCTTTGTAATCTTGCACACTCGCGTATAGTTAAAACTCTATTATAAATTGGATGAATAAACTCTCTATTCGCTGCACCTGTAATGGTTAAACTCTGTAATGAGCCACATAATCTTTTTATTCCTGATGGAGCTCCACCTCTCCGCTCAGTTGGAATTCCATCACTTACTCTCCTATTAGCCCTTCGTTTAAAACTATCGTGCCAAAACTCTTGTGGCAGATCTTTCATCGATTGACCTTGGCCCAAAAGAGAGAATCGTGTAGCATCTTCGGGTGTTGTGTTGTTATAATGTAAACTTATTGTATTTTCGGTGTTATTCACTCTCATCAGCTTATCGTATTCATTTAAAAAATGCTGATTTTCATAGTGAACAGTTGAATCTTTTTTATTACTAGCAACACCTAAGCCACTAATGGCATCCAAGATTGATGGTGCAGAAACAGAACCATTACTCCCCTTTGATTTACCTGAGTCAAAAGAAAAACACATTTTAGGGAAATCAAAATCTATTCCCATTTTATTCCCAATAATAAAAACACGTTTCCTTGTCTGAGGAACACCATAACCCGCGAGATTGACCTTCTCAACCTTTATATAATATCCAAGCTTTATGAATTCACTTACTAACCTTGGCAAATCCTGGCTTTTTCCGGAGGTAAGAATCCCCTCAACATTCTCAAAAATAAACCACTGAGGACTCACTTCAGCAACAATTTTCAAATAATTAAAGATCAACGAATTTCGAGGATCTCCTTCTTTTTTTACACCAGCGGAGCTAAACCCTTGACAAGGTGGCCCACCAATTATGGCAAATGGTGATTTATCTTTTAGTATTTTTTTAAAATAACCAGGATCAACTGACGAAAGATCTACTTTATGACAAGTACTTCCCACATTATTTTCGTAGCTTTCGCATGCGTCAGTGTCTATTTCAGCACCAAATACTGGTTTTAATCCTGCATTTGAAAAACCAAATGAAAAACCACCGGCCCCGGAAAACAAAGAAATAACATTATCGCTTCTCGCCATTACTTTCAAACCTTTCAATAAAAGAACACGCAATATAATATCACCACAACGCAAGGATGGCATCTGTAAAGTATCTGTAACTGCACATACGCGCAATGCTATCCCCGCCTCGCCTGCCCGCTTCATGTGTCGCTTTTGATGCAGTTGCATGATCCAACGCGATCCGCGCCAGCGCTGGCATTGCGGGAGGAAAAATCACGCCGGATCATCATGCGAATTCATGCATCTAATGCATGCATAGGGTATTTTGCTGTATTTAGCTCAGACTTGAGCTCGCAGCATTATCTAGCAGCACACAATCAAATCTGACAGTCCGCTCTGAACGAGGAGCAGACGTTTCATTCATGGCGACAAAGTATTTCCATTACATTGAACACAATCTCCCAGCGACGAACCAAACCAGTAGCTCCTCGTAAGAGACGATGACATGCGCCTGAAAGGCAGAGAGTGAGGCCAGATGCTTGTTTGCCGTTGTATCAGACGGGCACCGTTCCGGTTTACAGACCATACTTGCGTTCCCTTTCCTTGAAGGCTTGGATCCCGCCTTCCAGAATTTCACAAACGTGCTCTCTGATGCCTCGGGTATGGAGGCGACCCGAATCGTCCGGCGAGGTAAATGAACATTCCAGTGAGCCGGTATAATATTCAAACCGGTTTTCACTGTTCTCAATGCCCGATCGCTGCCCGCTCTGGTTAGAAACAATCACGCATTCGGCATCAGTTCCTACTACGAGGTTGGCATTGTGCGTCACCATGATGATCTGACGGTCGGCCTTTCTCAGCCTGACGAAATCATTAAGCTGGGAATAAATCGTCCGGTTGTCAAGATTGTCCTCAGGCTGGTCAATAAGGATAGGGTGCTGCGAATTGCTCAGATGGAGGATAAGGTTAAGCAGTACCAGACCCCTCTTGCCTGGAGACATCTGCACAATGTCATCGTTCCGGTAACGGACAGAAAAATCGATTAGGTAACAGTCATCGAACAGGTAATCCAGGATATCAGAATCCTCAATGCCTTTACGGAGAGAGGGAACAACGCTGCCGTTTCTGTACCTGTCGTAGATACCTGCTATCGTAGCTGCGTGGCGATCGGCGGAAAACGCGTAGCCGCCTTTCGGATTGGCTAGTTCGCCTAGTAAAGGGTTTATATTTCCACGTCGGTCAAAACAACCGGTGAAACGTTCAAACTTCTCCGCATTGAAGGATATGCGTGCAGTAACGCTGATTTCACCTTCGGGATGGTATTCAGGCTTGCTAAGCTCGGTCACGTAAGCCCGGTACAGGTCTGTCAAGCGAGCATATTCCGCCTGAAGCTGGCTTTTTGTATCATTACCTTCTTGTGAAATTGACTGACGTCGTTCAGACAGCTGCAGCAGCTGTCTGAGTTTTTCTTTTTCCTTTTCCATCGCAGCCATGGCCACTTTAAGCGTTTCCTGATCGGTAATTTTTACCGACAGGGGAAGCAGAGTTTCCTGCCTAACGGTGTTTTCGGCATCAATCTGCTTTAGCCGCGCAGGTGTGCTGCTGAAACGGGCCTCATTGAAATCCATAAAATCACTGACTGCTGCTGAAAGTCTGGCCTCAAGTTGGCAGAGGCTTTTTTCCAGAAAAGATGAGTTTTCAGACAGCGGGCAATCCAGCCTGAGTTTATCGGTAAGGCTCTGTATTGTGCTCCCGGTATGCCGGTGAAGACTTTCTTTCAGGTTGCTGTTGGCTTCAGTGAGGTCAGTTATCGCGCGCCGGCGGGAGTGAAGGCTGTCCGTGCGCAATCTGAGCGCCATATACTGTTTTTCTTCATCCGGCGTAAATGACGCCTGTTTTCTCAACTGGGCAATTTTCTGCTCCTGCCGATGGATTTCATCGGACACCGCCTTTTCCGTGCCGTACTTCTCCATTTCTTTGCTGCATTCAGTGTATTTTTTACGCAGCTCGGTAAGGTAATCAATTCTGGTTTTTATAGCCCGCAAAGCCGTCTCGCGCTGTGCCGCATTTTCCGTTGCAAAAGCCTTGAAGGTGTCATTCTGATGAAGAATATCTTCGACCAACAGATTTAGCTGGAGCTGCCCACTACTTTCGGCGAGGTGATTGATATACAGCTGTGGAATGTAGGTAACAGGCCGGCTGTCCTCCCCCTGTAATGAACTTACTTCTCCGTTTCCCCATGTCACCTCAACATTGAGATTGCTGAAGTCATCATAGACCGCCTGTCCGGAGAGTAGGATCTTTTCACTGACCTCACCAGAGTTGATGGCCCGCGCCATGTGATAAAGCAACAGGGATTTCCCTGAAGACTTTCCGCCTATAATTGCATTCAGGTCGGGGCTAAAATGAACAGGCTGGTCTGAAAAAAGCGCATGGCCACTGCGATCGGTGAAGCAGACGTGCTTAATATACTGATAAGGCGTTTTTGTATTGGGGGACGTCTTCTGAATCCTGACGCGGGTGTGATCGTAGAGTACTTGTTTTAAACCCTCAAAGGTCGGATCAGCCTTAATCCAGCAAAAACGATCATGGTCGGGACGAAAAATTTTGGACACTTCGTGTGCATCCGAGCCGTGAACGCAGGGAAGCAGCTTGCCGTATTTGTTTATTACGTCAGTCTTGCTGTCGCTGCCCCGTCCCTGAAAATAGTCACAATCCTGCGGATTACCGGAAAATATCGCATCCACCAGGCGATAGATATTCTGCCGAACAGCAAGAAGGCCGCTGTCGCGGAGGCCGGAGATACCGTCTCCTGAACTGTTAGAAGCAACGATAACAGCATTATCCCGCAGCCAAGTTTCATTCCTCAGCCACGACTCGAAAGCGTCAAAAGAGGGCTTGAACTGATTTATGCCGTCACGCAGACTTTTTTCCGGAGAGGAACTACCCGCTACGGCAATGCCCAGTTCAGTCAGTTGCTTATCGCTACAGGAGTAATTCTGCATGCCGTAGCGAAAATGAAGCCGGCCCAGAGCATACTTTATTTTGTCGACGTGATCGGCATCTGCAGGATTGACGATCAGATGGATATTCACGCCTTTATCTTTCTGCGTTTCTGGCGTAATGCGAAACTCTATATTAGGAAAAACGGCCTCTATATTGGATATCCGGCCCTGCGCGCGATATGTGAGCAGCCTCTCATAACCCGTAATCGTGCAGTAATCGGTAACGCCCATTACGGCAACCTCATCACCAAACGCTTCAATCGCAGAAAGGTAAGCTTCCCAGTCGCCGCCATATAAATTCTGAAGTGATGACTGAGGGGTATGCACATGCAGATCCCATTTACGCCAGTCCGAGCCATTAGGGAATCGCTTCACTGTTATCTCCGTTCAACATGTTCGTCAGAAATGGATACCCTGCTTTCGCGACCGGGCCGTCAAGATCAAGATATAGCTCATAAACTAATATTTAATCCAAGCATTTACAATCACATAAACGTGGCCGCTTGCGGCCAGCTCCTCCCCGTACGCTCGCGATCAGTCAGGGGGTTATCTGTAATTCCCGTGCCGATGCCTTCGACATTACTAACTGAGCGTTGTATCTAATCCTAGGGGCAGGTCACCACTTCTGGCACGGAGGGGACTATTACAAAGGGCTCCCACGGTCGTCATACGCGAGAAGTGACTACAATCCGAAATTCAGCCCCATTCAGAAATCAAAACCCTGGAGAATATCTCACAGGAGACATAGCACCTTTCTTTCTGAGGTCATCAGGGATCTTCTTACCTATATAAAGCTGTGTGATCTCAGGAGATGCCACCCTACCCCGGAATCCAAAGCGGGAACTTTGAGTCGCTTCGAACTCATCGTCTGCATCCCATGAAGGTAACTCAGGGAAATTCTCACGGGTAGACTTGAGCCACTCATCAGCAATATATACCCCCCTCACGATTCCTCTTACTGTCGCCAGTATGACCTCAGCCTTACGAGCGCGTTCAACGCTGACACGCCAGCTAAAACGTACAGCATCATAGAGGTCAATATCCTTTGAACTCCTGTTAACCGATATCATCAGCGTCTTATGTTGGAACGTAATTGTTTCAGGTTGGTACGTAGCGATTAACTCTTTGATGTGTGCAGCACCGAACTCATTACTGCCAGCACCGCTCATGATGTTAGTTAAACCGGGATAGGCGTCTATGAGTGCTGCTTCAACCTCGTAAGCGATCTTTTCTTCAGCCATACCGTGCCGATGGATAACATGGATAACCTCAAGACCTGCTAATCTGATCTCTCGAAGTTGCTTGAGTTTGTTACTCAGTAGCTCATCATCATCCACTGCTGCAACCTCACCACGCATATGAGCAAAGACACGATTACCTTTCCCTTTTCCTACGTAGAACGTACTCCCATCCCTCGGGTCAATTAGGCGGTATACATACCAGCCAAGATGTTCGATTACTCCCGATGGAAATTCATTAATATCCATATAACAACGCCTACAATTTAACTTATGAGTCATAAAATAAATACAATACTGTCGATTGACAACTTATAGTCCCCACTAGTTAGCATTATGATTTTTACAATGAGGAATAAGAAATGTCCGCTCCAGCACAAAGCTGCCTTATTAGGTTAAGCCCTGTGCTGTGACAATGTGAGATCAAGTCTGAACTAATACAATTTTTAGCACAGATAAAGGTATGTATTGTGCTGATAACGGCCCTCTTCAATCAATTTGAAAACATGGCCAGGCCTATTTTTTATGTAGTAGTTTTCCTCCTGCGGGGTAACGTGCGTTCCTTGCTTTGTCGCTGCGTGTAAAAAGTCTACTGTCTTAATCCTGCGGCCTTTATCGGTTGTTTTCAACGCATCCATGAACGCTCCGGCCATATGCAATTCTCCTTTCATACGTCACCTATGGATCAAGAAATAGTCGCAAGCTGTTGGATCGCCGCTGCTTTTTCTGAGCTGATGTTGGTCTTCATCTCCCCGGCCAGTTCTGAAATCCATATCAATGCTATGTCTTTATCTTTTGCCTGGCTCTCATAACACCCCCCCAGACGGGCGATGAGTTCAATACGTTCCAAAACAACCATTTCTTCCACTGCTGGTAAATGCACCCTGTTCCTCCGATGCCCAATAACTGTATGCATATACAGTATCAACCATAAGTTTTGCTTCCGCAACCAATTATTAAAAACCTGCCCAATCATTAACCTGTTCATACTGCGTTGAAATATCACCGAATTTAACTTTAGCACCACGCGCTAACGCTTCCAGCTCCCAGCGCTGGGCGGCAATGTCGTGCTGGGCCAAATCTGCCCGAATTCCGCTCAGCCGATCACGTTCTGCCGGAGTCAATCTTGCTGATGGGGCCAGTTCTGGCACCTGATAAGGATCAAAACTACGTTGTGATTTCTTTATCTGCGACGGAATAGCCCGTATACGGCTCATAACAGACCGTGTAACGGTCATATCATTCCAGTCAATCGGTGTTTCCGGTGAGTGTTCCAGCACCGCCACGGCCTCTACAGGCTCACTATCCTGCGAATTTGTAGCGCCTTTGCTATCGACCAACCCACAGTTATTGACAGGACTCCGAGGCGCGCCAGAGGCGCTTTTCAAAGTCAAAGGCTCAACGGCAACAGCTTTAGCGACGATACGCCATTGAGTCGTACGAGTTTCATAGATGCGTTCTGCGCCAATATGTGGGGCATAAATCCCCGCGATTTTCTGGACTTCTTCGTCATAGGCGTTGGGTTCGTCAGCAACCCTGCGGGCAACACGCACTGTCTGATCGTCGCGGGAAACATTGGTGCCGCCCTGGGCCAGAATGTAGGCGGCAAAATCACCGGCATCAGCGGCAGCACGTACCGCCTCCACACTGTCGTCAAACTCATCGGCCAGACTGACAGAGCGAATTTTGCGGCATTCACGCCACGCGCCACGCGACGGCAGGCCAATGAATTGAAATTGAGGAATGCGCCACGTGGAGGCCCACGCGGTGACAGCGGCGGCCGTCTCGGTCAACAGCTCGCCGGTTTCATGGTCACGCTCGCCATCCAGTGCGTAACCGTCGATATTTTTGGCGATGTATTTGGCGATATAGCCCGCCGCGCCACCTTTGTTCAGGTGCTTGCAGTCGAAACGATTCTTCACTGCGCCGCGCTCGTCTCCATCCTCGGCCATGGCATAGCGCCGCATGATATCGATCACAGGCTGACGCTGCTCTTTGGAGGTAAACAGCATCATATGCCAATGCGGCGTTGCATCGTGATGCGGCTCGACAACGCGCACGCCGTAAACCTGCAGCCCGTAGTCTTTAAACGCCGTCCGAATATTGCTAAACAAGTCCACAAGATAGCGCTGGCCGTCTTTTGGCGTGTACGTTTCTTCATCCCAATTATGGTTAAACTGCACCTTCGGGCTGTTTTTACCTACGGTACGTGTCGGATGATATTTGGATGGCGTGGTGATAGTGATAAACATCCCCTTGTCACCCTTAATCTCGGCCGCCTGTTGAACCCCGGCAACAATCGTCATTAGCTCCATACGGCGGATCTCCGGGTTAGAGATACTCGCCATGACCTTATCGATCAGGCTGAATCGCTCGCCGGTTTCAATGTTCTCCAACTCGCGGCTGTTGAGGTAATCAAGGTTAGACTGGCGACGTGCTTTCACTTCACGGATCGCCTGCTTGCTGGCATAGGACGACGTTCCACGGTTCACATTGCCGACGGCAATCAGCAACGCCTCGCGCCAGCGGGTACGCTGGGCTTTTAGTTGGCGCTCCCACCATTCCGCGTTAACCAAGCGTGAGAGGCTGGCAATCGCTGACCGGGCATCCAGTTTGCCTTTGCGATATTTGCTCCAGTACATCGGGGTGATGTTGAAGGCGCGGGCCATCGGTGCGGTAAGACCATAAAAATCGGCCTGAGTACAGTCTTCCAACAGCCCTGTATTGTCTCCGCCGTTGCGCTCGATGAACTCTTCACAGCAGCCCTCATAGATTGACAGCAGTTGGCCGGCCACGCGATCCGCAAGGCGCTTTAGCTCTTTGTCATCCATACCCGGCAAGCCCGCATAATTATCAACCTCCGCCATCCAGCGTGCTGAAGCTGCAAGGTTCATTCCGTTCCTGGCGTTCACAGCCTCAATGCGGGGCCAGATGCGGCGCTCAAACTGGAACACCAGCCATTTATTGGCATCATGCAGCCCTTTTGATTTCAGCAAATAATCATGGCGTGAAAGGAAAATAGCGCTGAGAAAGCGCGGTAGGGAGTGGATCTTGCGTAAAACCGCTTGCCCCTGAGCATGTTCCTCACGGGTAAGCGATCTTACCGGCCCGGCGATTGCCGGGCGCGGTGCATTCCATGGGTAAGCGTAAGCAGAAACTGCCTGGCTCATTGAACTTCTGCACCATTACCGTGGATGCAGTTACCACAGTAGCGTTCATTGCACGAAGAACAGTGCTTATAGCCATTCGCCAGGAAAACCGCCCTGGCAAATCCCCTTGGCGTTGTGCTTCGGATGTTCTTTGTCCGCTTTGATTTACCACCGCATAATTTCCAACCGGGATTATATTTAAATTCCGGTTCGATGCGCTTCGTCTGTGGTTGGACAAAACCGCCACCGCACCAAATATTTGTTGTTTTGTTGTATCTGTCACGCCCAGGATAAACATCAGGGTAAACGGGGTGTAAATCCCATTCGGGCAAATAACCTGCAAAGTCACAGGGATTGAAAGCAAAGTCCGGCTTGCGGTACATGGTCGACAGAACACCCACGGGGTTCTCAAATGCCCAAGGTGCATCACTGAGCAAACCTACTATACGAACCAAATCAGCCAACTCAGCCGCTTCAAGTTGGAATAATGGATTCGCCTGTCTTTTATTCTCGAAGTGCCTGGCTCCGGCAACGGTCAAGTCCGTACACTCGGGAAAACCAATCACTATTTCTACGCCATCCCCCACCAGGTCAGTGATTTTCCTTGCTTGCGCCAGTTTGTCAGCCGCACTAAACCACATACCCACCTTGATATGATTACCCTCCCTGATAACGCCTGATTCATGCTGGCCGTCAAAACACCAGCATTCATACCCGGCTTCAATCCATGGCTGAGCCATAAGGCCGGTAAAGTCATAAAGGAATATTGCCTTTTTCATTTTATTTCCTAATCGTAATTTTGGTTTTCTGGGCGGCGCATGAATTCTGAATCACTCAAATCCGCAGCAATAAAATGGCCTGATACCAAAAGCAGCAGGCCGAATAAAATAGAGAACTCGATCATGCAATCCCCGAGAAAATAAAAAGGTGACCTTTTACCTCACGAAGATGCTGGCAGCCCACGCAGGTATAAACACCGGGAACAGCCTCACGACGTGCAGCAGGGATCGGAGCGTCACATTCTTCACACACGAACGCAGACGGCAGCGCAGAGGGCTGACGGGCATTGGAGATCTGCGTTTCAAGCAATAGCGCCTGAGTCTCTTGCGAGTAGTCCATTGAATCGGCCATTAGTGCAGCTCCTGCGCTTGGTGCTGATATCTTTTCGCTTCCTGCCGCAAAAGCTCCGCCGCTTCAACATGATTGAGTTCACCGCTTGTTATCCTCCAAGCAAGTACATTAAGGCGAGAAGACATTACTTCAGCTCTGTTGCGGCGTTCATCCATGCGGACATCGTGTAACATTACGTCTAATGGCAATTCGTAAACGTCTTTAGCGGTTTCAAATTTCATTGTTAATCCTTATTTCAGGCAAAGCGATGCCCGGCGGGTTAACGCCAGAATTACGCAATGCAGTTAATTAGTGTTTAATTCACAATCATCATTACTGATAAATCGCGGCAAGGTTTTTGATAAATCTATAAGGTCATTAAACGCCCATATTAATTTCTGGCGTTCGGTATAACTCATTTCTTCAAATTTCATGCTTACATGTTTTTCTTTCAGTCCAGCATGAAAACAAACCGTTCTGCGGATATGCCCCGGTGATTTATCAAAAGCCTCTTGCGCCACGTTCTTTCTATGCGCGAACAGATCACGCTTAATCTGGGAAATTCGCTTAATGCCGATAGCTTTTTGGTCATCCGTTGCCAGTAACATATCAACCCCAATTAATGGCAGAGCAAACGGCGCAGCAGTTGCACCGGTTTTGCAGTAGACAGACCGCGCAGCAATGCAGCCTGATCGTGACGTGGCCGCCAGCGTTTACCGCCCGGCAGTTCAATAAAGCCGTTTTCAAAATGGCGCGATGGGCTTTGCTGTTTCAGTAGTGGAGCGATTGAGATAGGCACAGTGATCACCTCAACTTAAACCAGCAACTGCACTCAACCCGCTAATCACATCAACAGTGGAGGCAAGCGCCGGGGTGGATTGGATACGGTTTTGAACGGTCAGGCCGATTAGCGACAAATGGCGGATCGCCGTATTGACGCTATCAAGTAAAGCGGATTTACGAGATGCTGTTTTGTGATCGCCATCTACCGCCGCCGCCGCAACAGAACCTACTGCTGCCGTTGCTTTCAATGCATAGGTGGATATGTTTCCAGCACATGCCTCATTGATTGGCACTGAAGGTAAACAGTTCAACTGTGCCAGCAAGGCATCTACCAAACTGGAATCTTCTGTTGCATCAGTGATTACCAATAGTTCGGTGCAACTCAGTTGATGCGGTTGATCTGGGTTCAGCTTGTTGCGCAGCATCTGTGGCTTCATTTCAATCTGTTCAGCAACGCGCACAAGGTTTTGCCGAACAGCAAACTGGCGACACGCCATCTCAAAATGTGGATGTTTTGAAACTTCAAAATCAAACATTCCTCTCCCCTTTTGCGTCTGGCAACATCTCAAACAGTTACTGTAAATTCACATTCCGAGAGTGCATTGAGCGTCAGCTTCACCATGTTGATGAGTACTTTCTCTCGTTTTGCACCAGTACCTAAGCGATGGCGGTATGATGACAAACGCCCATCCGCGAGCATGTCATCTACAGTATTCTTAGATAACCCTGTGAGTTCACAGTATTTTTCTATGGTTACGTGCGGTGTAGGAACCGTGATTGAAATGTTTTTACGCATAGTGCAAGATCCTCCGATGACCTGTGGCGGGTCGCGTTAAGTGGTGGTTAATGGCGTTTAATGCCAAAAACTCCGTTTCGAGGTAAATTTAATACCCCGAATCGGATTAGTCAATGAAATTTACTTTGTTTTGGTGGTGTATGGGATTTAATCAGGGTGCTAAAGCAGCTATCGAAAGGATGGTTGAGGCTTACGGAGTTAAGACAAAACTTGCCTTATGCGATGCGTTGGGTGTGACAGCTAGCGCATTATCTAACCGTCAGGTGCGAGACTCTTTCCCTGCCGAGTATGTACTGAAATGTGCTTTAGACACAGGGGCATCATTGCGGTGGCTCACTTACGGCCAGGGTGAAATTTTTGAGCAGAATGTTGTTTCTGCACCTTCAGCATTAGCCGTGCCAAGTAAGAAATTGGTTGATAGAAAACTTTACGATGGAGAAACGCTTTTATTGGATAAGTCATTTCTACCTGACAGTATCAAAAACCCTCTTTTAGTTATTGATGGAAATATTCAGTACATTGCTTCCCTAGCTTATGATGAGGTATACGATGGTACTTGGCTTATTGATATTGATGACAACATCAGCATTAGAGAGCTAGTACGTATACCTGGAAAAAAAGTGAATGTATCTGATAAAAACCATACGTTCGCTTGCAATATATCCGAGATCAATGCAATCGCAAAGATGTTAAAAATATGCACACCGATATGATTGTTAGCTTTCAAGAAAAAACAATAAAAAGTAATCTTAGGGAAAATTTCCATGGCAAAAAAAAAGAAACAAGGTTTTCTACAATTAGATGACAGAAAACTATCAGAACAATGGCTATTCCGCTTATCAATCCTAATACCTTTTATTACATCAATAATACTATGCATTCCTTTATGGTTGGAAACCAACATTGATTTTTCATCAAAGGGATATGATATATTCCTTAATCTCTATAAATTACCTATGGGTGTCCTATCTTTATCCATTCCTCTTGTAGCGATTGTGGCTCACATACACCGAACAATTCAAACAGCAGAGCAAATACAATCCTCTCGAAGAAAAAACACAACAGATAGTTTTTTTGCTCACCATAAATTTATGATAGAGGCTTTTGGAAACATACCCAAAAAGACCCTGCGAGTTGGCCATGAAGATATTGAATATGGTATCAATGATTCCTATCTATTATATGACAATCTATTTAGAGGTTCATCATATGAAAATGGAATTAGTGTGGAAAGGTTAAATACCATAACTGACAAACTGGTTGATGGATTAAATGAAATAAACAAACGGCTAATAGAGTTAAGAACACTCTCATTTGACGAAGCTAATAACATACTAGCTTTAACTCAAATCCTACATTCGATATACAATATAGAAAGTGAACTATCTATAATCATCCCACCTAAAAGGATAAATAACCTTGCCGTAGCAAAAAATGATCATTTTACAGTCATGATTGTAACTGAGCATAATAATGAAGATCAATTAAAAGAAAGAATTGAAAACTTACTCTTTATCATAAAAAAGATATTTCAAATAATAAACAAACATTTTGACATTGATGATGTCATTGTTTTCTACTCACAAATCAAAGAGTCACGTTATTATTTCTTAAGAGATACATTTGACAATATGGTACTAACAGAACAAAAAAAACAACGTAGTTTTGCATCTAAAGCATCTAACTCCCTTGAGGAGGCTTACAATGATTATAAGCACTCTCTAGCTAAAAAGAATGCCCCACGTCCAAGCCTGTTTAAATCCACAACAAAATAAGAATGTTTTCTGTTAATAAATCAAACATTGACCACTGTAATTACACACAGTTAAATATACCCCAATTTCAGGAGGGGTTACAATGGCAGTTCGGAAACAATCATCCGGTAAGTGGTTATGTGAGTGCTACCCTGCTGGCCGTGAAGGCCGCAGGGTACGTAAGCAGTTCGCAACCAAAGGTGAAGCCTTGGCATTTGAGCGCTTCACTATGGAGCAGGTAGATAACAAACCGTGGTTAGGCGAGACTATTGATCGCCGTAAGCTGAGTGAGGTAGCCAAGCTTTGGTACAACTTACACGGCCAATCCCTCACGGCTGGCGAACGCACTTACAAAAAACTATGCCTCGTCATTGAGGCCCTGGGCGATCCCCTTGCTGCTACCTTCACCGCAAAAGACTTTGCACATTACCGCGACAAGCGTTTGTCCGGCGAAATCTACTTTTCCGAGAAGTGGAAGAACGGCGCAGAACCTGTCACCGTCAATCTTGAACAAAGCTACCTAAGTGGCATGTTCAGCGAGCTGGCCCGGCTTGGCGAATGGAACCAACCCAATCCGTTAGAGAACATGCGCAAGTTCACAGTAGCAGAGAAAGAAATGGCGTGGCTGACCCATGCGCAAATCTTAGAGCTGTTAGCAGCCTGCAGCAAAGGAGATTCTAACTTACCTCTTGTGGTCGAGGTGTGTCTCAGCACAGGTGCGCGTTGGCGAGAAGCAGAAAACCTAGCTCGCTCACAGATAACGCCTTATAAAATCACCTTCATCCGTACCAAAGGCAAAAAGAACCGCAGCGTTCCGATCAGCAAAGCATTGTATAAAAAGCTGGAAACGCGGGGTGATGACCGATTGTTCAGCGAGTGCTATTTCCGCTTTATGGCTGCGCTTGAGAGTACCAGTATTCAGCTACCCAAAGGCCAGCTTACTCATGTGTTACGCCATACCTTTGCAGCGCACTTTATGATGTCTGGTGGTAACATTTTGGTACTGCAACGCATCCTCGGCCACCATGATATCAAGATGACAATGCGCTATGCTCATCTTGCACCGGAACACCTCGAAACGGCCCTGCAATTCAACCCGCTAGCGACTATGCCAAGTGGCGACAAAGTGGCGGCATAGGTTGGCAATCCCCGTATTTCCTCACCCCACACCGTCATAACAACCTATTGAAAAAACAATAAGTTATTGATTTTATTGTTGCTGTGAGGAAATCGGGTTTTTTGTTGCCTGAAATAAAGTGAGCCGGTGGTTCGGCCCAACAAAACCATTAAATTCATTGATGCTCAGACGTGACTTATAGGCAGCGTCACTCATCCGAAAATTGCGATGAACTCAAAGATTGCGCGAATAACTCACCCATTTCGCCATGTCCCGATGGGATATATTCCCACCGCACACCACCATCCCGATCACCGCATTGGCGGGCAGCTTGGGCGCAATAGCCAGCACAGCGGGAATGAGCGTTCCGGAAGCCAATTCGACCCACTGCTTAGCCTCTTCGCCAAAAGCGATCATCCCTTCGATGGCAGCCTTATCTGAAACAACCACTATGTCTTCGACATAAGCTTGAGCATGCGCAAGCATCATTTCATCAATGACGGGCACCCCCAGCGTGGAAATAATGGACGTGACCTCAATCTCGACAGGTTTCCCCGCGCCAAGCGCCTGATGCATTGAATTGGCGCCCGCAGTTTCAACACCCCAAATCCTGATCTCCGGCTTGATGGTTTTCAGCGCCGTCGCCACACCGGCCAGCATGCCACCGCCACCTACAGCAACAAAAACATCGGTTAAATCAGGACAATCGGCGATAAACTCAAGTGCCAGGGTGCCATGCCCTTCGGCTATCAGCGAATCGTTACAGTCATCGATAACCACATAACCTTCGGCTGCCAAGGCCTTCGCTCGCTCAAACGCCGCATGAACATCCGTTTCTATCATGACGCTACTGCCCAACTGACGGACCCGGGCGATAGCGGTTGAGGGTGCGCTGGGTGGCATAATAATGGTGACGTCAGCGCCAAAGATTTTCGCAGCCTCGGCGATCGCAATACCAAAATTACCGCCGCTCACCGCAACAAACCGGTTATCTTTAAGCTCATCCGCCAGTTTCAAAAATTTGTTAAGCACCCCTCGGGCTTTAAAAGAGCCGCCAAGCTGGGTGTTTTCCAGCTTCAGGAAGACGGGCCGCTGGATCTTTTCAGCCAGTTTCGAACCGGGAATGGCCGGAGTGCGAATCACTTTCTCAGATAAACGCTCCGCTGCTTCAATGATGGCGTTAAATTCAATTAATTTTGTCATGTTGGCCCAGTTAGGTAGATTGCGTTGCTGTGTATCGACACCAAACTACATACTTTTACTGCCGTTTTCTATTGCTATACCCCACTGTGCGACACACAAAAAAAGCCCGTTTGGGGGGCTATGGCCAACGGCGCAATGCACTCCCCCAAACGGGCTTTTATTCGGTAATGACTTAGCCGTGCTAATGGTTAGCACGCATCGATATTATTTCTGCTCGGCCTTGCTCACCGTCTCTTCGGCTTTCCACACGCGGTATTTCACTTCCACGTCTTTCGGCACGTAGACCACAATCGGCAAGCGGCTGTTGTAACGCTGCATGGACGCGTCACCCAAATTGGCAGCGATAAATTTCTGCTGTTTGCTATTGTCTGGGCACCCCATCAAGGTGGAGGCCGGATCGGACAGTTTTTCCAACACCAGATAGTCATAGCCCCAGCCGGAAAGGGTTTTGCTTTCCAGCGTGCCGCCGATCATGTGGTGGTTGCAGTCCACTTCCAGCGTTTTGCCGATCAGCAGTTCCACCTTGAAGTTCTCTTCGTGTTCCTGTTTAGGCAGGTAAATCACCTGACGGCTCATACCTTTTTCCGCTTTAGGGTATGGTGCGACCTTTTCCAGCGGCTGTTTGCTGATATCGGTGTCTTCGGCAGAGGTGGCAGCAATGGCGCTGGCGGAAACGGCCATCAGCAGGCCGGAAAATACGACGGATGCCTTGTTCATGTTTTATCCCTACAATGATTAAATGCTTCGCCCATAAGCTAATACACTACTGACAAGCTCGCCAGCAGTTTAATCTTCTTTACAATGGACAATGGTTAGCAACAACAACCAGAATGCCGACCACAAATCAGGATAAGCAATCAGCGAGATGCGTTTTCAGCGATATAAGCCTTCACCACCTGGTAGACATAATCCTGACACGCCAGCCCGGTCTGCGGATCGTATTTACCCTGGTTGGTAATATTGTTGGACAGGACGCGAATGCCGACAAAAGGAATATTGAAAGCCGCGGCTATCTGAGCGGCGGAAGCCGTTTCCATCTCTTCTACCGAGGTATGATATTTTTCGCGGAAGTCACGAATGCGATCCAGTTCGCTGTTCCAGACGTCGGCGGAGCCAATCACTCCTTCAACGACCTTGCCCTGCGCGTAGCTGCCCTTAACGCTCTCCGCTATCGCCAACAGTTTAGCGTCTGCCGGGAATTGACGGATCGTATGGGGATTTTTATCCTCACCGGCGCTGCCTTTCGAAGCCAGCAAATCCATAGGTTGCCACTGCCGTGAATCACTGCCTTCGCCCTGTGCTTTTTTCGGCGTTTTAAACGCGCCCAGGCTAACCGAATATTTTCCCAGCACGATGTCATACACTTTCAGCGCAGGATCGTGGCCGCCGGCAGTCCCCTGATTGATGATCGCCACAGGGCGGAACTGGGTCGCGGCGATCGCCGTAGCCGCCGCCGCGTTAGACATGCCTTTCAGCGTTTCCGACACCACTACCGGATAACCGTCCACGGTGCCGCGCCAGAAGCGCCAGCCGCCAATTTGTTCTTCACGCGGGTTGTCCAGACGTTGGGCGAAACGTTCCGCCTCCACCGGCATTGCGCCCTGAACCACAATCGGCCCGGGGGCAACGCCCTGCTGCGCCACCGTCAGAGGAGAAATCAGCGCGCCACAGGCCGCCAACAGCACAAGATTCAATTTTTTTGTCATCGCCACATCTTCCCAATAAAAAGCAAACGATTACCTTAACGGAAAGCCGATAGCTCGCCTATCCCTTTCTCGCAGCAGGCTTGCCCGGGTATTAAGGTTTTCTTAAGACAGAATTATTACAGTGGGGCTCTCTATCACTCTGATTGAATCTGAGCCCTGCGTGAATCCAAAACCTTCACTAAATCAATCCTCAACAACACCCCAAATTCAGACTAACGCCCTTTACTCGCTGCCGGCATCCTTTTACCGTTGGCAGGTTTTTGGGTTGATAGCCAGTGGGTTGCTGTTCCTTTGGCTGTCGCGCAATGAACAGCTGGACTGGGCCATCAGCAATTACTGGTTCGACGCCGCCAGCGGGCATTTTCCGTGGCAGAACAATCACTGGCTGGACTTGATTAACCACCGCCTGCTGAAAATCGGCGTGATTACCGGTGCGGTGCTGGCGCTGTTCTGGGGCATTTATCGCCGTAACCCGCGCATGATTGTCACCATGCTGCTGGTCGGCATTGGTCCCTTGGTGGTCGGGATTCTGAAAGCCACCAGCGCACATTCCTGCCCTTGGGATTTAATCGAATACGGCGGTAAGGCGATGTCCTACCCTCTGTTCGGCGCAATACCGGCGGTACCTGGACCGGGCCGCTGTTTCCCCGGCGGTCATGCCTCCAGCGGCTTTGCCGTGATGGCGCTGTTTTTCCTGTTTTATCCGCAACGCCCACGCCTGGCTTACTGGTGTTGGTTCGGCGGCATTGTGCTCGGCATGCTGATGGGTTTTGGTCAGGTCATGCGCGGCGCACATTTTCTTACCCATAACCTGTGGGCGGGTTGGTGGGTCTGGCTCAGCCAACTGGCTGTTTATTGCATGGCGAGCGGGTTTGTCCGCCGCAAGACGAGGTAACTATGATAGAGCAGTTGAATTATCTTCTTTTCGCCTGGATCAACGCGACCCCGGCGTCCCCCGAAGGATCGATCGATGTCGCCACCTTTCTGGCGCGCGATCTGATCGCTATCGTGCCGATGCTGATTATCGGACTATGGCTGTGGGGGCCGCAGAACCAATTGGTGTCGCAACGTGAAGTGGTGGCCAAGACGACAATTGCTCTGCTGTTTGCCATGCTTTCTGCCGCCACTATCGGCATGTTGCTGCCACATGAACGGCCATTCGTCGCCGGTGTGGGGTATACCTTCCTGGCGCATGCGCCGGACAGTTCATTCCCCAGCGATCACGGTACCGCCATCTTTACTTTCGCACTGGCTTTCCTGTTCTGGCACCGTGTCTGGTCAGGGATTTTATTGTTAATCGTGGCGGCTGGCATCGCCTGGTCCCGTGTCTATCTGGGTGTGCACTGGCCGTTGGACATGGTGGGTGGCTTCCTGCTCGGTCTGGTAGGCTGCCTGTTTGCCCAACTGGTGTGGAACCTGTTCGGCGACATCATTGCCGCCAAACTGACGCGCCTGTACCGTTTCCTGTTCGCCTTCCCGATCCGTAAAGGGTGGGTTAAAGAGTAATCTCTCTTCAGACAGGGGCGGCTCCGCCCCTGTTTCACACCACCCCGGTGGTGACACTGAAGGCTCTCATTTTCCCCGCCTCTATCACCATCGTAGGCAGTTTGTCGCCCTTACCGGTGGCCGGTTGGATAAACCTGAACAAACGCTGGCTGCCCTGTTGTGTGACGGGGCGCAGACCATAGTTAAATTGTGCGGTGGAAAAACGCGTGACGTATCGTCTGCCCTTTGAGGCCAACATAAAAAACTCGGCCTGATCGACATACAACGACAAATCGTCCGAACACAGCACGCCCCGATCGGCGATGCTCCCCGTTGGCATCAAGGCCGGTGCCGGTAAATTCTGCCGGAAAATGGCTGCTGGGATGCAGCCATAATTTAATTGGCAGACATAATTCAGCGGTAAAGGCGCTTCGGCGAGATTAGTGATTTGCATATCAATGGAAAATTGTGCGCTGTCCGCCGTCAAGCTCACCGCCGGGCGCAACCTGCACTGCCGATCGGCAAGTTCGCCACTGCCGTACAGCGTCAGGGTATTCCCCTCTAGCTGCAACGCTACACGCTGCATGTTTAATTCTGATGATGAACCATCCTCATACGGCCAGGGTGAATGGAAAGCAACGCCGCTATGAGGATGGCAACGGGCCGCCTTGACGCTACGACGGCCCGACTTCAGCGAGTAGCCATCAAAATCGGCATCCCAAATCTTCATCCCACTGTAGGGCAATACCCGCAGCGAGCCGCGGCTATTTTCCAACGTCAGCATCGGCCCTGCCTGAGCACAATCAACAGCGGTAACCACAAAATCCGCATTGCGGAAAACTTCATCTGGTTGTGCCCCAAACCGCTGTGGCACCAGATTTATTAGCATATCCATAGTTTTTCCCCTGGGTGTTCTCGCAGGTCAAACCTGCATTCAGCACCAAAATGTTATTTAAATAACATATCATCACTGCCAATGTTATACACCACACAGCCTAAAAACGATGATCTGTGCTTCATTTTTAAAATCACGCTATCCTAACCGTCAGATGAATGTTATTATTCTAACATTATTCACATTGTGCTTTGATCAAACCTCAACAAGGAATCGAAATGACGACTGAAAACATTGATTACGCCCGCTATGTCGACCACACCCTGCTGGCGATGGATGCCACCGAAGAGCAAATCGCCAAACTCTGTGAAGAAGCGCAGCAGCACAACTTCTACGCCGTTTGCGTTAACTCCGGCTATGTGCCGCTGGCTGCGCATCTGCTGCAGGAAAGCGAAGTGAAAATCTGTTCGGTGATCGGCTTCCCTCTGGGTGCCGGCCTGACCGTAGCCAAAGCCTTCGAAGCCAAAGCGGCGATTGCAGCCGGCGCGCAGGAAATTGACATGGTGATCAACGTAGGCTGGCTTAAAAGCGGCCTGCTGGATGAAGTCAAAGCCGACATCGCCGCCGTGCGCGAGGTTTGCGCGGCGATCCCGTTGAAGGTAATATTGGAAACCTGCCTGCTCAGCGATGCGCAGATCGTTCAGGTTTGTGAAATGTGTCGCGAACTTGATGTGGCCTTCGTTAAAACCTCTACCGGCTTCAGCACCGGCGGTGCTCGTGAAGAGCACGTCAAGCTGATGCGTGCGACGGTAGGCAGTGAGATGGGGGTTAAAGCATCCGGCGCCGTGCGCGATCGCGCAACCGCCGAGAAGATGATCAAAGCAGGCGCTACTCGTATCGGCACCAGCTCTGGCGTAGCAATCGTTTCCGGTGATCAGGCTGCCGCCGGCAGCTACTGATAAACTGAGGCGTCTCAGTACCGGGCGCGCGCCGTGATAATCTGATGCGGGGTAATGTGTCCAGCCTTAGGCTGGTCAACTATTACCCCGCATTTGTGTGTTCGGCCCTGGAGAATGGCTCTTAACCCTGTGGGAAGACAGATGGAAACTCGGCGCGAAGAACGAATCAACCGGTTAGTCCAGGCGTTAAAGCGCTCTGACAAGATCCATTTAAAAGAAGCCGCCGTGCTGTTGGGCGTTTCAGAAATGACCATCCGCCGCGATCTCAGCGCGGAGCCGGCCGCCGTGGTGCTGTTGGGTGGCTATGTGGTCGCCGATCCCCGCAGCAATGGCGTCACCAACTATTTTGTCTCCGATCAAAAGGCCAAACAGGTCACGGAAAAGCGTCGTATCGGCCTGCTGGCCGCAGCGTTGATCAACGAAAACGACACCGTATTTTTCGACTGCGGCACCACCACCCCGGCGATCATCGATGCCATTGCCGACGATCTGGTGTTCACCGCAGTATGCCACTCACTAAATACCTTTCTGGCGCTCCAGGACAAACCGAACTGCAAAGTGATCCTGTGCGGCGGTGAATTCAAGCCGAACAACTACATTTTCACCGCCGTCGGCCAGCACAACGAGCTGGATCATATCTGCCCGAATATCGCCTTTATCTCCGCCGCCGGTCTGAGCCTGCAGCATGGCGCCACCTGCTTTAATTTTGACGAGCTGGAAATGAAGCACCGGGCAATGGCCATGGCACAGCAAAAAATCCTGGTGGCCGATCACAGCAAGTTCGGTAAAACCAAGCCCGCCTGCATTGGTCCGCTGACGCAGTTCGACCGGGTGATTACCGATCGTCAGCCCGAGCCGCAGTTTGCGGACTTTTTCAGTGAAAACGCGATCGCCATTCGTTTTTAAGCTGAATTTTACCGTCGGTTCCAGCCGACGGTGCCCTTCATTGGCTCCCTTCTCTCTGCAAAAATTGAACAAATAATCTTCGATTGATGCGCAAATCTCTTTATCCACAGCCAATCTCAGGTTAATAAATTGCAACAGTTCTTCCTGCTTATTCCTTTAGCACGGATAAATCCCACACAATATTACTTTCATGCCCGGTATCTACGCGGTTTTATATGATAAATCGCAATAACATCTACAAGATAAATATCAACAATTACGCAACCAATCCGGTTTAAATATAACCAATTTGGTTTATTTATATGATGAATGGTTAAGCATTTTTATCCGCTATCCAGTTAAGTAGTTTACCTTCGTTATTAGCGGGATATTTTAAATAAAACCAGATAAAACAATTAATTAAAAGTTAATTCACTTAAAATCACAATGTGATCTACGTCACTAAAACCGCTTATTCCGGGTTTTTAGCTAGATCCAAACCCACGCTTAAAATATATTGCTCGGCTTGCTGACAACGGCAGCGTTTTATCTGGTTACAGATCGTCCACACCGGATAAATCCTGAAACATCCATGAGAGCGTTTTCAGCATGAAATCTTACACAAGTGCGCAACATATGCATGAAAAACCAATAAAAAAGCAATTAACCGCACATATTACGCATTTGAGAGCATGATCACGGTTGTTTCTACTGTAAATCGTTATCTTGCCGCCAACGAAAATCGGCAGGCCATGACCTTCCGGCAGCAGTATCGATGTGAGGCCCTTCGGGAGCGGAATATCATTTGATTAATTATCCGCCACACTGGCCAACGGTAATTAGCATAATAAACAACCAGGGGGACGCCAATTATCCCCGCAAGCAACACCTGATTCTTACCGATGCCGCCATCTGCTCTTGCGACATTCGGTTTTAACCTTAAGTTTTGCCTTTAATTTTAAATTAACGTGTTCACTTCGGAGATATTTATGGACACTACACAGACCGGCACCATTGCCTCTGCGGCTTCTGGCTCTACCAGTACCTGGCGTAAAACCGACACCATGTGGATGTTGGGCCTGTACGGCACCGCGATCGGCGCAGGCGTTTTGTTCCTGCCAATCAACGCCGGTATCGGTGGTTTGATTCCCCTGATCATCATGGCCATCATCGCTTTCCCGATGACCTTCTTCGCCCACCGTGGCCTGTGCCGTTTCGTGCTCTCCGGTAAAAATGCCGGTGAAGACATCACCGAAGTAGTTGAAGAACACTTTGGTATCGGCGCCGGTAAGCTGATCACCCTGCTCTACTTCTTCGCCATCTACCCAATCCTGCTGGTTTACAGCGTGGCGATCACCAACACCGTCGACAGCTTCATTACTCACCAGTTGGGCATGACGTCGCCACCGCGCGCCATTCTGTCGCTGATCCTGATCGTGGGCCTGATGACCATCGTTCGTTTCGGTGAGCAAGCTATCGTGAAGACCATGAGCATCCTGGTGTTCCCGTTTGTTGGCGTGCTGATGCTGCTGGCTCTGTACTTGATCCCTAACTGGTCCACCGCCATCTTCGACAACGTTTCCCTGTCCGGCGCCGGTACCGGTATGGGCCACGGCCTGATCATCACCCTGTGGCTGGCGATCCCGGTCATGGTGTTCTCCTTCAACCATTCGCCGATCATCTCCGCCTTTGCGGTAGCCAAACGTGAAGAATACGGCCAGGAAGAAGCCGAGAAGAAATGTTCTCGCATTCTGGGCTTCGCTCACATCATGATGGTGTTGACCGTTATGTTCTTCGTGTTCAGCTGCGTGCTGAGTCTGTCGCCGGAAAACCTGGCGGAAGCCAAGGCACAGAACATCTCCATTCTGTCCTACCTGGCCAACCACTTTAACAACCCGATGATCGCCTACATCGCGCCGGTTATCGCCTTTATCGCCATCACCAAATCGTTCCTGGGCCACTACCTGGGCGCACGTGAAGGTTTTAACGGTCTGATCGCCAAATCGATGAAGAGCCGCGGTAAAACCATCAGCACCAACAAGCTGAACCGCATCACCGCCATCTTCATGCTGGTGACTACCTGGATTGTTGCGACCCTGAACCCAAGCATCCTCGGCATGATCGAGAACCTGGGTGGTCCAATCATCGCCATGCTGCTGTTCCTGATGCCGATGTACGCTATCCGTAAAGTGCCTGCCATGCGCAAGTACAGCGGCCACATCAGTAACGTGTTCGTGGTAGTGATGGGCCTGATCGCCATCTCCGCAATCCTGTACAGCCTCTAATCCAGCCCGGCCGGCGCCCTGTGCGCCGGCTTCTCTGCACGGCCCCCTTTCCTGCATTAACGCCTAACACCTGAAGAAGGAGGCGAAACCATGGTCAGCGTTTTCGATATTTTTAAAATTGGTATTGGCCCATCCAGCTCCCACACCGTCGGTCCGATGAAAGCCGGCAAGCTGTTCGCCGATGAGTTGATCGCCAGCCAGCAGTTGATGGATACCACCCGCGTCGTGGTGGACGTCTACGGCTCACTGTCTCTGACCGGCAAAGGACACCACACCGATATCGCCATTATTATGGGCCTGGCGGGTAACCTGCCGCACGACGTGGATATCGACGGTATCGCCGGTTTTATCCGTGACGTTGAGCAACGCGGTCGCCTGCTGATGGCCAAGGGTCATCACGAAGTGGATTTTCCGCTGCAAACCAGCATGAACTTCCACAGCAATAATCTGCCGCTGCATGAAAACGGCATGCGCATCAGCGCCTTCGCCGACGAACGTCTGCTGCACAGCAAAACCTATTACTCTACCGGCGGCGGTTTTATCGTCGATGAGGAACATTTTGGCCTGTCGGAGGCGAATCCGGTTCAGGTGCCCTTCCCGTTCAATTCGGCGCGTGACTTACAACAGCACTGCAAGGACGCCGGTCTTTCGCTGTCCGGTCTGGTGATGCAAAACGAGCTGGCGTTGCACAGCAAGGCCGAGATCGACGCGCACTTCGCCGAAGTCTGGCAAGTGATGCGTGCCGGTATTGAACGCGGCATGAATACCGAAGGCCTGCTGCCCGGCCCAATGAAGGTTCAGCGCCGCGCTGCTGCTCTGCGCCGTATTCTGGTGACCGGCGACAAGAACAACATCGATCCGATGAACGTCGTTGATTGGATCAATATGTTCGCCTTCGCCGTGAATGAAGAAAACGCCGCCGGTGGCCGCGTGGTGACCGCCCCAACCAACGGTGCCTGCGGCATCATCCCGGCGGTACTGGCCTATTACGACCAGTTTATTCGTCCGGTGAACCCTAATTCCTATAGCCGTTACTTCCTGACCTCCGGCGTCATTGGCGCGCTGTACAAGATGAACGCCTCTATTTCGGGCGCAGAAGTGGGCTGTCAGGGAGAAGTGGGCGTCGCCTGCTCCATGGCGGCGGCCGGTCTGGCTGAATTGATGGGCGGCAGCCCAGCTCAGGTTTGCATCGCGGCGGAGATCGCCATGGAGCACCATCTGGGGCTGACCTGCGATCCATTGGCTGGCCAGGTTCAGGTGCCCTGTATCGAACGTAACGCGATTTCCGCGGTGAAAGCGGTCAATGCAGCACGTATGGCGCTACGTCGTACCAGCGAGCCGCGGGTGTGCCTGGATAAGGTGATTGAAACCATGTATGAGACGGGCAAGGACATGAACGCCAAATACCGTGAGACGTCGCAGGGCGGTCTGGCGATCAAGGTGGTCGCCTGTAACTGATAAAAGCAGAGGGCGCCATCATGCGCCCTCTGTTTGATAACAACGTGGTCTTTGAACCCTCGTGATAACTAGCCGAACACGCTGCCGAACCACTGGGTCAGTTTCATCATCACCATATCCCAGATACGGCTGAAGAAGTTCCCTTCTTTCACCTCTTGCATCGCCACCAGCGGATATTGCTCGATAGTTTTGCCGTCAAGCTGGAAATCGATGGTGCCAACCACCTGATTTTTTGCCAATGGCGCTTCCAGCGTCGGCTGGTTCAGCTTGTAACTGGCCTTCAGGTTTTTCATCTGCCCTTTCGGGATAGTGACCGCCGCATCTTTCGCTACGCCCAACGGCACCTCGCCAACGTCGCCAAACCACACTTTCTGGGTAACAAACGGCTTGTCGGTTTTGATAGGGGTGGCGGTTTCGTAGAAGCGGAAGCCCCAGGTCAGCAGCTTTTCACTTTCGCTAAAGCGGACGCGATCGCTCGGCGCGCCCAGCACTACCGAGATCAAACGCATCGGGCCGTCGGTGGCCGAGGCCACCAGGTTATGACCGGCGCCGCCGGTGTAACCGGTTTTAATGCCGTCAACGTTCAGGTTGGAGCTCCACAACAGACGGTTGCGGTTAACCTGGCGGATCTTGTTGAAGGTGAACTCTTTTTCTTTATGCAGCGCATATTCATCCGGCACGTCGCGGATCAGTGCCTGACTCAGCAGCGCCATATCACGTGCGGTACTGTACTGCCCTTCCGCATCCAGCCCGTGCACCGTCAGGAAATGGGTGTTCTGCAGGCCCAGCGATTTGGCGTAGTTGTTCATCAGGCCGACAAACGAATCCTGGCTACCCGCGACATAATCGGCCAGCGCGATGCTGGCGTCGTTGCCCGACTGAATGACGATGCCTTTGTTGAGCTCCATCACCGGCACCTGGTCGCCCGGCTTGATAAACATCAGCGAGGAGCCGCGCAACGCCGGGTTACCGGTAGCCCAGGCATCTTTACCTACGGTGACCATGTCTTCCGGCTTGATCTTGCCGGCCTTGATCGCCTGGCCAATCACGTAGCTGGACATGATCTTGGTCAGGCTGGCGGGATCGAGCCGGGTATCGGCATTGCCCTCCGTCAGAATTTTGCCGCTGTTGTAATCCATCAGCACAAAAGCTTTGGCATCGACCTGCGGGGCAGCCGGCGCTTCCGCCGCCTGTACGACAGGCGCAGCCAACAACAGGATGCTGACGCTAAAGGTTAATTTTTTCAGGGTAGTGGAAAAGTTTTTTTTCATCATGACGTCGCCAGAGTATCCATTCAAATCATTGAAATAGCGTTAACTTTCAAACATATTCACGTTTTCAGCCAACCAGCGAGAGTGGCCCGATACGCGTTTTCCAACCGCAAACTCCCTGCGGCCCCATGACGGGTTGAGCGGCGTACCGAAAATGCCCTTGCTGTGAGTTTATTAGATTCATCTTATTTTTGCAGGGTTTAGCGCGAATTTTCAGCATTTTTACATAACTGTACGCTGTTACGCGTAAATTGGATGAAAAGCCGACGGTGCGTCGTTTTTTTAAACGGCCCACGGCCATACGGCTGAACATCTGCACCGCTGAACATCCATGCCTCCATACGTCCAAATTGAATTAATATATTCCAAAAAAGCATATTGAGTGGTTATTTGTTCTTTTTAATGGGCTTATTGACAGCGCTATCATCCAGATAACGGCTTTAAACCGAATTATTCTGGAGATCCTCATGGCAATACCGCATTCCGTCATCGATATGATCGGTAACACCCCGATGCTGGAACTGACTCAGTTTGATACCGGCCCCTGCCGCCTGTTCGTCAAGCTTGAGAATCAAAACCCCGGCGGCTCCATCAAAGACCGCGTAGCGCTGTCGATGATCGAGCAAGCGGAACACGACGGCAGCCTGCAGCCCGGGGGCACCATCATTGAAGCCACCGCCGGCAACACCGGCTTGGGCCTGGCGCTGGTGGCGGCCCTGAAGGGGTATAAGCTGCTGTTGGTGGTGCCGGACAAGATGAGCCGCGAGAAGATTTTCCATCTGCGCGCCCTGGGGGTAGAAGTGGTGCTGACCCGCTCCGACGTGGGCAAGGGGCACCCGGCTTACTATCAGGATTACGCCAAACGGCTGGCCGACGAAATCCCCGGTGCGTTTTATATCGATCAGTTTAACAACCCCGCCAACCCGGCGGCCCATACCCGTACCACCGCGCCGGAACTGTGGCAGCAGATGGAGCATCAGGTCGATGCCATCGTGGTTGGCGTCGGTTCCGGCGGCACACTCGGCGGCCTGAGCCACTATTTTGCCGAAGTCTCGCCGCAAACCGAGTTCGTGTTGGCGGATCCGGCCGGCTCGATCCTGGCGGACTATCTTGATAACGGCCAAATCGGCGAGGCCGGCAGTTGGCTAGTGGAAGGGATCGGCGAAGATTTCATTCCGCCGCTGAGCGACTTTAACCAGGTGCGCAATGCCTATCGTATCGGCGATGCCGAAGCCTTCACCACCGCACGCGATCTGCTGCGCAAAGAAGGCGTGTTGGCAGGCTCATCCACCGGCACCCTGTTGGCGGCAGCGCTGCGCTATTGCCAGGCACAAACAGAGCCGAAACGCGTGGTCACCTTCGTCTGCGACAGCGGCAACAAATACCTGTCTAAAATGTATAACGACCACTGGATGCTGGAACAAGGCCTGCTGAGCAAGCCGCAGCATCAGGATTTACGCGATTTGATCGCCTACCGTCATGACGAAGGGGCCGCCGTTTCGGTCGCACCGGAAGACACGCTGGCTATCGTTCATGCCCGCATGCGGCTGTATGACATCTCGCAGCTGCCGGTGCTGGAAGGCGATCGGGTTGTCGGCCTGATCGACGAGTGGGATCTGCTCAATGCCGTGCAGGCGGACGCCAGCCACTTCAGTCTGCCGGCCGCCCGTGCCATGACCCATTCGGTCAATACGCTGCAAAAAGAAGCCAGCTATCAGGATTTACTGGCCACCTTCAATCACGGCCACGTAGCGGTCGTCCTCGACGGTGAGCGTTTCCTCGGTTTGATTACCCGCACAGACGTGCTTAACGCCTGGCGCCAAAAATTACGTTAATAAGGAATGATTGTATGGCCAAGTTTGATACGTTGACGGTTCATGCCGGTTACACGCCAGATGCCACCGGTGCGGTAATGCCGGCCATTTATGCGACCTCCACCTACGCCCAACCGGCGCCGGGGGAGCATACCGGTTATGAATATTCACGCAGCGCCAACCCAACGCGCACCGCATTGGAGAGCGCCATTGCCGAACTGGAAGGCGGTAGCCGTGGGTATGCCTTTGCCTCTGGCCTGGCCGCCTGTTCAACGGTGCTGGAGCTGCTCGATCAGGGTAGCCATCTGGTGGCGGTCGACGATCTGTACGGCGGCACCTATCGCCTGCTGGAGAAGGTCCGCAGCCGTACCGCAGGCCTGCGCGTCACCTATGTTTCCCCGGCGGACCTTGCCGGGCTGGAACAGGCCATCGAACCGGATACCAAAATGATCTGGGTTGAAACGCCGACCAACCCATTGCTGAAATTGGCTGATCTGAGCGCCATCGCCACCATCGCTAAAAAACACGGTTTGATCAGCGTAGCGGATAACACCTTTGCCTCGCCTTATATCCAGCGTCCGCTGGAACTCGGCTTTGATGTGGTGGTGCATTCCGCCACCAAATACCTCAACGGCCATTCCGACGTGGTCGCCGGTGTCGCTGCGGTGGGGAATAACCCAGAGTTGGCCGAGCAGCTCGGCTTCCTGCAAAACGCGGTGGGTGGCATTCTCGATCCGTTCAGCAGCTTCCTGACGCTGCGCGGCATCCGCACGCTGGCATTGCGTATGGAGCGTCACAGCAACAGCGCCTTGCGTATTGCCCAGTGGCTGGAAGGCCAACCTCAGGTAGAAGAAGTCTACTACCCTGGTCTGCCGAGCCACCCGCAGCACGCGTTGGCGGCAAAGCAGATGAGCAGCTTTGGCGGCATGATTTCCGTACGGCTGAAAGGCGACGATGCCTATGCGCGCCGGGTGATCAAACGTTCACAGCTGTTTACCCTGGCAGAGAGCCTCGGCGGCGTGGAAAGCCTGATCAGCCAGCCGTTCAGCATGACTCACGCTTCTATCCCGCTGGAACAGCGGATGAAGACCGGTATTACGCCGCAACTGCTGCGCCTGTCGGTAGGGATTGAGGACGCAGAAGATTTGATCGCCGATCTGCAGCAGGCACTGGCAGAGTAATTCAAAACAATCGGGTCGAACATGTTCGACCCGACTCACCCGGTTGGGCGCGGTATGCGGCCTCCTCCCTTAAGCAACCACATCCTGGTAATAACGCTGCGCCACATCCGGATGGGAACGGATGCGTCCTTTCAGGTAGTTAAAGCCTACGTCGCGCAACAGCGGATTATGCGGATCGCTGGTTGGGCCATGGGCTTCCGCGGCCAGATATTCAGGCAGCTGATACACAGGCACCACCGCGTCCAGTCGCGCCCCGAGGAAGAAAGCAATCGACAGTCGATCGCTCCCCGCCGGTGGCGTCTCCACCCGATGTACCGTGGCGCGCAGGTAGCCGTTGGTTGCCAGCTCCAGCAATTCGCCAATGTTGACCACAAAGGTACCCTCAAGCGGTTCGGCGTCAACCCAGCGCCCTTCATCCACTTCAACCTGCAGACCTTTCTGCCGGTCCTGCAGCAGGAAGCTGAGAAAACCGGAGTCTTTATGGGCGCCAACCCCCTGCCCGCTCGCGGTCGCTTCACGCCCTGGATAACGGATCAGTTTGATATGTTCATTGGGTTTGTCGCCGTAGAGCGAATCAAATGCTTGTTCCGGCAGTGAAAGCGACAGGGCAAAGGCGCGCAACAGCCGCAGCGACATGGCGGTCATCGCCTGCTGCCATTGCAATAACAGCGGTTTCAGTTCGGGCAATGCCTCCGGCCATTGGTTCGGCCCTTGCAAACGCGCCCAGCGTGGGGTTGCTTCAGCCAACGGTAGCGCCGCTCGCTCTGCACCGATATCAAACTGTTCGCGCCAGTCCGGCTGGCCGCGGGTCAATTCAGCCGCCGCACGGTTATAGCCGCGAAAATGCGGCGAATGCACCATCTGCACCGCCAGTTTGTCGGCTTCCGGCAGGGCGAAAAACTGCCTCGCCAACCGTTGCAGCTGTGCATTCAGGGCACTATCAACGCCGTGGCCACGCAAATAGAAAAAGCCGACGTCACGCGCCGCAATACGCAAACCATCAAGAAACGCCTGCCGCTGCCCGGCGTCGCCATCAAGCTGCGAAAGATCCAGCAGCGGCAGCTTCTTCAGCGTCAGTGGGGGTGTCATCATCCTGTTCCTCTTCATCCCCGACAAAAATCGGGCCGGTATAAAGGCGAATTATCAGCATCTTCAACTCCTGGATAGCCAGCGTATTACCCCTATAGTTACCACCGCGGCTCAAGCGTCAGCCAATATTGTTGCGTTCTAAGTTATGCAAACCTTCAACAAAGCGTCGCAAAACTGTCATCAATGCGACTTATGCTCTGCGCAATTTCGTTGTCGCCACTGGCTGGCGACTAACGCTATCCGCTATTCTATAAACAGCCCCATTCCCCCTCCCTGCCTGCCGGAGAAATACTGATGGATTTAGCCTTATTCGACCTGGATGAAACCCTGATTGATGAAGACAGCGCCAGCCTATGGATGCGTTGGTTGGTCACTGAAGGGTTTGCACCGGCGGAACTGGAACAGCAGGAACAGCAACTGATGCAGCACTATTATCAGGGCAAGCTGTCCATGGAGGACTACATGCAGGCCACGCTGGCGCCGCTGGCCGGCCTGAGTACCGAAACGGTGGCCGGCTGGGTGCAGCGCTATATTCGCCGCGATATCCTGCCGCGAGTCTACCCTGCCGCCCGCGAGCGGCTGCTGTGGCACCGCGAGCGTGGTGATTGCATTCTGGTCATTTCCGCCACGGGCGAGCACCTGGTGGCCCCCATTGCCGCCCAGCTTGGCGCC
Source organism: Serratia sp. Ser99 (assembly GCF_024519545.1). Classification (NCBI taxonomy): domain Bacteria; kingdom Pseudomonadati; phylum Pseudomonadota; class Gammaproteobacteria; order Enterobacterales; family Yersiniaceae; genus Serratia; species Serratia sp. Ser99. Next base: position 388,855 of record NZ_JALJRT010000001.1, on the reverse strand, counting down.
GACGGCGCGCTGGCCATCGGCGTCGAAGTGCAAGACGGCCGCTTCACCGGCAACACCTACGGCACCATGACCTACCAACAGGGCAAGGTTATCCGCCTGAAAAAGTGGTTGGCTGAACATCCGGAACTGAGCTTCGAGCACAGCCACGGCTACAGCGACTCCCTCAACGACAAGGCGATGCTGGAATACGTCGACAGCGCCACGGTAATCAACCCCGACAGCGAACTCAACGCGTTGGCGCTGGAGCAAGGCTGGGAGATCTGCCGCTGGGAACGCTGAATGTGTCGCCCACGTCGGCAAAAAATGCCTTCCAGTGTGACAAGCGCTGAATTGTGGAGTAGGAATAATTAGTTAGGTTGATTAACCCACGTAAAAGAGGCGTTCTATGCTGACCATTTGGGGTCGTGAAAATTCGAACAACGTCAGGAAAGTGCTGTGGTGCGCCGCAGAGCTGGAGCTGAGTTACAGCCATATCAACGCCGGAGGCGCTTTCGGCAAGGTGAACGACGAACTCTACCGTTCATTGAACCCGAATGGACTGGTGCCGCTGCTGCAAGACGATGACTTTGTGCTGTGGGAGTCCAACACCATAGTGCGCTATCTGGCTGCGAAGTTTGGTAGCGAACCTTTCTACCCGCAGGATCTGCAGGCGCGTGCCAGCGCCGAAAAATGGATGGACTGGACCACGGCCACCATTGTCAGTCACTTTAGCGTGGTGTTCTGGGGGTTGGTGCGTACCAAGCCAGAACTGCGTGACATGGCGAAGATCGAAGCGGCGATTGCCACACTGGAAAAGCATTTCGACATTGTGGAAGACACCCTGGGTCGTCAGCCTTACCTGTCCGGTGAAGACTTCGGCATCGGCGATATCCCGCTGGGCAGTTTCGCCTACGCCTGGTTCTCCATGCCGATCAAGCGCCAAGCTCGTCCGAACATGGAGCGCTGGTATAAGCAACTGACCGAGCGACCAGCCTATCAGCGCGGTGTGATGAGTGAGTTAACCTGAGTTTCCTGCGCCCCGCATCCGCTGGGGCGCAATTCTCTCCTAGAGCCCTACCCGCAGCAGCTTGCCGTTGCTTGCATCGGTTAACAGGTAAAGATAGCCGTCAGGCCCGACCCGCACTTCGCGAATGCGTTCACCGCGATCCTCCAGCAGCCTTTCTTCAGAAACCACGTTGTCTCCCTGCAGCGTCAGGCGGATCAGCGCTTCCTGGGCCAGCGCACCAATAAACAGCGAATGCTTCCAGGCAGGGAAACGCGGCGAATCATAGAATGCCATGCCGCTGATACCCGGCGACACCGGCCAATAATGCAGGGGTTGTTCGGTGCCCGCGACCTTCTGCCCTTTCGCCTCCGGGATCGCCAGCCCGGAGTAATTGATGCCATAGGTTGCTATCGGCCAGCCGTAGTTTTTCCCTGCCTGCGGAATATTGACCTCATCGCCACCGCGTGGACCGTGTTCGTTCTCCCACATCACCCCGCTCCACGGATTCAACGCCAGCCCCTGAGGATTGCGGTGACCGTATGACCAAATTTCCGGCCGTTTGCCGGCCTGGCCGACAAAAGGATTATCCGGCGGTACCGCGCCGTCGGCGGTTAAGCGCACCATTTTGCCCTGTAACTTGTCCAGATCCTGTGCCGTCGGCCGCTGATTATTCTCCCCGAGCGCGATAAACAGATTCCCCTGACGATCAAACGCCAGCTTGCCCCCAAAATGATTGCCGACCGACAGCTTGGGTTGCTGGCGGAAAATCACCTTGAAATTCTCCAGCCGTCGGTTGTCGGTGCTGAGTTGCCCGTAGCCTACCGCCGTCCCCGCTTTACCCTCATCACCCGCTTCGGCGAAGCTGAGGTAAACTCGTCGGCTGGTGGAAAAATCTGGCGCCAGCAACACTTCCAGCAAACCGCCCTGGCCTTCGGCATATACCTGCGGCACACCGGCGATAGGCGCCGAAAGCCCCTGGCCCGGCTGCCAGAGCCGTAAACGTCCCGGCCGTTCGGTGATTAACATTCCCTGTTCGCCGGGCAGAAATGCCAGCGACCACGGGTGTTCCAACTTGTCCTGCAATTGCGTTACCGTCGGCGCGGCGAGCAGCAAGCCGCTGAACAGCAGCAAAGCGGTCATCATAATTAATCGGTGCATAGCGTCCTCCTGGACAAAAACTGACCTATTCAGTGTAGTTCAGCAGACTATTCTTAACGTTTGTTTTAAATTTCAATATGTTGCCTTTTAGTCAGACTGCGCTTAAGTTAAGAGTTCACCAAGGAGGAAAAATGAACATCACCGTAACCGAGACGCTCAATGAAGACACCCTCGACGTTATTCGTCAGGGGTTACGAGCCCATAACAGCCCCTATGTGGATCCCAGCCTGCGTAAGCCGCTTGGCATTTACGCCCAGGGTGCCGCCGGCCAGGTGGTCGCCGGCCTGACCGGCGAGACCTGGGGCAACTGGCTGAGCGTTGAATGGCTATGGGTAGCGGACTCGCAACGCGGCAGCGGCCTGGGGCGTAAAGTATTGCTGGCGGCGGAACGGGAGGCGAAAGCACGCGGCTGCCGCTATGTTCGTTTGGATACCTTTAGTTTTCAGGCGCGGCCGTTCTATGAAAAACTCGGTTATCAACTGCAAATGACGCTGCAGAATTACCCGGTGGAACATGAATGTTACTTTCTCACCAAAACCCTAATTGAATAGCAGGTGACCTGATGGAAACCGCAACCATGGTTGTGAATTGCGTGGCATACAAGGCCGGTGAACGGCTGGGCGAAGTGACCATTGACGATATCAGCGAGGTGGTCAAACAGCCGGATACCTTCGTCTGGCTCGGGCTGTGGCAGCCGGAAGACGCCTTTATGCGCAAAGTGCAGGAGGAATTCGGGCTGCACGATCTGGCGATTGAAGATGCGCTGTGCGCCCACCAGCGACCGAAGCTTGAAGCCTACGGTGACTCGCTGTTTATCGTGGTCAAAACCGCGCAATGGGGCAATGACGAAATAGAGTACGGCGAAACACACTTCTTCGTGGGCAAGAACTTCCTGATCACGGTACGCCACGGCGAATCACCGAGCTACGCCCCAATCCGCGCCAAGGCCGAAGAGAACCATAAGCAAATGTGCCGCGGCCCGGGCTTTGCCTTGTATTCGGTGTTGGACTTTGTAGTAGATAACTACCGTAGCGTGGTGGCGAAGTTCGAGGCAACCATTGAAGGCATTGAAGCCAACATGTTCAAATCGGAATTTGATCAGGCCGCCATCGAGAACGTCTACACCCTGCGGCGGCACCTGCTGGCGCTGCGCAATGCCGCGATGCCGATGGACGAAATCTGCAATCAGTTGATCCGCCTGCATGAAGAAGTGATCCCGAAAGAGCTGCGCGCCTACGTACGTGACGTGCAAGACCATGCGCATCAGGTGGTCAGCAATATCGACGATATGCGCGAAATGCTGACCAATGCGATGCACGTCAATCTGGCGCTGGTCACCGTAAAACAGAACGAAGTGGTGAAACGCCTGGCCGGTTGGGGGGCGATCCTGGCGATCCCTACGGTGATTTTCAGCCTGTACGGCATGAACTTCGCCGACATGCCAGAGCTGAAGTTCCCCTGGGCTTACCACGCCACGCTGGGGGTCACCGTCGTCGGCTGCTTCTTCCTCTACCAGAAGCTGAAGCGCTCCGGCTGGCTTTAAACGAGGATGGGGCTGCGCATGGCAGCCCCTGATTACCGGTTACTCGGGCTGTACCTGCGGCTGTGGGCTTGGCCGGGTCAGTAAGCTGCCAATCAAGAAGGCCGCGCCGCCCGCCAGCAAGCCGCCGTAGATAGGGCTGTTGGCTTCAATACCCTGATAATACATCAGCCCCAAAACGCTCAGGCTGCCGGTCAGCATGCTGGCGATAGCGCCGGTGCTGGTGGCCCGTTGCCAGAAAATCGCACCAATCAGCGGGATCAGCATGCCGCCCACCAGCAGGTTATAAGCCAGCGTCAGCGCCGCCATCACATCCCGCACCACAAACGCCAACCCCAGCATGATGCAGCCCATGATCAGCGTAGTAAATCGCCCGGCGGCCAGTCCGCTCGAGGGGCGCTTGCGAATCGCCGGCAATACGTCCTCCAGCGCGATGGTCGATGATGCCAGCAGGCAGGCGCTGGCGGTCGACATCAGCGCAGCCAGTGCGGCGGCGGCCACCAATCCGCTGACGCCCGGCGGCAGCACCGCCTGCGCAATGGCGGCAAAAGCCCCGTCGGTATTAGCCAACTGCGGCAGCACCAGCTTGCCGGCCATGCCGATCAACGCACCGGCTACGCCATACAGCACGCAATACACGCCGGCCCCTAATCCGGCATAACGAGCAATAGTGTTGCTGCGGGCGGTAAATACCCGCTGCCAGATATCCTGACCAATCAAAATGCCGAAGAAGTAGATCAGGAAGAACACCGCGATAGTATCCAGCCCGATGGATGATAGCCGGTAGTAGCTATCCGGCAGTTGGCTACTGAACGCCGTCCAACCCCCGGCTTTGACGATGCTCATCGGCATCAGCACCAACATCATGCCAACGGTCATGATGATAAACTGGATAATGTCGGTCAGCGTCAGTGACCACATGCCGCCCAACGTTGAATACAGCACCACCAAACCGCCACCGAGCAAAATCGACGTGATAAACGACAGATCAAACATCACCTGCATCACGCTGCCGATGGCAATGATCGACGTCACCGCCACCATCAGATCGTAGGCCAACATAATAGCGCCGCTGGTGACCCTGGCCGCTGGGTGATAACGACGCGACAGCACCTGGCTGACGGTGTAGAGCTTTAGCTTAAGCAACGGCTTTGCCAACACCATGCTCAGCACCACGATGCCCGCCCCCAGCGCACCGCACAGCCAGAGGCCAGAGATGCCGTAGGTATAACCCAGTTTGACGCTGCCGATGGTTGACGCCCCGCCCAGCACCACCGCAGACAGGGTGCCCAGATACAAACAGGGCCCCAGATTACGTCCGGCAACCAGATAATCCTCTTTGGTCGTCGCCCGGCGAACGCCTAACCAACCCACCGCTCCTATCACCAAAAAGTAAAACACCACTACCAGCAGATCGAGATTCATGAGTCACTCCGCATGTTTATTATTGTTATTGGATCCAGGCGCAACGGCTCCGCCGGTCAGGTGTGGCGACGTCTTATCGCCCAGGCAGCACGCATAACATTTCAAACAGCAGGTTGGCCGCCAGCAGCGCGGTATTACCGGAACGATCGTAAGGCGGTGAGACCTCCACCACGTCGGCGCCGATCAGATTCAGCCCCCGGCATCCTCGGACAATTTCCAGGCCCTGCCACACCGATAGCCCGCCAACTTCCGGCGTGCCGGTACCCGGAGCAAACGCCGGATCCAGCCCATCGATATCGAAGCTCAGATAAACCGGCCCACTGCCCATCTGCTCGCGCACTTCGGCCATCAGCGGCGCTAAAGAGCGATACCAACACTCTTCCGCCTGCACCACGCGAAACCCCTGCTGGCGCGACCAGTCGAAATCGGCAGCTTCATAGCCGCTGCCCCGCAGCCCAATCTGCACAACCCGCTGGGGTGCCAACAGCCCCTCTTCAAAGGCGCGACGGAAAGTGGTGCCGTGCGCCAGTTGCTCGCCAAACATCTCCTCATTGGTGTCTGAGTGCGCATCCACGTGAATTAAACCGACCGGGCCATGACGGCCGGCGGCGGCACGCAGGATCGGCAACGTCAGCGTGTGATCGCCTCCCAGCGTCAGCGGGATGCAGCCATGGGCCAGAATGTCGCTATAGGCCAGTTCGATACGCCGAACGCTGTCCGCCAGACTGTAGGGATTGATGGCGACATCCCCCAGATCGGCAACCTGCAACCGTTCAAAAGGGGCCGCGCCGCTACCCATGTTGTACGGGCGGATCATCACCGACTCCTGACGGATCTGCCGAGGCCCATAGCGCGTGCCGCTGCGGTTTGAAGTGCCAATATCAAGAGGAATGCCAACGAAGGCCGCATCCAGACCGCGTGCATCTTCGGCAACGGGCAGGCGCATCATGGTAGGGATACCGGCAAACCGCGGCATGTCGTTGCCACTTTGGGGTTGATTAAGCATGTGTTTTCCTCGTTCTGGCATGATTTAATTTCAACATTTAGATAACAAATACAGGCTACCCCGATGGCCGACAGGGCTACCATTCCATCTTTGTGATGTAAGCATTGAAAACACCGATGTTTTGTAACGCGTTGAACTGTTGGTTTTATTTGTAATCTGTGACATAAAAAGAGTGATTTTGGCCCATCAGGGTGACGCCATGGATGTTACCAATCGGTTAACAAGGAAGGTTTTGCGGAGGAAAAGATGCTCACAAATCTAAGCGACATCGATCTGCGGCTGCTGCGGGTGTTCATCGCCGTCGCAGAAGCCCATGGCGTCAGCGCCGCCCAGGAGCCGCTGTTGATGAATCAGTCGACTATCAGCACCCATCTTGCGACGCTGGAAACCCGGCTGGGGTTTCGTCTGTGCCAGCGAGGGCGATCCGGCTTTATGCTGACGCCCAAAGGGGAGCGCATATTGATCGCCTGCCGCACGCTGTTTAACGCCGCACGCGACTTCACCCGGGTCAGCCAGTCGCTGAACGGACTGCTGACCGGCGATCTGCAAATCGGGCTGGTGGATAATCTGGTGTCGCTGCCGGGCAACCCCTTCAGCCGTGCTATCAAACAGTTTCAACGCCGCCATCAGGACGTGCAGTTGCAGTGCCGAATTTGCGCCCCCGGCGAAATTGAACAGGGGCTGCTGAATCAGCAGCTCGATTTGGGCATCGGTTATTTCGGCCAGCAGTTGGAAGCATTGCAGTATCAACCCTGGATAAGCGAAACGCAGGCGGTCTACTGCAGCAGCGATCATCCGCTGTTTACCGCAGAGCAACCGGGTCGCGAACAAATTGAGAATGCGCGTTGGGTCAAGCGCGGTTATCTGTTGGCACAGCAGCTCTGCCCGTTGGCGCCGTTAAACCTTGGTGCCGTCGCCCACCATATGGAGGGGGTCGCCCATCTGGTGCTCAGCGGCGAATATCTCGGGTACCTGCCGACCCATTATGCCGCGCGCTGGGTTGAACAGGGAGCACTGCGGCAGTTAGGCGGGCATGCGCTCTCCTACCAGGCAACCCTGAGCCTGGTGACCCGGCCCGGAGCGCCAAAGGAGGCTTTGTTGGCGCTAATAGAGGATTTGAGCGGATTGGCGCGAGCGCCACAGACAAAAAACCCCGCAGGCGCGGGGTCAGATACTGATATTAATTGACCGGCATGCGCGCCGGATCCGGATACTGATATTCGAATCCCAGCTCATTGCAGATGCGGCTACCGTCCACCAGGCGCCCACCCTGCTCTGCCTCAATGGCGAACTGCGGCGGAGCCAGATGCAGCTGTTCGGCAAGCGCCGGGTAAAATTCACGCTTGGTGGGATGGGCCGGGGCGCAAAGGTTATAAACGTGACCGCCTTTCGGCAGTTTCAGCAACAGTTGAATCGCGGCGATCACATCGTCCTGATGCACCAGATTCACCCCTTGCGAACCGCCTTTGACGTCGACTTTGCCGGCCAGGAAACGACCGGGGTGACGATCCACACCCACCAGTCCCGCCAACCGCAAGATATCCACCGACGTGTTCGGCAGTTCATGCAGCCAACGCTCCAGTTCCACCAGCACTCGCCCCGACGGCGAAACCGGCTGCAGCGGCGAATCCTCGCGTACCGTGCCGGTAGTTTCACCGTATACCGAAGTCGAACTGGTAAACAGAATACGCGGTACGCCAAAAGCCATCGCGCTGTCCACCAGCATGCGTACCGCATTGAAGTAGTTCTCGCTGCCCTCGACAGTGCGGCGCGCAGGCAATGTCACCACCAGCGCATCAACGCGCAGCAAAGACTCCAGATCCTCCGGTTCGCAAATCAGCTCCGGCGTCATTTCCAACTGATAACATTCAATGCCGCTCATCCGCGCGGCCTCAACGCCATCCGGCGTCGTTTTACTGCCAACGACGTCAAACCCACGGCTCATCAACGACAGGGCCAACGGCATGCCCAGCCAGCCCAGACCAATAATGGCTACCTTTTTCATCACCTTCCTCTCCTGAAGATCGCAGCGCTTTACCCATTAAGGCTACGCCACTGCGTGAAGTGATACAATCCACCCAGTTTAAGCTTAGGTAAAGTCGCGTCCAGCTAATAACTCAACCTGTTTCAATAAATTAAATTTATGACCGTAAAAAAGGGTTGCGTGACAGACGGCGGATAGTTTAGGTTAATTAGCAATTGAGTTTGTAGCGACTTTATACAGAGAAAACACCATGACACGCATTCAGTTCAGCCACCATCATCACCATCATCCTGACTAGTCTTTCAGGCGATGAGTGCTGGAAGACGGTTTTTTAATCTTCCAGTGGCGCGCAGAATGCAAGAGAGAGCCCTCGGAAGATTTCTTCCGAGGGTTTTTTTTTGGCTCCGGACAGACAGAAAAAATAATTTTTAAAATAAATTCAAATACCCCAAATAATTCGAGTTGCTTGTAGGCGGCAACTGAGTGAATCCCCAGGAGCTTACTCAAGTAAGTGACTGGGGTGAATGAAGGCAGCCAACACCCAAGCCACTTGAAGTATGACGGGTATAAAATTACAGATTAAACAGAGGTTACCATGCTGGACAAAACACGTTTACGGATAGCAATGCAGAAGTCAGGCCGCCTGAGTGATGAATCCCAGGAATTACTGGCGCGCTGCGGCATTAAAATCAACCTGCAGCAACAGCGCCTGATTGCCTTCGCGGAGAATATGCCGATTGATATCCTGCGCGTCCGTGATGACGATATCCCAGGGCTGGTGATGGACGGCGTGGTCGATCTGGGGATTATCGGTGAGAACGTGCTGGAAGAAGAGCTGCTCACCCGCCGCGCTCAGGGCGAAGATCCCCGTTACTTCACCCTGCGTCGCCTGGACTTCGGCGGTTGCCGTCTGTCCTTGGCTACCTCGCTCGACACGGAATACACCGGCCCGCAAAGCCTGCAAGACGCCCGCATCGCCACCTCTTATCCGCACCTGCTGAAACAATACCTCGATAAACAAGGCGTGCGCTTCAAATCCTGCCTGTTGAACGGTTCGGTGGAAGTGGCACCGCGTGCCGGTCTGGCCGACGCCATCTGTGATCTAGTCTCCACCGGTGCCACGCTGGAAGCCAACGGCCTGCGCGAAGTGGAAGTGATTTACCGCTCGAAAGCCTGCCTGATCCAACGTGACGGCGAAATGCCGGAAGCCAAACAGCAATTGATCGACCGCCTGATGACCCGTATTCAGGGCGTGATCCAGGCACGCGAATCCAAGTACATCATGCTGCACGCGCCGAGCGAGCGCCTGGACGAAATCGTTGCGCTGCTGCCGGGCGCGGAACGCCCAACCATTCTGCCACTGGCCGGTGCGCAAAATCGCGTGGCAATGCACATGGTCAGCAGCGAAACCCTGTTCTGGGAAACCATGGAAAAGCTGAAAGCGCTCGGTGCCAGTTCGATTCTGGTGTTGCCAATTGAGAAGATGATGGAGTAACGCCATGTCGACTTTCAATACTCCGGTCAATTGGGCAGGTTGCAGCGCCGAACAGCGCGCGGCACTGTTGATGCGCCCGGCGATCTCCGCCTCGGACAGCATCACCCGCACGGTGAGCGAGATCCTCGACAACGTGAAGGCCAACGGTGACCAGGCGCTGCGCGATTACAGCGCCAAATTTGATAAAACCGAGGTTGGCGCGCTGCGCGTCACCGCCGACCAGATCGCCGCCGCCAGCGCTCGTCTGGGTGATGATATAAAACAGGCGATGGCAGTCGCGGTCGCTAACGTCGAAACCTTCCACAATGCGCAAAAGCTGCCGCCGGTGGATGTGGAAACCCAGCCGGGCGTGCGTTGCCAACAGGTCACCCGCCCGATCGACTCGGTCGGGCTGTATATTCCCGGTGGCTCCGCGCCGCTGTTTTCTACCGTACTGATGCTGGCGACGCCGGCACGTATCGCCGGTTGCCGCCGCGTGGTGTTGTGCTCACCGCCACCGATTGCCGATGAAATTCTCTATGCCGCGCAGCTGTGCGGGGTAAAGGAAGTGTTTCAGGTTGGCGGCGCACAGGCGATTGCCGCTATGGCATTCGGCACCGACTCCGTACCGCGCGTGGCGAAGATCTTCGGGCCGGGCAATGCCTTTGTCACCGAAGCCAAGCGCCAAATCAGCCAACGGTTGGACGGCGCAGCGATTGATATGCCGGCCGGTCCTTCCGAGGTGTTGGTAATTGCCGATGCCGGTGCGACGCCGGCGTTTGTCGCCTCTGATTTGTTGTCGCAGGCGGAGCACGGCCCAGACTCGCAGGTGATCCTGCTGACGCCGGACGCCGTTATGGCACAGGCGGTAGCCGAAGCGGTCGAACAGCAACTGGCGCAACTGCCTCGCGCCGAAACCGCTCGTCAGGCGCTTGCCAGTAGCCGACTGATCGTCGCCAAAGATCTGGCCGAGTGCGTGGCGATCAGCAATCAGTATGGCCCAGAACACCTGATCATTCAGACCCGCGATGCCCGTGCCCTGGTCGACAGCATCACCAGCGCCGGTTCGGTATTTCTCGGTGACTGGTCGCCAGAGTCCGCCGGTGACTATGCGTCCGGCACCAACCACGTATTGCCGACCTACGGGTATACCGCGACCTGTTCCAGCCTGGGCCTGGCGGATTTCCAAAAACGCATGACGGTGCAGGAACTGACGCCGCAAGGCTTTATGAACCTGGCCGCCACCATTGAAACCCTGGCCGCCGCCGAGCAGTTGATTGCCCACAAAAACGCCGTCACCCTGCGCGTTGCCGCACTGAAGGAGCAAGCATGAGCATTGAAAACCTGGCGCGCGCCAACGTTCGCGAGCTGACCCCGTATCAATCGGCTCGCCGCCTGGGGGGCAATGGCGATGTGTGGCTGAACGCCAACGAATACCCGATCGCCCCGGAATTCCAACTGACCGCTCAAACCTTTAACCGCTATCCGGAGTGCCAGCCGGCACGGGTGATCGAGCGCTACGCCGATTACGCCGGGGTTAAAAAGGAACAGGTGCTGGTCAGTCGTGGGGCGGACGAAGGCATTGAACTGCTGATCCGCGCCTTCTGCGAGCCGGGCAAAGACGCCATCCTGTTCTGCCCGCCGACTTACGGCATGTACGCCGTCAGCGCTGAAACCTTTGGCGTGGAGCGTCGCACCGTGGCGGCCAAAAAGGACTGGCAATTGGATTTAGCGGCCATCGCCGACAGCCTGGATAACGTGAAACTGATTTACGTCTGCAGCCCAAACAACCCAACCGGTAATCTGATCGATCCCAACGACCTGCGCACCCTGCTGGAAATGGCCAAAGGTAAGGCAATCGTCGCGGTGGATGAGGCCTATATCGAATTCTGCCCGCAGGCCAGCGTGGCCGCCTGGTTGAGCGACTATCCGCACCTGGCTGTTCTGCGCACTCTGTCAAAAGCCTTCGCGCTGGCTGGCCTGCGCTGTGGTTTTACTCTGGCCAACGAGGACTTGATCGCCCTGCTGCTGAAGGTGATCGCACCTTATCCGCTGTCTACTCCAGTCGCCGATATCGCTGCACAGGCGCTCAGCACCGAGGGGATCCGCGTGATGCGTCAGCGCGTTACCGAGATTGCAGCCAACCGCAGTTGGCTGCAGCAGGCGCTGCAAAACTGCGCTTGCGTTGAGCAGGTTTTCGCCAGCGACAGCAATTACCTGCTGGCTCGTTTCACTGCTTCCAGTAATGTGTTTAAAACCTTATGGGATCAGGGCATTATCTTAAGAGACCAAAATAAACAACCTGGGTTGTCCGGCTGCCTGCGCATCACCATCGGCACCCGTGACGAATGCCAGCGCGTGGTTGACGCGCTGTCTGCCCTGCCCGGTGCAACCGAGACTCGCCAGGAGCCAATGTGAGCCAGAAATTCCTCTTTATTGACCGTGACGGCACGCTGATTGCTGAACCCCCAGAAGACTTCCAGGTTGATCGCCTGGACAAGCTGGCGCTGGAGCCGGACGTCATTCCTTGCCTGCTTGAATTGCAGCAGGCAGGTTACCAACTGGTGATGATCACCAATCAGGATGGCCTGGGTACCGCCAGCTTTCCGCAGGAAACCTTCGATCCGCCGCACGGCCTGATGATGCAGATCTTCAGCTCCCAGGGCATTCACTTTGAAGATATCCTGATCTGCCCACATCTGCCGGTGGACAACTGCGATTGCCGCAAACCCAAAACCGCGCTGGTCAAAGGCTATCTGGAGCCCGGCGTGATGGATACCGCCCACAGCTACGTGATAGGCGATCGCCCCACCGACGTTCAACTGGCGGAAAACATGGGCATTCAGGGCTTGCGCTATCAGCGCGATACCCTGGGCTGGAAAGAGATCACCCGCCAACTGACCCAGCGCGATCGACATGCGCAGGTTAACCGCGCCACCAAAGAAACCCAGATCGACGTCAACGTCTGGCTGGATCGCGAAGGCGGCAGCAAGATCAAAACCGGCGTGGGTTTCTTCGATCACATGCTGGATCAGATCGCCACCCACGGCGGCTTCCGCATGGACATCAATGTTAAGGGCGATCTGTATATCGACGATCACCACACGGTAGAAGACACCGGTCTGGCGCTGGGCGAAGCCCTGAACAAGGCATTGGGCGACAAACGCGGCATCGCACGTTTCGGCTTTGTGCTGCCAATGGACGAGTGCCTGGCGCGCTGCGCGCTGGATATCTCCGGCCGTCCGCACCTGGAATACAAGGCTGAATTTAACTATCAACGCGTCGGCGATCTGAGCACCGAAATGGTCGAACACTTCTTCCGCTCGCTGTCTTACACCATGGGTTGCACGCTTCACCTGAAAACCAAAGGCAAAAACGACCATCACCGCGTCGAAAGCCTGTTCAAAGTGTTTGGCCGTACGCTACGCCAGGCGATCCGCGTTGAGGGCAATACCCTCCCGAGCTCGAAAGGAGTGTTGTGATGAACGTGGTGATTTTAGACACCGGCTGCGCCAACCTGTCTTCTGTCACCTACGCGGTGCAGCGACTGGGTTATCAGCCGCAGGTAAGCCGTGACCCGGAGATCGTGTTGCGCGCCGATAAGCTTTTCCTGCCGGGCGTCGGCACAGCGCAGGCGGCCATGGATCAGTTGAAGCAACGCGAGTTGATCGATTTGATCAAAGCCTGCACTCAGCCGGTGCTGGGTATTTGCCTCGGTATGCAGTTGCTGGCAAAAAGCAGCGAAGAGAATGGCGGTATCGACACGCTGGGCATTATCGAGACGCCGGTCACCCAGATGACCGACTTCGGTCTGCCGCTGCCGCACATGGGCTGGAACCAGGTTTCGGCACAGGCCGGCCACCATCTGTTCCGCGGCATTGAAGACGGTGCCTACTTCTACTTCGTTCACAGCTATGCGATGCCGATATGCCCAAGCACCATCGCCCAGGCGAACTACGGCGAGCCCTTCACCGCCGCCGTGCAAAAAGACAACTTCTTCGGCGTGCAGTTTCATCCAGAACGTTCTGGAGCAGCCGGTGCGCAACTGTTGAAAAACTTTCTGGAGATGTAGGCAGCATGATTATTCCAGCTTTGGATTTGATCGACGGCAACGTGGTGCGTTTGCATCAGGGTGATTACGGCCAACAGCGCGACTACGGTAACGATCCGCGCTCACGCCTGCAGGACTATCAACAACAGGGTGCACAGGTATTGCATCTGGTCGATCTGACCGGGGCCAAAGATCCTGCTGCACGCCAGATCCCGCTGCTGCGCCAACTGCTCGCCGGGGTTAACGTGCCGGTACAGGTTGGCGGCGGCATTCGTAATGAGCAGGACGTTTCGGCACTGCTGGAAGCCGGTGCGACCCGCGTAGTCATCGGCTCCACCGCAGTGAAACAACCGCAGTTGGTGCAAGGCTGGTTTGAGCGCTATGGCGCAGAGGCCATGGTATTGGCGCTGGACGTGCGTATCGACGCCGACGGCACCAAGCGCGTGGCGATCAGCGGCTGGCAAGAAAACTCAGACGCCACTTTGGAACAGGTGGTGGAACAGTTCCTGCCCTACGGCCTCAAGCACGTGCTGTGCACCGATATTTCCCGCGATGGCACGCTGGCTGGCTCCAACGTGGCGCTGTACCAGGAAATCAGCCAACGCTATCCGCAGATTGACTTCCAGGCATCCGGCGGCATCGGCAACCTGGACGATATCGCCCAACTGCGTGGCAGTGGCGTTAAAGGTGTGATTGTGGGGCGTGCCCTGTTGGAAGGTAAGTTTAGCGTTGAGGAGGCAATCGCATGCTGGCAAAACGGATAATCCCGTGCCTGGATGTCAAAGACGGGCAAGTAGTGAAAGGCGTGCAGTTCCGCAACCATGAAATCATCGGTGACATCGTGCCGCTGGCGCAACGTTATGCGCAGGAAGGTGCGGACGAACTGGTGTTCTACGATATCACCGCCTCAAGCGATGGCCGTGTAGTGGACAAAAGCTGGGTGTCACGGGTGGCGGAAGTGATTGATATCCCCTTCTGCGTCGCCGGTGGGATCAAAAGCCCGGAAGATGCCAGCCAGATCCTCTCTTTTGGCGCCGACAAGATTTCCATCAACTCTCCGGCGCTGGCCGACCCCGATCTGATCAGCCGTCTGGCAGATCGCTTTGGCGTACAGTGCATCGTGGTGGGTATTGATACCTGGTTCGAAGCCTCAACCGGCAAGTATCACGTTAACCAATACACCGGCGACGAAAGCCGCACCCGCGTCACTCAATGGGAAACCTTGGATTGGGTTAAAGAAGTGCAAAAACGCGGTGCCGGCGAGATTGTGTTGAACATGATGAACCAGGATGGCGTACGCAACGGTTACGATCTGGAACAGCTGAGGAAGGTCCGTGAGGTATGCAAGGTGCCCCTGATTGCCTCCGGCGGCGCGGGCACCATGGAACACTTTCTGGAAGCGTTCCGTGATGCGGACGTTGACGGCGCCCTGGCCGCGTCGGTGTTCCACAAGCAAATCATTAATATCGGCGAACTGAAAAAGTTCCTGGCCGCCCAAGGTGTGGAGATCCGCCTGTGTTAACAGAACAACAAAGAAGCCAGCTCGACTGGGAAAAAACTGACCACCTGCTGCCGGCGATTGTGCAGCATGCCGTTTCCGGCGAAGTGCTGATGCTCGGCTACATGAACCAGGAAGCGCTGACCGCTACCGAACAAAGCGGCAAGGTCACCTTCTTCTCTCGTACCAAGCAGCGCCTGTGGACCAAGGGCGAAAGCTCTGGCAACTTCCTCAACGTAGTGAGCATCACCCCAGACTGTGATAACGACACGCTGTTGATTTTGGTCAATCCGATTGGCCCGACCTGCCATCTGGGCAATACCAGCTGCTTCCACCCGGCCGCCAGCGATTGGGGTTTTCTGTATCAGTTGGAGCAACTGCTAGCGGAGCGTAAAAACGCCAGCCCCGACAGCTCTTACACCGCCAGCCTGTACGCCAGCGGCACCAAGCGTATCGCGCAGAAAGTCGGTGAAGAAGGCGTGGAAACCGCATTGGCCGCGACGGTGAACGATCGCGAAGAGCTGACCAACGAGGCCTCCGATCTGATTTATCACCTGCTGGTGCTATTGCAGGATCAGGATCTGGATTTGAGCAAGGTGATTGGCCGGCTGCGCGAACGCCACCAGAAATAGTCTTGCTTTGCAGGCAATAAAAAAGCCGCCGGGCGTTAACCTCGGCGGCTTTTTTTATGCTTCAAACGTTGGGATTATTCCATCCATTCGGTATGGAACACGCCTTCTTTGTCGATACGTTTGTAGGTGTGAGCACCGAAGTAGTCACGCTGCGCCTGGATCAGGTTGGCAGGCAGAACCGCTGAACGGTAGCTGTCGTAGTAGGAGATTGCCGCAGAGAAGGTCGGCGTAGGGATGCCGTTCTGCACCGCGTAGGACACCACGTCACGCAGCGCCTGCTGATATTCGTCAGCAATCTGCTTGAAGTAAGGTGCCAGCAACAGGTTAGCGATATCCGCGTCCTGTGCATAAGCGTCGGTGATTTTCTGCAGGAACTGTGCACGGATGATGCAGCCGGCGCGGAAGATCTTGGCAATGTCGCCGTAGTGCAGATCCCAGTTGTTTTCTTTGGAAGCCGCTTTCAGCTGAGAGAAGCCCTGCGCATAGGAAACGATTTTGCCCAGGTACAGCGCGCGGCGCACTTTCTCGACGAATTCGGCTTTGTCACCGCTGACTGGCGTCACTTTAGGACCGGTCAACACTTTAGATGCGGCAACGCGCTGGTCTTTCAGTGAGGACAGGTAACGTGCGAATACCGACTCGGTGATCAGCGACAGCGGCTCGCCCAGATCCAGAGAGCTCTGGCTGGTCCATTTGCCGGTGCCTTTGTTGGCAGCTTCGTCCAGGATCACATCAACCAGGTATTTACCTTCTTCATCTTTCTTGGTGAAGATATCTTTGGTGATGTCGATCAGGTAGCTGTTCAGTTCGCCTTTGTTCCACTCGGCAAAGGTGTCAGCCAGTTCTTCATTGCTCAGGTTCAGCGCCTGCTTCAACAGGGAATAGGCTTCTGCAATCAGCTGCATGTCGCCGTATTCGATGCCGTTGTGCACCATCTTCACATAGTGACCGGCGCCATCAGCACCGATGTAGGTCACGCAAGGCTCACCTTCCGCTACCGCAGCGATTTTCTCCAGGATTGGCGCCACCAGCTCGTAAGCTTCTTTCTGACCGCCAGGCATGATTGAAGGCCCTTTCAGCGCGCCCTCTTCACCACCGGAAACACCGGTACCGATGAAGTTGAAGCCTTGATCAGACAGTTCGCGGTTACGACGGATGGTGTCCTGATAGTAGGTGTTGCCACCGTCGATCAGAATGTCACCTTTATCCAGGTGCGGAGTCAGGGAAGCAATGGTCTTGTCAGTCGCTTCACCCGCTTTCACCATCAGCAAGATGCGGCGTGGTTTTTCCAGCGATTCAACGAACTCTTCGACGGTGTAGTGCGGCACCAGGTTTTTACCTGGATTCTCGGCAATAACTTCATCAGTTTTATCGCCTGAACGGTTAAAGATCGAAACGGTGTAACCACGGCTTTCGATGTTCAGTGCCAGATTGCGGCCCATTACCGCCATGCCGACAACGCCGATTTGTTGCTTGGACATTGAAGAACTCCTGTCTGAGGATGACCCTGTTAACAACTGTGGCCAACAGGTTTTGTGATGTGGCACACATGTTAACTCAGGAAGCTGCTGCGTGGGTAGTGATTGGTGCGATAGTTATTTTTGTAACAAACGGGCAGCACTGCAACGGTGTAAAAACATAACAACATGAATAATAAACAAAAAATAATATTATTCTTCATTGTATAAGACAAATCAGTATTGCTGCTTACACGGGATGCTGTACAATCCAGCGATTTAACTGGTTTAGGAATGGAAAGTGAGAGCCACCTCAAGCATTTTTACATTATTTTTCATTGTGTTAGCCATGTTGGGTACCGTCAAAATTTATATCGGTGGCAACATCAATTGGTTAATTCAAATAATGTTATTATTGGCAGCCACTGTAACGTCTCTGGCGGCATCCCAACTTTCCACTGGTCAAACGCTACTTGGCCGTCTCTCCCGACTTGGTGACTATAAACCGATGTTGCTCGGCTGGTTGCTTTTTATGGCGGGTATCGCTGCAGCATCATTAGCTAACCATGGTCTAGGGTTTTATACTCTGGCTAAGTATTTGGCCTTTATGCTCGTGCTCGTCATGCTGGTTGTGATTTCACCACTCACACCAAAGCTACTCGAGAAGTCGCTAAGCGCAGCGTTGATCGTTTCATTGATCCCATTAATATTACTGGCATTGTTTCGACAAACTGACGCAATGGTGATTTTGGGGGATGGACGAATGGGCTGGCTTGCCAGTTGGCCTGGTGTTATCTGGAAAGCTGGCGCATTCGTCTGGCCTTTCGCTGTTTGGCGCTGCCTTAAACAGCCACACACACGTAATCTCTTACTAGCTTTTAGCGCTGTGTTAGTTATGGCCCTCGACGGCAGCCGCACATCCATGTTGTGGTTGGTGCTGGTTTGGGGCGGATTAGCCGCTGTTGCATTTGCCAGCAAGAGACATGTTAAACCGGTACGTAGTCATCTTGGCCTTCTTCTTGTTACCATTTTATCCTTTTCGATCATCCAACCTATACTCCTCAATTGGGTATCAGGCCACTATGATCCCTTGATCACACAACTGCTCAGTAAAAGCGAAAGCAATGGTAATATTATCAATGAATTACAAAAAGAATATGTTACCCCGAGCAGTGAATCAACGGCAGACCGCTTAGTCAGTGGTGATAATACAACCCGCCTGGAGATGTTACGTGTAGGTTGGCAACATGCAGTAGAGACATTTCCTTGGGGAGGCGGTTTTGGCAGCACGAGGGTGATGGACTTCGGCGCCAGTAGTGTCATTCACATGACTTACCTGCAATTACTCGCAGACGATGGTGTGTTGGCCTTTGTTGGCTATCTCCTGTTCCTGCTATACCCTCTCTACCGAGGGGTGAGATTCGTCACCAGCCAACGAGAGCTGTTTGTTGAACGTTTTGACTCTATGTTATGCCCACTTTCGACTCTGACTCTGTTCCTGTTTATGGGATTATTCCACCCATTAAGTAACGAACTTACTGAATGGGGTATTATTTTGGCAGCGCTAGCTATTGTGGTCACCCATGTCTCGCGTCGCCACTAATACCGCCTGGTTAATGATCGCTCAAATCGGGGGATTGGTTATCCCCTTGATTGAGCTTCCGGTCTTAGCACATGCGCTAGGTCAGCAGGGGTACGGGCAGGTTTTGTATGCGCTGGGCATCGCGTTAACAGCATCAGTATTCGTTGAGTTTGGTTTTAATTTCAGCGCAGCACGCAGTGTGGTGAAAGCCCAAGGTAATCAGAAACAATTGGCGCAGTTGGTTACCAATGTCTTGCTAGCGAAACTGCTATTGAGCCTGGTTGTGGGTATCATTGTCGCTATCTTGATTTTTTCAGGTATCGGGGCCACGACAATCCCGAACCACTGGTTCATCTGGATATCGTTGTTCATACTGGCATTTGGTTTTACCCCGCTTTGGTACTATATCGGTCTCGAAAGGCTTATTTTACCCGCCTTGCTGGATATAGGATTACGCAGTATTGGCTTGCTGGCCACCATAGTTTTGGTTTCCACTCCCGCACATGCGCAACGTGTGTTGGCTATCCAGGCTACGGTTGGAATAATCAATACATTGCTCCCAACCTTACTTATTGTGCGTACTACCGGTTTTGGCCGTATGAGTTTCTCGGGAGCAACCACCGTTTTACGCGAAAGCTGGGAACTATTTCTTTATAAAGGGGCCCAAAGTATCATGGGTTCAATTGCATCTACACTCTTAGGTTTACTCGGGGGCGCGCGCGCAGTCGGCGCTTTTGTGCCAGCTGAAAAACTGGTCAAAGCTGCGAGTGGATTTGCCGGACCGGTGTTAAATGCCGCATTTCCTCATTTAGTACGTCTGCAACACAATTCGGCTCGTGATGCAAAAAAAATGGTTGTGCTGATTTTAATTGGCTTATTCATCGCAACTACACTATTTGCACTCGTTACCCTTTGGCTCGCACCATGGATTGTCAATATGGTATTCGGGCCAGGTTATGAGGACGCCATCGAATTATTAAGAATTTTAGTATGGGTTGTTCCTTTACGTATCAATAATATGGCACTGGCCATACTATGGTTTATTCCTAGTGGAAAAGAAAGAATTGCCAGCAGAGCTATGATGCTGAATATCGCTATTATTTGCCTGCTCTCTTTGTTGCTAGTTCCTATGTGGGGCGGTTTAGGCATGACCATTGCCTTCCTAAGTGCCGAAATCGTAATGTTTACTCTATTTCTACTGTTATTTTGTAGGAAAGCCACCAAAGCAAGCAACAAATGATAATGATTTACGTTATCGCTAAGCATGGCAAACTATTATTAACTGCTTTGCTTTATTAGTATAATGAAGGAAATGAGTTTGAATAACTTCACATTAAGCGTCGTCATTGCCACCTACAACCGACCAGAGCTGGTTGTTCGCGCGGTAAACTCAGTCATAGCTGAAAGAAATGCGAAGCATACGATTGAAATAATTGTAGTTGATGATGCCTCGACCACTCCACTGCCAAAGTTTGAGACAGAAGGTTTGGTTTATCATCGCATGCCCGTCAATGGTGGTCCTGGCCCCGCACGTATGGAAGGGATAGCGTTAGCCAACGCACCGTGGGTGTTGATACTGGATGATGATGATACCCTCGAGCCTGGAACCGCCGATTATCTGGAAAAAATACTTCCTCTTGACGAAAATGCCAGTCATCCGGTTTACCAATTTGCTATAACGGCACAAAACCAAAAAGAAAAGTATCAGCTGATTACTTTTGATGACTACGTAAATAAGAAAATTGAGGGTGACTTTACCCCTGTATTCAACAAGAAAATATTTCTTGATACCGGTTTTCGCTACCCGGAAAACCGAGCAGGCGGTGAACACTTACTTTGGTGGAAAATCGCCGAAAAATTCGGCATACCATCGTACAATCACCCTTTAGTTCGCGTTTCTGATGACGCCGCATTACGTTTAACACATTACTCATCACAAATAAAAAAATCGGTCTGCCATAAACAACTGGCAGAAATAGCATTAGAAAACTTTGGTGATAAATTACGCAATAATCACCCACAAGAATTTCAACGCATTAATTTGGCACTTATTACCTACACTCTGTTAAGTAATGAGCCGCAGCAAGCACGTAATTATTTAAAAAAATCCCCACTCGGGAAAAAATTGAAGATTGCGTTATGGAGCATCAGTTGGCTGCCACAACCCTTGATAAAAAAATTATTCCTAATTTACAGGAAGAATCAAGGATAATAAAAGTTATGCAAATAGATTACGTTATTACCGGTTTAGAAATTGGTGGCGCTGAATATCAGGTTGTTTCTCTGCTAGAGAGGTTGGCTCAAAAAGGTCATCAGATGCGATTGATTTCACTGACACCACCTTCGTCGGCTGTTTTTATTGAAAGGCTCGCCGCTGCTGGCGTTCCCTTACTATCCTTGGAAATGAAATCTGCCAAGGACTTGCCGTTGGCGTTACTACGCTTGTGCAAGATATTGCGCCAATCAAAACCGGATATTGTGCATGCACATATGGTGCACGCCAACCTTCTAACGCGCTTGGCGCGGCTGTTCCTACCTTCGTTGAAAATAATCTCTACCGCACATAATACACACGAAGGCGGCAAACTTAGAGACTGGGCTTATCGTCTGACAAACCCCCTATGTCAGATAAACACGACTATCAGCGAAGCCGCAACCCGCAGATTCACTAATGAAAATGTGCTGCCGCGGCATAATACTTACACCGTTTTCAATGGAATTGATACGGATAGGTTTATACCGCCGACGATAACAAAGGTGACAACTTCCCCTTTCTGTTGGCTCGCAGTAGGACGACTCGTTGATCAAAAGGATTATCCGACGCTCATTCAAGCATTCACGCATATTTCAAGCAGCAAATTACTGATAGCTGGGCAAGGGCCACTGGATGCAACCTTGAAACAGCTGGTAAAACACTATGGTATCGAAGATCGGGTTGAGTTTATCGGGTTGTGTGATGATACTGCACCTTTATACCGGCAGGTCGACGGCTTCGTTTTGTCATCCGCTTGGGAAGGCTATGGTTTAGTCGTTGCGGAAGCTATGTCTGCGGAACTTCCGGTAGTTGTTACTGATAGCGGCGGGCCACGTGAGATTGTCGGCAGTGATGGGACGTCAGGATTGATAGTGCCAATTAAAGATCCATTGGCTTTAGCGAATGCCCTGATGTCTATCGAAAAAATGCCAGCCCATGAAAGAGAAAAAATGGGTGCTATCGCGCGGACCAGAATACAGGAAAAATTCTCATTGAATGAAATAGTTACTCAGTGGGAGAACATTTACACAGAGCTGAAAAATAAGAACAAATAGCTTATAAGGTTTTTATGAAAATAGTATTGATAGGCACAACAGCAAACTGCGTTATAGGTTTCAGAGCAGATCTGATTAAGTCATTGCATCAGCAAGGGCATATCGTTTACGCATTTGCGCTTGATTATGATGATAAAAGCCGCAAGCAGGTCGCCGCATTGGGCGCCACGCCAGTGAATTATCGTTTCAGTCGCACAGGTCTTAACCCGATAAAGGACCTCTATGATACTTATACACTCAGTAAACAGTTGAAAAGCATTGCGCCAGATCTTGTGTTTTCTTATTTTTCAAAACCATGTATCTTCGGCACACTAGCTGCGGTCCTTGCCGGCGTCAAGAAACGTTACGCGATGCTCGAAGGTTTGGGTTACCTGTTCACTGAACAACCTCAAGGGGTTAGCTGGAAAGTTAATCTGCTGAAGAAAACCCAGACAACACTATACCGTTTAATTTTTCCCAAGCTAGACGCTTTAATTTTATTGAATCCAGACGATCGCAACGATCTATTAGTTAAGTCAGGGATAAAAGTAAAAAGAGCTCATGTGTTAGGTGGGATAGGTCTTAAACTAACTGATTATCCCTTCACTCCTACTCCAACAGAGCCGATATCATTTATTTTTATCGCTCGCCTTCTGGCGGAAAAAGGGGTACACGAGTATGTTACAGCGGCAAAGGCAGTAAAACAGCGTTATCCTGACGTTCAGTTTTATATGTTAGGGGCCGTCGATAAACAAAACCCTGGCAGCCTGACTGAAAACAGTCTCAAAAAACTGATAGAAGACGATGTCATTATTTACCCTGGCCACGTTTCGAATGTGCAAGAGTGGATAAAGAAATCCAGTGTTTTCGTTCTACCATCATATTATAGGGAAGGAATCCCCCGCAGCACTCAAGAAGCAATGGCTATGGGTAGAGCGGTGCTTAGCACTGATGTGCCAGGATGCCGCGAAACGGTTATTCACGGGGTCAATGGGTTTTTAATCCAACGCTGGTCGCCAGAAGAATTGACCGCACGTATGATTGAGTTAATAGAAGATCCTGCAAAAATCGTTGAGATGGGGCTCGCAAGTTACCAGTTGGCACAACAGAAATTTGATGCTCATGAAGTCAATGGTCGCTTATTGGAGATGCTCGAGATCCCGCAGGATAAAATGCAGAACTAGTATTCTAAATGTAAAAAGATAGAGCGTGGCCAAAGCCACGCTCTATCTAAATGTAATCAGGAAAGTACTTAATTTCTTCAAAAATTAAGATTTCGCTTTGTTGAGGTAATACGCTCAACTCTCTAACAAAGCCACCAGATTATTTGGCTCAACCTACTTCAGATAAATTTGATTACTGCGTGCTTGAGCAAGTAAATTGATAACCAAGCAGTAAAGAACAAAAACACACATAAAAAACAACAGCGAAAAAACTTCTGCAATATGCAGCATTTCGCTTACGATGCCAATAGCCGCCAAAAGAGTGGCAATAAAGACCATAATTATTACAGTCCTACGAGCAGAACTGCCGGAACGCATCAGAATATGGTGCAGATGTTGACGATCAGGTTTGAAGGGACTGTTGCCACATCGAATTCGGCTAATCATGACTCTGAC
Source organism: Serratia sp. Ser99 (assembly GCF_024519545.1). Taxonomy (NCBI): domain Bacteria; kingdom Pseudomonadati; phylum Pseudomonadota; class Gammaproteobacteria; order Enterobacterales; family Yersiniaceae; genus Serratia; species Serratia sp. Ser99. The sequence goes on along the minus strand of NZ_JALJRT010000001.1, from coordinate 365,156 downwards.
CATATCCATTAATGGCACAGCAATCAGCCAAAGGGCAGTTACCGGTTGCATGACTTTATTTTCGCCCTGGCTTCCCAAAATCAGTACCCAGATAACTGTAAATCCAATCAAAGTACTACCAGCATCTCCCATAAAGACCTTGAACTTGCGTCCCCAGATCACACCCAAGTTAAGTAAGAGATAGGGCAAACATGAAACCATAAGGCATAAACACCACAACGCCATGTCGGTATTACCGTGAATATAAAACACAACCGTTAATGCGCAAAAAGTCACGCAAGACAAGGCTCCAAGCAACCCATCAACCCCATCAACCATATTGAAGGCATTGATTGCTCCCCATATTGCAAATACTGTAATAACGGTGCCACCAATCCCCAAAACAAGTTCGTGTCCAAAAAAGATCTCACCAAAACTTTTGAGGTACAATCCATTACAGATCATCAATACAGCGATTGCAGCTTGTAGCGCAACCCGAGGCCACACTGGTAAATCATAGCGATCGTCGAGTACGCCAATAGCTAACAGCAACGTGGCACAAACCATATAAAGAGTGAAATCTGGCAACCACGTCGGTTGCATCAAGTAAAGAATCCAAAGTGAAAGATAGACAGAAACCCCACCAACCAAAGGGATATGACCTTGATGAAATTTTCGACTATTGGGTTTGTCGACTAGTCCAACTTTCCTTGCGACCTTCCTCGCCATAAAAAGAACGGCAAGCGCACTGAAAAAAACGGCCACAATTTCTTGCATATATCAAATACCCCTAGTACTTTTCCTGCTATTTTACCAGACACGAGCCTTCTTCTGCAGGCAGAGGCTAAAAATGCCGTACTTCTATGTCGTTACACACCCATAGAGTTGACACATCACGTTTTCTGCTACAGCAATTAGTCAAGATTATTCTGATTATCCACAATCTGCGCGCCACTATACTGACAAAATAGCATAAGTTTGTCTAAACAAAGATACAATGAGACAAACATTGATAGGTACATAGTTCTCCCCTATCTCCAGTCCTGACAACCGAGACCTGTGTACTTGATAAACATAGACTAGTTCGCTACTCGAAAATATTTTGTTTTATAATAGCTTACAAATTCTAACGCAAAGCCTGACCACTGGAATCGATGAAAACCAAATAGATGCAGTCAAATTATTGTCAGTGCAATGAATAAGCGGATGCATCGGGATTTGGGAATAGAAAATGGAGTAAGTAAGCAATTACCGCACCTTCTGGCACGGTAATATTATATGGTGAGCTTTACTACCGGTAACCTTTCGGGTTTTTCTTCTGCCAATTCCAGGTATCGCGCATCATTTCATCAATACCACGACGCACCTCCCACCCCAGTTCCTTACGCGCCAGATTAGCATCCGCCCAGAAAGCGGGGAGATCCCCATCACGTCGCGGCAAGATTTGATAAGGTATCTTCACACCTGAAGCTCTCTCAAAACCCTGCACCATACTCAATACCGAGTGGCCCACTCCCGCCCCCAGATTGTATGCTTTGAATCCATCAACTTTCTTCAGATGATCCATAGCCATCAAATGTCCCTCAGCCAGATCCATCACGTGGATGTAATCACGCTCGCCGGTGCCATCTTTCGTCGGGTAATCCCCACCAAAAATGCCCAGTTTTTCCAACTTGCCAATGGCCACCTGGGAGATATAAGGCAACAAGTTATTCGGGATACCGTTCGGATCTTCACCGATCTCACCGGACTCATGAGCACCTACAGGATTGAAATAACGCAAGGCGATAATAGAGAACTGAGGTTCTGCCTTAGAGAAATCCTGAAGAATCTGCTCGACCATCAGTTTAGATGTACCGTAAGGGCTGGTGGTTCCACCTATTGGCGTTGTTTCTATATAAGGAACCGGAGAATTTGCGCCGTACACTGTTGCCGACGAGCTGAAGATGAATTGGGTCACCCCAGCGCGACGCATTTCCTCTAGCAGCACTAGCGTCCCGGCCACGTTGTTTTGATAATACTCCAGCGGCTTACGAGTCGACTCTCCTACCGCTTTCAAACCAGCGAAATGAATCACGGCCGTAATATCATGGTCATCAAAAATGCGTCGCAGACACTCAGCGTCTTGGATATCCCCTTGGTAAAACACGGCAGCTTTGCCCGTTAACTTTTCTACACGACGCAAAGACTCTTCTGATGAGTTCGACAGGTTATCTAACACAATGACCTTTTCACCACGTTCCAGCAGGGTCAGAACTGTGTGAGAACCGATATAACCGGCACCGCCAGTGACTAAAATAACCATAACAACTCCTTATTTTTATCCATGCCATTTAAATAGATTTGTTGCATCAGGTCTGCAAATTTTCTATCCGACTTTATTTAATTCAAATACCTTATATAACCATGTTCGTTCATTCAGATTCAGCGCAGTATACACTTAAAATAATAGACATTCACAACCCAAGAAAAAGAGCGGCCTAGGCCGCTCCTCATAAAAGCGCATCATCACGGATGTGTCTTAACGTGATAACATTGCCAAAATTTCGTCGGTTTTTTCTTGCATCAATACCACGTCTGCACGTGACTCAACATTGAGACGAACTACCGGCTCGGTATTGGACGAGCGCAGGTTAAAACGCCAATCGCCAAACTCCATGCTGATGCCATCGGTGTAATCCACTTCACCAGCCTGCGCCAGATAATGTTGCTTGACGCTGTCAATTGATGCAGCCGGCTGTGCCAGTTTGATATTGATCTCCCCGGACGAAGGGTAAGCCGCAATGCGGTCCTGCACCAGTTGCCCCAGGGTTTGTCCTTTAACACAGACCAATTCAGCCACCAGCAACCACGGGATCATACCGCTGTCACAATAGGCGAAATCGCGGAAATAATGGTGCGCGCTCATTTCTCCACCATAAATAGCGTCTTCCGCACGCATGCGTTCCTTAATAAAAGCATGCCCGGTTTTTGACATCACCGGTATCCCGCCCGCTTCGCTCACCACATCGATGGTGTTCCAGCTCAAGCGTGGATCATGAATGATTTTTGCGCCTGGTTGTTTTTGCAGGAAGGCTTCTGCCAGAAGACCAACAATATAATATCCTTCAATGAAGTCGCCTTTTTCGTCAAACAGGAAGCAACGGTCAAAATCGCCGTCGAAGGCAATCCCCATATCTGCGCCATGTTCTCGCACCGCATTGGCAGTATCTGCACGACATTCTGGCAATAACGGATTAGGGATACCATTCGGGAAGGTACCGTCCGGCTGATGATGAACCTTGATAAACTCCAACGGAACGTTCAAAGCTTTGAGAGAGGCTTCAATGGCATCGATCACATGCCCGGCAGCACCGTTACCAGAGTTGATAACCAACTTCAGCGGCTTAAAGTTTGCAACATCGACATAGGAAAGCACATGTTTGACATAATCTGCCAACACATCCTGACGAACATAGCTGCCACGAGTAGCTGCAGGCTCAGGGAATTGGTTTTTCTCCGCCAGTTCCTGGATTGCGCGCAAACCGGTATCGCCGCTGATAGGGCGCGAACCCTCACGCACCAGCTTCATTCCGTTGTAGTCGATCGGGTTATGGCTTGCGGTCACTTCCACACCGCCATCTGCTTTAAGATGGGAAGTGGCAAAATAGACCTCTTCGGTGCCGGTCATACCAATATCGATAACGTCGGTGCCGGCATCCTGTAGGCCCTTTGCCAAAGACAGCTTCAAGCTTTCGCTGGTCAGGCGTACATCGCTGCCGAGAACAATGGTCTTCGGCTTCAGGAACTCGCCATACGCGCGCCCAATGCGATAGGCGATATCATCATTCAGCTCCTCACCCAACTTGCCGCGCACATCATAAGCTTTAAAACAGGCTAACTTTTCCATCACCAAATCCTTTAATTAAACTCGGCCGTACCGATCATGTAAACGCTCAATGTCATCTTCTTCCAGGTAAAATCCTGATCGAACCTCAATGATTTCAAGATCGATTTTCCCAGGGTTCTCCAGGGTGTGGACACTGCCAGCAGGGATGAATGTAGACTGGTTCTCTGATAAGAAGAATTCTTTATCTTCAACATTCACCTTTGCCGTACCGCTAACGACGACCCAGTGCTCTGCGCGATGAAGATGACGCTGTACTGACAATCCCTCACCAGGGCGAACAATGATTTTTTTGACCTGGAAATGTTCGCCGTTGTCGATATCACAGATCTTGCCCCATGGGCGATAAGCAGAGGAGTGCTGGCGAAAGTGATGAAGGTTGCGTTTTTTTAGCTCATCAACCACTTTCTTAACGTCCTGAACGCGATCCTTAGTCGAAATCAACAACGCATCATTGGTATTGATCACGATAAGGTCATCCAGCCCGATAGTAGCCACTAGCGCACCATCAGATGAGATGTAGTTATTACTGGAATCAATGGAGATAATCTCACCGACGTTAACATTGCCGAGAGCATCCTTTTCTGACACGTCCCACAGAGATGTCCATGAACCTACATCGCTCCAGCCAGCATCTATGGGGATCACCACTGCATCACGTGTTTTTTCCATCACCGCATAATCGATGGAGTCACTTGGGCAATGCTTAAATATTTCTTGATCAACACGGATAAAATTCATATCACGCTGGCTGTCGACCACAGATTGTTGTGTTGTACTGAATATTTCAGGGCTGAACTGTTGCAGCTCTTGCAGGAATTTGGCAGTTTTAAACATGAACATGCCGCTGTTCCAACTAAACTCACCACTGGCAAGATATTCAACGGCTTTTTCCAGACAAGGTTTTTCTACAAAAGCGTCGACTTTGAAGCATTCGCTGGAAAGTGCACTGCCGCGTTTGATATAGCCGTAGCCCGTTTCTGGATGCCCAGGAATAATACCGAAAGTCACCAAGTTGTTTTCTGTGGCATGCATAATTGCCGTTTTTATTGCCGCGTGAAAATTTTCCACCTTTGTAATCAAATGATCTGCGGCCAGTACCAAGAGCATACTGTCTTCGTCTTCTTCTGCGGCCAGATGTGCTGCCAATGCAACAGCTGGTGCAGTATTGCGTCCAACAGGCTCTAAAATGATGTTTGTTGCAAGTTGATCGATTTCACGCAGCTGTTCTGCGACCAGAAAACGATGATTTTCATTGCAGATGACTAAAGGCGCGGCGACTTCGACGCCCTCCAGTCCAGATAAACGCTGCAAAGTTTGCTGCAGCAAACTGAACCCACTGTCATCAATGGAGAGAAACTGTTTGGGGAATGATTCGCGCGACAGTGGCCACAACCGGCTGCCAGTACCGCCGGCCATAACCACAGGAATTAGTTTTGACATTATTAACCCTTAACTCAGTCGTCTGTCTTATAAACGAGAGTGCGGCGTAGCGCCAGCCAACCCAGTATTATAAAAGTCATACAATTACATACAGAAGTTACATGTATGTTAAAAAACCCCTGCCTATGCCAATATCTGCCCATAGATCTACACAATGATTTATAGCGAAAAGTACAGTTTTACAGGCGAGGCAGAAGCACCACTGGTTGCTAACATAACGTATTGAGACAAAAAAGAGCAGCTTGAGGCTGCTCTTTCAGACAAATACTCATGGTGAGTATTTGAACCATTTATCCCTACCCGGTCAGCGATTCATAGAGAAATACTGCGCCACTCGTTTCACGTCCTTTTCGTCAAGCGTTCCAGAGTCGCTCAACAGGGTGATCCAGGACTTTATGTAGGTATACTTGGCCGAAGCCAAGTCTCGCTGCGCGCTGTAAAGTTGTTGCTCGGCATTCAGCACATCGACGTTGACGCGCTGCCCTGCCAACACGCTCTGGCGGGTGGCCGTTACCTGCGTTGTCGCCGATTTTACCGCCAGTTCATACGCCGCTAATTTTGCGCGACTACTGATGCAAAGATTGAACTGCTTACGCAGATCGTTCAGCGTGGTACCGACTTGTGCATCCATTTCATACATTGCCTGCCCATAGCGTGATGCCGCCTGGCGAGTCGATGCGGACACCCCACCGCCAGCATAGATCGGCACACTCACCTGCACGCCGATACTGTCGGTGCGGTATTTTTGGTTAACCGTGTTATCACTGCTGGAGTCATTTTCCGAATGCGAAGCATAGAGCTGAACCTGCGGCATAAAGCCCGCGCGATTTCTCTCTACCTCATACTTGGCGGCATCAACGCCATGGCGTGAGGCAGCCAACATCGGGTTATTCTCCAGGGCAATTTTTTGCCACTCTTCAAATTTGGAAGGGATTAACGGCGCCACCTGGAATTTACCGGGGCGCAGTACCTGTAGCTCATCCAGTTGATCGAGCGGTACGCCAATAATCACCTCCAGCTCGCGTTGTGCCGCATCCAGGGCATCACGTGCCTCAATTTCCTGCGCCTCTGCCAGACTGTAGCGCGCCTGGGTCTCTGAAACGTCGGTAATAGTGCCTTCACCCGCGCTCATTAAGCGATCGTTTAGCGCCAATTGCTCTTTATAAGCCGCCTTTTGCGCTGAGGCCAGCGCGATCTGGTCTTTGGAGTAAGCCACTTCAACATAGGCGGAGATCACCCGCACAGCCAGATCCAAATATTTACTGCGGTAACGCTCATCTGACATCAGCGTTTGCGCCACACCGGCCTTGTAACGCGCATAGGCTTCGTAATCGAACAACGGTTGCGTCAGCGTTATCGAACTGGAATGGCTGCGATACTGTTGTCGTTTGGTCGCCTCACCAAGGCTATTGCCAAAAATGTCACTCGCCGGATACTTTTGCGTCTGCCAGTTACGCGGTGAATTCTGGTAATTGGCCGACACCTTCGGCAGCAGCCCCGCCCTGCCGATGTTTTCGTTTTCATCCCCCGCTTCTTTTTCTTTTATAGCCGCCCGAAAGGTCGGATCTTTTTCAAGTGCCAGCGAATATGCGTCTAGAATCCCTATCGAATGAACCGGCGCAGATATCGCAAACAAGAGGGTACTGATAGCAAGGCCAGCAACCTGTCGTTTAAATTGAATCAAAATTATTCCTCGGTTAATGAAGTATGAGCGCGATCCAAAATAGGTTTAAACAAATAGCTCAGCAGTGAGCGTGACCCTGTCTTCACGAACACCTCAACAGGCATACCCGGCTTAACATCCTCCCCGCCCAGCATTTTCATGCCTTCAGGAGATACCGTGACCTGCATTTGGTAGTAGGGTTCGCCATTGGCCTTGTCAACCAAGCGGTCGGCAGAAACCAATGTCACCGTCCCCGGGATTTTCGGGGTTTTGTTCTGGTTGAAAGCGGTAAACATCAAATCCACCGGCAACCCGTTGTACACCTTGTCAATCAACTCTACCTTCAGGCGGGAATCCACCACCAGCGTAGCCTGACTGGGTACAACGTCCATCAGGTGGTCACCCGCTCCCACGACGCCCCCCTGAGTAAAGATATTTAATCCGACTACGGTGCCATCCACCGGCGAGGTGATAGCGGTGTTGCCGAGATCAAAATTCGCCATTTCCAGCTTGTTTCGGAATTCACTGGCGTCCATCTGCGTTTGCGCCAGTTGGGTTCTGACTTCGCGCTGATAGTCGGCAAAACGCTGATCGATCCGCTGCTGAGACTCCTGCAGCTGTTTTTGTACTTGGCCGATCCGCCCGACGGTTTCATCGATGCTGCTGTTAACTTCCGCAAACTGACGCTGCACTTCAAGATAACGGTTACGCGGTAAATAGCCGTCGGCAGCCAGTTGTTTCATGCTGTTCATCTGCTCACGCAGGCTGGAAAGCTGGATCTGTTTATTGACCCTGGAATCCTGCAGGCCTTTTAACTGGAAACGCATACCGTCCATCGACTGTTTATAACCGTCGACTTCGCTTTGCAGCCCCTGACGGCGCGAGGAGAAGAGCTGGGTTTGCAGCGCGATGATCTCGGCAACCCGCGGCTGAGCCTGAAGTTGTTCGAAGACCGGCGAGAAAGTCACTTTGCTTAATCCATCACGTTCAGCAAGCAGGCGGCCTTCGGTGGCCAGGGTGGTGTAGTATTGATCGCGCAGAGAATCAACCTGCGCCTGCGCCTGTACCTGACTCAGTTGCACCAATACTTCACCGGCTTTAACCCTGTCGCCTTCTTTTACGGTGATGCTTTTAATGATGCCGCTGGCTGGCGCCTGCACGGTCTTGCGGTTGCCGGAAACAATCACCGAGCCTGGCGAAGCAACCCCTTTATCCAAAGGTGCAAATGCAGCCCAGGCGAAAAAACCAAACAGGCCAAGCCCCACCACCAACCATCCCATGCGGGTAAAACGCCGCTCGTCCTGTGGGATCTCTTCTGAATACGAGTCTTGCGGCTCGCCAATGTGCGTAGACATACCAACTCCTTCGACTGCAGGCGGCGCTTTTGCCCCGCCCGGCAAGTTCACGGCTTAATTAATTTGAGTTTTTGGGATATTGCCTTCGTCCGGCTCGGAATTGACCGCACGCACGGCTTGCTGTGGAGTCTGCGCTTTTTGCGCATTGGCCAGGGCTTGCAGAACCTGCTGCGTTGGGCCAAACGCATTGACGCTACCGTTGACCAACAGCAGCAGCTTGGTGGTCATCGACAGCAGGTTGGTGCGATGGGTAATCAGAATCACCGTTTTATTACGCTGCTTGAGGAACAAAATGGCCTGATTCAGCGCTTTCTCACCGGCGTCATCCAAATTGGAGTTAGGCTCGTCCAACACGATCAGAGATGGATCGCCATACAGTGCACGCGCCAGGCCAATTCGCTGCTTCTGTCCGCCGGATAAACCCGCCCCGCCGTTACCGATGATCGAGTCGTAACCATTAGGGAAGCGCAGGATCAGTTCATGCACCCCAGCCAGCTTGGCGGCTTCAATAACTTTCTCGGAGTCGATATCGTTAAAACGAGCGATGTTTTCGGCGATGGTACCGGCAAAGAGTTCGATATCCTGCGGCAAGTAGCCAATGTAGGGCCCCAGCTCATCTTTATTCCACTGGTAGATATCAGCATTATCAAGACGCACAATGCCCTCACTGACCGGCCATATACCGACCAGTAAACGCGCCAGCGTAGACTTGCCGGAAGCGCTTGGCCCGATAATCCCCAGCACGTCGCCCGGTTGAATAGCAAAGCTGACATTGTGCAACACTGCATCGGCTTTTGATCCCGGAGGGGTGGCGGTGACGCCTTCGACCGAGATGATCCCTTCAGGACGGGGAAGCGACATCCCCATCCCGCGCGGAGGATGCTTATCAAGCAGTTTGACCAAACGCTGATAGGACAGTTTGGCTGAGCTCCAGCTTTTCCAGACGTTAATCACCTGCTCGATGGGCGCCAGAGTACGCCCCATCAAAATAGAGCCCGCGATCATCATGCCGGGAGTGATATGCCCATCAATCGCCAACCATCCCCCTAGCCCCAGGACCAATGACTGCAGAGAGAGACGAACAAATTTGGTGATGGAACTGACGGTAGTCGCGCGCTCGCTGGCAACACGCTGGCTATTGAGAAATCTCTGATGCAATCCAAACCAGCGTCGTTTTAGATTAGGCAGCATGCCCAATGCTTCGATCACTTCAGCATTGCGCAAATTGGTACTCGCCAGGCTGCTGGACATGATCGATAACTTGCTCGCTTCGCCCAAGGGTTGCTTGGACACCATTTCGTTGACCACCGCCAACGCAACCAGCAGCAACGAACCAACCAGAGCAAACAAACCCAACCACGGGTTGAACAGAAAAATCACCAACAGGTAAATCGGGAACCAGGGCGCATCGAAGAAAGCAAACAGTGCGCTGCCGGTCAGGAACTGCCGTACGGTAGTCAAATCACCCAGCATCTGCCCTGCATCGGAAGAACCATTCTTAAGGTTAGATTCGTAGGCTGCCGTGTAGACACGCGTATTCAACCGCATGTCCAATTGGCTGCCGATACGGATCACCACCATGCTGCGCACATACTCCAGCAGCGCCATCATGCCGAACATTCCCAGCATAATCAGCGTCAGCATCAGTAAGGTGATTTCATTGCGCGAAGGAAGCACCCGGTCATAAACCTGGAGCATATAGATTGAAGGAACAAGCATTAACAAGTTAATAAATGCGGTGAATATGCCAACGGTCCAAAAAACTTTACTGCGTGTCCGTATAACATCCGCAATTTCATTGCGCGGTATAAATTGATTCACATTCTGCCCTTACATCATGTGCACTGTCAGCCCAATCCGCATTGATTTCTTCTAAGGAAATTCCTAAAAAAAAACAAAAATAAAGAAAATCCTAAAGAAGCCTCCCCAAACATGCTCGAGACTGCAGATACTTTTTTTAACTATAGATAGTGAACGGCCATATCAGCAAGGCAATACGTAAAAAAAAACCGCAAAGACATTTGTTAGAAACACAGGGAAAACAACAAGATGAAAGACATGATGAAATATGAGGGAATTATGAGGAATGGAATAAGTTAGAGATAATGATGCCGATCACAAAATAAAACAATACGGGAAGTTTGACCTCCCCGTATTATTTAACTAATAACAGTTTCAATGGAAACTATTAACCTGCAGAGCTTACCTTATGCGTAATGCAAAGTATCCAGCAGTTGCTGATGGTTCTGACCTGTCAGGTAAACGACGCTGTCGTTAGCATCCAGCGTGTGGTTATTGTTGTTATCAATAATCACATAAGAGCTGGCATTATCGCCGGTACCGCCAAACACCACTGACGCCACACCCACTTTAGCCGTCAGTGCATTGCTGCTACCAAGGCCGAGGATACCGCCCAACAGGCCAATAACGCCGTTGGTCAGGCCGCCAACCAGAGTACCCAGCAGCGCATCCAGAGTATCAGAAGCACGGGTGCCGTAATCCGCCACTGCGGTGCCGCTGGTATTACCGGAGATGGTCAAAGCAGAAGCCGCATCAACGATCTTGTCTTTGGTACTGTCAAAGTCGGTAATGGTAACACCGGCCTGAGTGGTACTGGACTTCAGTTGATAGGTATTCACACCATTGCCACCGGCCAGGGTGGTGTTACCCAGAACGTTGAAGCTGTCAGCCGCACCGGTCCCTTCTACAGTCAGTTGATAACCGTTCAGGCCCAGCGTGTTCAACAGTGGGGTCAGCAACGCTGTAGTTACCGCACTCAATGGCAGGATGTTCAGCAGTTGAACGATAATACCGTCACCGGTACCGGCATGGTTTGAATCAAGATTCAGACCGGCGGTATTGGTGGATGCGTTAACATCACGCACATTACTGAATCCGCTGCCCAGCGTTAAATTCAGAGCATGATCGCCAGTAACGTTTATGTTCTGAACCTGCGCGTTGGTACCAGCCAATGAGATGATATTGCTAAACGAGCCCGTACCGCCAGACGCAATATTCACCGTACCTAATGCCGTCCCCAACAACGCACTGCTGCTACTGGTCAGACTGATAGCGCCAGCATTGACGTTTGAAGAACTTACTGCATCGAAATTGATATTGAAGTGGTCGGTCGCATTCTGAACAAAAGTGAAGCCCAGGGTGCTTGCAGATGTTGCATCGCCCTTCACTTCCAGTTGTGCAGCGTTACCGCCCGCAACGTTAATGACACTGGCATTGGTTAAGCCAGAGATCACAAAACCTTGAGAGCCCAGGTTAGTTGCTGCTGCGCCTTGAGTTACCGTGCCCCCAGTAGTCCCTTCAACTGTCGCCGTCCCGTTGGTTAAACCAAAATCAAAGACGTGCGTCGGTGTGGTTACGCTGGTAGTGGTTGGTGAACCGATCAATGGCGTGGTAATCAGGGTACCAACAGATTTGCCGATAAATCCTGTCAGATCAATCTTCTCGAAATTCGAGAAGTTATTAGCATTACTGGTGACAACGCTGCTACGAATGCCCAGGGCGTTTTGGTTAGTCACAACAGACTTGGTGATAAAGTTGGCGGAGATAGAGTCAATACCTGACCCACCATCGGCTTTAATGGTGGTCGCTACCGTGTTAGCGCCGTTTGATACCCCATTACCCGCCCACTTCAGGCTATCGTTACCCGCACCAAGGTTAAACTGACCGGTACCAGTGGCAATATTGGCGGTTGAAGTAACAACCACTGCATCCGCACCCGAGCTAGCGTTCAAAATGATATTGCCGTTGTTGACGGTAATGCCTACGCCCGGGTTAACGCCATTGTCTGACAGATTAACCGTTGCTGCACTAGTGCCGTTAATAGTCAGGTTCGCCAGGTGGTCGGCGAACTTCAGGTTAACGACGCTGGCAGAGTTAGCGTTCAGCTGAACATTCTGTAGCACCGCGGTTTCTGCATTGCTGATCTGATGTGAGAGCCCGTTATTTATCGTTCCAGTTGCGTTACCCCCAGCAGCTGTCGTCGTTAGTACTGCGGTTGTTTTATATAGCAGGCTAGTACCAATTGCATACTCAAATGCATGTTGCTCGGTCACACTAGCCACATCGCTAGCCGTCGATGTACGTAAATCATTAATAATGGCAGAAGTAATTGCCATTTTATTCGGCAACGCACGATACAACGCTAGATCAGCAGCGCTGGGTGCAGAACCATAAACTCCTTGATACACATAAGTAATGAATGCATCACCCGTTAAATTAGCGCCTTTCTGCTGAAATTCAGGGGAACTAATGAGTGACTGCACCAGAGATTGAAATGTTTTCCCTGGCTGAAGTAAATAGCTAGTCCAATAATTCAAACCATTCGAATCAGCAGATCGATTGGCAACCGCAAGATAAACTGATGCAACTTGCTCTTGAGAAGGCAACGCTACACTCCACTGATTCCATGCTGTTGTCCCATAATTATTAAAGAGCATTGAATCTAGGTGATTTTCGAACGATGACTGAGCAGCAAGCGTTGCACTATCAAATGTCTTATTGTTTAATAATAAATCAATAACATTGTAGACTGCGCCACTTAAGGTTGTTCCGGTTAAATAACCTTGAAGAGTGGTATCTGACGGAGCAGAACCAAAAACTTTTGTATAGATAGTTCTCAGAATTTGTAAGTCTGATTGCGCGCCGTACAGGGCTTGACCCGCAGTTGATGAAATTAGCCCTCCGATATAATCTTGCTGCGTTAATTGCCCTGTGCGGATTTGCCCGGCAACGGCATCAAATGCAGTAGGCCCCGTAAAAGTATCATTACCTAACACTGCATAAAGTATAGCTGCCACTTCTTTCTGGTAAAGCAGTACTTGAGAAGCCATAATCATATCCTCAAAATTTCAAATTGAAATTCAATCGCAAACCTAAATAAATATGAACTAGACGTGACATTAATCGCAGCATAAAAAAACATGCGATCCATGTCATGGTAAGAAAAGTCCAAAAGACTGAACCTGTCAACGCTGCCGAGCACAATAATAAACAAAAAGATAAAAAAGAATAAAAATCTAAAAATAGTTACTTTGGCAAAATTTAAAACCAAGAAAGACAAGTGTAATATCGCCATTTGAAACAACAATAGTTGATTACACTAAAAATCAATATTTCCTTATAAAACATGATTTTATGCATTTTTTTAATGAGTAGTGGATGAAAAATACTAGTTACAATTGAAATAGTTTCATTAGTTATCATGCGGCATTGAAAATGCATGCTCACAGCGCCAATTGTGCACGCTATATCACTTGACTAAGATACTTGGATCGAGGAGGATTAGTATCTTAGAAATGATATATTAAAAAGATAATAGACAACAACATGATATACGTGAATGCCAGATTTTTAACGCAGGAGATAACTGGAGTACAAAGATTTGCAGAGATGATTTCTTTGGAACTAAGCAAGAAATATGATGATATTATCTTTGTTTGTCCTAAAGGAATATTAAGGGAAGCGATTGCAAAAAAACTAAAAGTTAAAACAATAGGTATATGTCAAGGGCATTTTTGGGAGCAAATTGAACTCCCCATTTTCTTAAAAAAGATCGGCTCCCCATTACTGATAAATCTAGGAAGCACCGGACCTATTTTTTATCAGAATAAAATAATCACGCACCATGATATAAATTATTTAAGATACCCTCAAAGTTATTCAAAATCGTTTATTTTGTTTTATAAATCATTCATACCTATGATGATTAAAACATCAAAACACCTATTGACTGTCAGTGAATTTTCAAAAAAAGAAATAACAGATACCTATCATTTTTCTACTGAGAAAACATCCGTCATATATAATGCAACCGGGAATCATTTTTCACCAAAAGAAAAAACCGATTCTGATATATATTTCCTAGCAGTTGCTTCGAAAAATTATCATAAAAATCATCATGGCATGATAGATGCTTTTTGTGATTTTAAAAGAAATAACACTATTAATAAGAAAGTGACATTAAAAATAATTGGTTATTCTTTAAATCCATTCTCAAATGAAGGAAGTGAAATGGGAAATAACATGGAAGGTATAGAATATTTGGGTCGAGTCAGTGATAAAGAGCTAATAAAACTGTATCAAAATGCTTATGCGTTTATTTTTCCTTCTTTTTATGAAGGTTTTGGAATCCCTCCTTTAGAAGCACAGGCATGTGGCTGTCCTGTTTTGGCATCAAACCAAGCGTCAATACCGGAGATATTGGGAAATAGCGCTCTATATTTTAACCCATTTGACAAATCAGAAATGACACAAGTAATGATAAATATAATAGAAAATGAGGAATTGAGGAACAGATTAATAAAGGAAGGAAGCGAAAATGTAAATCGCTTCTCATGGGAAGAGTCAGCAAAAAAACTGAACTTATTGGCAAGAACTCTAACTAAAAATTAGCTAAAAATATAATCTAATCACTACGAATATTTTTTGACAATGATACCTGCCCCATAACCATACCAATGAGCATCCAGTAATAGGGCCGCAAAAAGTTTGATTCTATGAATAATGCAAGCATTGCAACTATAAGTGAACATACTAAAATACGAGCATTACGTTCATCACTGCTTATTTTCTTCAACATATTAAAGTGAAAAAACAACCAAATAGCTAACGCAATCCAACCACAACTGGCCGCTATTTCAAAATATATATTAACCGCCTCATTAGCTAAAGGTGAGTAATATGCCGGAATTTCTACAAACTTTGGGAAATAATTATCAGAGGTAAACTCTTTGAAGGCGCCAATCCCAACTCCCCAGAACGTATGCATCGCAGTATCAAAAGTCAATTGTGCTCGGGGCCATCTATTTCCCGTTCTTTCTAGGATAGCATCAAAAAAACTATCCGCATTTGCAATTTTCTGGAAAGTAGTCGACAACAAATCATTATAATTATTCGAATACCATGATAAAAGAAGCCAGGACGCGATAAATACTAAAAACATTATAATTATTTTTTTTATTTTACCCTCTCCATATAATGAAACAATAATTGCAGTTAACATTCCTACCAATATCATATTTGCACTTTTTGTGGTATATAGAGCAACAAGTAACAATATTAAATCAATGTAAGATGTATTTTTAGTGGAACTTTCTTGTTTTATTCCATTTTTTAATAAATCACAAAATACCATAACGATAAATGGAATTAAGGCGATGGCAAAATACGATGGTTCATAATAAAGGACCTGAGCTCGGAATTGCATACCAGAAAAATATAAAACCCCTCCGATAACGATCTGAAACCGATATGAATCTCTTATTCCAAAAATAGCCTCACTTCTATTTGTTACGACAAGGTGTTTATAAACTACTGAGATTGAGAAATAATTAAAAAGTATCCAAAACAAATAACCTATCGATTTTCCTGGGTTATGAGAGAAAAAAACTGAAGGGATACAAGCCACAGAAAAAAAGAAAACGTATAGGAACCAAACATCAACAGATTTATTTTTGTAAACTATATAAACACCATAAAAAAACAATGGCACAAGTGATATTCTCACCCCAAAAATCTGTATAACATCTACGCCAATCAACAGTGTCGCAATGAAAGAAACTAACCAGCATCTATTTGTTTTCATTTAAATTTGGCCAGAGCACTTTACATTTTAGAGTAAATAATAAAGTATGTATTATTATTTATTATAAAGATAAACCATGAACCGTTATCTAGAGTATTTCATAGAGAAAATATCATAATTAATTTTGATTAATTTAAATACCATCCAGTCATTATTGAATGACAAGCGCAAAAGAGCGATGAAATGTAAAAACACCATCGCCGATAAGAGCATAAGCAGAAAATAAAAAATATAATTAATATATCAATCTCTTAGAATCAGAAAATTGTTCCCACTTCTCATTAATGTACATTTTCATTTGCGTCTGAAAACGTTCATTAGAAAAGCGAACAGCATTTTCACGGCAATGTAGAGGGGATATTTGTTCTGCTAAATTCTCGAAATCATTAATTGCTTTAATAATATCAACTACATTTTGATTCTCAAAAAATAACCCTGTCGGATTATCAACGCCAAAAGGCCTTACAGTTTCTAATGACCCACCTTTGCCAAAAGCAATAACTGGTGTACCGCATGCCTGTGCTTCAACAGGAGTTATACCAAAATCTTCTTCTGCCGCAAAAACGAATGCTTTAGCTTTTTGCATGTGCTCTTGCATGACATGATTTGGTTGATATCCAAGAATCTCGACATTTTTCGTTGCTTTGGACTTTATTTTGCTCATTTCTGAGCCATCACCAATGACTACAAGCTTTCTATCTGGCATTTGGCTAAAAGCCTCTACAATAAGATCTATTCGCTTATAAGGAACCATTCTTGATGCGGTGAAATAATAGTTATCTTTATTCTCATTAAGTGTGAATCTATCAACGTCTACTGGAGGATAAATAACATCTGCGGTCCGGCCGTATACTTTTTTAATACGTCTTGCAATAAACTGAGAATTAGCAACAAAATGATCGACTCCATTAGCAGTACGATAATCCCACATTCTAATTTTATGAAGTAACCAGCGAGCAGCCTGCGCTTTAAGGCCTTTGTTCAAGCCAGCTTCACGTAAGTATTGATGCTGTAAATCCCATGCATATCTAATTGGTGAATGAACGTAACTTATATGCAACTGATCTGGTCCGGTAAGAACACCTTTGGCAACTGCGTGGCTACTTGATAAAATAATATCATGCTTTGAAACATCTAATTGCTCAATCGCTAATGGCATTAAGGGTAAATAATTTTGATACTTGGATCTGGATTTTGGGAGTTTTTGGATAAAGGTAGTTTTTGCTTTTTTATTCCCAAAAAGCGCCCTATTTTCATCAGACAAAAAATCGACTACCGAATACAGATCAGATTCGGGAAAGATACTAATAAACTCAGCAATAACCTTTTCTGCCCCAGCGTATGTTACCAACCAATCAGCCACAAGCCCAACACTTAAATCGCGAGACATATCGATACCTTATATATAAATATAGCACTAATTATCGAATAAAAACAAATTCGATTACAATAAAAATAAATTTAAATACTACCTATTGGAATCAATCTTCTAGAGTATAGCCCCAATGAATATCTGTCACGGAATTATTAAATTCTCAACTTACTGCTACATCCTTAAATTATTAGGGAATTAAAAATAATTAACAGCTACTAAATGCACATATAAACTTAGCGTAATGATTTTGATATGAAATATCTGAGGCCAACAATACACATCTAAAAACAAGTAATTAAGACAACTCCCTGTAGTATTAATATTACAGGGAGGTAAGCCGTTAATGTAACATTCTTAATTATCACATGCCGTTTTCTACCCACGGCTTTAGGCAATCCAGTAGTAAAAAACTCATAAGCCTTTATTAAAACTTATATTCCAATGTGTTTAAACTAATTTAATGTTGGATTTAGATAAATGAACTACATTTTTCAATTAACTTTTTAGAGTACTCTAAATGCAACTGCTTATTAGTAATATCACTATTTAACCCTATTTTTTCGCCATTGATATCAAAATTAATGGTTGAGTTAGCATTTGCATCTACATCAATTCTGTTAAAGAAATCAAAAAGACCATCAAATCTACAATTATCTATTTTGTTTTTAAAACCGCCATTAACAAATATAACTGGAGTTCCCATAGCTAAACAAGGTAATGCAGTATGAATTCGCGATGTAACCACAAGCTTGGCATTGGCCAGACGTTTAAGAAAATCATCAGCCAACTTGAAGCCCTCATTAGCGGAAACGTAAGGTATTATCTGAGTTTCAAATTTAGCATTTTTAATTAACTCAGGAGCGAAGTATTTTTTTATTACTTTATTCCGATGAGAGAACTCAAATGCACGTCCATTAAGAATACGTTTTCCAAACCTTAATGGTTGCCGAATTAATTCAGATAAGGTCATTGAGTCATACATAACATCAATAAAATAAACGTCGTCAGTAATATTATCACGCTTATATGTTTGACCAAGAGTTAAAGTCATACAACCTGAATAGTATGCATCAATACCTTTTGAAATTAAAAGGTCTCTTGTATAGAAATCTCGACAACCAATTGGTTGGAATTTCTTAAAGTGAGCAATGGATTCGGGAGTAAATATTTTATCAACAATTGTCGAGTTAATATGTATGGATACATAGAGAGGTTCTATGTCATTAGAAGGAGGAAAATTCTCAGGGATATCCATATACCAGGCATTCATTATCATTTTCATAGGATCACCATGATATGTGTTCATATGATCCCGAGGAATAAAAGCATCTACTGATGGAATAAATTGTTTTGCCGCAGTACTTTGAACATAATCACCTAAGTTGATCCAGTTTCTTTTAACATAAATATCGCTTTCATATGTCAACACACTATATTTAAAACTCATTATTCCCACCTTTAAGGATATCAACTATAGATAATTTAAAATCGTTTTCTTAACAAATGAAAAATTTTTTTTCTTTCCGCAGCGCTTAAAACAACAAGAAAGAACATAACCATAACAAAAATTAAATTTAATGAAATTAGTGAAAGTAACCCTATAAATCCGTCATTAAAAAAGCATTTTATATAACGGCTGAATAATATTGAAAGAAATGCTACCGAGGCCAATTTTGGAAAATCTATAAATATAAACTTTTTTGCACTTATATTAATAGCTTTGCTGACATATAGCACCCTGAAAATTAACAAGAAAAATGCACAAAAAACCCTTGCGGAAACTGCCGTATATATCGAAAACCCCATGTAATATAATATAAATGTCAATAGCAAAGAAGACATCATAATTATCGAAACAAAAAACTGATAATTCCTTAATTTCCCAACAGCATATATTGCCGTGACATATGGTCCAGATAATGAATCGACCAATATATAAATAATAACTATTTTTACCAAATCCACTAAATAAGGTGGCACCTGATTTAACCACAATCCAATAATAAAAGAAGCATCTACAAAAGCCGGCACTGCTGATATCATAATAACAAACGCAGTCAATTTATAAGAGAGTGATAGTAATTGTTCAACTTCGCCACTATTTCCGACAGAATATTGTTTTATTATTTGTGGATTTATTGCCGTCTGTAAGGTGCCAATAACCCTGTTAAATGCGATTAAAACTTGTTCAGACAACCAAATTGAACCGTTCGCGACTACACCGACAAAATAGTAAGTTAGTAAAGCAGTTCCTTGAGATACACCAACCACACTCAAAGAACCTATCATTGACCAACTTGAGAAAGAAAATATCTCTTTGAGTAACAATCCATTTTCTTTTAACCTTATATTGATTTTACAAATAGATATTTTCGAGATGCAAATTACAGCATAAACTAAAAAAACAAAAATATAGCCTATTAACAAGAACAAAGCATAGCTCACTATCTTGTTATTAAAACCAATAAAGGTGAAGAGAAAGACCATTAACCATCGTTGAAATGCATCAAAAATGCCTATTTTTGCAAACAAGTCCATTTTTTCACAGGCAATGAGTGATGCCATAAATGGAGTTTGCATTATCTGGAATAATAATGAAACAACAGATATCTGATATACCCAAAAAACATCATCTAGTCTTTCTGTCGGCACTTTTAGTTTGTGCAGTAGGAACCACAGCCCCACTGTTTCAGCTAAAATAAGTATTAAAAAACATATAATCAGATGAACAACGATACTGGCATTAAATACATCATTTGTCCATTTATCATCCTTCCTTCCAATCCCTACAGATAAGAAACGTTGTGTAGCGAGAGCGGAAACGTTTTGTATGAAGGAAAATAGGACAATTATACTGCCTACAACACTGTATAAACCAAAATCGTATACCCCCAAAGCCTCTAACACCATTCTTGATGTATAAAATGTCACAAACATTATTAATAACATTCGGCCAAACAACATAAAAGTGTTTTTTGCCATTAGCTTTTTATCGACCACTTGAATATCTCACGGTAATAATAAGTCTATTAATTGTTATACTTAAAAAACACTGAATTTAGCATCTAATTAGTAACCCAATACTTTCTTAGCTTGTCGCAATTTAACGATAAACTGTTTATCCGAGTCCGGTTTTGAGTTATCCCACTCAATATCGATAGAATCATCTCCGCGAGAAATATTTACCTTCACAAGACCATCAACTGACTCGTTAATTACTTTTACTGTTGCATATTTTATTAAATTGCCAAACTCTTTCAAATACAATGCTGATGGTTTAGGTTTTTCATCAATACCTAATAGACCAAAGTGATGTTCCCTATTGAAATAACTTTTCCCATCATCTATGAAGTCGTACCACCACACTCCTTTAATATAACTTCTAGATTTTGAAAGTAATGAGTATTTTAGCGTGTCAACCCCAGCCTTTTCTGGATCAAACCCGCCACCGGCATAAGTAGTCGGATATCCTACCTCTGTTATATATAATGGAACATCCTTCCCTGCAATCTTTTTTAGTTCTTCTTCAAACTTATCTATTTCAATTAAATTTCCTTCAGGCTTCTGTAATGGACTCCCCTGAAATTGAAACGAATAAGGATGAATAGATATAGCATCTACATATTTCAATAAACCAGCGTTAATCAAATTATATATCCATTGCCTTTCTCGAGATTTTAGTGGGTTAATAGAACCGGTCATAACCACCGCATTCTTATCAAGATTTTTTACTGCAGAAGAAGTTGACTTTACTAAAGAGATAAAAACATCATCTCCAGGCCTTCCTATTTTTTTATTACCTACCCCTGTTCCAGCTAACCATTCATTCCATATTTCATAATATTTTACTCGACCGTTGTAGCGTTTAACTACCCAGGATGCATAATTAGCAAAACCCTGAATCTCCTTGTCATTTGATGGATATCCGTTCTTAGTATATAAACCATTACCATAGCTAAGGATGAGAATCATTGATAACTCACTGGTGGTACTAGCACTGGTAAAAGCACTATCAGTCTTTGTTATTATTTTGGGTATCGCATAAACTTTGGGCATTTTCTCTATTTGCTGCCAAGAAACCTCATCGCGTAAAGATGAAAACCCATAGCTTTTCGCTAGTTTAATGTAATAATCATAACTATTAGGATAGAAAGCTAAGTGGGTACCAACACCAAGCTCAAATGAATAACTTTTGAATGTAAAGCATCCAAATAAAAGTATCACATAGAAAACATTAATCGCTATTCTCATAACCTCTCCGATATACTATTTACGATCATTAAATAATTTACAGAGGCATGCTATTAATTATAGAAGTGGCTCAATTGCATTCTCAACTTTCTCAATCGTTTTTTTCCATGTATATATACTTGATCTTTGTAACCCTGCGTTAATCAACTGCTGCTTATATGCGACATCATTTATAACCATTTCAATTGCTGATGTAATTTCCCCAATATCTTCAGGATTAACTAAGCATGCGGCATCTCCAGATATTTCTTTTAAAGATGTTGAGTTAGATGTAATAACTGGGGTACCACAAGCCATAGCTTCTATAACAGGAAGCCCAAACCCCTCATAAAGAGAAGGGAATAAAAGTAACTCAGCTCCTTTATAAACACTAGCTAGATCGGTACTACTTAAATGCCCCATAAATAATACTCTTTCGTTGGCACCTTGATGTTCGATAATATCCTTTAAGCTTGATGATACGCTACCATTAAAAACAATTTTAATGCCTCTTGATATATTGGCATTTAAGAAAGCTTGCAGTGCTCGCTCTTCATTTTTATGTGGTTTCCGATTTCCCACAATAAATACATAAGGATAGCCAGGGCAAAATGGTTCAATGTCAATATTGAATTCTTCTGAGACACCATTCCCTACAACATTTATTTTTTCAGCAGGGATTTTGGCCCATTCGATTATTCTTTGTTTTGAAAAATCAGATACAGTTAATATTTTAGCACAACGCTTGCACGCACGTTTCAAAACAAAGTTATAATAGTATCTTTTCAAGAATGAACTATTGTAGGTTAAGTCAATATGATTTAAGTCATGTACTGTTATAACAGTTCTTTTTAAATAGAAAAGTGGTGCGTTATATCCAGGAGAAAAATATAACCCTCTTATTTTTGATAGTGCCGCGGTCAATTTAAATACGTCATACTTATCAGCGGGATTACCATGAAGCGGAATATCTATTAAATTTAATTTTGATTTCTTTATCTCCATGGCAAAACGTCCTATACCATGGCTACCACACCAACGCCAGTCGTAATAAATATCCTTCATGCTAATTCCTTTATATCATTTTCATGAGTTACTTCAGATGTACTATAAACAGATATCAGATATGCTAATACAAAAATCATTGGGAACAAATAGAAGCCAATAAGACCAGCGCAAGAAATTAAGAATACAACCATAATAATTAAGCAATGGCAATAAAATGAGGAGTCCCTAAATGAACGAGGGAACTTGAATAGAAGAAATATAAATAACGAAGCAAAAATTGCCACACCTGCTGCACCAACAAATCCATATAGCGCATAATACGTGCTCTCGACTAAATAGGCTTCTTCCCCACCCTTACCAAATATAGAATATAAAGTATATGAGTTCATATCATTCATAAGGTAACTAATCTGTTGCTGTCTTAGCTCGATAGAACTTGTGTCTGAACCCAATAAAAAACCATTTACCTTATCAACAAAGAGGAAGCCAAAGGCTCCCATATCCATATACCAATAGTTATATACATAAAAACCAAGAACACAGAAAACACCAGTAAATAAAACGGGGAGTACTTTATAAATTCCTTTAAGAAAAACAGTGCTACATAAGAAAAGAACAAACAACATAACGTATCCTGAAGCTGTATTCTGCATCAATAGAACAATTAGAAAGATCGATACACACAGAGATTTTATTATTTTTGATTTTATAAAATAGATTGAAAAAACAATTGCCACAATAAGAATAAGGCTATCCATAGTCGGGTATCCTATTGATAGTCGCCCCCCCCAATTTCGCTGAGTCAATTGAGAACTTAACCCTGAAAAAATGAAGAAAAAAGTTAGACCACAATAAAACAGTGCAAATTTTATATATGTTTTAGGTATTTTGTAGAAAATTGATGGGTAGTTGCATCTGAGTAGATAAAGTGCATTCATCAAGCAATAGAAAGATAGAAGCTTTATCCATACACTCCAACCGCCAAAAGAGAGAGTCCCACGTGTTGCTCCCGAAATGGCATACTTTGTTGTGACAAAACTCACTAACACTAAAAAAAGCACAAAGAAATTACATACAAGAATAAATCGACTATTTATGTTTATTTTTCTTTTATATGAAATTATAAATAATAAAAAGAACAATAAGACAGCTCCAATCTCTTTGACATAAGATATCGGATTATCCGGTAAAAAAGTATCTCTTAATCCATCTAAAGTAGCAAATGCGAGCAAAACGGTAACCAGTATTTTGATTATTTTTTTCATCTGATGACCACCCATACTCTTAGTTTTTTATTATTCATTAACTTATCCTACACAATAATTTTTCATTCTAGCACAGCAAAAGCTGTAGCTTAGTTGTTGCAATACTCCTCAATTTTTTTACGTAGATTGACTACCTTGCCTTCATGGCTAACACCTATAACTTCATATAGAGATTTTTTTTCCAAATAATCTGCCATGCCATCCCTCGCAGGGGCGATTACCGGAACATTCCTTTTTAAAGCCTCTAACATAATTAGAGGTACTCCCTCAAAATTTGAAGGTATCAATATCAAATCTATATCGTTCGAATAATCCCATACGTTGTTTTTCCATCCCAGAAATCTAACGGTAATGTTATCAGGTAATGTTTGTGTGATATTTTTTAACTTTTCTAAATCAGGACCATCACCTATAATAACGAGTTCGATTTTTTGCTTCATATTTTTCAATGCTTCAACTAGCAAATCTTGTCCTTTTTGTCTAAAATAGACACGGCCAGCCATTAATAATTTAACTCCATCGACATTCCTTTCGAAGAAATACCCCTTACCTCGTACTTGTTTAACTGGCGGCTCTGGTACAAAATTCCTGATGACTTTTACAACAGCGTTTTTATTTTTATAAATAATTTCCTTTTTAAAACAATGAGAAATTGTTATGTAGCGCTGACAATTCCTATACAAGATAGCTGAAAGTAAATTTTTCACTTTTGAAAACTTGCTACCCATAACATCAAAATCATGCGCATAAGGGATGTAACTGACTATAGGAAACCTAATCAACCTTGCTGCATTGATAAATCCAGAACCCAATTCAATGTCGCCCTGAACAATCACTATTTCATCTGATGTTTTTTTTAATTCCATTAATAGCCTTAGAGAATCAAAAATAAATTTAGGATTAACAAAGCTCTGAATTGACTCCATTCTTCTATGATTTACTTCATGCAAAGAGAACTCTATATTATTTTTTGTAAATATATCTCTAAGCTTATCATTGTTTCTTGGTATATAACATGAGATAAGGAATCCCTTTTTAATGAATTTCCTTATATGCTCTATCGCCATTAACTCATGGCCACCAACAATAGAAGCAGAGAAAACAACAGCTATTTTTTTACGTTTCAATATAATACCTCAAGAATGCAAGATAAGTCCCTTCATCTTTGCTAATATGCGTATTTGATAAAATCAATATGCTCCATCACGTTTCAAGACGACATTAATTGTCTTAAATAAAATTGCGATATCATTCCATAAAGACCAATTTTTCACATACCACGCATCAAAATAAACCCGAGTATCATAGTCAACATCATTTCTCCCACTAACCTGCCACAACCCCGTCATTCCCGGCTTTGCCATGAGGTAATAATCAACGTCCCCCGCATACCTCTCCAATTCTTTTTCAATTATTGGACGTGGCCCAACCAAACTCATTTCCCCCCTCAACACATTGAATAACTGAGGGAGTTCATCCAAACTAGTTTTACGAATAAACTTTCCAATTTTTGTTATTCGTGGGTCATTCTTTAATTTAAAATCTTTATTCCATTCTGCTTGAGCATCATTGTCACTTTCTAGTAGCGTCTTGAGCACTTCTTGAGAGTTAACAACCATCGATCTGAATTTTAGACATTTAAATTTTTTACCATCGCGACCAATACGTTCATGACCATAAATAGCATTTCCTCCATCCTTCGAGACTAAATAAACCAATATAATTAATACAGGGGACAACATAACGATGATAGCTGACGCACCAATAATATCAAAACAGCGCTTAACAAAACGTGAAGTTCTTTTTGCTAAATTATTACTTACACGTAGTATCATCACTTCATGGCTAAAGATGAACGACATGTCTGTACCATACAGAGGAACCCCTCTCAATGTAGGTATAACTGATATTGAACGACAGTGGTGCTTTGCAAGCTTTTTCAACCATTGGTCACGTAGAGCATGCTGTTCAAATTCAAGAGCAACTATAAATTGAGTTGTTTCAGGATCACATTGTGCCCAAAGTTCTTTCTCATCACTAATGATTGGTTTCCCTAGTAACTCTTTTTCACTCGTTTTACTACTTGAGAAGAAAGCGCAGATTGCAAATCCTAAAACCTCTTCACTCTGCAATGCTGCATAGGCATCACAAGCATTCTTTCCTGTTCCAATAATTATCGTATGCTTTTGCCATAAACCAAATTTGTTCAACAAACGCTTGGTTATAGCTCGTGCAAGTGGGACTAATAGTAAAGTTAGCATCCACGTAAGAACCCATACATATCGTGAAAACTGCCACTTAGAGAATGCTACAATGGCCAGGTCACACACGGCAAATATTAAGATAGTACGAAATATTTCTTTTAATTCAAACCAAAAAGGTTTCCTATATGTATAGTGTCGGAGTCTGATCCAAAACCAACCAACACATACTATTGCTAATGTAATATGAGTTATTATACGAGCTGATACCTCAGAACTGGGAATAAACTCATTGACATCGCCGCCAAATAGACCAACTAAATACATTGCAAAAAACAAAGATACCGTAAAGAAAACAAAATCCGAGAGAGCCAAAGTAAGCTTTATAAAGTTAGTTCTTTTTGAGTAAGCTAGAGCACTCATATAATTACCTTTGATTTGAATTACTGTTAATCCGGTCTAATAAGCCCAACGAAAAGAAAATGCTTTTAACATAATAATAAATTCGGAAATGGCACAACCTAAACTTTAATAAAATTAGATATGCTAATTTTAATTTTATTTTAAAATTTATTGAAGTAGAATTATTTCTCACATAAAGCATTGAGAGTTCCAACATATGATGTAATGGCTACAGAGCGTTCCTTAGCTCCGTAGCCTTCACTAATCATAATCTAGTCTTTAGATTTATAACTGTAATCATAGTAATCATAGCCATAGCTATAATAGTTAGAGGCCTTTTTCATCACAGCATTTAGTATCACACCTTTAATATCAATGCCATTTTGCTCAAAGCGTCTTATACTGACTTCAACTTCTTTTGGGCTATTCAGTTCAAAACGAGCAACCATTAATGCTGTGCCCGCATGCTTTCCAATTATCGCCGCATCTGTTACTGCTAATATTGGAGGAGTATCAACTAAGACAAAATCATAGTTTTCTGACGCCCACTTTATAACCTCAGAAAAACGGCTATGCATCAGTAACTCAGATGGATTCGGCGGTATCTGACCTCGAGGCATAAAATCAAAATTCTCAAACGCAGTTTTTTTGATTGTTGCTGCTACATTTATTTTTCCTGATAATACATCAGATAGACCATTTTTGCCATCCAGACCAATTAGCTCGTGTGCATACCCTTTTCGCATGTCGCTATCAATAAACAGTACTTTTTTCCCCGTTTGAGAAATGACAGCAGCTAAGTTGGCTGAAATAAATGTTTTACCGATCCCTGGGCTAGCTCCCGAAATCATTAAAACATTATTTTTAGCTTCCATCATTGCAAAGTGTAAACTAGTTCTTAGGCTACGTATTGCTTCTATTGCAAGGTCAGCAGGATTACCAAAGGCAAGAAGCAAATTTGAATCTGCATTTTTCTTTTTGTTTTTTGAGCGGAATTCAAAGTCTTTCTTCTGCTGCCATTCCGAAAGTGGCACACTAGAATAAACATTTATTCCCAATTCTTCTAATTGTTCAGGACTTTCTATTCCCCTGTGTAGGAATGCCCGCAATAACACATATCCTATAGATGCAGCTGCGCCTAGAATAATGCTAAGTAAAAGCGCTATTGCTTTACGTGGTTTTACTGGTTTTACTTGTGTTATTGCCTGATCAATTATACGAACATTACCTACGGTACTAGCCTTCGATATATTCAATTCCTGCTCTTTGTTCAGTAATTGCATATATACTTCTTGGCCAGACTGTACATCACGACTTAAGCGTAATATTTCTTGCTGTGTATTCGGCATTGCGCTTACACGTTTATTCAACTTGTCTCGTTCATCTTCTAAAGTCTTACGTTTCTCAAGTAATGCTCTATATGAAGGATGCACTTTTGTATAAAGCTTAGAAATCTCAGCTTCTTTAAATGTCAACTCATTGAGCTGTGTATCTACTGAAACAATCGAATCCAATACAGATTTGGCTTCTAGCGATAAGTCTACAGAATCATTTTTTTGCCTAAATTTATTAAGCTTTTCCTCAGCAACATCAAGAGATTCTCTTATCTTAGGAAGCTGATCATTTAAAAATCCTAAACTCTTCGCATCTTCTTCTGATTTTCTCTCAACATTTTGCTCTAGATAATTTTTCGCGATTGAGTTTAATATTTCTTTGATAAGTACAGGGTTCTCACCAGTCATACTCAGGCCTAAAACCCCAGTATTCTTGCCTTTATCTCCAACATCAAATTTATCGAGGAGATCATTTATTGCTGCTAACTCACTTATTTTTGAAACTTTAAAGCTTGTTCCCTTTTTAGCTTGAATTTCGTTTACTAAAATTACAAGCTGGCCTTTTTTAATTAGTTCCCCACTTTTTCCTGATGCTATTTCAGCACCATCTTTTTTTATGCTAAAAGTACCATCCCCATTCGACGTTACAACAATTGAGGGGTCATCAATCCAATCATTTGGGATTTCTAATTTCGTAATCGAAATTTCCCCTGGTTTATCTTTTACAAGCCGAGAATAACCCTTTCCAAATACTGGAAAGTATTCTTGCGCGATAACTATACGTAAGTTTAAGTCTTCGACTGTTTTACTCAAGATCATTCTTGATCTTAATAATTCAATCTCAGGGGCCGACTCCGGTTGGTTATTAGGCAAAATTTGACTAATATTATTTAGCAAAGAATTACCCGCATTTTGCTCAACCTGCACCATAGCATCCGCTCGATAAATCGGAGTGGCAAATAGGCAGTATAGTATACCTAAAGTTAAGAATAATGCTGTAACACCAATGATCAACCAGCGGTTATCAACCAATTCACCGAGCAGACGTCCTAAGTCGACGTCATCTGATTTATCATTTCCCGAATTAATTACTTTATTTTTCTCTGACATTGGTAGTCCTGACTGATTATCGGCTTAAGGCTTTCACCCATTGCAAGGATGATTCTTCAAGGAGGCGATATACAAACTCAAAGGCTTCACGACTTTGACGAAAAGGATCGGCAATTTCTCGCTTGTTCTGCCAATGCCCAAAAAGCATTGTTTTTCCTCTGACTTCAGGAGCTAGCCGGCAGACCGCATCTATATGCTCCTTTTCCATAACCAAAATTAAGTCATATTCACGGCACATTGAAGCTGTAAGTTGCTTACCTTGATGGCCTTCAAGCGAAAGGCCATGTTCATTTGCAACTTCTGTTGCCCTAGTATCTGCAGGTTTGCCAACCAAAGCTCCCAGCCCCGCTGAACTGATCTTTCTATCAGGTAAGCCTTTTCTCAATAAACGTTCCCCAGTAGGGGAACGGCATATATTGCCGACACATACTACTAAAATAGAATCAAACATGCTGCATACCATCCTACGGCCAATTACGGACACGTAATGAACCTTCGGTTAAGTTATTAAACCCTGTGATTGTAGGCACAAGCTGACTTATAACCCGGTTCCAACGCACAACTGGTGCTGTCGTTACATAAACAATATCGTATGGCTGGAGGTGGAATTCAGTCCCCATAACCATAGCAGCGGCATCAGATGCATTTAACTGGTAAATATTAGCCAGTTTTTTATCTTCTGTACCATGTAGCGGACGAATGACAAATACACCTGTTGCATCCGAGAAACTTTGATCCATTCCTTCAGCATTGCCTAAAGCTTCTGTCAAAGTCATACCACTACGATCCATCTTCAACGTGGTCTGCTTCTTAACTTCACCCATCACGAAAACTTTCAAATCATCATTACGTGGAACATATAGAATATCTCCTGGATAGAGCAGATGATTTTGCATCAGATCACCACGTTGCATCAAAGCCTGTAAAGAGATACGTTGCTCTCTGCCGTTATGAGTCAATACTACATTGCGCCAGTCAGCATTCTCTGCAAGCCCGCCCGCAGCATTGATGGCATCCATGACAGTTAAAGGTACGTTTGTGATTGCTTGTTTACCCGAAGTTGTAACTTCACCTGTCACATAAACCTTCTGAGAACGAAACGCTGCAATGCTAACATCGACCTGTGGACTTTCTATATATTGCGCTAAGCGGCTGGATATTTCATTTCGAACCTGTGCCATTGTTTTACCCGCAACCTTCACTTTACCAATGTACGGGTAGAAAATTGTGCCATCTGAGTTAACCCAGTTACCGGTATCACTGGCACTGCGGTACTGACCAGCTGGTGTAGTTAACTCCGGATGATCCCACACTGTCACCATCAGCACATCACCTACACCAATGCGATATTCATAATTCTGCAATTCACGCTCAAGCGAGGAATTCGGTTGGGCAACCACGGGTTTAGGGCGCATTTTTTCAACAAGGCTTGGTGTCATTGGATAAATATTCACCAACTTATCAATGTCAAAATCGCTATCCTGTTGTTTGACAACATCTTTGCCACTGGTTGAAAGGTGAGATCCCGGCACCATCGTACAACCGCTAATCACACTAATTGATACCAAAAGAGGTATCAGTTTCCATTGTTTTTTTGCCATCGAGTTATCATCACTATCAAAGTAAGAATGTTTGCGGTGCTAAGTCCCGTGTCACCACGCTAAATGCGGCACTCAGCAAAATGATTTGTCAACTACTCAAGCGGGTATAGAAAATTCGCACTCATTGTGCAAGCATTGAATTCATACCTGCTACTATAAAAGTTACGTCAAGGGTATTATTGCATAATAATTAAAAAAAAGAGTATGGCTATCTAAACTCATTTCAGCCAAACAAAGCAAAAGGCCACGTCAGAATTGCTCTGAGGTAGCCATAGAATTTTCGTGATTAGCGTTACAATGAGAGTTGGTCAGCCCACTCTCGAAACGCCTTACCCTGTGTAGGGTGACGTAAGCCATAGGTGACAAATGCCCGCAGATAACCCATCTTCTCGCCACAGTTGAAAGACTCACCTACCAGCTCCATCGCCTCGACTGGTTGGTGTTTCAACAGTTCAGCAATGGCATCTGTAAGCTGAATTCTTCCCCAAGCGCCTGGCTCTGTTTTCTCCAACAGTGGCCAAATATCCGCGGACAAAACATAGCGCCCTACTGCGGAATAATTGGACTTCAGTTGCAGCTCGCGACCTGGCTTCTCGATAATAGAAGTCATCCGCGAGCTCTCACCTGGCTGTAAGCTGTTAGTCTCACATTCAACAACGGAGTAATCATGCAGCACATGCTCATCGGCTGCTTGAACCAGCACCTGACTCAGGCCTGTCTGTTCAAAGCGGGCAATCATATGCGGAAGGTTGTCTTTTTTCAGATCGGCTTTTGCGTCATCAAGTAAGACATCGGGAAGTAAAACGACAAAAGGCGAATCACCTACCAAGGGTTTAGCACAAAGTACCGCATGCCCTAACCCTTTTGGTTGACCTTGACGAATATGCATCAGTGTTACGCCTTTTGGTGTAATCGACTGAACCTCGTCCAGCAACTGACGTTTTACACGCGCTTCAAGCATGGCTTCCAGTTCGAATGAGGTATCGAAATGGTTTTCAATCGCATTTTTAGAAGAGTGCGTCACCAAAATAATTTCTTTGATTCCTGCCGCAACACACTCATTGACAATATATTGAATCAATGGCTTATCGACGATCGGCAACATTTCCTTTGGAATAGCCTTGGTTGCAGGCAGCATGCGCATACCCAACCCTGCAACAGGAATGACAGCTTTCAACTTGGTCATGGTAATCCTCTTTCAATATTATGATCGTCTTTTCAGCCGCAACTCTTACTTGCTGTTCAACGTCTGCTTTAACCACTGGGTAAAGCCTTCGCCTTCCGAGGTGTGACGCAGACCATACTGCACGAATGCCTTCATATAACCCAACTTATCACCACAGTCATGTGATTTGCCGCTCATGTGGAAAGCCTCTACGGTTTCCTGCTCCATCAATGCCGCAATGGCATCGGTCAGCTGAATTTCATCACCGGCGCCCGGTAAGGTTTTTTCCAGTAGCGGCCAGATATCGGCCGACAGAACATAACGCCCCACAACCGCCAAGTTAGAAGGCGCATCTTCAAGCGCTGGCTTTTCAACGACCGCCGTCATCGGGGTACTCTCACCTGCAGATAACATTGCACCACCGCAATCGACAACCCCGTATTTCGAGACGTCTTGCTCCGGTACCGGTTCCACCATGATCTGGCTAAAACCAGTCTCCGTAAAACGTTCGATCATCTTGGCCAGGTTTTCTTTACGCAGGTCTGCGGTGGAATCATCCAACAATACGTCAGGCAGCAAAACGACAAATGGCTCATCACCCACCATAGGTTTGGCACATAACACCGCGTGACCTAAACCTTTTGCCTGACCCTGGCGCACTTGCATAACCGTCACGTCGGCTGGGCAGATGGTCTGCACTTCTTCCAGTAACTGACGCTTTACGCGGGATTCCAAAACGGCCTCGAGCTCAAAAGAGGTATCGAAGTGGTTTTCAATCGCATTTTTTGAGGAGTGGGTGACCAGCACAATGTCTTTGATCCCGGCAGCCACACACTCGTTAACAATGTACTGAATCAGTGGTTTATCGACCACCGGCAGCATTTCTTTAGGAATAGCTTTTGTCGCCGGCAACATACGGGTTCCCAGGCCAGCTACGGGGATCACAGCCTTCAGTCTCTTTTGCATGTTTTTTTATCCACAATCAAATAACTATAACGCAGCTGAACTCAGCCTATCCCGAGACGCTTATGAAATCTGGCTCAACGTGGTTTAGCCACGCTACCGCCCCTGGCTTTCAGCTACCAATGCACTGTCATCGTTCTCTTATGTCGGCGTTGTATGGGCGTCCGGCGACTAATCGCATTTTAATGTAAGTTAAGGATCCTGCTCTTTTGTTAAGCGATAGACAGATCACAGAAAAGACAAAATAAATACACCCTTATAACCAAACGATGATACTTGTAAATGTTTATATGGCTAAGATTCTTATACTATTGCCTTATCGATACAAGCCTAAGATACCCGTTAAGTACCCTTTTCAGAATAAGACTACCAAGACGGAAAGATTGTACAAAGTCTAATAGTCCATAATGTCCCTAACGATATGTTTTTAAAACCTTATATTTCCGTTGATTTTATCTACAACTTCCCATACTTCTGCTCCGGCAGCAGATTCTTCACTCCAAAATCCTCGTATTTCCACATCGTATTGTGTTGTTCTCCACTTAAGGGGGTGATTTTTTATGCACTATTTTGGCCATTTCCTTCATTTTGCTTGCTTGTCATGCCAGACAGCGGTTTTAAAGTTGAATTTTCCCCGCCCAGCACCCATCATTCACAGGCGGCATAAGCCGTCGAACTTACAGGTGAAATTGGGCGTATGGAATGGATCGCAGATCCAACAATTTGGGCCGGCCTGGCCACTCTGGTCGTGCTGGAAATCGTTCTGGGTATAGACAACCTTATCTTTATCGCCATTCTGGCGGAAAAATTACCTAAACATCAAAGAGATAAAGCCCGCGTCGTTGGTTTGTTACTGGCACTGCTGATGCGCTTGGCCCTGCTGGCTTCCATCTCGTGGTTGGCCACGCTCACCCAACCGCTGTTTTTTGCCGCCGGTCATCCGTTTAGCGGACGCGACCTTATTATGCTGGTCGGGGGTATCTTCCTGTTGTTCAAAGCTACCATGGAGCTTAACGAGCGGCTGGAGGGTAAAGATGAAGAGCAACATGGTTCGCGCAAAGGCGCCCGCTTCTGGCCTGTGGTGGCGCAAATTGTGGTGTTGGATGCCGTCTTCTCGCTCGACTCGGTGATAACTGCCGTCGGCATGGTCGACCATCTCGCCGTCATGATGATTGCGGTTTGTATCGCTATCGGCTTGATGCTGTTGGCCAGCAAGCCATTAACACGCTTCGTCAATGCCCATCCGACAATCGTCATCCTGTGCCTGAGCTTCCTGCTGATGATCGGCTTTAGCCTGGTCGCCGAAGGTTTTGGCTACCACATTCCTAAAGGCTATTTGTACGCTGCAATAGGCTTCTCCGTAATGATTGAAGCATTAAACCAGCTGTCACAGTTTAATCGCCGCCGTTTTCTTTCCAAGGTGCGGCCCCTGCGGGAACGAACGGCTGAAGCCGTGCTGCGTATGCTGAGCGGCAAACATGAGGAAGCGGAAGTGGACAGCCACTCCGCCAATCTTCTGGCCGACAGCGACAGTGAAAACGGCGAGATTTTCAATCAGCAGGAACGTCACATGATAGAACGCGTGCTGGGCATGGCACAGCGTACGGTTAGCAGCATCATGACCTCCCGCCATGATGTGGAATACCTTGAGTTGAACGATCCACAAGAAAAACTGACCCAGTTGCTGGAAAAAAACCAGCATACGCGCATCGTGGTGGTGGAAAACAGCGCCAGTGATGAGCCGCTCGGCGTCATCCATACTATTGACGTGTTGAAACAGCAGTTGAATCAAGCCCCACTTGATTTACGCTCTCTGGTGCTGCAACCGCTGATCTTCCCCGAACAGTTAACCCTGCTGAGTGCGCTGGAGCAATTCCGCCAGGCACAGACGCATTTTGCCTTTGTGGTTGATGAGTTCGGCTCGGTCGAAGGGATTGTCACGCTGACCGACGTGATGGAAACCATCGCCGGTAACCTGCCGGAAGCAGGTGAAGAAGTCGATGCCCGGCATGACATCCAGCAAAATGAGGATGGCAGTTGGACTGCCAATGGCTATATGCCACTGGAGGATTTGGTACTTTATCTGCCATTACCACTGGAGGATAAGCGTGAGTACCACACGCTGGCTGGCTTGTTGATGGAGCACAGCCAACGTATCCCTCAGGAAGGTGAGCAATTGCGGATCGGTGACTACCTGTTTGAACCGCTGGAAGTCAGCAGCCACCGTATTTTGAAAGTGAAAATCACGCCGTTGTCAGTACCAGAACCGGACTACGAAGTTTAAACTCAGGCCGGGCCTAGCCCGGCTTCTTTTATAAATGCTGGGGAACCAGCAACTCCGTCGCCACTATAACCACGATTAACCCGACGATCACCGGCACCGAAGTGCGTTTTACCACCTCGAAAGGCGAGATCTTAGCCATGCCGGCCACCGCAACCACCACGCCGGAAACCGGTGACAGGGTGCGTCCCAGATTTGACGCCTGTAGCATCGGGATCACCAGATACGCCGGATTAACCCCCATCTGTGCCGCCAATTTAGGGATAAGTTCAACGAAAGCATAAAATGGCGCATTACCCGAACCGGTCGTCATGGCTGCCAGCATGGTAATCACCACCAACACCAACATCATGATAATGCCACCGGTACCGAACGACTGCGCCAGGCTAATCAGCCCACTGATAAACCCGACGGTACTCAACCCTTGAGCGAAAACGCCGGCTGCCACCAACAGCATAACGACGCTGGCGAACGCATCCGCCATACCGCGATAGGCCACTTCCAACCCGGTGAATACCTGTTTGGCGCTAAAACTGCGCAGAAATTCGATTACCGCCGCCAGCAACATGCACCCGACCAACACGGTGATGATATGCAGTTCCGGCCCCCATTTGCCGTCAAATACCAATACACCGAGTATCGGTGTGAAAGGCAGTACGGCGTAGAAACCCGGTGCGTGGGTGGTGATTTCACTCACATCCATAATGTGATGCTGTTCGTTGTTCTTTTTGTCCAGATAGCGTTGCCAGAAGAAATGCGCGATGGCCATGCAGACAATGGCCGCAATGGAAATCGGTAAAGTGGTTTTAAATGCAAAATCGACCAGCGGCATTTCCGCCGCCTTGGCTGCCAACACAACGTCACCCGAGGTTGGCGCCAGGATAATCGCCGCAGGCGAAGCACAGATAGCTGCCGCCGCCCCTCGGCTGATGCCGACGTTTACCATCAACGGGAATAACGTGGCCATCAGCAACACGCCCAGGCCCGTAGCTGAAGAGACCGCCAGTGACATCAGACAAGCGACAAAATAAGCCGCGACCATCAAAAGATAGGGAGAGTTGATCATCTGCAGCGGACGAGAAGCCAGCTTCACCACCACATCATTCGCGCCAATGTGCGTCATATAAGCGGCAAAGCCACACAGCATCATAATCATCATGCCAAGATCGCCACCGCGACTCATCAGCAAGATTTTGACGTATTCGATGATGTCAGTCGCACGCCACCCGGTAGTGGCAGCACTGGCAGGCAACAGGCTTTTGCCCATCAGGGCGCTGATTGCCAACAGCAATAAGCCCCCCACCATCAACACCCCGGTAGCGGAGTAGCCCTTGATGATGTAGCGGCCAACGCCCGCCGCGACGACCGCCCCAATCAGAAGCTCTATCATATTCCCTCAACTTATCTTTATCGTTATTGACCATGCCAAAGCGTATAAATCGCTTAACTGCGCACACTCTGCACAAACTCAGCCAAATGCATCATGATGTTCGTCAATGTTACGGGAGGAAATTATTGGGGGGAGAAACACTTTACGGGGTTTATCAAAAATGCGGGCCGAGAACCGACCCGCATCGTTAAGATTAGAGTTTATCGAGCAGCTTTTTCAGATCCTGCCCTTCGCGTGAATCCTGGTTCTTTTCAGCCCATTTGTTCAGCGCGTCCTTCGCCCGGTTCTGCAGCGTTTTACGCAGTACCTGATCGACCTGCAATTGGTAGTTGAGCTGATTCCACGGGCCATAAACCCGCAACGGAATCGGCGTTTTCTGCAGTTGTTCGATCAGATCGCTGCGCCCTTGCCAACCACCGGTTACCCGCACATTAAGCGCCATATCGCACTGTTTACCCGGCATATTTACGCTGCCGCCACCACTGAGGTTCAACAACGGTGAGTCTGCGCCCAGCTCGGTGATTTTTATCATGCCGTGATTTAGGCTGGCTTTCGCCGACAATTGCTTCACTTCGGTGTAACGCTGGTAATCGTCTTGCCCGCGCACGCTGTTGTCGTTACGCGCCACCGCTTGCTGAATCAGTTGCTGAATATTCAGGCCATGCAACTGCGCATCCTGCATCGTCATCTGAGCCGTGCCCTGCCAGCGTCGTTCAAATGACTGTGAGGTAAAGCGATCGCCGGTTAAATCCCCCTGCATGCTGAATTTGCCGGTCAACACCTGTGGCATCTCGAACGCTTTCAAAACGGTGCCAAGTTCAACCTGTTTCACAACCGGCTGCACAGTGATTACCGGGTGGCTGCCCCGGGCGTCGAGCGTCCCCGGCAACGCGAAATCACCACCGGCCAATTGCCCGGAGAGCGAATGCGATGTTAACAAGCCCTGGCGGTTTTCCGCCTCTAGCACCAAATGGGCAATGCTCATACCGCGATAGGTCAGTTGATCCACGTTCAGTTTGAGTTGCGCGTTAAAGTCTCGCAACACCTCTAGATTTTGTTGCGGATCGTCAATTTGGCTGGCAATGACCGGCGCCGAAGTCACGCCCTGCGCTTGCTGGACTTGCGAATCGGTGGATTGCCAACCGGTAAACGCATCCATATTCACCGCAGTGGATGCCAGGTTCAGCACATAAGTCGGGATTTCACCGAGTTTAATATCGGCTGCACCGGTAAACCGGCTGTCATTAGCGCTAACATTCAGTTGGCTCAGCGCGACTTGCTGTGGTGTTTGTTGATATACCACCTGAGTGGTGCCATCACCCTTAATGCCACCGGCCAGAATGTCTGCACCTTCCAGTTGGTAACTGAACTGGCTCACATTGGCCGCAATACGCCGAGGGTATTGCTGTAAATCGATATCCGCTGCGATGCTGAAACTCAGATCGCGTTGATTGCGGTTCACCCGGCTGGACAGTTCCATTTGCGCCTGGCGTTTGGCATTTTGCTGCAGGCTGAGGTTGATATCGCGAACGTTAATCTGTTCGTTATTGGGGCGCTGCCAAATCAGCAGGCTGTCCACCACGCGAAGGTTATCGATATCAAATTTCCACGGCGCCTCTGCCGACTCTTCGGAATGGCCCGCGGGGGCGATCGGTGCGTCAGGTTGAGTCTGCTCTTCACTGTCTGGCGTAAGGCGGATGACGGCATTTTTCAGCATCACCTGTTTTACAAACAGTTGATGCGACAGCAACGGCAGCAGTTTGACATCAAGACGCATATTTTCTGCGCTGACCACTGGGGCTGTGGCCCCCGGCGCGGTCAGCGTCATACGCCCTGCAAGAATGCTGAGCTGTGGCCAGATATGCCAACGCAGATCGCCATCCAACGTCAGATGATAACCGCTCTTTTGTTCAACCTTCGTGACCATGTAGGCACGAAAATCATTCGGATTAACCAACAGCACCAGCGCAGACATCCCCGCCACCAGCACCACCAGCAAAATCACCAAAGTCGTCAGTAATCTTCTCATGCCATCCTCTTGTCAACGCCACACCGACAGTGCTTCCAGCGCTGTTAGTCCTTGTCGATTCGACTGGCTACCGCACCCTGTTGATCGCGGTATTTTGCATCCTGCCGGCTGTTGTAAGGACGTGCCGCCGGCCCTGAAAGCGGTTCAAAACTCAGCGCGCCAATCAGCATGCCCGGGCGTAATGCCAGCGGCAGCTTACCTGAATTATAGAACTCCAGAACAATTCGGCCCTGCCAGCCTGGGTCGATACGGTGTGCGGTAACGTGCACCATTAACCCCAGGCGCGCCAGAGAGGAACGACCGTCCAGCCACCCAACCAGATCGTTTGGCAGCGTTACCGACTCCAGCGTCACCGCCAGTGCCAGTTCGCCAGGATGCAGGAAGAAGGCTTCGCCTTCTGGCAGAACGATTTCATCACTCATCACGCGATCCAGCGCGGCACTGACTTCATCCTTGGGTCCGCTGAGATCAATAAACGCGGCGGTGTGGCCGCGAAACACGCGGAACTGATTGCCTAAACGGACATCCACTGTGGCCCCGTTAATACGCTCAATCGGCGGACGCGGTGAAATCACCAGTTTTTCGCAATCCAGCCAGGCTTCTATATCACGGTCGCACAGTCTCATTTGTTTATCTCCATCAAAGCGTGTCACTAAAACAAAAATTGCCACACAACGAGCGAAAGGTCTACGCCGCAGCGTAAATAGTTGCCCGCTGGCCGGAAACACAGGTTTCCCGGCCATTGAACGGCATTATTCAAAGAATTGGCTGATTTTGGCTTTCAGAATATCGATCGCAATGCGGTTTTTACCCCCGCGAGGAACGATAATGTCAGCATATTGTTTGGAAGGTTCGATAAACTGCAGGAACATCGGACGAACGGTTTTCTGGTATTGCGCCATCACCGAATCCATTGAACGACCACGCTCATTCACGTCGCGCTTCATACGGCGCATCAAGCAAATATCCAGTGGCGTATCGACAAAGATCGAGAAGTTCATTTCCTGACGCAAACGGATGTCCGTTAATAGCAGGATCCCCTCCAAAATAATCACCTTTTTCGGTTCCAGGTGAACAGTCTCTTTTTTGCGTGTGTGTTCGGTGTAGCTATACAAAGGTAATTCTATCGCCCTGCCTGATTTCAGCATTTGCAGATGCTGGAACAGCAGATTGTGGTCCATGGCACTCGGGTGGTCATAGTTGGTCTTGACCCGTTCTTCCATGGTCAGGTGTGTCTGGTCTTTGTAGTAACTGTCTTCAGGAATAACGCCGATATGTTCATCGCCAACCTGATCGCGAAGCTCACGATACAATGTACTGGCGATAAGGCTTTTTCCGGAGGCAGATGCGCCGGCGATACCAATAATGACGCACTGATGCGGCTTGTCAGTCATAAAATTAAAGACCTGATTTCGTAGTGTGAAGGGGGGGACTAAAACGCGACAATTATAGGGAGTTAGCGGGCATTGCGCCAGACTATATTGGCGCCGTTGGGCGCTATCTGCGGTTATTTCGCCAGAATAGGCATGGCAGCGTTTTAAGATTATTGCGTCTAGGGCAATTGAACGCCACAGGGTAAACTCCGACGCTTGCTCATCATCCTGCTAATGGGATGATATCTTTTACCGGAGATTGACGTGCTGGACTGGCATTTTCTGACATTTTTTGGCGACAGCATGTTGCTGTTGCCCTGCTCGCTGATTCTTTTTGCCGTATTGGTCGCCCCTCGCACCACCCGGACTGCCGGCTGGCAGTGGGCGCTGGTCTTCGGCTGCGCCGGTGGCGTGGTGTGTGCATCCAAACTGGCCTTTATGGGCTGGGGCATTGGCATTAAAAGCTATGATTTTACCGGTTTTAGCGGCCACTCTGCGTTGGCGGCCAGCATCTGGCCAGTACTGCTCTGGACGTTGACCGGCCGATTTTCTCATGCCGTGCGCAGCATGGCGCTGGTGGTGGGTCTGGTC
Organism: Serratia sp. Ser99; assembly: GCF_024519545.1. Classification (NCBI taxonomy): domain Bacteria; kingdom Pseudomonadati; phylum Pseudomonadota; class Gammaproteobacteria; order Enterobacterales; family Yersiniaceae; genus Serratia; species Serratia sp. Ser99. The sequence goes on along the minus strand of NZ_JALJRT010000001.1, from coordinate 324,909 downwards.
TTGCCGCTTACCATCGGGCTCTCTCGGCTTGCTATCCATGTGCACTCACCTTCGGAAGTGGTGAGCGGACTGATTCTGGGTTATCTGGCCAGCACCCTGTTCCTGTGGTTGCAGCGTGGTAAACCACGCCCCCAGCTTTCCGTTCCGCAGATTATCGTCGCACTGGCGCTGCCAATGGTGCTCATGGGCGTACGGCAACCGGCACCGACTCAGGGGCTGTTGGAGCATATTGCCACCGTATTGGCACAGATCGAACGCCCGTACACCAGGGCTGATTTGCACAAATAAGTTATTCCCCATAAGCAAAACCCCGGAAATATCCGGGGTTTTATCTTTCTGCCTGCGACGATTACAACTACAACGCGCGGAAAGAAATTTCTGTTGGGATAGCTTCGCCCTGCCAGTACATTTGCGCGGCCACCCGGCCGGCAAGTTGGCGATACAGTTCGGCAAACTCACTGTCCGGTCGGCTTATCACCGTTGGCGCACCGCGATCCAAATCCTCGCGCAGAGAAATGTGCAGCGGCAGTTGCCCCAACAGGCGGCTGTGGTATTTCTTCACCAGCTTCTCCGCCCCGCCGGTACCGAAGATCGGCTCGTGATGTCCGCAGTTGCTGCAAATATGCGCGCTCATGTTTTCCACGATACCCAAGACCGGCACATGCACTTTTTCAAACATCACAATGCCCTTGGCGGCATCGAGCAGCGCAATATCCTGCGGTGTTGTAACAACCAGAGCGCCAGTGACCGGAATATTTTGCGACAGCGTCAACTGGATGTCGCCAGTGCCCGGCGGCATATCCAGCACCAAATAGTCCAGATCTGGCCACAGCGTATCCTGCAGCAGTTGCATCAGCGCCTTGCTGGCCATTGGGCCACGCCAAACCATGGCGTTGTCATCGGTCACCAGATAACCGATCGAGTTGGTCGCCAGCCCGTGGGCCACGATCGGCGCCATGTGCTGACCGTCCGGTGAGGTTGGTCGCTCGTTTTCCGTCCCCAGCATGTTCGGAATTGACGGGCCATAGATGTCGGCGTCCAAAATACCGACCTTGGCGCCTTCTGCCGCCAGCGCTAACGCCAGGTTAACCGCTGTGGTGGATTTGCCCACCCCGCCCTTGCCGGAACTGATGGCGATAATATTGCGCACACCCTTGATGCCGGCCTGATCGTTGGCGCGTTTCAGCGTGGTGATATCATGCTTCAGTTTCCAGTCAATCGCCTCGGCGCCGGTCACGCGCAGCAGTTCTGCGCTGACACTGTCTTTGAGCGCCTCAAAACCACTTTGCCAGGCAAAGGGCATGGTCAATTCAATATGCAGCACATTATCCAGCAGCGCGCAGTGGTGAATTGCCTTCAGCGCAGTCAGATTGTTTTTTAACGTCGGGTGTTCAAAGGCGGCCAGTACACCGGTCACCAGGGCACGCAGAACTTCGGGGTTGGTCTGCTCGGGGGATTTTGCGTTCATCCCGGCTCCTTGATTTTGAATGGATAGCTTCCCGCTAAGCATATCAGAAGTGAGAGCCGGTCGGCGCATGTCCGCACAAAGAAACCGCCCTAGCCGTGGCGGGCGCGATCGGGTAACATCGAAGACCCTTTTTATTCATTACAGAAACCAAGTTCTCACTATGGCTCAAGTCGCGAAAAAATTATTGGTGACGTGCGCGCTACCGTACGCAAATGGTTCCATCCATCTCGGCCACATGCTCGAGCATATCCAGGCAGATATCTGGGTTCGTTACCAACGAATGCGCGGCAACGAGGTTCATTTCATCTGTGCGGACGATGCGCACGGCACGCCAATCATGCTGAAAGCTCAGCAGTTGGGTATCAAGCCGGAAGAAATGATTGCGGAGATGAGCCAGGAGCACCAACAGGATTTCGCCGGTTTTGGCATCAGCTATGATAACTATCATTCCACCCATAGCGATGAAAACCGTGAACTGTCGAGCCTGATTTACGGCCGCCTGAAAGAAAACGGCTTTATCAAGAACCGCACCATTTCCCAGTTGTACGATCCGGAGAAAGGCATGTTCCTGCCCGACCGTTTCGTCAAAGGCACCTGCCCGAAATGTAAATCACCGGACCAATACGGCGACAACTGCGAAGTCTGCGGCGCGACCTACAGCCCGACCGAGTTGATCGAGCCGAAATCCGTGGTTTCCGGGGCAACACCGGTATTGCGTGATTCAGAGCACTTCTTCTTTGATCTGCCGTCGTTCAGCGAAATGCTGCAGGCCTGGACCCGTTCCGGCGCGCTGCAAGAACAGGTGGCAAACAAGATGCAGGAGTGGTTCGAATCCGGCCTGCAACAGTGGGATATCTCCCGCGATGCGCCGTATTTCGGCTTTGAAATCCCGGACGCGCCGGGCAAATACTTCTACGTCTGGCTAGATGCGCCTATCGGTTACATGGGTTCATTCAAAAACCTGTGCGACAAGCGCGGCGATCTGGATTTCGACGAGTTCTGGCGTAAGGACTCCACGACCGAGCTGTATCACTTTATCGGTAAAGACATCGTTTATTTCCACAGCCTGTTCTGGCCGGCGATGCTGGAAGGCAGTAACTTCCGCAAACCGACCAATCTGTTCGTGCACGGCTATGTGACAGTGAACGGCGCCAAGATGTCCAAATCTCGCGGCACTTTCATCAAGGCCGGCACCTACTTGCAACACCTGGATGCCGACTGCCTGCGTTATTACTACGCCGCCAAGCTGTCTTCACGCATTGACGATATCGACCTGAATCTGGAAGATTTCGTGCAGCGGGTGAACGCCGACATCGTCAACAAAGTGGTCAACCTGGCTTCGCGCAACGCCGGCTTTATCAGCAAGCGTTTCGGTGGCCAACTGGCCGACAAGCTGGCCGATCCGGCGCTGTACCAGACCTTCGTTGACGCAGCGCAAAGCATCGCCGACGCCTACGCCAGCCGTGAGTCGGGCCGTGCAATCCGCGAAATCATGGCGCTGGCCGATTTGGCTAACCGCTATGTGGACGAACAGGCTCCTTGGGTGGTGGCGAAGCAAGAAGGCCGCGATGCCGATCTGCAGGCCATCTGTTCCATGGGCATCAACCTGTTCCGCGTGCTGATGACCTATCTGAAACCGGTGCTGCCGTCACTGACCGAACGTACCGAAGCCTTCCTCAACTGCGAGCTTACCTGGGACAGCATCCAGCAACCGCTGTTGGGGCATCAGGTCAACGCATTCAAGGCGCTGTTCAACCGTATCGACCTGGATAAGGTCAATGAAATGGTTAGCGCCTCGAAAGAAGACATGGCGGCAACGAAAGTGGTCAGCGGGCCGTTGGCGGACGATCCTATTCAGGAAACCATCACCTTTGACGATTTCGCCAAGGTTGATATGCGCATTGCGCTGATCAAGAGCGCCGACTTTGTTGAAGGTTCAGACAAGTTGCTGAAGCTGCAGCTGGATCTGGGCGGCGAATCACGTCAGATCTTCTCTGGCATTCGCTCCGCTTACCCGGATCCGAAAGCGCTTGAAGGCCGTCTGACCATCATGGTCGCCAACCTGGCACCGCGTAAAATGCGCTTCGGGATTTCTGAAGGCATGGTGATGGCTGCCGGCCCAGGAGGGAAAGAGATCTTCCTGCTGAGCCCGGACAGCGGCGCACAGCCAGGAATGCAGGTGAAATAATACCTGTTTTCCAACCTCTAAAGGGTCGAGCTTGCTCGGCCCTTTTTATGCGCTTAGTCCAGTAGTGATACGCCAGGCTTCAGGCTAAAACCGGCAAGTAATCCCTCTCCAGGAGCTTACCGAAGTAACCTCTTTTTTTACATCGCCTCTTCCCAGACGGCCAAAATGAGCTATGTTATCCATACTGGTTTTATCACTGTATGCATAAACAGGTCTGATATGAAGGGATTCCCACCGCTGATTAACGCCTTGCTGGTCAGTTCGCTGGTACTGACCATTGGCCGCGGCGTAACGCTGCCGTTCATTACCATCTATCTGACCGGGCATTTTCATCTGCTGCCCAAAAGCGTCGGCATCATTCTGGGTATCAGCCTGGCGATCGGCATTTTCGCCAGCCTGTATGGCGGCTACCTGGTAGACAAATTCAACAAAAACACGCTGATCCTGATTTCCATTCTTTTGTTCGCCCTGAGTTTTTTCGCTATCCCGTGGATCCCGCGGCCGGGGGGTATCGTTGTGGTTTTGGCTATTTTACATACCGCCTATTCCGTATTGGGCATCACCATTAAAGCGTGCTTTGCCGACTGGCTGCCGGTCGCGCAGCGCATCAAAGCCTTTTCAATAAACTATACGCTGGTCAACGTCGGCTGGGCGGTTGGATCATCGTTGGGGGTACTGGTGGCAGGTCTGGATCCGCTGTTGCCGTTTTACCTTTCCGGTGGATTGGCTTTATTCACGGTGGCGACGCTGAACTTCATCCTGGGCAAGCAGCCCGCTACGGCCCCGGTCGCGCTGGATGCAACGCCCACCGCGCGCCCTAATTTTCGCCAAACGCTGACCATTCTGCGTAACGATCGCCGGCTGATTTACTTCACACTTGGCAGTACGCTGGGTGCGGTGGTTTTCGGCCAGTTCTCCGGCTATTTATCGCAATACCTGATCACCGTTTCTAATGCAGAGTTCGCTTATCAGGTCATTGGGGCGGTGATGATCGTCAACGCCTGTATCGTCATCGCCCTGCAGTATCTGCTCAGCCGCGGCATGCGTCAGGAAAATATGCTGCGCTGGCTGACGCTGGGCACGCTATTTTTCATTCTCGGGCTGATCGGTTTTTGGCTGGCCGGGCAATCGCTCTGGCTCTGGATCCTTGCCATGGCGATATTCACCCTGGGCGAAATCATAGTGATCCCGGTGGAATATATGTTTATCGACTTCATCGCGCCACAGCACCTGAAAGGCAGCTATTACGGCGTACAAAACCTGAGCGCTCTGGGCGGCGCCATCAATCCGGTACTGTGCGGTTTTATTCTCAGCTACGCCGCGCCGCAAATGATGTTTCTGATGTTGATTGCTGCTGCGCTGCTCAGCCTGCTATTCTTTTTTCTCGGGCATCGCCTGGCGCAGAGGCAACAACAGAATGCCAACTTCGCCAGTGCAGAATAAACCTGCGTCCCTTTTCATCGCGGTTGTCAACCAGCCCCATCGGCATGGTAGCCATAGAGAGAATTCATGGTGTGATTTGTGGCGAAGATCACAGTTTAATTGTATGATGAATGCATCGGTTAAACGGGATTAAGTTATGGCCAAGCTACTCACTCTGTGCTGGAAATACCTGAGGGCATTCGTCCTTATCTACCTTTGTCTGTTCGCCGGCAATGCCATCGCGGCTCTGCTGCCGATCGCCATTCCGGGCAGCATTATCGGCATGCTGTTGCTGTTCGCCCTGCTCTCCACCCAAATTCTGCCGGCCAAATGGGTCAAACCCGGTTGCCACCTGCTGATCCGCTATATGGTGCTGTTGTTCGTGCCTATCGGCGTGGGAGTGATGAAATACTATGACCAAATTATCGAGCATCTGGGGCCGCTGGTGGTGTCCTGCATCGTCAGCACCCTGATGGTGTTGGTGGTGGTCGGCTACACCTCACATTATTTCCACCGGGAACGCACCATCATCGGCAAGCCTGATGCCGCGGAGGGCGAAAAATGATCCATGAAATCTGGTGGTCATTACCGCTGACGCTGGCCATCTATTTTGCAGCGCGCAAACTGGCGCAATGGCTGAACATGCCGTTGCTGAACCCACTGCTGGTGTCGATGGCGGTGATCATCCCCCTGCTGTTGCTGACCGGCATTCCTTATGAGCGTTATTTTCAGGGCAGTAAAATCCTCAATGACTTGCTGCAACCGGCCGTAGTGGCATTGGCTTATCCGCTGTATGAACAGCTGCATCAGATCCGCGCGCGCTGGAAGTCCATTATCGCCGTCTGCTTTATCGGCAGCCTCACCGCGATGATCAGCGGCGGCGCCATCGCTTTATGGATGGGGGCTACGCCGGAAATTGCCGCTTCCATCATGCCAAAATCGGTCACCACGCCCATCGCCATGGCGGTCGCAGAGTCGCTCGGCGGCATTCCGGCAATCAGCGCCGTTTGCGTGATTTTCGTCGGTATTCTCGGCGCGGTTTTCGGGCATACGCTGTTCAAAGTATTGAAAATCACAACCCGCTCGGCACGCGGGTTGGCTATGGGGACCGCGTCACATGCGCTCGGCACGGCACGCTGTGCGGAAATGGACTATCAGGAAGGGGCATTTGGTTCACTGGCCCTGGTGATCTGCGGCATCATCACCTCGCTGCTGGCGCCGTTTCTGTTTCCGGTACTGTTGCACCTGTTTGCCTAAGGTCTAAAACTTGCGATACATCTCGCATTTATGGTTTTCATTGCATTGATTTCATCAATAAAGAGATTTACATCACACTTTATTCGCGCCGGGCTGCCTAGAATGTTATCCCGTTAACCTGTAGAGAGAGTTTCTATGCACCCGCGTTTTCAAACCGCTTTTGCTGAACTGCCCGCCACATTGCAATCCGCCCTGCTGCCTTATTTTGATGCGCCTGATTTTCCGGCCATGCTCAAGGCGGAACAAGTGGATGCTATCAAGCAGCGCTGCGGGCTGGATGATGATGCTCTGGCATTCGCTCTGCTGCCGCTGGCGGCGGCCTGCTCGTTAGCGCCGATTTCGCAGTTTTATGTTGGCGCCATTGCTCGCGGGCAGAGCGGCAACCTGTATTTTGGCGCCAACATGGAGTTCAGCGGCGCGCCGATGCAACAAACCATTCATGCAGAGCAGTGTGCCGTGACTCATGCCTGGCTACGCGGCGAATCAGCGTTAGCCTCCATCACCGTTAATTACACGCCTTGTGGTCACTGCCGTCAGTTTATGAACGAACTCAACAGTGGTACCACGCTGAAAATTCGTCTGCCCGGTCGCGAACCGGCCACCCTGGGCGACTATCTGCCGGATGCCTTCGGCCCGAAAGACCTGAATATCGCCACGTTGCTGATGGACCACGTCGATCATGGTTTCCAACTGACGCTGACCGACGAACTGGAGATGGCCGCGCTGGCTGCCGCCAATCAGAGTCACGCGCCCTACAGCAATGCCCACAGCGGCGTCGCACTGGAAGCCGAAGACGGGACGATTTATAGCGGTCGCTATGCGGAAAACGCAGCCTTCAACCCCAGCCTGCCGCCGCTGCAGGCCGCGCTGATTCTGATGAACGTCTCCGGCGGCGACTGCCAAAAAGTGGTTCGAGCGGTGCTGGCCGAGCCCGACAGTGCCATCCTCACCCAATGGGATGCCACCCGCGCCACGTTGGCCGCGCTGGGTTGCCAAAATGTCAGTCGTATCACTTTCTAAATCTGCCCCCCGGCGGTGCTGCCCGGCACCGCTGTTACCAGCCCCGCCAGCCGATTACAATGGCATTCACGTCTTAAAACACTTTCTTTAGTTAAATTAGGACTTGATCGTCGATAATTACGCCAATTTACCTCATGATCCGATAACAATTGCTGTACATATTTCCCCGATCTTTTAGGATCTAGCCCATAAAGTTATCCGATACGTTGAAGAGCAAAAGCCATGGAACTTGAATACGAAAGCAAACGCCCTCTCTACATCCCTTATGCCGGCCCTATTCTGCTGGAATTTCCGCTGCTCAATAAAGGCAGCGCTTTCACCGAGGATGAACGCAGCCATTTCAACCTGCACGGGTTGCTGCCAGAAGCGGTAGAAACCATCGAAGAGCAGGCGGAACGTGCCTACCGCCAGTACCAGGATTTCAAAAACGACAGCGATAAACACATTTATCTGCGTAATATCCAGGACACCAACGAAACCCTGTTCTATCGCCTGCTGGAAGCGCACCTGAGCGAGATGATGCCGATCATCTACACGCCGACGGTGGGTGAGGCCTGTGAGCACTTCTCCGATATTTACCGCCGGGCGCGTGGGCTGTTTATCTCCTACCCTAACCGCGACCGCATTGACGACATGCTGCAAAACGCCACCAAGCAAAACGTTAAGGTGATCGTTGTCACCGACGGTGAGCGCATTCTCGGTCTGGGCGACCAGGGTATCGGCGGCATGGGCATTCCAATCGGTAAACTGTCGCTGTACACCGCCTGCGGCGGCATCAGCCCGGCGTATACCCTGCCGGTGGTGCTGGACGTCGGCACCAACAACCCGCAGCGCCTGAACGATCCGCTGTACATGGGCTGGCGTCACCCGCGTATTTCAGGCGACGAATACCACGCCTTTGTTGAAGAGTTTATCCAGGCAGTCAAGCGCCGCTGGCCGAACGTGCTGCTGCAGTTCGAAGATTTTGCGCAGAATAACGCCACCCCGCTGCTGAACCGCTACCGTGACGAAATCTGCTGCTTCAACGACGACATTCAGGGCACCGCAGCCGTCACGCTGGGCAGCCTGATCGCCGCCAGCCGCGCCGCCGGCAGCCAACTGCGCGATCAGACCGTCACCTTCCTGGGTGCCGGCTCTGCAGGTTGCGGTATTGCCGAGCAAATTATCGCGCAGATGAAATCCGAAGGCCTGAGCGAAGACGAAGCCCGTGCGCGCGTCTTTATGGTCGACCGTTTCGGCCTGCTGACCGACAAACTGCCTAACCTGCTCGATTTCCAGAGCAAGCTGGTGCAAAAGAGCGAGAATCTGACTGCATGGCAGACAGAAAGCGATGCCATTTCCCTGCTGGACGTGGTGCGTAATGCCAAGCCAACCATTTTGATCGGCGTTTCGGGCCAGCCAGGCCTGTTTACCGAAGAACTGATCCGCGAAATGCACAAGCACTGCCCGCGCCCGATCGTCATGCCGCTGTCCAACCCAACCTCCCGCGTGGAAGCCCGCCCGGAAGACATCATTAACTGGACCGAAGGCGCTGCATTAGTAGCAACCGGCAGCCCGTTTGCGCCGGTGAGCTACAAAGATCAGGTATTCCCGATTGCCCAGTGCAACAACTCCTATATCTTCCCGGGGATTGGATTGGGCGTACTGGCCTCCGGCGCCACCCGCGTCACCGACGCGATGCTGATGGCCGCCAGCCGTGCGCTGGCCGACTGTTCGCCGCTGGCAACTGATGGGCATGGCGCACTGCTGCCGAATATCGACGATATTCAGGGCGTGTCCAAGTGCATTGCCATGGAAGTGGGTAAAGCGGCACAGCTGCAAGGCGTTGCTGTGGTCACCTCAGAAGAAGCGCTGTCGAAAGGCATCGAACACAACTTCTGGCGCCCGCAATACCGCAGCTATAAGCGCACTTCATTCTGATTTGCACAGTTAAACATCAGGCCCGGCTCGCCGGGCTTTTTTTATGCTCAAACCGCCTAAAAATGCGGTGCAATGCTTGCTTGATAGGGCGTCAAGCTTGCGTCGGCCTGTCAGGTAAAGTAGCCTTGAGCCATCTTTTTTGGCCCCTGTGCGCGTAAGGCAATAACATGTGGAAACGCCTGATAATCAGCCTGTTCATCATCACTGCGCTGTTGATGCTTTCGGCTCTCGCGCTCGATCGTTGGATCAGTTGGAAAACCGCGCCTTACGTCTATGACGAACTGCAAGGCCTGCCTCATCGCCAGGTCGGCGTGGTACTGGGCACGGCCAAATATTACCGCACCGGCGTGATCAACCAATATTATCGCTACCGCATTCAGGGCGCGATTAATGCCTATAACAGCGGCAAAGTGAAATACCTGCTGCTGAGCGGCGACAATGCCCAGCAAAGCTACAACGAGCCGATGACCATGCGCCGCGATTTGATCGCCGCCGGCGTAGCACCCAGCGATATCGTGCTGGATTATGCCGGTTTCCGTACTCTTGACTCTATCGTACGCACCCGCAAAGTGTTCGACACCAACGACTTTATCATTATCACCCAGCGCTTCCATTGCGAGCGCGCGCTGTTTATCGCGCTGCATATGGGGATCCAGGCTCAGTGCTACGCAGTTCCTTCGCCAAAAGACATGATGACGGTACGGGCACGCGAGATCTTCGCCCGCCTTGGCGCACTGACCGATTTGTACATACTAAAACGCGAGCCGCGCTTCCTCGGGCCACTGATCCCAATTTCAGCCATGCATACCGTACCGGAAGATGCCCAAGGCTACCCGGCAGTTTCGCCAGAGCAATTGGTTGAGCTGGAACACAAGCTGGCTGCGGAAAAACAAAAGGCCAAATAAGCTTTATCCCGCCCTGGAAACAGCAACGGCCAGCTTTTGCTGGCCGTTTTCATAGCTGAGACACAACTATTTTTTCTTGGCGTATTTTAAGGAGTCCAACGCCACGGCGAAGATAATGATGCCGCCCTTGATGATGTACTGCCAGTAAGGGTTAACGCCAATGTAGGTCAGGCCGTAGTTGATAACCGTAAAGATGATGACCCCGGTCACGACCCCCAGAACCGTCCCGACGCCGCCGGCAAAGGACACCCCGCCTACCACGCACGCCGCAATGGCGTCCAGTTCATACATAAAGCCCAGGTTATTGGTGGCGCTGCCGATACGGCCCGCTTCCAGTAAACCACCGAAGGCGTAGAACACCCCCGAGAGCGCATAAATCATGATCAGGTTCAACGGAACGTTCACGCCGGAAACCTTGGCTGCCTCAGGGTTGCCGCCGATGGCGAAAATATTTTTGCCGAAGCGGGTTTTATTCCACAGGATCCAGACAAAAATAATCGCAATGATGGCGTAGAAGGTGATGTACGACAGCTTAAAGTCGCCAAAACGCAGGAACCCCTGGGCAAAGGTGGAAAACTTGGGATCAAACCCCGCCACTGGCGAGGCGCCAACGGAGTCGTAATACAGCGAGTTGATGCCGTAAACGATGATCATGGTGCCCAGCGTGGTAATAAACGGTGTCACATTGAGGTAAGCGATGATCAAACCGTTCACCAGACCGATCACCGCACCCACGGCGCACACCAACAGGATCACCAGCGGGATCGACCAGGTTTCCATATGCGGGAATACCTTGTTCACGTTATCCATCGACTGCAACAACGTCGCCGCGATCACCGCCGCCAGGCCAACCTGGCGCCCGGCGGACAGGTCGGTCCCCTGGGTAACAATCAGCCCCGCCACCCCCAGTGCAATAATGATGCGCACCGAAGACTGGGTCAGGATATTGCTCAGGTTCATTAGACTGAGGAAGGTCGGGTCCTGGATAATAATAATTGCCAGCAGCACCAGCAACACTACGTAAATGCCACCTTCCTTGAAATAGGTGAACAAAGTTTTTTTATTCAGCGCGTTCATAATTCTGATCCTTAAAGGTGCAGGGATGCGAGACGTAAAATTTCATTTTGCGAGGTCTGTTTGGTGTTGACGATGCCCGCAACCTGACCATTACTCATCACCAGTATTCTGTCGGTAATTCCCAAAAGCTCCGGCATTTCAGACGAGACAATAATGATCCCCTTGCCCTTCTTCGCCAGTTCGGTCATCAGCTGATAAATTTCGAATTTGGCGCCGACGTCAATGCCGCGCGTCGGCTCATCCAGCATTAATATTTCCGGCTGAGTCAGCAGCCAACGGCCGATGATCACCTTCTGCTGATTACCGCCCGACAGCGAACCTATGTGGGTATGATGGCCCGGGGTTTTGACCCGCATGGCATCGATCACCCACTGGGTATCGCTTTTCATGCGGGCGTTATCCAACAGGCCGATTTTATTTTTGTAGTTGCGAATATTGGAGATCAGCGAGTTGAACCCCACGTCCAGATAGGCATAAATCCCGGTGGAACGACGTTCTTCGGTGACCAGTGCGAAACCGTGGTTTATCGCCTCATTGGCGCTGTGGTTGTTGATGGTTTTACCGTGCAGCTTGATGGTACCCGCAATTTTTTCGCGGATGCCAAACAGGGTTTCGACGATGTCGGTACGTTTGGCCCCCACCAGCCCGGCGATGCCGAGGATCTCACCCTGATGCAGATCGAAAGAGACGTCGCGAATCGAAGGCTGGCGCAAGGAGGTCAGGTTCTTCACCTCCAGAATCACCTCACCCGGCGTATTCTGTCGATCGGGGAAACGCTGGCTGAGCGAACGCCCCACCATCATCGAGATGATCTTGTCCATATCCAGCCCTTCCAGCGGCTGGGTGGCGATCCACTGGCCATCACGCAGAATGGTGATTTCGTCGCACAGCTGGAAGATCTCTTCCATCTTATGCGAGATATAGACGATGCCGCAGCCGCGTTCCTTCAGCTTGCGGATAATGGTGAACAGGTGGTTCACCTCTTTTTCCGTCAGCGATGAAGTGGGCTCATCCATAATGACAATCTTGGCGTCATAGGAGAAAGCCTTGGCGATTTCAATCATCTGCATTTGCGATACCGATAGCGTGCCCACTTTATCCCGCGGGTTAATATCAATATCCAGCTCGTCGAATATCGCCTGGGTATCTTTCAGCATCTTGTCCTGATCGACAAACATGCCCTTGGTCGGGTAGCGCCCCAACCACATGTTGTCCATCACGGTGCGCTGCAAGACCAGGTTTAATTCCTGATGCACCATGGACACGCCGTGTTCCAGCGCCTCTTTAGAGCTTTTGAAATCTATTTCCTGGCCCTGAAAAATAATACTGCCGGCATCCTTTTTATAAATGCCGAACAGGCATTTTAATAATGTCGATTTCCCCGCGCCGTTCTCTCCCATTAATGCATGAATGGAGTGCGGACGAACGCGCAGATTCACATTATCCAATGCCTTGACGCCGGGAAATGATTTACTGATATCAGTCATTTCCAGCAAAAATTCGCGTGGGCTGTCGGCCATAAATACACCTGGCTATGTGACCCGACACCTTCCAAACCGCCGCCTAATTAGCTGCAGCTTGAAACTCATCGGATCTGGGCTGTGATTTTAAGAAAAATTACCCCGCCGGCGGCTTTCCTGGTGTTGGCGCTGGGCAGCGCACCGCAGGCGGGGCCATTCAGAACTTACTTAACAAATTTGGACAAATTGTCCTTATCTACGCCAACGTAAGGAATGCGCACCACTTTATTGTCGATTTTATATTGGGTGCCGTCGGCAGCAGGTTTGCCCGCCGCCAGGTTTTTCGCCAGCTCGAAGGTGGCTTTGGCCTGATTGTCGGCATCGTTCAGCACCGTCCCTGCCATTGCGCCGGATTTCACCATCGCCAGAGCCTCTGGCAAGGCATCGACACCGAATACCGGGATGCTGGATTTGTTGTGCGCTTTCAGCGCTTCTACCGCCCCCATCGCCATGGCATCGTTGTTGGCGATAACCACTTCGATTTTGTTGGCGTTAGGGCCGGACAGCCAGGCGTCCATCTTGTCTTTTGCCTGTGCGGTGTCCCACATCGCGGTGTCCATCTGCAGTTGCTGAGTTTTGATACCGTCGTCATTCAGCGTTTTCACCACGTAAGTGGTACGCGCTTCTGCATCCGGATGGCCCGGTTCACCTTTCAGCAACACGTACTGGATCTGGCCGTCTTTATTCAAATCCCAGTTCGGGTTGGCCTTCCAGTGTTTCTCAATCAGTTGGCCCTGGATCACGCCGGACTCTTTAGAGTCGGTGCCCACGTAATAGGCTTTGTCATAGCTGTCCAGCGCTTTGCGGGAAGGCTCTTTGTTGTAGAACACGATAGGGATATCGTTTGCGCGTGCCTTATCAATCACCACCGGGGCAGCCGCTGGATCCACCAGGTTAATCGCCAGCGCTTTTACGCCCTTGGCGATCAGCACGTCGATCTGGTCGTTTTGTTTGGATTGGTCGTTCTGCGAGTCATTCATCAGCAGGGTGACATCCGGAGAGGCCTTGGCGTCTTTCTCGATTGCCTTGCGCACCACCGACATAAAGTTGTCGTCATATTTATAAATCGTGACGCCAATACGGGTATCTGCGTGAGCTGCGGCGCCAAACATCATGGCTGCGGCCGTCGCGGCCAGGGTGAAAACCTTCTTATTCATTGTGTGTCTCCGGTTTATGTAGGGTCTTGCTCGGTATTAGGCCAAGGGCAACCGGCGGTGTCAGCACGACCGGGCCTGGCAGTTTCCCTGTCATCCGTGAATCATGTTATTCCTGAAAAATGTGGCGCCAGCGTGAGTTAAAACAGCAGCGGCAAGTGCCTTTACGCTGGAAAACGCCTAGAGCATAGACGGCGTGATGTTAATAATCTGTGAATTTTCTCACAGATTGAAAACGGTTACACAAGATTAAATGTTCAGAGAGTGACCGCCGCCTCACTTTGCCAAGGGGCCACAGAATGGCGTCGGACCAGGGTCGGCATAAACAAATGGCGGGCCTGCGGCTCCAGCTTGCCTGCCGCGCCCAGCAAGGCCAGTTCGGTGGCCAGCGTCGCCATGGTGACAATCGGGTAACGCACCGTGGTGAGCTTGGGGCTGGTGTAACGAGCGATGGGGATGTCGTCGAACCCAACCAGCGAAAAGTTTTGCGGTACTGTGATAGCGTTTTCTTTCAGCACCGCCATCGCCCCGGCGGCCATGGCGTCGTTGTAGGCGAATACCGCACTAAGATGCAGGTTGCGGCCAAGCAGTTCGATCATCGCCTCTTCCCCGCCCTGCAAATCTGGCGAACCATAGGCGCGCCAGCTGTCGGGCGTTGCCAGCCCGGCCGCCGCCATCGCCTGCGTGTAGCCTTGCTGGCGCAGCGGCCCGTCTTCGATTGGATGGTTCGAGCCCAGATAACCAATACGCTGGTGGCCCTGCGACAGCAGCAAACGCATCGCCATCTCTGCGCCGCTGACGTTATCGAGCCCGACGCAGCGATGTTCATAGCCGGGTATGATTCTGTTGATCAGCACCATACCCGGCACCTGATCGAGAAAGGCGATCAGCTCGGCATCACATAGAGTTTTAGCATGAACAATCAAGGCGTTGCAGCGTTGGCGAATCAGCACCTCGATGGCGTGGCGCTCTTTATCCGCCTGGTGATAACTGTTACCGATCAACAGGTATTTGTGGTGTTGTTGCGCCACGGTGTCTACCGCTTTCACCAGTGCGCCGAAGAAGGGATCGGAGACGTCCATCACCACCACCCCAAGGGTATCGCTGCTCTGGGTGGCCAGGGCTTGCGCATTGGCATTGGGTCGATAGCCCAGTTCAGCCACCGCCTTCAATACCTGCTCGCGCGTCTCTTTGCTGGTCAAGGCGCTGTGATTCAGCACGCGGGAGACTGTCGCTACAGACACGCCCGCACGCTTCGCCACGTCGCGAATGGTGGTTGGGTGAACAGAGGTCATGAAGGATCCTGAGGTCGGGGTAGTTGACAGTGGCGCTATCCTACCCCGTTTGTCATCCTCCTCTGCGTGAATTACGTCACAGGAAAGAAAACGTTTACATACATTTTTTTAACCTACCTGCGCCAGATCTCAATTCACCACCTTGGGCTCCACCTTGCCGGTAGCCAGGGCGGTGAGTTTGCGCCACAGCCACTCCACCGGCCCCTGCTCGAAATAGCGCAGCCACAGGTTTGAAAACAACAGGTTAGCCAGCCAAACCAACGGAACGAAAGCCAAAAGTTGCAGGCGGTCAAACTGTTGATACAGGCCAAAGCGATAAAACAGCGTGGTGCAGATCAGCGTTTGCAGCAGGTAATTGCTCAGCGCCATGCGCCCGACCTGCGTCAACCAGTGTCCAATGCGCAAACGCGACAGCGTCGGCCAAAAACCGTAGCACAGCGCCAGATAGCCCATCGCCTGCAGGGGCGCCCCCAGCTCACGTGGCACCTGCAATAAAAAACCGCTCCAACGGTAGTCCCAGTGAAGATGCCATTGCAGCACCACGGCCGGCAGTTGGATCAGCAATGAAAGCGGTATCAGCCATGCTGCCTGCCGGCGGTAGTAACCCGGTGAATAAGTGCCGCGTAGCCAGCCACTGCGCATTAAACCGGCGCCGAACAGCATCAGCCCCGCCAACTCCCAACCGTATTGCGCGCCAATCGCCAGCAGGCTGGAGGAGAGAAGATCGGTGCGGCTGCGCCAGGCTTCCATCCCGCCCTGCAGCTTCCAAAACTTCTCATATTGCAGCTCTGCCACGCCGGGTTGCCAGAAACTGCCAGGTTCACCGTGCGAAATGAAGCCCAACACCAACAGCACCCCGACGCCAATCAGGTACAGCACCACACCGGTTTTCAACAGTTGATAGGTTTCTTTCGCATCGCGGATCATCCGCCAGCACACCAACCCGATCAGCCCATAGGCCAGCAGGATATCGCCATCCCAAAGGAAAATGGCATGTCCCAGGCCAAACAGCACCAGCCACGACAGCCGTGCACGTATCCAGCCTTTGCCGCGGCGCAGCAGCATCTGCAACCCCGCGCCAAACAACAGGGCGAACATCGCCAGGAATTTAGCCTGCGCGAAAATGTCCAACAGCGCCCAGGTCCAGGTATCGCGCGTTGTAGGCAGGCCCAGATAGGCCGGATTGAGATAGGCCGCCTTCGGCAGGCCAAAGGCGCTGATATTCAGCAGCAAAATGCCAAGGATGGCGATACCGCGCACGCAGTCCAGCGTGGCGATGCGCGGCAAAGGAGCCGTTGGGCTAGTGTTCATTATTTTATCGCTGTATTCCGCTCATTAAAAAGGCGCCCGCAGGCGCCTGTTACCATTCTAGCGACCCATCACGACTGGTGATGGCGCACCGCGCGCAGGAATTCCTGACGGGTGTTCTGGCTGGACTTGAACAGCCCGCCCAGAGAGGTCGTGGTGGTGGCGCTGGTCGCGTCACGGATACCGCGCGCCTTAACACAATAATGGACCGCATCAATTGATACCGCCACATTATTGGTGCCCAGCAAGGTTTGCAATGCCACCAGGATCTGCTGAGTTAAGCGCTCCTGCACCTGTGGGCGCTGGGAGAAGAACTGCACAATACGGTTGATTTTCGACAGCCCAATCACCGCATCCTTGGGAATGTAGGCAACGGTAGCCTTGCCATCGATGGTGACAAAATGGTGCTCGCAGGTGCTGGTCAGCGTGATATCACGCACCGTCACCATTTCATCCACTTTCATCTTGTTTTCAATGACGGTGATTTTTGGGAAGTTGGCGTAGTCCAGGCCGGAGAAAATCTCATCGACATACATTTTGGCGATGCGGTGCGGGGTTTCCGCCAGGCTGTCGTCGGACAGATCGAGATTAAGCAGTTGCATGATTTCGGTCATGTGCTCTTTAATACGACGTTTACGCGTTTCGCGATCCAGCACTTCGCCGCGCAACGGAGTTTCCAGACCGCGCTCTTCGAGCGCCGCGTGAACCAATGCAGCTTCTTTACTTAATGATGATGTCATTTCTTCTCTCCAACGGACTTGAACTCACCCATCCGGCTGTTTTACCGAGCAGAGGGATGAATTGCATACTCTCCTGACGACAGACGTTTCCGCAGTTGATAACGTGAACCCAGTCAAGATTTTGCCCCCACTCTAGATGAGAGCGAGGGGATTATCCAGTGATTGTGTTTCATCCGCAGGTGAAATATTCGCATTTAGCACAATCAGGCCGGCTGCGGCTATTCCACGTTTTTTGTACGGAATTTAATCACTGCGCCATCGGTTTTCGCGCCAGCTCGCGCGCCGACGTATTGACCACCAGCAGACCGGCCACAATCAGCGCCGCCACGGCCACGTACAATGCCGGTTCCAGCCGGTGGGTCAATGCGGTTGACAACGCCGACAGCGTCGGACCAACCAGTTGGCCAATCGCATAACCGGTGGTCAGCAGTCCCGCCATATAACGGGCATGGTTGGGTGCCAACTCACGGCCATGCTGAATCGACAGCTGCACCACGCTGAGGAAGCCGCCACCGGTCAGCAACGCGCCCAGTGCCAAGCCGGCAACTCCCGGTACGATTTCCGCGCTTAACACCCCCAATGCCTGTACCCACAGGGTGATAGCCAGCCGGGTTTGAGTGGTCAGCCGGTGACGGGTCAGAATACCGATGACAATCCCCAGCACCGCCGCCCCACCAAAGATCGGCCAGACAAATTGCGCGAACAGGCTGCCGGGAAAACGCGCCGCGGCCATTTGCGACAAAAAAGTGGCCGGCAGAATATAACCAAAGCCTGCGAGACTGTAGCTCCACACCAGACGTTTCAGCGCCGGGGTCAACAACAGCGGCTCAGGGGCCACGTCAGGACGATGCAATTCGCCGGTCTTCGGCAGATTAATGCTGATCGCGCCAATCAATACCAGCGCCAGTACGCCGTAGACCAGCCAGGCCTGTGACGCGGTCAACGCCAGGCTGTGGATCCCCACCGCCAGCATGCCGCTGATAAAAATCCCGGCTCCCGGGCCGGCAAATACCGCCGCGCTTAGCGCGGGTCGGCCGTAGTGCGCCAACCGTTCGTTGGTCCAGGCCGCTACCAGTACCATCGACCAACCGCTGGCCCACCCGATGAAGAAACGTACCGCTCCGTGCCACCACTCCCCCTGCACCCAGGCGGAAAGCAGCGTCAAGATCACCGCCCCCCACACGCCCAACCACAGCCGACGTTCAACATGTCGGCTGGCACGCATGGCATCGTAAGCGCCGCACAGGTAGCCCAGGTAGTTGATGGCCGCCACCAACCCGGCGCCGGTCAGAGTAAACTGATGCTCCGCAATCATCAGCGGCACCTGCGGGGTAAAGGCGAAGCGGCCGATCCCCATGGCTACGATCAACGCGATAAAACCGCTCAGGGCAATTCTTAAGGCCATGTAGAGTTATCCATACTGTTAAAAGAAAGTTGCCAGTATCATGCAGCAGTATTACACTCACAAAAACTGAATAATACTCATCAAGTTCATCACGAAAAGAGAAGATAATGGATCTGACCCAGCTCCGCATGTTTTGCAGCGTCGCCGAAACCGGCTCCGTCGCCCGTGCCGCAGAGCAATTGCACCGCGTCCCCTCGAACCTGACCACACGCCTGCGTCAGCTCGAACAGGAACTGGGCACCGATCTGTTTATCCGTGAAAAACAGCGACTGCGCCTTTCGCCGATGGGCCATAACTTTCTCTGCTATGCCAACCGTATCCTGGCACTGAGCGAAGAAGCCATGAGCATCACCCATGCCGGTGAGCCGGCGGGTAACTTCGCCATCGGCTCGATGGAAAGCACCGCCGCCACCCGGTTACCCACCCTGTTGGCGGCGTATCATCAGCGTTTTTCGCAGGTGTCGCTGTCGCTGACCACCGGCACCTCCGGCGAGATCACCGAGCGAGTCCGCGCCGGTACGCTGGCGGCCGCGCTGGTCGACGGGCCGGTACAGTATGACGAACTCAATGGCTGTATTGCCTTCCCCGAACATATGGTGGTGATCTCCTGTCTCGACCACCTGCCGATCCATAACGCCAAAGATGCCAAGGGCGAAACCCTGTTTGCCTTCCGCGCAAGCTGTTCTTACCGTCTGCGGTTGGAGTCTTGGTTCAAGCGCGAAGGTGCACTGCCAGGCCAGATTATGGAAATCCAGTCCTACCACGCCATGCTGGCCTGCGTCGCCAGCGGCGCCGGGCTGGCGATGATCCCGCATTCGGTACTCAGCCTGCTGCCCGGCCATGAACGGGTGAAAGTACACACCCTGCCGGACGACATTGCCCAAACTGCCACCTGGCTACTGTGGCGACGCGACGCCTTTGGCCCGAACGTTCGCGCCCTGAAAGAACTGATTATTGAACAGGCAGAAACCGTTGCGGTTGAAAATACTGCCCATGACTTACCCGATGCTATCGACATAGCCTGATTTAAAAAATAGACCACTGGAGACTATGATGGAAATGATCAAAACTCGTGCCGCCGTTGCCTGGGGACCGAACCAGCCGCTGAAGATCGAAGAAGTCGATCTGATGCCACCGCAAAAAGGCGAAGTGCTGGTGCGGATCGTCGCCACCGGTGTCTGCCACACCGACGCCTACACCCTGTCCGGTGCCGATCCCGAAGGCGTGTTCCCGGCAATCCTCGGCCATGAAGGCGGCGGCGTGGTGGAAGCCATCGGCGAAGGCGTGACCAGCGTGGCGGTAGGCGATCACGTGATCCCGCTGTACACCCCGGAATGCGGCGAGTGCAAATTCTGTAAATCCGGCAAAACCAACCTGTGCCAGGCGATCCGCGCCACCCAAGGCAAGGGCCTGATGCCGGACGGCACTACCCGCTTCTTTAAGGACGGCAAGCCTATTTTCCACTACATGGGCACTTCAACCTTCTCCGAATACACCGTGGTACCGGAAATCTCACTGGCCAAAATCAGTAAAGAAGCACCGCTGGAAGAAGTCTGCCTGCTCGGCTGCGGCGTCACCACCGGCATGGGTGCGGTTATTAACACCGCCAAAGTGCAAAAAGGCGATACCGTTGCCATCTTCGGCCTTGGCGGCATCGGTCTGTCGGCCATTATCGGCGCACAGATGGCCGGTGCAGGTCGTATCATCGGCATCGACATCAACACCAGCAAGTTCGATCTGGCGCGCAAGCTGGGCGCTACCGATCTGATCAACCCGAAAGACTACGATAAACCGATCCAGGACGTGATCGTTGAACTGACCGACGGCGGCGTAGATTTCTCCTTCGAGTGTATCGGCAACGTCAACGTAATGCGTTCAGCGCTGGAATGCTGCCATAAAGGCTGGGGCGAATCCGTAATCATCGGCGTCGCCGGTGCAGGTCAGGAAATCTCTACTCGTCCGTTCCAACTGGTGACCGGTCGCGTCTGGCGCGGCTCTGCCTTTGGTGGGGTGAAAGGCCGTTCGCAACTGCCGGGTATCGTCGAGCGTTATATGAACGGCGAATTCGCGCTGAATGACTTTATTACCCACACCATGGGCCTGGAGCAGATTAACGAGGCGTTCGATTTGATGCACGAAGGCAAATCCATTCGTTCCGTTATTCACTTCGACAAAAAATAAGCCAGGAGGCAGAGATGACCTTGTCATTAGAACTTCTCGAAGAGCACCGCATGTTTGGCGGCTGGCAACAGCGTTACCGCCATGCGGCGCAGAGCCTGAATTGCAACATGACTTTCAGCATCTATCTGCCGCCACCGCGCGATGATAACCCGCCGCCGGTGCTGTACTGGCTGTCGGGGCTGACCTGCAATGACGAAAACTTCACGCTGAAGGCCGGTGCGCAGCGTATCGCCGCCGAGCTGGGACTGGTATTGGTGATGGCCGACACCAGCCCGCGCGGCGACGATGTGCCGAATGATGAAGGCTACGATTTGGGCCAGGGCGCAGGCTTCTATCTGAATGCCACCCAAGCACCGTGGGACAAGCATTTTCGCATGTACGACTACATCAGCGATGAGCTGCCGGCGTTGATCAACCAGCATTTCAGCGTCAGCGATCGCCAGTCGATTTTCGGTCACTCGATGGGGGGCCACGGCGCACTGATGATGGCGTTTCGTAATCCGCAGCGCTTCCGGTCGGTATCGGCGTTTGCGCCGATCGTTAACCCTTGTCAGGTGCCCTGGGGGCGTAAAGCCTTTGCCGCCTATTTGGGCGACGACGAAAGCCAGTGGCTGCAGTATGACAGTTGTCACCTGCTGGCCAACGGCGCGGAAAAAATGCCGGTATTGGTGGATCAAGGTGACGACGATCAGTTCCTGGCAGATCAACTGCAGCCGGCAAAACTGGCCGAGCTGGCACGCCAGCGCGACTGGCCGCTGATCCTGCGCATTCAGCCGGGCTACGATCACAGCTACTTTACCATCGCCAGCTTTATCGAAGACCATCTGCGCTTCCACGCCGAACATCTGTTCCGCTGATCATAAAACCGTAACAGTGCTTGCGATAATCGCTATCGCAAGCACTTATTACGGCGACTGCTTATTCCCGGCCATTAAACCAATAATAAAAATTCTCAACTGAAGTCAGTACCGGCTTCACGCCAAAAAAGGCGAAAACCGCCACGGCAATATCCACATAGCTATTATGAGGTTTCATAAGGGCCAGTGATGAGTATTGGATTAAACCAAATGATATCTATAAACGACATATATAACGTCTTTCATTTGATATTCCATTGATGCGGTGAATATTATCAACGGCACTGACCATTCACACTATTAGGACTATTATTTCCACCCAGAGCACCCTATCGGCCCCGGTCTGCATAACCAGAGTCAGCATTTCCACCCGAAATAAATCAAGATCCTGTGATGTTAACTCACGAACAGCCCTATTATTCACCCCATAAATTAAGGTTATTAAACCCTCACAAACTAACACACCGGACAATCAAAATAACAATATAACCACAAAAATGAAACACGAATTTCATTTAGTAAAAACGTGACGAGAGCAATAGGTTAATCATGTATTCTTCGGTTATTAACCGACAACACTAAAAGACTCAATTTAATAGAACACTAAAAACTTAGCGTATTAACCTTGAGATAAATTCATCTTATCCGGTACGTTAGCCTTCTCTCACGCTAAAGATCATCAAACATTCTCGATGCCGTTATACCAACGGTAGAAGGCTTGCATCAGGTTACAGGCCTTCCAGATACCAAAAAATGTCAGCAAACCAACAACCACATCCACATAGCTAATATTGGGGTAGGCTACCAGAAGCGACGAATTGCGCACCAGATAGGATCCTCCCCAATAGGTGATGATGGTAATCAGCATGCTTGTTTTAATTCCCTTTTTACTGAAATGGCTCATAGCCAGCTCCTTTGGACTAAAAAACGGTTATCCCTTCAACTTCGGATCCAACGCATCGCGCAAGCCATCCCCCAGCAGGTTAAACGCCAACACCGTGATGAATATCGCCAGACTCGGGAAAATCGCGACATGCGGCGCGATCACCATATCCGCCCGCGCTTCATTGAGCATCGCGCCCCACTCCGGCGTTGGCGGCTGGGCACCCAGCCCGAGGAACGACAGGCTGGCGGCGGTGATGATTGAAGTGCCGATACGCAGGGTAAAATACACCACAATCGACGAAATTGTCCCCGGCAGAATATGCCGCATGATAATGGTCCAGTCTGACGCGCCAATGCTGCGTGCCGACTCGATGTAGGTCAGATGCTTCAACACCAGGGTGTTGCCCCGTACCAATCGGGCGAATGCCGGAATGCTGAAAATGGCCACGGCGATAATCACGTTGGCCATGCCGCTGCCCATAATCGCCACCACGCCGATCGCCAGCAAGATGCCGGGAAAGGCGAACAGCACATCACAGATACGCATGGTAATGCGATCCCACCAACCTTCGTAATAGCCCGCCAGCAGCCCCAGCAGCGTACCGATCAGCCCGCCCACCAGCACCGAGAACACCCCGGCGGCCAGCGAAATGCGGGTCCCCATCAGAATGCGACTGAAAATGTCTCGCCCCAGCGAATCCACCCCCAGCCAATGCATCAGGGAAGGGCCTTCGTTCAGGCGGTCGTAATCAAAGTAATTTTCCGCGTCAAAGGGAACCAGATAGGGTGCCAGCAGCGCAGCAAACACCAACAGTAACACCAATAGCGCAGCGACCAGCGCCACGCGTTGCTGACGGAACCGCCGCCAGAATTCATGCCACGGCGTTCGTACCGCGTTAGGATCGATTGTCGGCATCGCCTTCAGTGCGGCGTCGCGTCGCCAATGCTTAATCATGCAGCGCCCTCATTTGTATCGTATTGCCGGGTTAATTGCCGCATACAGCAGGTCCACCAACAGATTAATCAGAATAAACTCCAGCGAGAACAGCAAGACTTCGGCCTGGATCACCGGGTAATCACGCATCTCCACCGAATCGACCAGCAGCCTGCCCAACCCCGGCCAGTTGAAGACCTTCTCCACGACGATCGAGCCACCGAGCAGGAAGCCAAACTGCAATCCCATCATGGTGACGACCGGGATCATCGCGTTGCGCAGCCCGTGTTTCACCACAACCATGGTTTCCCGTACGCCTTTGGCGCGCGCGGTACGCATGTAGTCTTCCTGCAGCACCTCAACAAACGAAGCGCGGGTAAAACGCGCCATCACCGCCGCTACCGCAGCCCCAAGGGTGATGGAAGGCAAAATATAGTGCCGCCAACTGTCGGCGCCCACCGTCGGCAACCAACCGAGATTGACGGAAAACACCTGCATCAGCAGCATACCCAGCGCAAAGGCGGGGAACGAAATCCCGGAGACCGCCAGGGTCATGCCGAGACGATCGGGCCAGCGGTTGCGCCACACGGCAGACACCATGCCGATGCCCATACCGAAAATCACCGCCCACAGCATGCTGCTCAGCGTCAGCCACAGGGTCGGTAAAAAGCGCGAGCCGATCTCTTCGCTCACCGGGCGCTTGGAAACCATCGAGGTACCGAAATCCCCCCGCAGCGCATTGACAAAAAAGTGCACGAACTGTTGCGGCAGCGGCTTGTCCAGCCCCAGATCCTTACGCACCAGCTGTACTACCGCTTCGTCGGCTTCCGGTCCTGCCGCCAGCCGCGCCGGATCGCCGGGCAGCATATGGACGAACAAAAACACCAACACCGCGACAATCAGCAGCGTCGGGATCAGGCCCAGCAGTCGTTTAAGAAAATAATTAAGCATCTTGGGTGCGTCCCTTCACCCCGCCCTCCAGGAGAGCGGGGATCGGTGCCTTATTTAAGATCGGCATTATCAAAGTTGAACGAGGTATCCGGCATCACGTAAAAGCCGCTCAGCTGTTTATTGTTAGCCGACAGCAAGCGCTCGGTGGCCAGGAAAATCCAAGGCGCATCTGCCCAGATACGATCCTGCGCGTCCTTGTACAGTCTCTGCTTCTCTGCGCGGTCGGTGGTCGCCAGCGCGCCGGTCAGATCCTGATCCACCTGCGGATTACTGTAAAACGCCGTGTTGAACTGCTTCGGCGGCGCAGCCTGGGTTGAGAACAGCGGTGACAAGGCCCAATCCGCTTCACCGGTTGATGCTGACCAGCCGGTATAGAACATACGCACGCCGGTGTCTTTCACCCCAACGCTTTCCACCTGGGCCGCACGCTGACCGGCATCCATCGCCGTCACCGTCACTTTCACGCCAACCTGCGCCAACTGCTGCTGGGCAAACTGCAGCACTTTCTGCGCGGTGCTGTGGTTATGAGACGACCACAGGGTGGTGGTGAAACCGTTAGGGTAACCGGCCTCTTTAAGCAGTTCGCGCGCCTTGGCAGGATCATAAGGCCAAGGCTGGTAACGGGTGGCAAAATCGATCGCCGGCGGCACCGGGCCTTCCGCCGGAACGGCGTAGCCGGAGAACGCGACCTTGATCAGCGCGTCTTTATTGATGGCGTAGTTCAACGCCTGACGCACTTTCAGGTTATCGAATGGCTTTTGAGTCACGTTCAGGCTGATATAACGCTGCAAGATCGACGGCGCGGCCACCAAATCGAGCTTGGCATTGCCTTCCAGCACCTTGGCCTGCTCATAGGGGATCGGGAAGGCAAAGGTCGCTTCACCGGTCTGCAGCATGGCAGCGCGGGTATTGTTATCCACGACCGGGCGCCAGGTGATGCTGTCGAGCTTCGGCAGCCCCTGTTTCCAGTAACCGTCAAACTTTTTCACCTTGACGAAATCGGTCTGGTTCCAGGTCACGAACTGATAAGGGCCGGTCCCCACCGGGTGGAAACCAATCTCTTTGCCGTACTGCTTCAACGCGGCCGGCGAAATGATCACCGCCGCCGGGTGCGCCAGGTTGTTGATAAAGGCCGAGAATGGCGCTTTCAGCACGATCTTCACCGTATTGGCGTCCACCACTTCGGTTTTGTCGATCATTTTGAACAGGTTGTAGCGCTTGAGGTGATTGTCCGGGTTGCTGGCGCGATCCAGGTTCACCTTCACCGCTTCGGCGTTAAACTCGGTGCCGTCATGGAATTTCACCCCCGGATGCAGCTTGAGGGTGTAAGTCAGGCCGTCTTTGCTCACCTCATAGCTGTCCGCCAGCACGTTCAGCAGTTTCATGTCTTTATCGAAACCGAACAGGCCCTGATAGAAGGATTTGGCCACCGCCTGCGACAGCGTATCGTTGGCGTCATACGGATCAAGCGTGGTGAAATTGGACGCGACGGCGATCACCGCATCTTTCGCAGCCCAGGCTGGGCCGGCGACCGCGGCCGCCAGCAGCACGGCGCCCGCTAATGCCTTACGTTTGAATGAGTGCTTCATGGTGCTTGTCTCTCCTGAGGTCACTAAAAGGCACCGGCGATCGGATGGCGGGCGACAAAATGCCCCGGTCCAACCTGCACTAGCGGTGCGGTAACGGGTTCATCGCCCAACGCGCGGATCGGGCTGGGGATTTCATCGACCAGCAGCGGCTGGCGTTTATAAGCATGGTTAGGATCGGCCACCGGCACCGCCGCCATCAGCTTGCGGGTGTAAGCGTGCTGCGGGTTCTCAAACACCGCCCGACGCGGGCCAATCTCGACAATCTGCCCGAGGTACATCACCGCAACGCGGTGGCTGATGCGCTCTACTACCGCCATATCGTGTGAGATAAACAAAAAGGCGATGCCGAACTCACGCTGCAGATCGAGCAGCAGATTGACGATCTGCGCCTGAATCGACACGTCGAGCGCCGACACCGATTCGTCAGCGATCACCACCTTGGGATTAAGCGCCAACGCGCGCGCAATGCAGATTCGCTGCCGCTGGCCGCCGGAAAACTCATGCGGATAACGACGCGCATGCTCTGGTTTAAGCCCGACGCGTTCCAGCAGCCAGGCCACGCGCTCTTGTGCCGCCTTGCCACGTGCCACGTTATGTACCAGCAGCGGTTCCATGATCGAGAACCCGACGGTCAGACGCGGATCGAGCGAGGCGTAAGGATCCTGGAAGATAAACTGGATGTCCCGCCGCAGGTGCTGCAGCGCCGGGCCTTTCAACTGATTGATCTGATGACCGTCAAAGGTAATGGTGCCGCGCTGGCTGTCCACCAGCTTCAACAACGAGCGGCCAGTCGTGGATTTGCCGCAGCCGGACTCTCCCACCAGCCCCAGCGTTTCGCCGGGGTAGAGATCAAAACTGACGTTTTCCACCGCATGCACTCGCCGGGTGACGCGATTTAAAATACCGCTGCGTAGGTCAAAGCGCGTCACCAGATTTTCTACCCGCAGGATCGGCGTCGCCCCCGGCGGTACGGTATCCTGCGGCCCGCCATTGTCTGCGCCGTTTGGCAACGGGAATTTCGCCGGGAAGTCCAACTCCGCCATTGATCCCAGCCTGGGTACCGCCGCCAGCAGCGCTTGGGTGTAGGGCTGTTGCGGCGCGGCAAACAGTTCGCGCACCGGCCCCTGCTCCACCTGTTCCCCATGACGCATGACCAGTACCCGATCGGCTATCTCCGCCACTACGCCCATATCGTGGGTAATAAAAATCACCCCCATCTGCATTTCCTGCTGCAGTACGCGAATAAGCTGCAGGATTTGCGCCTGAATGGTGACGTCCAGCGCTGTGGTAGGTTCATCGGCAATCAATAAGGCCGGCTTGCAGGACAGCGCCATGGCGATCATCACCCGCTGGCGCATACCGCCGGAGAGCTGATGTGGGTAACGGTTAAGTACGTCTTTGGCTTCGGGAATGCGCACCAAATCGAGCATCTGCAAGGCGGCTTGTCTGGCGGCGCGGTGATCCATCGCCTGATGCAGGCGCAGAGATTCGGCGATCTGTTCCCCTACCGGGAATACCGGGTTCAGCGAGGTCATCGGTTCCTGAAAGATCATCGCCATATCGGCACCGCGCACCGTGCGTAATGTACCCTGACGTGCGTGGGCCAGATCGAGCACCTCGCCGTTACGCCGACGAAAGGGCATCGTCCCGCTGACGATGTTGCCACCGCCCTGTTCGACCAGGCGCATCAATGCCAGAGAGGTGACAGATTTACCCGAACCGGATTCACCGACGATCGCCAGCGTCTCGCCGCGATCGAGATCGAATGACAGGTTGCGCACCGCTTCTACGGTATCGCCCTGTTGTTGAAATTGGACGCTCAGATCGCGCACCGACAGCACGCGCTGCGGCGGCAATAATAGCCCGGCGTCGGCCGCAAGCGGCATTAAGGCATCGGTCATGCACCCTCCTGGCGATCGGTTAGCGGTAAATCCCTACGGACGGCGCATCGCCGACATAACCGAAACCGCGGTACATGCCTTCACTGTTGAAAGGCAGCGCCACGTTGCCGTGACTGTCGATGGCAATCATGCCGCCGCTGCCACCCATCGCCAGCAGTTTTTCCATCACCACCCGGTCAGTGGCCTGCTGCAGACTGAGCCCGGCGTACTCCATCAACGCGGAAACGTCATAAGCCGACACACCGCGCATGAAGGTTTCCCCGGTACCGGTGCTGGAGACCGCCACCGTGGCATTGTTGGCGTAACAACCGGCACCGATGATCGGCGTATCCCCCACCCGGCCGGCCTGTTTGTTGGTCATGCCGCCCGTCGACGTTGCGGCCGCCAGGTTGCCCAGGGCATCCAGCGCCACCGCGCCAACGGTACCGAATTTACGATCGGGGTCGATCGGCTCACCGCTTTGCGCAGCGCCATCGTGATCGAGCAACACACGCCCAAGCTCTGCCTGAGCACGGTGCAGTTGGTCAAAACGTGGTTGGGTAAAGAAGAAATCGGGTGCGACCATTTCAAGATCGTGGGCGGCGGCAAATTTCTCCGCACCCTCCCCAGCGAACAGCACGTGCTGGCTGTTTTCCAATACCGCGCGCGCAGCCAGCACCGGATTGCGTATCCGGCTGACGCAGGCCACGGCACCGGCATCGCAGGTGCTCCCATCCATCACACAGGCATCCAACTCGTGGGTGCCCTGATGGGTGAATACCGAGCCTTTACCGGCATTAAACAATGGGCACTCTTCCAGCAGCCTTACCGCCTCGGTGACCGCATCCAGGGCGCTGCCACCCTGGGCCAGGATCTGCTGGCCGGCGGCGACGATGTCGGACAACGCCTGAATATACTCCTGTTCCTTTTCAGCACTCAGCGCCGCACGGGTAATTGCGCCCGCGCCGCCATGAATGGCAATCACTGGTTTGCTCATTTGCCTGTCACCCTGTGTTAATCCTGCCAATCCCGCCCCTCATTGAAGGGGAAATAGATTCACCTCGGCGGCAGCCCACAACGCGGCGGCCGGCAAGGCGACGGGTATAATTATTATTCGGCCTTTTCCCGACTATATTTAGCCGCGCTATCGAAGTAAAGCATAAAGTCTTCGCCCAGCTTTTAGCGTAGCCCGCTTAGATTATTTCGCACATTGAAATAGCTTAATGGAATAAAAACAGAGAGTTATAAATTGGAAAAACCGTTCTGAATAACGATTGGGATTTTTGGTAGAAACCCGTGAGGGGCACACAGTAATTACCGGCAAAAATAATCGATATCTCTAAATATCCGGCCGTTGTGCGTTCAACCTGCTGTTTTTTAGCCGGCTGAACGCAGATGATCAATATTTAGAATCCTGACCCCGGCAACAGCAGAAATGCTTCCTCCTCCGGGGTAGAGACTCGGCCTAATATCGCATTACGGTGTGGGTAACGGCCAAAGCGGTCAATAATGGCTTTGTGCCGCACTTCAAACTCCAACTGATTGGCATTGCCCAGCTCGGTATACAACGCCAAAGCCTGTTGATGAATCAACGCCGACTCTGAATGCATAAAGGGCAAATAGAGAAAACCCCGTTGCTCTGGCGTAAGTCGTTCACATTGCCCACTACGGATCGCTTCCTGTGCCAGCACTAACGCCATGCAGTCGCTGGCAAATGAACGCGGCGTGCCGCGGAACAGGTTGCGACTGAACTGATCGAGCACGATCACCTCGGCCAACCGCCCCTCAATGGTGTCTCGCCAGTGCGCCAGCTCGCCTGCGGCGGCGGCCTGCCAGATCTGACCAAAGCGCGTATGCAACAGGCGATCGAAATCATCGTCCTTTTTGAACCACATTGCCGGTTCGATCTCGTCAAACCAAAAGTCTAATACCTGTCTGTGCATCACTGCCTCCCGTTGTTTACTTCAGCATAGCATCCTTCATAATACCCCCACTTTGCCGCCATTTGTCGCGCACCCTGATTACGGAGTTCCTTATGGATCATTGCCATACTTCCGATCTTATTTCCCTGGAGCAGGCGTTGGAGAAGATGCTCAGCCAGATCTCCCCCCTTCAGCAGAGCGAATCCATTGCCCTGACCGCCGCCGCCGGCCGCATTACCGCCGCGCCGGTCATTTCGCCGATTGATGTACCACCCTTCGCCAATTCGGCCATGGACGGCTATGCCGTGCGCCTCGCCGATCTGCAAGCCAACGCGCCGCTGCCGGTCGCGGGCAAAGCTTTTGCCGGTGCTCCGTTCGACGGCGACTGGCCAGCCGGTACCTGCGTACGCATCATGACAGGCGCGCCTGTCCCAGCAGGGGCCGAGGCGGTGATCATGCAAGAACAGGCAGAAGTCGGCGATGCCGGCGTGCGCTTCACGGCCGAAGTGCAAGCTGGGCAAAATATTCGCCTGGCGGGGGAAGATATTCGCCAGGGTGCCGGGGTTTTACCTGAGGGTATCAGACTGGGCGCTGCGCAGTTGCCGCTGTTGGCCTCGCTCGGTGTCGCCGAGGTGCAGGTGGTACGTAAGCTGAAGGTAGCGGTGTTCTCCACCGGCGACGAGTTACAGCCGGTCGGGCAGCCGCTGCAGGCGGGCCAAATCTATGATACCAACCGCTTTGCCGTGCGCCTGATGCTGGAACAGTTGGGTTGCGAAACGCTGGATCTGGGCATTATTCGTGATGACCAAAACGCGCTGCGCGCCGCCTTCGAGCAGGCAGACCGCCAGGCCGATGTGGTGATCAGCAGCGGTGGCGTCTCGGTCGGTGAAGCCGACTACACCAAGCAGATGCTCGACGAGCTGGGCGAAGTCGGCTTCTGGAAGCTGGCGATCAAACCCGGTAAACCCTTTGCCTTCGGCAAGCTCAAACAGGCCTGGTTCTGCGGCCTGCCGGGCAATCCAGTATCCGCAGCGCTGACCTTCTACCAACTGGTGCAGCCGCTGTTGGCGAAGCTGGCGGGCCACAGCGACTGGCATTTGCCACCGCGTTTGCAGGCTCGTGCCCTGACCCCCTTGAAGAAAGCGCCGGGACGCCTTGATTTTCAGCGCGGTGTATTTAGCAGTAACGCTCAGGGCGAGCTGGAAGTGAGCACCACCGGCCATCAAGGGTCACACGTGTTCAGTTCTTTCAGCCAGGGTAACTGCTTTATCGTGCTGGAGCGCGAACGCGGCTCCGTGGCAGTGGGCGAAAAAGTGGACATTGAGCCCTTCAACGCCTTGCTGAGGAGCTGAGCATGCTGCCGGAATTAACCGATGCCGAAGCGCTGCGCTATAACCGCCAGATTATCCTGCGTGGCTTTGACTTCGACGGCCAGGAAAAACTGAAGGCCGCCCGGGTATTGATTGTCGGCCTCGGCGGGTTAGGCTGTGCCGCCGCCCCCTATCTGGTCGCGGCGGGCGTCGGCCACCTGACGCTGGTTGATTTCGACACCGTTTCACTCTCTAACCTGCAGCGCCAAATCCTGCACCGCGACGCGCGCATCGGTATGGCGAAAGTTGAATCGGCCCGTCTCGAACTCAGTGCCATCAACCCACATGCTCAGATTGAAACTGTTGATGCACAGCTGGACGACGACCAGATGGCGGCGCAGATTGCCGCCTGCGATTTGGTGCTGGACTGCACTGACAACGTGGCGACGCGCAATCTGCTAAATCGCCTCTGTCATGCTCAGCGCAAACCCCTGGTGTCCGGCGCGGCGATCCGCATGGAAGGGCAGCTCAGCGTCTTCACCTATCAGCCCGGAGAACCCTGCTACCGCTGCCTGAGTCGGTTATTCGGCGACAACGCCCTCACCTGCGTCGAGGCCGGTGTCATGGCACCGCTGGTCGGTACCATCGGCACGCTGCAAGCGATGGAGGCCATCAAAATGCTGACGCAGTACGGCCTACTGCTCACCGGAAAACTGCTGATGTTTGATGCCATGACGATGCAGTTCCGCGAGATGAAGCTGCCGAAGGATCCGCAGTGCGAAGTTTGCGGCGGAAAATAGCAGAGACAAAAAAGGCGGGAATGCTCCCGCCTGAGTTTGATGACAAATTCGTCACCGGTTATAGCTTCGGGCGCAGCATGCCGCGCCCCTGCCGCTGGGTTACACGATACCCTGGCTACGCAGATAATCTTCGTAGTTGCCGGTAAAGTCGATCACTTTGGTCGGCGTCATTTCCAGTACGCGGGTCGCCAACGAGCTAACGAACTCACGGTCGTGAGAAACGAAGATCAAGGTGCCTTCGTACATTTCCAGCGCCATGTTCAGCGACTCGATGGATTCCATATCCAGGTGGTTGGTCGGTTCATCCATAACCAGGATATTAGGGCGCTGCATCATCAGCTTGCCAAACAGCATGCGGCCCTTCTCACCCCCGGACAACACCTTCACTTTCTTCTTGATGTCGTCCTGGCTGAACAGCAAACGGCCCAGCACGCTGCGCACCGCCTGCTCGTCGTCTTTTTCCTGCTTCCACTGGCTCATCCAGTCGAACACCGTCAGGGTGTCATCGAATTCATATTCGTGATCCTGAGCGTAGTAACCGATCTTGGCATTTTCAGACCATTTCACGGTACCGCTGTCCGGCAACGTATCGCCCACCAGCGTTTTCAGCAGGGTAGATTTACCGATACCGTTCGGGCCCAACACCGCCACTTTCTCGCCCACTTCAACCATCAGGTTGAACTTGCTGAACAGAGGACCGTTGTCGAAACCTTTGGCCAGCGCTTCCACTTCCAGCGCGTTACGGAACAGTTTTTTGTCCTGTTCGAAACGGATGAAGGGGTTCTGACGGCTTGAAGCCTTAATTTCTTCCAGCTGGATCTTGTCGATCTGGCGGGCACGTGAGGTTGCCTGCTTGGATTTGGAGGCGTTGGCACTGAAGCGGCTCACGAACGATTGCAGTTCGTTAATCTGCGCCTTCTTCTTGGCGTTATCCGCAACCAGACGTTCACGCGCCTGAGTGGCCGCCGTCATATATTCGTCGTAGTTACCCGGATACACGCGCAGTTCGCCGTAGTCCAGATCCGCCATGTGAGTACAAACCATGTTCAGGAAGTGACGGTCGTGCGAAATGATAACCATGGTGCTGTTACGTTCGTTCAGCACCTGCTCCAGCCAGCGGATGGTGTCGATGTCCAGGTTGTTCGTCGGTTCGTCGAGCAACAGAATTTCCGGATCGGAGAACAGCGCCTGCGCCAGCAACACGCGCAGTTTGAAGCCCGGTGCGATTTCGCTCATCGGGCCATAATGTTGTTCAACCGGGATGCCGACGCCGAGCAGCAGTTCGCCGGCACGCGCTTCAGCGGTATAACCGTCCATCTCGCCGTAGGCCACTTCCAGATCGGCCACTTTATAGCCGTCTTCTTCGCTCATTTCAGCCAGCGCATAAATGCGATCGCGTTCTTCCTTCACCGCCCACAGTTCGTTGTGGCCCATGATGACGGTGTCCAGCACGCTGTATTGCTCGAAAGCGAACTGATCCTGACGCAGTTTACCCAGGCGCTCGTTCGGATCGAGGAACACGTTGCCGCCGCTCGGCACCAGATCGCCGCCCAGGATTTTCATAAAGGTAGATTTGCCGCAGCCGTTGGCGCCGATCAAACCATAGCGGTTACCGCCGCCAAACTTAACGGAGATGTTTTCAAACAGCGGCTTACTGCCAAACTGCATAGTGATGTTGTTAGTGCTTAACACAGCGCTCGCTCTTCATATCATTGGGAATGTGATTTGGCGCGCATTATGCCATAACGGGCAACAGAGATCGCGGGAAGTTTCGGTGACAATTTGAGCAAAGGTGCGGCGGCAGGCCAAGTGGAAAGAACGTCTCGGCCTGAGGGAGGTGAATGCAGAGGTTTACCAACACCCCTGTTTTAGAATACTGAAATAAACATCGCTGAATTTTTCTTTCCTTAAAACATCCCCTTTCAATACCGAAACCGGTTGATCCCACACTTGGGTGAAATTGGGTTCGCCGGTTTTGTTATTGAGCTTTTTTAAGCCACAGACAGCATAAAGTTTCGCTTCTGGGGTTGCCTGCGGGTTATTAGCAATACGCAAGAAAACGGCCCCCGCGTCCTGGTAGGTTAGGATTTCTATTACTTCGGTTTCTCCGGCACTGCCAATGCCAACAAACCCGTTCATTCCCAAAGAGAAATGAGTCACCTTGGATAAATTATTTTCTGTCGCTTCACGGTGTTGCTCAGCGGCGTAACCGTTGAGGGAACAGAAAGAAACAAAAACCAAAATAATAACGCTCAAGATCCTTTTCACAAAAACCTCCCTATTCAGCCAAGAGTGAAAGTGACGATCGGACCAGCTCTGTGCTCCACACTACCACGGTATTCAGCCGGTTTTATACCGGGTCGGAATGTCCCTGGCTAAATTTCTGTCGGTGCAAGACCTCGATAAACGCCCGTGACGCCGCGCTACGGTAGGCGTCTTTACGTTGCAGCAACACCGCCCGGCGAGCGGGCATGACGTCGGTAAGCCGTACCGGGTGCAACTGCGGGTTTTCCTGCGCAACCGCTGCCGGTAGCAGGGTAGCCAGTTGGCCACGGCGCACAATTTCAATGATGGCACCAATTGCGTTGGCCTCCATTGCTACCCGGGGGCGGATCCCCTGTCGACGACAATAATCGTCGATAAACTGACGGGTAGCGAAGTCCTCGCTCAATAACACCAGCGGTTGCTGTTCGAACACCTGCGCACTCAAAGGCTCACGCTGTTGAACCAGCGGGTGCTGAGCCCCAACCATCATATTCAGTGACTCGGTAAACAGCTCCTCGGCCACGATGTCCACCGATTGCGCCTGACTGAACGCGATCCCCACATCCAGCCGGTCTTCCGCCAGAAGCGCCTCGATCCTGTCCTGCGTCATTTCATGAATACTCACCGAAACGCCCGGATATTGCCGATAAAAAGCATCGATAACAGGCCCCACCAGATAGGCGGTAAAGGTTGGCGTCATCGCCAGCCGCAAATTACCGCGTTCCAGCGTCGCCACGTCGTGGATCGCCCGAGTGCCGGCTTCCAGATCCTGCAGCGCCAGCCGGGCATAGCGCATCCAGGCCATACCGGCGTCGGTCAGGCGCACCGTTCGGCCGGAACGATCAAACAGAGGCGTCCCCAGGTTTTCTTCCAACTGCTTGATTTGTTGCGACAGCGTCGGTTGCGAAACGTGTAGCGCTTCGGCGGCGCGGGTGAAGTTGCCCTGTTCGGCAACGGCAAGAAAATAACGGATGTGTCGCAGCAGCATAACGCCTCAACTATTAGTAATTCCTATGGAGACCATTATAAATGGGTCTTAGACCCTATAGCCAGAGCGGCGCATCATGCCCCCATCGCTTAACAGCATCCTGATGGAGACAGCATGAAAGAGGTTATTGAGGGTTTTTTGAAGTTCCAGCGCGAGGCGTTTGTCGAACGGTCCGAACTGTTCCGGCAGTTGGCCACGCGCCAGAACCCGCGCACCCTGTTTATCTCATGTTCCGACAGCCGCCTGGTGCCGGAACTGATCACCCAGCGTGAGCCGGGTGACCTGTTCGTGATCCGCAATGCCGGCAATATCGTGCCTTCGTTCGGCCCGGAGCCGGGTGGCGTAACAGCTTCTGTGGAATATGCCGTCGCCGCACTCGGCGTGGAGGATATCGTGATCTGCGGACACTCCGACTGCGGCGCAATGACCGCCATCGCCACCTGTCAGTGCCTGGATCATATGCCAACCGTAGCGAATTGGCTGCGTTACGCCGATTCAGCCAAGGCGGTGAATCAGGCCCATCCGCATACCTCTGAAAGTGAACGCGTCAGTTCGATGGTGCGTGAGAACGTCATCGCACAACTGACCAATATTAAAACCCATCCTTCAGTGGCGCTGGCGCTTGAGCAGGGCCGGTTGAAGCTGCACGGTTGGGTCTATGACATTGCCAGCGGCTGTATTGAAGCGCTGGATGGCGAAACCCGCCGCTTTATTCCACTGGCCACCAATCCAAATGTCACGGCTACCCCTGCCGTATCCCGTTTTTAATCTCAATAAGGAGATAACATGACACAGTCCCTGCATTATTCATCCCCACGCGAAACCTTGACCGACACCATTATGGCCGCCAAGATCCGTAAAAACCTGACCTTCGAAGCGATCAACCAGGGTACCGGGCTGAGTCTGGCCTTCGTCACCGCCGCTCTGCTGGGTCAGCATCCGCTGCCAGAACAGGCGGCACGTGTGGTGGCCGCCAAGCTCGATCTGGACGAAGACGCCATCCGTCTGCTGCAAACCATTCCGCTGCGCGGCAGCATCCCTGGCGGTGTGCCGACCGATCCAACCATTTATCGCTTTTATGAAATGGTGCAAATTTACGGCTCCACGCTGAAAGCGCTGGTGCATGAGCAGTTTGGCGACGGCATTATCAGTGCGATTAACTTCAAACTGGACATCAAGAAAGTGCCGGATCCGGACGGTGGCGAACGCGCGGTGATCACCTTGGACGGTAAATACCTGCCGACCAAGCCTTTCTGATCCTGACGATGCCGGCGATAG
This sequence comes from Serratia sp. Ser99, assembly GCF_024519545.1. Lineage (NCBI taxonomy): Bacteria > Pseudomonadati > Pseudomonadota > Gammaproteobacteria > Enterobacterales > Yersiniaceae > Serratia > Serratia sp. Ser99. Next base: position 288,390 of record NZ_JALJRT010000001.1, on the reverse strand, counting down.
CGTCGCCGGCATTGGGTGCTTTTCTCCGCAGTCTCTGCGCTTCACCCCATCTATTCATCGTATCTGATAAGGCTCAGGCGTTCTTCCTCGGTAGGGGCGACAAAATATTGCGTGAGCAGATCGAAAGTCTCTTCACTGAGCACAAAGGGATGTTCACCTTGCTCATTTCTGTGTTTTATTCTGCTCTTGCACTGCGCATTGCTGACGTCCAGAAAATGCAGGCAGTGCGCTACACCGGCCTCCTCCGCCAGTTGTCTGGCCCATAAGCGCCGATCCGGCGTATTCATCGGAAAATCCAGCACCACCGACAGACCATGCCGCAGCAGTTGCACCAAATGCTCGCTCAACACCTGCCGCAGGTTGGCGGAATAACGAACGTAGTCCTGTAGGGTTTTCATCTGCTGGTCATATAACGTTGCCAACCAGCTATCTTCAACGATCAGCAGCGTATGGGGCTGCTGCGCCAGTCGATTTGCCAGGGTTGATTTGCCGGAGCCGGCTTTGCCGCACATCAAATGTAAAACGGCGTGGGAGGAATTATTCATGGCGTTCTCCTGAAGGTGAGTACCGGCAGGAGGAAAAGATGACCCGCCTTACCGGCGGGTTTTAGCATGACAGAGACGCGCTATCCCACCACTCCGAGAATGGTGATAATAATCTGCGCGAATGAAACCTTGTTTATGCTCATACATTATCAATAAGGCAAATCCCCACATATTGTCAACAACGCTGTGCCTCACAGAGTCATAACTGATAATGGCCGCGCACTTTACCCCGCGTGATAGCCGCGGCTGTCATGCGGGATCTGTTCTCGCTGATCCAGACCATAGTCCCGCACCACCTCAGCCACCCGCAGGCGATACTGTGCCAGCACGCCATGGCGGCCCCGTTTCTGTGCGGCTCGGTGCTGCTCGACATTTCGCCACTGCTGTACCGCCGCCTCATCACGCCAAAAGGACAGTGACAGCAGCCGCTGCGGATCGGCCAGGCTTTGAAAACGCTCAATGGAAATAAAACCGTCAATTTCTGCCAGTAACGGCTTCAGATCGGCGGCCAAATCAAGGTAGGTCTCACGTTGGCCGTCAGCGGCCTGCAGCTTAAAAATAACGGCAATCATAGGGCGCTCCTGTCAGAGAAAAATTCGGGTACGCGCGCATTTTGCGAAACCCGCCAGCGAACGTTGTTCAACGTCTGAACATCAACGCCCAATGCCAATAAATGCTGAATGCCACACTGTGCGATAATTTTCGCCCAGTCAGCCCCCGGGCAGCGATGCGCACCTTCGCCGAAAGCAAAACTTTCGTCTCCCGCACACAGCAAAACCAATACGCTTTGTCCGGCCAACACCTGGCAGCCGGCGACCTGGGTATCCTGCCGGACAAAGCGGCGAGTATTTTGGATCGAGGGCATTTCAGTCAGTATCTGTTCAATTCGTTGTGGCACACTTTCCGTGTTGTCGCCCATCAGCAATAACGTCTGACCGATCAAACCGGCGGTGCTTTCGCAGGCCTGGAGCATCAAACCGATGGCGTTGGCCACCACGACCCGATCTTCAAGGCCGAGTTGTGCAGATACCTGCTGCAATTCCTGCCATAGTGGACCACAACAGTTTGTGAGACGTGCCGAAATAGATTCTACCGCCCGGATCCCGAGCGCCACCTGAGGCGCACTGCCGCCAGGCGCTATACAGCGGGAAAAGTCCAGTATCTCGTCAACCAGCTCAGCCCATTCCTTGGCGGGGATGCCCAAAAGTGCCGCGATAACACACACTGGCAGAGCATAATTAAAACGGGTGATCTGCCTCGCATTCGCTATTGCAGGCATCAATTCTTGCGCCACAGCCCTCGCGGTTTGTTGGACTAGAGATGAGTCAAAAGCCGCTAAAGTTTGCACGATGGCCTTTTTAAGCCTGACATGCTCGTCGCCATCTCGCATACGCACCAAATTGCCAAAGATGGATTGCGCCGGTGTACCCAGCAAGGCTGCCGGGATAGGTTCATCGGTGGGCCGAACGCCAAAGTCAATATTGTGCAAAACCTCCCGCACGGCTAAAGGCGAAACGGCGATCCAACTTTGCTTTTGCGGCTGAAACTGCATGGGTTCCAATTGCATATAATTGGCCCGCGGATCATCGGCCGTGACGGCAGCAATGGCGCGGGAATAAGGGCAGGTTGCCATGTTGTTCTCCAGTAGGCTTGGCCGGTGTGAACTCATCCTAACGGTGGACGCACAGCCATACTTCGCCTAATCTCGAAGTATGAATAACATCGATATTGAAGATCGTCTGGCGGCACTGAGCGGTGCCATTGCCGACCGCACCCGGGCGCGCATGCTGTGCCTGCTGATGGATGGTCGCGCTTATACCGCCACCGAACTCAGCGCCGCGGTGGACGTTGCCGCCTCTACCGCCAGCGGCCATCTGGCACGCCTGCAGGAACAGCGACTGATCGCCTGCGTCAAGCAAGGGCGTTACCGCTATTTCCGTCTGGCGGGGCCGGAAGTCGCCGCCGCGCTGGAAACGCTAATGGCACTGGCTGGCGTCGAAAAGCCCGTGGTGAAAAGCACTACTCCGACGTCATTGCAATTCGCTCGTACCTGTTATGACCATCTGGCCGGTGAAGTGGCGGTAAAACTGCACCAACGCCTGCATCAGCTAACCTGGTTAGAAGGTGAGGAAGACTATCGGTTAAGTGAGGCTGGCCACGCTGCACTCACTCGGTTGGGCGTCGACTGTTCCCCTGCGCCCTCACGAAGGCGCTTCGCCTGCGGTTGCCTGGACTGGAGCGAGCGCAAGGCCCATCTGGGTGGTGCATTAGGTGCGGCGATGCTTACCGCATTTATCCGTCGTGGCTGGATAAAACGCCAGTTGGAGAGTCGTGAACTGCAGCTCACCGCCAGCGGGAAAAAAGCGCTTAAAGCACATTTTGACCTCACTGTTTAACCTCACAACAGGTTAGTTTTGGTGCAATACTCAATAAGCAAACCGTCAACCCGAGGACTCCCATGCTCGATCAAACCCAATTCCCAATCACCAAACTGTGGCCGGCGCAGCATCCGGAGCGGCTGCAGCTCTATTCGCTGCCCACGCCGAACGGGGTAAAAGTTTCTATCATGCTGGAGGAGATCGGCCTGCCGTATGAAGCGCACCTGATCGACATCGGCAAAAACGAGACCTGGACGCCCGAGTTTTTGTCGCTGAACCCGAACGGCAAGATCCCGGCAATCATCGATCCCGATGGCCCTGGCGGCAAGCCATTACCCCTGTTCGAATCCGGCGCCATTCTGCTGTATCTGGCGGAAAAAAGTGGCAAGTTCCTGCCGCAGGATCCGGCTCTGCGTTATGAAACCATTCAGTGGGTGTTTTTCCAAATGGCAGCCGTTGGCCCCATGTTCGGTCAGCTCGGCTTCTTCCACCGTTTCGCCGGTCGTGAATACGAAGATAAGCGCCCGCTTGAGCGTTATAAGAATGAGTCGAAACGCCTGCTGGGCGTACTGGAAAGCCGGCTTGAAGGCCGCGACTGGATCATGGGCCAGGATTACACCATTGCCGATATTTCACTGTTGGGCTGGGTGCGTAATCTGATCGGCTTCTACGAAGCCCGCGAGGTAGTCGATTTCGACAGTTTCCCACGCGTAGAGCAATGGCTGGAGCGCGGTCTGGCACGACCGGCGGTGCAACGCGGCGTCAACATTCCCGCCCGCAGCGAATAATGGCTTGCCTGGGATAGCCGCCCGGCTATCCCTTTTGCGTCTTCTTTGTCGTCATAAAAGTGTCACACCCCTGCATTACCCTCCCTGCCTAACAAGTTCGTGTTATACCCCTATGATTTTTAAGCCACAGTCAGGCATCCTGCTCGCTCATCCCCAGGCGCTTACTCCAGTAAGTAACTTGGGGTTAGCGAGTGCTGGTAACCACGCTGTAGCTTGAAAGGCGACCGGGTATTTATGTTTTTATATTACGACAAGGAGCTTTCCCCGATGTTGCAGCCAGTTTCCCTGATCGCCAGTGCCGTGTTATCCGCCTTATTATGCTCAAGCGCCTTCGCCGATGAGACGCCGGCCAACGCTGCCGGACTTTCCGAGCGTGCGGCTCGCGGCAATATCGTTGAACCCGGCGGAGCACGTCGCCTGAGTGGTGATCAAACCGCGGCATTGAAAGCTTCGTTGTCTGATAAAACGGTCAAGAATGTGATTTTGCTGATTGGCGACGGCATGGGCGATTCGGAAATCACTTCGGCACGCAATTATGCCGAAGGCGCAGGCGGCTATTTTAAAGGCATCGATGCCCTGCCGTTAACCGGCCAATACACCCATTATTCGCTGGACAAGAAAACCCACAAGCCGGATTACGTCACTGACTCCGCCGCCTCGGCGACTGCCTGGTCCACCGGCGTCAAAACCTATAACGGCGCGCTGGGCGTTGACGTTAATGGCAAAGACCAACCGACCTTATTGGAAATTGCCAAAGCGGCGGGTAAAGCCACCGGCAACGTTTCCACCGCAGAGTTGCAAGACGCCACACCTGCGGCACAGATTTCCCACGTCACCTCGCGTAAATGTTACGGCCCGGAAGAGACCAGTGAAAAATGCGCAACCAACGCGCTGGAAAATGGCGGCCGCGGTTCGATCAGTGAACAGTTACTCAAAGCCCGCGCCGACGTCACCTTAGGCGGCGGAGCAAAATCCTTTAATCAGTTAGCCAAAAGCGGCGAATGGCAGGGAAAATCACTGAAAGAGCAGGCAACTGCATTAGGTTATCAGTGGGTGGAAAACCTCGATGCCCTGAACGCCGTTAACGTCGCCAATCAGAAAAAGCCGCTGTTGGGGCTGTTTGCCGCCGGCAATATGCCGGTACGCTGGCAGGGGCCGAAGGCCAGCTATCACGGTAATCTCGACCAGCCTGCGGTTACCTGTCAGAACAACCCGGCACGTACGGCGGATATCCCGACGCTGGCGGTTATGACCGAGAAAGCCATCGACCTGCTGAAAACCAACAAAAATGGTTTCTTCCTGCAGGTTGAAGGCGCATCGATCGACAAACAGGATCATGCCGCCAACCCGTGCGGCCAGTTCGGGGAAACTGTCGATCTGGATGAAGCCGTGCAGAAAGCATTGGAATTCGCCCGTGCCGACGGCAACACTCTGGTGATCGTCACCGCTGACCATGCTCACTCCAGCCAGATTATCGCCGCCGACGCCAAAGCGCCCGGCCTGACGCAAATGCTGACCACCAAAGATGGCGCGCCGATGACCATCAGCTACGGCAACTCGGAAGAGGATTCGCAGGGCCACACCGGCACCCAGCTGCGTGTTGCCGCCTACGGCCCGCATGCCGCCAACGTCGTCGGGCTGACCGATCAGACAGATTTGTTCTATACCATGCGTGACGCCATGGCGATCAAGTAAGCTAACGACCCCGTCCACTGATTAATTAAACCCTGTTCATCGTTGCTCACGCCGGCGATGAACAGGGTTTTCGCCGTTTGAAACCTCCAGGCTACTGCTATATTGTGGGACCTGTATTCCTCGCAAAAATGTTCTGCCCTGTCCGTAAACAAACCAATGTGATCCCACCCGACAATAAGGATGAGCTCTTGCATTTGATTACCCTGCCCTTCGACACCGAACGCCTGCAACTGCGCCGCTTCACGCCCGACGATCTCGAAGCCTACTCGACTTACCACCGTTTGCCGGAGGTCTATCGTTATCTGTATGCCCCCACCCCGGACAACGCGCAACTGGCCGATCAGCTTGCTCAGGCGATAGCTTCGCGCTTCTGTCAGGACGGCGATATTTTTTATTGCGCCGTCACCCTAAAGGACAGCGGAGAGTTGATCGGTGAAGTGTTGTTGAAACTGGCTAACCGCGCAGCATTACAAGCCGAGATCGGTTATATCTTCAGCCCGGTTTATGCCGGTAAAGGTTATGCCAGCGAAGCCGTGCAAGCGGTGTTGGATCGGGGGTTTAACCAAGTGGGCTGCCACCGCATTTTTGCCCGGCTCGATGCTGCCAATCAGGGGTCTATCGGGGTCGTCGAACGTCTGGGGATGCGCAAAGAGGCGCACCTGCGACAAAACGATCGTTTCAATGGCCAATGGGGTGATGAACTGATTTATGCACTGCTGAAAGAAGAGTGGCCGTCGGCAGCAATGAAGGCCCGCCGCTAAGCGTCAACCAGCATCTTGGCCACACTGAAATGCCCGGCGGCCATTTTCATTTTGTTACCTGCTGCTATTTGCCATTATTCCATAAATATTGTGTGATAATGGCATATCGTTTAAATCAGCGGCAATTAGACCTTATTAATTTAGCGGTTATATTTAAATAAAAATAATAAATGAATGATTCCTGCCTTTAATGGGATTTTTTTAGTTACAAAAGTAGTTTTTAACAATATTGCAAACAATAATATCCCCGCAGTAACCAGAGTTGAACAACCTGTCCCCAGACAGCCTGTAATAATCCACTTTTCGTTAAGAAAACGATTAACAAAAAGACATTATCACTGTCACTCGGCTTAGCCGGGCGGGTTAGTTTTACTTATTTCCAGGGTAACTCCCGATAAATTCTTTCACCTGCAATGAGTAGAATTTACACACAAGAGATTTGATTCAATGAGAAAATTACTCGTCCTGATCTTCTGTCTGAACCTGTTTGGCGTTACGCAACAGGCGACGGCGGAAGAGAATAAGTCCGTTGATGTGGTACTGATCGGCGGTGGCATCATGAGCGCCACGCTGGGGACCTACCTGCATGAGCTGGAGCCAAACTGGTCCATCGACATGTATGAGCGCATGAACGGCGTGGCTGAAGAAAGCTCCAACGGCTGGAACAACGCCGGTACCGGTCACTCCGCCTTCGCTGAAATGAACTATACCCCGGAAAAAAAAGACGGCACCATCGACATCAGCAAAGCCGTGGTGGTTAACGAGTCTTTTGAAATCTCGCGTCAATTCTGGTCTTATCAGGTGAAAAATAACGTCCTGAAAGATCCAAAATCCTTTATTAACAGCGTGCCGCACATGAGCTTTGTCTGGGGTGACGACAACGTCAACTTCCTGCGCAAACGCTATGCCGCACTGCAACACAGCACCCTGTTCCGTGGTATGGAGTACTCAGAAGACCCTAACCAGATTAAACAGTGGGCTCCGCTGGTGATGAACGGCCGCGATCCGGCGCAGAAAATTGCTGCGACCCGCATGCCGCTGGGTACCGACGTTAACTTTGGCGTGATCACCCACCAACTGGTGGATACGCTGACCAAAAACCCGAACTTCAAGCTGAACCTGAGCCATGAAGTCCGCGACATCAAGCGCAATGCCGACAACACCTGGCGCGTCACCGTGGCCGATCTGAACCGTGACGGCAAAGAAACCACCGTGAATGCCAAATTCGTGTTTATCGGTGCAGGCGGTGCTTCTCTGACGCTGCTGCAGAAAACCGGCATTCCCGAAGCCGAAGGCTACGGTGCCTTCCCTGTCGGCGGTCAGTTCCTGGTCACCACCAACCCGGAAATCGCTGACCAACACCTGGCCAAGGTTTATGGCCTGGCCAGCGTAGGTTCACCGCCGATGTCGGTTCCGCACCTGGATACCCGCATGCTGGACGGCAAGCGTGTCTTGCTGTTCGGACCGTTCGCCACCTTCTCCGGCAAGTTCCTGAAAAACGGTTCACTGTTCGACCTGCTGCACTCCCTGAGCACTTCGAACCTGATGCCAATGACCCACGTCGGGCTGGACAACTTCGACCTGGTGAAATACCTGGTAGGTCAGTTGATGATGAACGACGACGATCGTTTCGCTGCGCTGAAAGAGTACTTCCCTGAAGCCAAACAGGCAGACTGGAAACTGTGGACCGCCGGCCAACGCGTGCAGATCATCAAAAAAGATGCAGATAAAGGTGGCGTACTGCAGTTCGGTACCGAAGTGGTCAGCTCCGAAGATGGCAGCATTGCCGCTCTGCTGGGTGCATCACCGGGCGCATCAACTGCCGCACCGATCATGCTGCACCTGATGGAAAAAGTGTTCAAAGATAAAGTGGCTACGCCGGAATGGCAGAGCAAACTGAAAGAGATCATTCCGTCTTACGGCCACAAGCTGAACGGCGATATTGAAATGACCAACAAGATCCGCGGCTACACCAGCAGCGTCTTGCAGTTGGACTATATCGAAGTGAAGCCGGAAACTAACTGATCCCCGCCTTTCCCCTCTTTGCTCAAGGCCGCCACGTGCGGCCTTTTTCATTTCCCTGCGACCCAAAGAGCACGTTTAGCCACCTTTTTCCCCCGGGTTAACACTTGCGTAACCCGTCTCCGCGGCCTATTATCAAAGCATCAACTTGGATAATTACTGTTACCTACTGTGACCTGAATGTCGTACCCGCAGGAGAACTAAAACAATGGATCGCGTTAATATCATTCACGATTTGCTGGACTGGATTGAAACCCATCTGGATCAGCCGTTACTGTTAGACAACGTAGCGGCGAAGTCAGGCTACTCCAAGTGGCACCTGCAAAGGATGTTCCGCAGCACTACCGGGCATGCTTTAGGCAGTTACATCCGCGAGCGTCGACTGTCGCAAGCCGCGCAAGCACTGCGTTCGACACCGCGCCCTATTCTCGACATTGCCCTGCAGTTCCACTTTGATTCTCAGCCGTCTTTTTCACGCGCATTTAAAAAACAGTTCGGCAAAACGCCGGCGGTTTATCGTCGTACAACCCGCTGGGACGTCGCAGAGATGCACCCGCAGCCGATAGAACCGCTGAACGGGCATCGCTACGAGTCCCCTGGCGTGCATCTGTGGTATGCCGGTAAATGCCTGGACAGTGTCTGTACCAACTGGGTTGGTCAACACTGAGAGAAATTGCATTAAAAAAGGGGTTCAGCCTGCGCTGAACCCCTTTTTTTATTGAGAAATCTTACTTAAAGGTGACGTCGATATTGGCCGACGCGGTGAATGGCCCCACCTTCGGGTTGGTATTCAGCCATTTCAGGCTAGCCATGAAGTTCTTTTCAACGGTGCTACCATTGACCAGGCCCAGATCAACCGGGGAGTTCATCTTGATTGGCGTGTTTGGTGTCGCCGCCTGCGAAATCAAGATACCAAATCCGCTGTCGCTGGTTGGCAAGATCGTCGTAGCGTCCTGCACTGGATAAGTGGAGCTGAAACTGGCCTGCAGTGTCTCGCCCTTGCAATCCTGACCGGTAGCCGGATCAGACATATTGGCGCTGACCGAGAACGGTACTTGTTTTTCTATCTTGCCAGCTACCGCATTCTGACGCGGAATGGTGCCAAAATTCACGGTTGAGCCATTGTTAGCCACTACGGTGATTTTCGGATTACAGGAAATAAACTGAATATTTCCCAGACCGTTAATATAGGCATTGAAGTTGCTGCCGACCACGTTGTTGAGACCGCCGACCCCATCAACCTGAAATACGGAATAAGTGCCATTGTTGGTGATTTTCCCACCTGCAGGCGGAGGTGCCCCTGTCGCCTTGATATAAAGCGAGTAGGTCACCGTCACACTCAAGGATTGGGCTGGTTTGGCACAACCACCGCGACCATTTGGACGACATTGTGTACCCGGACCAACATCCTGTCTTGCGCCATTGGTCAGCTTATAATCCACGCTGTTGTAGTTGACACCAACCTCGATAGACTTGTCGATATTGCGCATGTCCTTCTTCGGATCCCAGTAAAGATAGGCATTTTCGCCTTTGGGATAATCACGGTCATCGACACATTGGAAAGTCGATGTGAAGGTTTGCGAGCGCCACAGCAGAGCCCCCGCCGCCGTATTAGCGGTTGACACTTTAATTGGCTTATCCAGCGTAATAATCTGACTGACGCTGCCATTCTGCTTACAAGACAGCGCAAAGCTGCTCTGCGAGAACGTCCCCAGCGTGACCAGCAGCCCTGCCGCCAGCCCGAGGTTTTTATGTTTTAACAACAAAGAAGACATATTCATTCCTTTTACGGTTTTCCGCAGGTCAGCGAAAGTTCCTGATAGCCCATCAGCTGTTCGGTCGCCGATTTCAGTTCCGGCACCACCAGTGAACAACTGTCGCCGGCATCGCTGCCCCATTTAACCAACAGGCGATCCCCTGCGGATGCGCCGGAGATATAAATATCCCCATTGGTACCCACGGTACCGTTGTTCTTGCCGTCGGAGCTAAACACGTTGGCGCCGATTGGCGGTACGCTGCCGTCCAACAGTTTACTGTGTACCAGCAGGCTTTGGCCGGTATGCGTTTCAAATTTCACGCGGGTAATGGCGCCATATGTCGGTACCACGTCGCGGGCCGCCATCGGGATATCCAGGCCGTTGCCGATATCCTCAGTGCGCAACGCCACGCGGTTATGACGATAAGGTGAGGCCGAGGTCATTACCGCGTAACCGAAGCGGTCAATAGCCACACCCGGCTGGTTTTCCAGACGGACGCCCTTGGCATCTTTGGCCTCAACCAGCACAAAGGTATTTTGCAGCGGCTGGGTCAGCGTCACGCCGCCGGAGTGCGCCACAATACCGCCCGACACGCCCAGGGTAGACTGCTGGTAATCATTACTGTAGCTGTAACCGGCATTGACGGTACCCATGCTGCCCTGGTAGCCGACGTTAGCCGAGCTGGTTTGGCCGGAGTAACGATCGTGACCACTTTGCACCGCGTAGTTCAGACGGTTATCGTCCAGCGCGGTACCACTCAGGCCAGCGCTGTATGTATTACCGCTCTGCTTGCTGTGACCGGCGTTGAAGCTGGCCGTCATATCAGACGAATCGCGGCTGAAGAAGCTGAACGGAATAGAGACGCTCATGTTGATGCTGCGATCTTTATAACCGTAGTTGCTGCGGCTGTCCTGATAGAACACGCCGTAGCTGATATTTTTGTAGCTGCTGTTAAAGCCGGTTTGAACCGTACGATCCTGGCCGGAGCCGCCCCAATATGACTGGTTGCTGATATTGGTATACAGCGTTGAGTTACCGGCAATACGCTGGTTGATCGACAACTCTACACGCTGGCGTTTGTTATTGAAACGGCTGGTGTAATAGGTACGACGACGTGATTCTGCCCAATCCGGCACGCCCAGATTGCGGTCATTCTCATCGTAGTAATCGTTACGGTAGACGCCGTTTTCATAGCGATCGCGTTCCGCAACTGCATCAGAGAAATCATAGTAACCAGAGGTCGAGTAACGGTAACCGGCGATCTGGAATTCGGTGCCCCAGTCGTTGAGCGATTTGGAGTACAGGAAGCGGAAGCTCTCCCCCTGTTTGTCGTCACCGTTGACCAGGTTGGTGTCGGAATAGGACATATCGAAGGAAACTGCCCCCCAGACACCCATGTTTTTACCCATACCCACTACCGCCGAACGGTAATTTTCCGCGACCAGCACCCCACCATAAGGCGTGATGTCATACGCCATGCCGTGGGACAAGGTGCCTTGCACAAACTTCGGCTGGTATTTGGTGGTGCCGTCATGGTATTTACCGGCGGTCATCTGGTAGTCCCAGATCCCTTCGCGCAGCATGTTCGGCACGGAAGAGAACGGCACCACGAAAGAGGTTCTTGAACCGTTGGCCTCAATGACCGTGACGTTCAGGTTACCGCTCAAGGTGCTTGGGAAGATGTCGGTCAGCGCAAACGGACCCGGCGGCACGTTGGTGCTGTAAATGGTGTAGCCGTTTTGGCGGATCTCAACGCGGGCGTTGGTCGACGCCACGCCACGGACCACGGGCGCGTAACCGCGCTGGCTTTCCGGCAGCATATCGTTGGCGCTGGAAATCTGCACACCGCGGAACTGAATGCTGTCGAATACATTGTTATTGGTGTTGGTCTGGCCAATCACCAGACGGCTGCGCAGGGAAACGATGTCGGTTTCCGCCCAGCTTGAAACGGTATTCCAGTGCGTGCCGGCACCCGACTGCTGATTCAGCGTCGAGTTGTTACGCAGGCGCCAATTACCGACATTGATGCCGTTGTTCAGGCTCAGGAAGTAGTAGTCGGATGTTTTATCGTTGGCGTTATTACGGTAATTATTATGGTTGCCGCTGAAGTTATAGTTAACGAAACCGGCGTTAATCCCGCGATCGTAAACCTTCGGCGAGATGGCACCCTGTGGACGCGGCTCCAGGAATATCTGCGGCACTTCCAAATCCATACGCTGTATGGCTGCGTCGTAGCTCAGCTTGGCACCCGAAATTTGCTGTGACAGAGCGTAGCACTGCGCGGCACCTTCGGTTTTCATATCGCCCGGCAGTTTTACACCGTAGTCCTGGTAATCCTGCGCAGTCAGGCAAGGCGTTACCGGCGTGTCTTTGGCGTCTTTTTTGAATTCGATGTCACGGTGATCGATACGCTGTCCGTTCAGGTAAATATCGAACGGATATTTACCTGGCAGGATATCATCGCCGCTGGACAACGCTGCCACCTGGGCAATGTTGTCATCGCCATGGATGAAGGAGGTGTTGAACTGCTCCTCCGCCATGGCCATATGAGAGAATGAAAATGGCACCGCAGAAAAATAAATTACACCATTAATCAGCCTGACCAAACGTTTTGGCGTGAGGGTTGTTATTCTTTTATGTGCCATTTTTTGTTCATTCCTTGAAGGGCTTAAATCAATTTAATGCAACGTTCTTAATCTCGGTGTGGCCGCCGTAATCGTTGATATAGGTGAACGACATACTGTTGGCCGACTGCGCGCCCTGTGGCAGAGCAATCCGCAGGCTATCTTGCGGTTTCACCATGTCGGCATTCACTTTCCAGCTTTTGCCACCGCTTTTCAGCGTCAGTACACCCAGCGTCACAAACAGTGGACCATTGTTGGTCACCACCAGATTGCTGCCCTGACGCTGCCATTTCAGTGCCTCTGCCTGCTGTTGCAGGTTGGCCTTCAAGGCTTCTGGGCGGTAGAACAGTTTGATACGGGTACGGATCGCCACCTGCAGCACGTTGTCTTGCTTAGGCGTTGGCGGAATTTCCTGTACGTTTACCCAGAGCAGACTTTCTCTGTCCTGCGGTAACCCGCTGCCGGAATAAATAAAGCGCAGAATTGCGTCTTTTTTGGCAGCCAGTTTTAAAATAGGTGGAGTGACCACGATCGGTAAATTCTTCGGCATCTGGCTTGAATCGCCAGTATCCAACCAGGTTTGCACCATATAGGTGTCGTCGCTGTCATTGCTGATTGAGAGCGATGCGGATTTACTTCCGCTGTTATAAATTACGCGCGTCGAATCAACCTGAATTCCGGCAAAAGCATTTACGGAAAACGCGAATAAAATACAAGAAAGCACTTTTTTCATCGGAATATCTCAACTCTCAGAATTTAGCCGTCCGTGGCCAATAGCTCTATCTATCCTGCCAGCGAATTAAATTACTTGTATTCGATGGTGAAGGTAGCGTTAGAGTTTGCCTGACCCGCAGTTACCAGATCCTGGTAAGATTTATAACGAGCGCGCAGGTTGAAAGTCGCAGAACCTGGGTTGTCGCCATCAGCAGCAACAGAAACGGTCGCTGGGGTAGCAACTTCCTGAGAGATTGGCAGAGTTGCGCCGTTGTTATCCAGGATTTCAACGCCAACGCCGTTAGCGCCGCCAGTTACAGCCAACAGCTCTGGGTGGCCAGCTGGGGTGTTACCGTCGAAACGCAGGGTGTAGTTACCCGCTTCACATTTCTCCAGGCTAATATCGAAAGCTTTAGCACCGCTGGTAGAACCAGAAGTTGGGAATGCGGTAGTAGGGTATTTACCCAGGTAAACTTCTTTATTCTGGTCTTTATCAACAACTTTACAGGTGGACTGTACGATTTCACCGGTGAATTTAACGTTGCCGCTTGCAGCAGTAGCGTTATAAGCAGTAGCAGACAATACCAGCGCGGCCAAAGGCAATAATACTTTTTTCATTTCCAGCTCCATAGAAAAACAATAAAATAATCGATTCAGTGACAGACGAATATATAGTTCCCCGGCACTGAGCATACACTCAGCGATAGCACTCCTTGCTTAAAAGGAGTGTTGCCTCGATGAACCCATTGCCGGACGAAATATAGACTAAGCGCATTCTTATTGTTAAATCGTTTAAAACATTCATAACCCCCCTCTTGATAGGAATAAACTATCAACAAATACCTATCGATCGATGTTGACGATTCAATCGAATAGGAATAATCTGTGTTTTGGAAAGTCATGCAGTCAGACATTTTTCTTTAAGGCCTGATTAACAGCATATTATTCCGTATATTTACATTTTGTTACCTTTAGAGCCCTTTGGACTTCACGACTAAATGCGCGTTAAATGGTCTGCAAGCGACATTTCACAATCACGTCGCACCAAATAAGACATTTACCTATAAACAGCCTGATATTGAATTAATTTTAGTTAAAAAACAGGTAGTTACATATCAATCAAGGGATTGAGGAATGCGCAGTTCTTTTAGAGAGAAAAATAACGGAATTAATTATGTTTTCCAGCCAATGTTCGCAAAATCCGGACAATTGCTGGCCGTTGAGTGCCTATCTCGATTCACTTTTAATAGTGAATATGCGCATTTCTCTCCTGAACAGTTCTTTCGTACTGCCGATAGCGAGACCCGAATTGAGATTCTGTTAGACCAGGTCAGTCTGATAGAGAAATATAATCACTGGTTTCGTGAAAATCAGGTTATAGCCACGCTGAATGTAGATGACCATTCTCTACGGTCGTTGGCCAATAGCCATTTTGCAGAAAGAATTAACGCCACTCGCTGTATACATTTCGAAATCAGTGAGAACTCAACCCGTTTGGTTAAAGATCGCGTTCATGGCGATCCTTCACTAAAGAGCTATTCATTTTGGCTCGATGATTTTGGTTCTGGCTATGCGGGTTTTTCCGCGCTGTATAACAGCCAGTTCCGCTTCGTTAAACTCGACCGCTTTTTGTTATGGGACTTTATGAAAAAGTCCGGCGGCGACGGTTTAATGCGCGCTTTATTGCGCTTTTTTTACCTTAATCATTACAAGGTAATTATTGAAGGGGTTGAAACCCCCGAGCATAAAAAATGGCTGGACGAAATGCCATATTACGCACTGCAGGGAAAGCTGTGGAAGGAATCCGACATCAAGGATTTGAACTCGCTTCTTACAGCTGAATACTTTTAACTCATTATGGGTGTTTGCCATTATGTCTAAAAACAATGTCCTTGTTATTAGTGAGTGTAAGTACAGCTATGTCGGCCTTTCGGTGTTACTGAAAAAACATTACGGCAAGTACGATATCAGACTGTTTTCAGATTTTATGCACGGTGGCGCCAAGGCGGAGAAAATAATTAAGCACGACATCGCCCTGATCTTCACCTCACAAAATCTGGAGCAAAGCGTTAACGTCATTGAAAGCCTGGTGTCTTTGCATCAGCAATACAACTCCAAAACGCGTCTGTTGGTGTTTTATGACGATGAACGCGTGGTGAAACTATTGTCGATCCTGGGCATCTCCGTTGAATTGGTGTCTACACGCATTCCACTTTATTCGCTGCAGGAAAAAATACAGAACCTGCTGGAAAGTAAAGAGCCCGGGGGGATAAAAATGCAGAAAACCCGCGAGCTTAGCCCGGCGGAAAGCGACGTTATCTTCAACCTGTTGCGCGGTGACAGCCTGCTGCATATTGCCCAAAAGCGCGGCACCCACCCCAAAACGATTTTCTCTCAGAAATACAGTGCGATGAAAAAGCTGCGTCTGCGCAGCATGAGCAGTATTTTCGTTGCCAGCAAGTAACTCCCTCCTCCCCTTCAGGCTGCCACCGGCGGCCTGAAGGGCGGACTCATCGTTAAATTAATGTAACAATCAACGATAAAGCAGTAACAGCCACATAACACTCCTGTCTATTGGTTAGGATCCGCTCAGCAAACTTTCTGTGAGCCATGTCGTCTGGACTAATAAAAACATCAGGAGATGTTATGAAGTCATCATTATTCAGCCGTTATACCTGCCTTGTCTTGAGTCTTTTGCTGACGTTGGCGTCTTTGGCGCTGTTGTCCCATAGCCCCTGGTTTTGGCTACCGACGATCATTTTTGGTGGTCTGAGCGCGTTGGGCATTTATGATCTGACCCAACAACGCCACGCCATCTGCCGAAACTATCCGATCATCGGCCGACTGCGCTTTTTCTTCGAGTTTATTCGCCCGGAAATACGCCAGTACTTACTGGAAGAAGATAACGCGCAGATCCCGTTTTCACGTACCCAACGCACGCTGGTTTACCGACGCGCCAAAAATGAAATGGGCGACAAGCCGTTCGGTACCCAGTTGGACGTTTATCAAACCGGCTACGAATGTATCGGGCACTCCATGCGTCCGGTCGAGGTATCTGACCCCACCAGCTTCCGCGTGACGATCGGCGGTCCAGATTGCAGCCAACCCTACTCCGCGTCGATCTTTAACATCTCCGCCATGAGCTTCGGCGCCCTGTCGGCCAACGCCATTCGCGCCCTCAACCTCGGCGCGGCAAAGGGCAATTTCTACCACGACACCGGCGAAGGCAGTATCAGCCGTTATCACCGCGAAAATGGCGGCGACCTGGTCTGGGAATTGGGCAGCGGTTACTTCGGTTGCCGCACCGCCGACGGCCATTTTGATCCGCAACGCTTCGCCGAGCAGGCTAAAAAACCGCAGGTGAGAATGATTGAAATCAAGCTCAGCCAGGGTGCTAAACCCGGACATGGCGGCATACTACCGGCGAAAAAAGTGGATGCGGAAATCGCCGCAACGCGCGGCGTACCTGAAGGGGTCGACTGTATTTCTCCGGCTTCGCACAGCGCCTTCAGCACGCCAATTGAAATGATGCATTTCATCCAGCAGCTACGTGAATTGTCCGGTGGCAAACCCGTGGGCTTCAAACTCTGTATCGGCCACCCGTGGGAATTTGTCGCCATCGCCAAAGCCATGCTGCAAACCCAGATCTTGCCGGACTTTATCGTGGTGGACGGCAAAGAAGGTGGAACCGGCGCAGCACCGCTCGAACTGTCCAACTATATGGGCATGCCGCTGCGCGAAGGGTTGTTATTCGTCCATAACACCCTGGTGGGCTGCGGACTGCGCGACAAAATCAAGATTGGCGCCAGCGGTAAAATCATCAGCGCCTTCGATATCGCCAGCGTGCTGGTGTTGGGCGCCGACTGGGTGAACTCAGCCCGTGGTTTTATGTTCGCCGTCGGCTGCATTCAGTCGCAAAGCTGCCATACCAATCACTGCCCTACCGGGGTCGCCACCCAGGATCCACTGCGACAGAAAGCCCTGGTGGTGCCAGACAAGGCCGAACGCGTTTATCACTTCCACCAGAATACGGTGAAAGCGCTGGCAGAAATGCTTGCGGCGGCGGGCGTCAGCCGCCCTGAGCAGTTGACTTCGCATCATATGCTGCGCCGTATTACCTCAACCGAAATCAAGGTCTACGCCGACATCTATTACTACCTGGAGCCTGGTGCACTGCTGCAAAAAGAGATCGAAAGCGATTTTTATGCGCGCATGTGGCGCATGGCGACGCCAAACAGTTTCGATCAGGCGATCGCCCTGCCGGCTTAAGGGGTACGTTTGTACCTGCTGAGGTGAAAGATAACGGGAATGAATTGCCCCCTCGCCTCGGGGAAGGACATTGGAGAGGGGGTTGCTTGCTACAGCGGCCCTCCCCCTCAACGGCGAGAGGGCATGTGGGTTATGGCTTACGCGCCGGGGCGTCGCCGGCCACGTAATAGTCGGCAGTGCTACGCGGCAACGGCGTGCGCTGGCGAATACGATCGGCAATCTTCTCGGCGATCATGATGGTGGTAGCGTTCAGGTTACCGGTGATGATCAGCGGCATAATGGACGCATCCACCACCCGCAGGCCTTCCATACCGTGCACTCGCCCTTGCCCATCCACCACCGCCATCTCGTCTTCGCCCATTTTGCATGAGCAGGAAGGATGGAAGGCGGTTTCGGCATGCTCACGCACAAAAGCGTCCAGCTGTTCGTCGGTCTGCACTTCTGGCCCCGGGCTTATCTCGCGGCCGCGGTATTCGTCCAGTGCAGGCTGCGCCATGATTTCGCGCGTGATGCGAATGGCATCGCGGAACTCCTGCCAGTCCTGTTCGGTCGCCATATAGTTGAACAAGATGCTCGGATGTTGGCGCGGATCCTTCGATTTCACCTGCACCCGGCCACGGCTCGGGGAGCGCATTGAACCGACGTGCGCCTGGAAACCGTGCTCTTTCACCGCGTTGCTGCCGTTGTAGTTAATCGCCACCGGCAAGAAATGGTACTGAATGTTCGGCCAGGCGAACTCTTCGCGGCTGCGGATAAAGCCACCGGCTTCAAACTGGTTGCTGGCGCCCACGCCGGTGCCGTTGAACAGCCACTCTGCGCCGATCTTCGGCTGGTTGAACCATTGCAATGCCGGGTACAACGACACCGGCTTTTTACAGGCGTATTGCAGGTACATTTCCAGATGGTCCTGCAAGTTCTCGCCCACGCCGGGCAGATCGTGCACCAGATCGATGTCCAGGCGGTTCAGCAGCGCCGCTGGACCAACGCCGGAACGCTGCAAAATCTGCGGCGAGGCAATCGCACCGGCACACAGCAACACTTCGCGACGCGCACGGGCACTGGTGATTTGGTTACTTTCACCCTGCAAGTAGTCAACGCCCACCGCACGCTTACCCTCGAAGCGGATGCGGTCGGTCAACGCGTGAGTGACAATCTTCAGGTTTGAACGGGAACGAGCCTGATCCAGATAACCCCGAGCGGTGCTGGCGCGACGGCCTTTCGGCGTGACCGTGCGATCCATCGGGCCAAAGCCTTCCTGCTGGTAGCCGTTCAGGTCATCAGTACGCGGATAACCCGCCTGCACACCGGCCTCCACCATTGCGTGGAACAATTCGTTATTACCGGCTTTCGGCGTGGTCACGCTGACCGGACCGTCGCCACCGTGATAATCATTAGGCCCGATATCGCGGGTTTCCGCCTTGCGGAAATATGGCAGGCAGTCCAGATAACTCCAGTCCTCCAACCCCGGTGCTTTTGCCCAGTTGTCGAAGTCCATCGCGTTGCCGCGGATGTAGCACATGCCGTTAATCAGTGATGAGCCGCCCAGCCCTTTACCCCGGCCACACTCCATGCGGCGGTTGTTCATGTGCGGCTCAGGATCGGTTTCATACGCCCAGTTGTAACGACGGCCCTGCAGCGGGAATGCCAGCGCGGCCGGCATCTGGGTGCGAAAATCCATCCGATAATCCGGGCCGCCGGCTTCCAGCAGCAATACGCTAACATCAGCGTCTTCGGTTAAACGGGTGGCTAAAACGTTACCGGCTGAACCGGCACCGATAATGATGTAATCGTATTCCATACATTATCTCCTAAATATTCGTATGCCTGAATGATGCGAATGACTTGAATATCGCATGCTGAATATATCCAGGCAGTTTTGGATGCAAGAAAGGATTATCCCCTATGGATTTCGCGTTACAGCTAGGCGGCAAGGGCGTGGAACCCCAGGGGTCAAGTAAGTGACTGGGGTCCGCGTTCGCAGCCAACAACGCTGTAGCTTGAAAGACGACGGGGATATTTAAAAGATGGAAATATATTCGCCCAGCTCGACTTGTATCGATTTGACCTGGGTGTAATGTTCCAGCGTACTGAGGCCATTTTCACGGCCGACGCCAGACTGCTTGTACCCGCCGACCGGCATTTCCGGCGCCGATTCACCCCAGGTGTTGATCCAGCAAATGCCGGCCTCCAACTGGTGGATCACCCGATGCGCCCGGGTCAGATCGTTCGTCACCAAACCGGCAGCCAGGCCGAAGGTGGTGTCGTTCGCACGGCGTACCACTTCTTCTTCGCTGTGGTAAGTGAGAATGCTCATTACCGGCCCAAAGATCTCTTCGCGCACGATCTCCATCTCGTCACCGCAGTCGGTAAATACCGTCGGCGCCACATAAGCCCCTTTGGCGTATTCCCCCTCAGTCACACGTTCGCCGCCGCACAACAGGCGAGCGCCGCTTTTCTTGCCGCTTTCAATGAAGCGTAATACCGACTCCATATGCGCGAAGCTGACCAGCGGGCCGAAGTTGGTTTGTGGATCGGTAGGATCCCCCAGGCGGATGCGCTTAACGCGCTCGAGGATTTTGGCTTCGAACTCGGCCTGCAACGCTGCGGGGATAAATACTCGAGTCCCGTTGGTGCACACCTGGCCGGAGCTGTAGAAGTTAGCCATCATGGCGATATCGGCAGCGCGATCCAGGCAGGCATCGTCAAAAATAATCAGCGGGGATTTGCCACCCAGCTCCATGGTGACTTCTTTCAGCGTCGAACCTGAGGCGTTAGCCATCACTTTCTTACCGGTTTTGACACCGCCGGTGAAGGACACCTTGGCAATGCCGGGATGATCGGTCAGGTACTGGCCGACTTCTGCGCCGCTGCCGGTGACCACGTTGAATACGCCGTCCGGCAAACCGGCTTCGGTATAGATTTCCGCCAGCTTCAGCGCCGTCAGGGAGGTGACTTCACTGGGTTTGAAGATCATCGCGTTGCCTGCCGCCAGTGCCGGTGCGGATTTCCACAGGGCAATCTGGATCGGGTAGTTCCAGGCGCCAATACCGGCCACCACGCCCAGGGGCTCACGACGGGTATAAACAAAGGCGCTGTCACGCAGCGGGATCTGCTGGCCTTCGATCGCCGGGATCAGACCCGCATAATATTCCAATACGTCGGCACCGGTAACGATATCCACCGCCGTGGTTTCCGACATGGCCTTGCCGGTATCCAACGTTTCCAGCGCGGCCAGTTCGTCGTTGCGTTCGCGCAGAATATCCACCGCTCGGCGCAGAATACGAGAACGTTCCATCGCCGTCATCGCTGCCCACACTTTCTGTCCGCTGGCTGCACTGGCCACCGCACGGTTGACGTCTTCAGCGCTGGCGGACTGGATCTCGGCAAGCACTTCACCGTTCGCCGGATTAACCGCGTTGAAAGTTTTTCCATCGGTACTGTCTACATAGGCACCATTAATATAGAGCTTCTGTAAGCCAAAACGGGACATAGGTTCTCCTTGGGTTATCCTCAGGGTGGCGTTTGCCCCCGGAGTTGAAACGTAATGTATTCGGTCGTGAGCGCGATCGCCTGCGTCTGGTTGAACGCCGCGCCGCGCAACGCACTGCGCAGCCACAGGCCGTCAATCAGTGCTGCCAATCCTTTGGCTGCCAGTCGCGCCTGCGCCTTGGGCAGTTGGCGACTAAATTCGGCACACAGGTTGGAATACAGCCGACGGCCGTTCACCTGTTGCAGCCGATTAAGCTGCGGCTGGTGCAAGCTGCTGGCCCAAAACGCCAGCCAGGTTTTCATCGCCGCACTGTTGATCTGGCTGTCGTCGAAGTTACCGGCGACGATCGCCTGCAGCCGTGATGCCGGGCTCTGGTCGCTTAACGCCTGTAGCCGCAGCTTCACCGCCTCGCCCAAATGGCTAATCAAATAGCGCATAGTGGCTTCCAGCAGGCCGTTCTTATCCTTGAAATAATGGCTGATGATGCCGTTGGAAACTCCGGCCCGCCGCGCTATTTGCGCGATGGTGGCGTCATGCATTCCCACTTCGTTCACCGCGGCCAGCGTGGCATCTATCAACTGCTGCCTTCTGATTGGCTGCATTCCTACCTTTGGCATAATTCGACTCTCACAAAACCGACTTCGGCCTCGTCTCAGCGGCGGGATTTCACGCCCTTTTCACCTGCTGAACTTGGTCTTCATGCTCACTATTAAACTTTTTTTTGATTGAACGTTCAATAAAAATTGCATATATTTTATTACCGCTTGGTTACAAATATGTACTTTTCGGTTGTGGAACTGGCTGATTTTTGTGAGGTATTTAACGAATCTGACCAAAATCAGTGTCTGTAAGCGGTTCCCACCACGAAACGATTTTCTGTTTCGTTAACAAGCAAAGCGGCAATCTTTGGCAAGCAGAATAGCGATTGCCGCGGCTTTATATCCGCACTTTTCCGGACGGCGCCGATGCGTCCGTTCAGGCTGGTGTGTGGGCACGATTTTACTCAGTTGTTAAAAAACAGAGGAAGACGATGACAACACGCGAAACCTCCTCAAAACCACAAAAGGATGGCCTTAATCCGGTGGTTTTCTTTACCTCGGCGGGGCTGATTCTGGCCTTCTCGCTGATGACCATCTTTTTTACCGATTTCTCCGGGCGATGGATCACCCGCACCCTGAATTGGGTTTCAACCACCTTCGGCTGGTATTACCTGCTGGCCGCTACTCTGTACATCGTATTTGTGGTGTTTATCGCCGCGTCGCGCTTCGGTTCGATCAAGCTCGGGCCAGAACAGTCGAAACCCGAATTCAGCCTGATGAGTTGGGCAGCGATGCTGTTCGCCGCCGGCATCGGCATCGATCTGATGTTCTTCTCGGTCGCCGAACCGGTGACGCAATATATGATGCCACCGGAAGGCCAGGGCCAGACGATGGAAGCCGCCCGCCAGGCCATGGTGTGGACACTGTTCCACTACGGGCTGACCGGCTGGTCGATGTATGCGCTGATGGGCATCGCCCTCGGCTACTTCAGCTACCGCTATAACCTGCCGTTGACCATCCGTTCGGCGCTCTACCCGATTTTCGGTAAACGCATCAACGGCCCGATCGGCCACAGCGTAGACATTGCGGCCGTGCTGGGCACTATCTTCGGCATCGCCACCACGCTGGGTATTGGCGTAGTGCAGTTGAACTACGGCCTGAAAGTTCTGTTCCACATTCCGGAAAACCTGACGGTTCAGGCCGCACTGATCCTGCTTTCGGTGATCATGGCGACCATTTCGGTGACCTCAGGTGTTAACAAGGGCATCCGCATTCTGTCCGAACTCAACGTGCTGTTGGCGTTGGGACTGATCATGTTCGTGCTGTTCTTCGGGGATACCGAATTCCTGCTCAATGCGCTGGTGCTCAACGTTGGCGACTACGTTAACCGCTTTATGGGGATGACCCTTAACAGCTTTGCCTTCGATCGTCCGGTAGAATGGATGAACAACTGGACCCTGTTCTTCTGGGCCTGGTGGGTAGCCTGGGCGCCGTTTGTCGGCCTGTTCCTGGCGCGTATTTCGCGTGGGCGCACCATCCGCCAATTTGTAGTCGGTACGCTGATTATTCCTTTCGTGTTCACCCTGCTGTGGCTGTCGATTTTCGGCAACAGCGCGCTGTATCAGATCATTTACGGTAACGCCGCTTTCGCGCAGGAAGTAATGCAGTATCCGGAACGCGGTTTTTACAGCCTGCTGGCTCAGTATCCGGGCTTCACCTTCAGCGCCTCGGTGGCAACCATCACTGGCCTGCTGTTCTACGTCACCTCGGCGGATTCAGGTTCACTGGTTTTGGGTAACTTCACCTCGCGCCTGAGCGACATCAACAACGATGCGCCCAACTGGCTACGTATTTTTTGGTCGATAACCATTGGCCTGCTGACCATCGGCATGCTGATGACCGACGGCGTGCCCGCGTTGCAAAAAACCACGGTGATCATGGGCCTGCCGTTCAGCTTTGTGATCTTCTTCGTGATGGCCGGATTGTATAAATCATTGCGGGTAGAGGATTACCGCAAAGCCAGCGCGTTGAACACCAGTGCGCCAATGCCGGTGTCCAGCAATGACGTGCTCAACTGGAAACAGCGCCTGTCGCGCGTAATGAATTATCCTGGCACGCAGTACACGCAGAAAATGCTGGATACCCGTTGCCGACCGGCAATGCAAGAAGTGGCGCGTGAGCTGGAACTGCGCGGTGCCAAAGTGGAATTCAGTGAGGTACCGCCGACCGAAGATGAACGTTTGAGCCATCTGGAGCTGCTGGTGCATCTGGGCGAAGAACAGAACTTCATCTACCAGATCTGGCCACAGCGTTATTCGGTGCCGGGCTTTACCTATCGCGCCCGCTCCGGCAAGTCGCACTACTACCGGTTGGAAACCTTCCTGATGGAAGGCACCCAGGGCAATGACCTGATGGATTACAGCAAAGAGCAGGTGATCGGCGATATTCTCGATCAGTATGAGAAACACCTGAACTTTGTGCATATCCACCGTGAGGCACCTGGCAATACCCTGACCTTCCCGGATATGTGATCCGTTCATCACGGCCAAAAGGCGCAGTTTAAAAACTGCGCCTTTTTTTACGGTATATCGTCAGGCAAGTCGGCTTTTAGCAGCAGTATCGAACCCGCCAATAACACCAGATCCTTTAGCAGAAAGCTGGTGGCCCCCCCCATCGCCGGAAAGCCACCGGCCGAAGCTTCCCAGGCACCCGGTGTGGAGAAGATCAGAGTCAGGGTCGTCAGATAAGTCAGTGTCGATCCCACCGCCCCCAATAACCCCAAACGTCGCGACCAAAAACCGGCCAGCAGCAAAAGACCAAAGCTCCACTCGGCAACCCCTAACGCATAACTGGCACCGCGAATGCCAAACACATCGTGCATCCAGGCCAGCAGCGGGCTATTACCAATCAGAGGCACCAGCCCCTGCGCTTCATAATCAAACCACTTGGCATAGCCGAAAGCGGCGAAGATCACCACCAGCGCCAGCCGCATAAAGGCCACGTCCCAGTTCGAGCGCTTAAAGCGCTGCAGCCACATAGTCTGAACCATCGTCCCTCCCGTTGTACTTGCCCGCAGCCGGGATTAAACCAGCGTCCATCCGGCTGCGGGACGCGGCGGCTTACTGCCCCATAGCGTCTTTTTGCATAGCGTCTTTGCTCATACTTTCTTTCTTCATGCCGTCATGCTTCATGGCGTCTTTATCCATGCTGTCTTTCTTCATGCCATCATGTTTCATGGCATCTTTGCCCATGCCGTCTTTCTTCATGCAATCCTTGCCAATACACTCTTTTTTCATGCCGTCTTTGGCCATACCCTCGTGCGACATCTGGCTCATGCCGTCTTTTTTCATCGCGTCTTTGCCCATGCTGTCGGCGGCATTGGCACCGAGGGAACCTAACATCAACGCGCTACACATCATTACTGCGAATAACTTTTTCATGGTATTTCCTTTTCTCATTTAAAAAGCACCTGTGTGCCGGGGATAGTTGGGGCCGTCGTTAGCTGCCGCCAAACCAGTTGTAACCTTGATCTTCCCAGTAGCCGCCGGGAAAGCGGTTGGTGATCTCTATGACCTGAATATGTTTCGGGTTCTTGTAGCCGAGTTTGGTCGGCATGCGCAGCTTCATCGGATAGCCGTATTTACGTGGCAGGATCTGGCCATCGTAAGTCAGCGCCATAATGGTTTGCGGATGCAGCGCCGTGGCCATGTCGATGCTGGTGTAGTAGTCGTCGGCACATTTGAAGCTGACATAGTTGGCGCTCAGGTCCGCGCCGATCGCCTGCAGAAATTGCGCAAAGGGTACGCCCCCCCACTTACCGATGGCGCTCCAACCCTCAACGCAGATATGGCGCGTCACCTGGCTGATTTGCGTCATGCTGTGCAATTGCGGCAAGGTCCACGGCTGCTTATTCAGCACTAACCCACTGACCTCCAGCCGATAATCCTCGCCATTGATATCCGGCGCCTCTTCTTCGGCGTAAAACGCGTTGAACGGGAACGGACGAGTAATCTGCGACTCGGCATACACCGGTGCCAAATGGTCGGCGTTAAACAGCCACCCCTGCACCCGATCGTTAAAGCGCGAGATACGGCTCAACGCCTGTTCCACATGGGTGTTGTCGCTAAGGTCACAGCCGGTGAGCATCGCAATGCCACCCAGCGTCAACCCGTTACGCAGAAAACGGCGGCGTGAAGAGGAGGTCAACTGGCGCGCCAACAACTGCTGTGCTTCCCTGACAATCTCCCGGCCTTCACTCAGGCTGATAAGGGGTTTATCTGTTTTCATCGGGTTCTCCTTAACGTCCACGCAGCATGGCCAACAGCGTGCGTGGTACCAGCGCCACCATGACCAGGTGCACTACTACAAACCCCACCAGCGCCGACATGGCGTAAAAGTGGATATAACGTGCCGCTTCATAGCCGCCGAGCAATTCGCGCAGCAGCGGAAATTGCACCGACTTCCACAACACCAGGCCAGACATCACCATCACTACGCCTGCCACCATCACAAACAGATAAGCAGCTCGCTGTACCATGTTGTAATGACGCAAATCGCTATGACCGAGTTTGCCCCGCAGCGCCGCCAGCAGATCGCTCAACAAGGCTTTTGGGCTGAGCGGCCAAAATTTGCGTTTCAAACGGCCGCTGAACAAATTGATCAGCAGATAACACAACCCGTTGATCCCAAACAGCCACATGCCGGCGAAGTGCCATTGGAGCGCCCCACCCAACCAACCGCCTAGCGTCAGCTCATTGATAAAACTGAAGTTGAACAGCGGGGAAGCGTTGTAGATGCGCCACCCGCTGGTGACCATGATCAGCATCGCCAACGCATTCAGCCAATGCGTCAGGCGCAGCCACAGCGGGTGGATCAGTACGGGTTTCTCCGGCGTAATGGACATGGCCATGACGTCTCTCCTGACGGTGGCGGTTTCAATGGGCTGAGTATCCGTCCGATTTGTTCCCCAAGACCTCACGCAAAGTTAAATAAAATGTGATAACTCAGGCTCCGGTGGTTGTGTAGACTTCACTAAGGCCTGGCAATCAGCGGTGAGAGAATGGAAAAGCCAAAGAAAATTTTAATCGTCGAGGATGACGGCAATATCGCGGAGCTGCTGCAGTTACATCTGCGCGACGAGGGTTATGACATCAGCCATGCCGCCGATGGCAATCTGGGGATGGCGATGCTGGAACAGGGCGGCTGGGACGCATTGATCCTCGATTTGATGCTACCGGGGATCGATGGGCTGGAGATCTGCCGCCGCGCGCGCAACATGACGCGCTACACGCCGATCATCATCACCAGCGCGCGATCCAGCGAGGTACATCGCGTGCTGGGGTTGGAACTCGGTGCCGACGACTACCTCGCCAAACCCTTTTCGATGCTGGAACTGGTGGCCAGGGTTAAGGCACTGTTTCGTCGTCAGGAAGCCATGAGCCGCAACCTGAAAATGGACGCCGGCACCTTGAGCTTTGACGGCCTGACCATCGATCCGATTGCGCGTGAAGTACTGTTGAATCATCAAGCCATCGACCTGACGCCGCGTGAATTCGACCTGCTGTATTTTTTTGCCAAACACCCCGGCAAGGTCTTTTCCCGCTTGAGCCTGCTCAACCAGGTGTGGGGATATCAGCACGAAGGCTATGAGCACACCGTGAATACCCACATCAACCGGCTGCGCATCAAGATTGAAAGCAACCCGGCGGAACCCGAGCGCATCCTCACCGTGTGGGGTATGGGCTACAAATTCGCGGCAGCGCCGCAAGAGTGAATCATGAAAAACCTTACGTTAACGCAACGTCTGACCCTGATCTTCGCACTGCTGATGGTGGTCAGCTGCGCCATATCCGGCTGGATGCAGGTGCGCAGCAGTACCCAGTACAGCCAGGCGGTGATCCAGCGGTTGTCCGGTAATCTGGCGCAGCACATTGCCGACAGTAACCCGCTGTTGGGGCAAAACGGGCTGAACGCCCCCTCGGTTCACAGCCTGTTCGATCAGCTGATGGCGGTAAACCCCAGCGTTGAGGTCTACCTGCTCGACAAACAGGGCAATATCATTGGCAACGCCGCGCCGGCCGGCCACCTGAAACGCCAGAAAGTGGATTTGCTGCCGTTGCAGGCCTTGTTCGATGGCGCCAGCATGCCGGTTTACGGCGATGACCCGCGCAACCCGAATGCCAGAAAAGTGTTCAGCGCCGCACCGCTGAAGGTCAATGGTCAGGTTGAAGGCTATTTGTACGTGGTGCTGCTGGGCGAAGATTACGACGCGCTGGCCAGCAACGCGCTGTTTAGCTCTGCGGTTTCCATGGCGCTGTGGTCATCGGGCCTGATGGTGCTGTTCAGCCTGTTGGCCGGCGGATTCGCGTTCTATTGGGTCACCCGGCCAATCCGTCGTCTTACGCGTCAGGTCAGCGAGCTGGACAGCGGCGGCATCGCTGCGGTACAGGCCTATGCCGCGCTGCCGGTCGACGCCGCCGGACGCGACGAGGTCAGCCGACTGCAGCAAGCCTTCAACAGCATGGCGCAACGCATCGCCTTACAGTGGCAGTCGCTTTCACAGCAGGACCAACAGCGCCGCGAGTTTATCGCCAATATCTCGCACGACCTGCGTACCCCGCTGACTTCGCTGCACGGCTACCTGGAAACGCTGTCGGTAAAATCCGCCAGCCTGAGTGAAAACGATCGCCAACGCTATCTGGAGATCGCGCTGGCGCAGAGCCGCAAGGTTGGTCGGCTGGCGCAGGAGCTGTTCGAGCTGGCACGGCTGGAGTATGGCGTGGTGAAACCGCAGAAAGAGCCGTTCTCACTCAGCGAGCTGGTGCAGGATGTGTTCCAGAAGTTCGAGCTGGCGGCCGAGGCTCGCCAGCAACGGTTGCTGGCTGATATCGCCCCGGGCATTCCATTGGTGTTCGCCGATGTCAGCATGATTGAACGCGTGTTGACCAACCTGCTGGACAACGCTATTCGCCACACGCCACAGGGGGGCGAGATTGAAGTGCGGCTCTGGCAGCAGGCAGGCAAGGTGCTGGTTCAACTTAACGACAGTGGCCCCGGTATCCCACAGGAGCTGCGCGCCGATCTGTTCGTTCGCCCTTCTATTCTGAGCAGCGCGCGTCGCCACGCCAGCGGGCTGGGATTGATGATCGTGCGGCGCATTTTGTTGCTGCACGACAGCGATATCCAACTGATCGAACAACCGCAACGCGGTGCCTGCTTCCGCTTCTCAATCCCGCTGCGTTAGCGCGTTATTATTCGTTGAGGCAGCTTTTATCGATGCTGATAAATTTGTCGTTATAGATAATAAATTTCTGCCCTTTCTGGCGAATACCGGCATGAGTCAAAGTATCGCCAGGACGAAGGT
This sequence comes from Serratia sp. Ser99, assembly GCF_024519545.1. NCBI lineage: Bacteria > Pseudomonadati > Pseudomonadota > Gammaproteobacteria > Enterobacterales > Yersiniaceae > Serratia > Serratia sp. Ser99. The sequence continues at coordinate 259,445 of NZ_JALJRT010000001.1, read as the reverse complement.
ATTCGGTTACCCCTTCTTCATCGGTACTGTCGCAACCGGGCTTGATCAACAGCTTGAAGTAGGTGTTGCCGGTATTGGTGACGGTACCGCGCTGTGAATCGAGCCGATAGGCAAAATTGGTCTGACGTGGCCGCACCACCAAAATGGTGTCCATTACCACGATTGGCTCCAGCGTCACGCCAGTTGCCTTTTGCCCTGCGGGATCGAATAAGCGGGTCGGAATTTCTCGGAACGATACCCGGTAATAGCGTTCGCGGTTATCCTGCGGCCCGCGGTAAAAGAACTTGTAATATTCGCTCTGTCCCGCCTGCAGCTGGAGTTGACGAGGGGCAAACAGCAGTTCGCCATCGGCCGGTTTGCTCCGCGTTTCGCTATCACCCGGCCGATCAATGGCCCGCAGCGTCACCTGATAAATACGCGCGCTGCGGTTATTGTTCAGCACCCGCTTGGCGGTGAAGGATTGGTCCTGATCCATGGCGAACGTCAGGGTGCCAACGTTAATCGCGCTGGCATAAAATGGCAGGCACAATAGCCCGAGCAGCAAGCTTCTCACAGCCTTTCCCCTAGTTAATGTTGCGCCAGGTGGCTTCAACATGGATCTCACCGGCGGCGCTAACGTCGCCGTACCAACCATTACCTTCAATCGTCCTCAGTGAAATCGGGTTATTCATCGGAATACTGAATTTCACCCGTGTTTTGTTTAACACCCCTACCTCGCCGGAAATGTCATTCCACGGCGTACTGCTCCATAACGCATTCGTCATGTCATGCCACTGCCCATCGCAGCCGGCGTCATAATCCTGCTGCCCGTTGGTGCTGGTAGTGATGCTCAGCGTCGCCGGGAACGGTACTTTGGTGCTGTTATCCGCCGAGGAAAAAATGCAGTAGCTTCTGCCGCTGAGGGCCTGTGTCGGGCCGGTGGCCATGACTCTCACCTCATCGGCAGCGGTTTTACCACTGGTGGTAACAATATAAGTAAACTCCAGCGGTGGCTCACCCGGTCCAACGTAACCTTCACGATGAGGGGTATTGTCATAGTCGTCAGAAATAATGCTAATGCTGAAATCGCGCGGTTTAATAATCAGCTGGTTTGAGGTGGAAAACTCATACCAGCCGGACTCCGGCGACGTGGTGTTCTGGAAGCGGAAGTTAATCAGGTCGCGAGTGCCACTGTCGGAGATCCCCAGCTTCACCATCTGCTTAAAGAAGTTGCTGGCGAAAAAGACGTAGATGGCATTGCTGCTTTTCAGCTCGTTAAAGGTGTAATAGCTGCCGGTACCGGAAGTGTTTTTCCAGGTGTTGCCGTTCAGACTGAACTGCAGGTCGGCGGCGTTAACCGCCGAGGACAGCGCCGCATGGTTAATGGCCGGGAACACGTGAATCGAGGTATTGCTGACGCTGCCATCGGTCTGCAGATCGTAGCTGACCATTTTGCACATGATGCCGGCGCGCGCACCGATAGTCTGGTTTTTACAGTCGGCATTTCCCTCACCGATGATCGGCACGCCGTCGCTGTTAACAAACACTTCCGATACCGCGTTGGTGTTGATAAAGCGCAGATGCGCGGCCTTGCTGTGGGTCACGGTGCGTTTATACCAATTACCGCTGGCCTGGTTCTGGCACCGTCCCCCAGCGCCGGCATCATAAGTGGCCGAGGTCTGGCAGCTGTTAATCTGCATGCTGAATGCATCGCCGGGGGCCATCTGCTGCAAATATTGGTAGAAACTCGGCGACATCATGCCGTGCATCCATTTTGCGCCGCCCGGCGTCACCACCGCACCATAAAACCCTTTTTCATCGGTGCTTTGCGGCAGGATCAGGCTGGTGTCCATATTACAGCCCGCATACCAGTTAATGCAGCGCAGGCCGAGGAACGGATTTTTTATCGGGGCATTTTCCAGCCACATGTCAAAGCGGTTGTTCGCTGACAGGCCGGTGTTATAACCATTGTCCACATAGCCCAGGCTCTGCTGATAAATAGTCCCGGAGCCGCCGTATTTCAGGCCGGTCCATTTATTCGCACCGGTCATGCGCGGATCCAGCACCCCGGACGGCGTAACGAAAAAGTTGTCGTCGGCGTTGTTTTCAACGAACACGAACTTCACGGTCGCGGCGTTTGGCCAGTTGGTAACGGTAACCGCCGCACGCAACGGCAGGGCCACCCACAGCATAAGCAGCAGCGCAATTTTAGCCTTCATTGATCGTTTCTCCTGCCTGCATATTGTTGCCGGCATAGGTTTTCAGCCCGGTACAGACCACGTCACCGACCCACACGGCACCCTGAGCCTTGCTCAGATCCAGATCCACTTCGCAGCTCTGGTTACCGCTATGCGTAAAGTCGATAACCGGGAATTTCTTATCGACATCCATAATGAATTCGCCTTTGTCATCGGTGCGGGTGCGCCCGATATGGTTTTTGATATAGGCGTTGGCCAGCAGCGTGCCGTCTTCAGCCTTGATGCGACCGAACACCGTCACCATCTGTTTAATTTCTGGCGTGATCACCGCCACGTTACCCGGATACAGCGTCAGCTTGCTCTTGCGTTTGGTGACGATATCGAAGCTTTCCGCCGAGTTTTTATTGTTCATCAACTCCACTTCGTACTGACCGTACGGCGACAACGGCACATAGTTTTTATTGCCAGTCAGCTTGACCGTCCGTCCGTCGACCCGGGCGGTCAGCATGCCGTCGTTTTCAATACCGGTATTAAAGATGATGCCTGCATTGCCTTCGCTTCTGCCGCTGACCGCAATATCACGCCCCTGCCAACCCACGCTGCCGCTGGCGGACAGGCTTGAGTTGACGTAACCGTCGGCGGAGCTGCTGACGTTGACCGTACCGGCGGAATATTTGGTATCAAAGCGCGCGTATGCACCGCCGTTAAGGCTGTTATCGCCGTTGGTGTCGCCGGATATCGCCCGCGACAGGTTGGCGCCGAGGGTGCGGATCGGCCCGTTTTGAATATCCTTGCGCGCCGCCAGGTTAGCCGTGGTATAGCCGTTTTGATTGGAAACTCCTGCGCTAAGCCAATTGCCCATCGGCAAAGAGAAGTCCAGCGCAATATATTTACCGGTATTTGCGCTGTAGCCACCGTTGTTATAGCGCTGTATGCCAGCGCGTACGCCCAGCGTACCAAAGCGGCCGGTAAACACATTTTGATAATAATCGGCGTTATAGTAATGACTGTTGTTCTTCTTATCGTCGTTGTAGCTGAGACTCAGGCTACCCAACGGCGACCATAGCGCACCAAAATTCATCGTGCCGCCGATGGCACGGTTATATGCATCGTTTTGCAGCAGTTTGTCGCCAATCGAGGTTTTTTCCTGATTGATCCACACACTGCTGAAACCGCCAGGCAGAGCTGCGCTGACGCTGTTAACCATGCTCCATGAGCTGTCGGAGGCCGCCATGTTCTGCAGGTTGAACTGAATCGACTCGGTGAGCGGTACGCTGATGCGGCTTTCACCGACCGCGTTGCTGTCAAACGAATAGCCGGACAGCGCCCAGTTGAGCCTGTTTACGTTGCCGGTAGCAGAGGCACCCAGCAGATAAGAATCTTTCGCCGGTCGCTGACGTTGGTTATCACCGCGCCAGTCGTCCATACGGATCATTCCGCCCCAAAACTGCCAGGCCAGCGGCGCATTGGCACCACGATTGGGGCTGAACAGTTTGTTCACCCGCTGCATGCGCTTATCTACCACCTTGCCGTTGACCACCACTTCGACTTCGACGTCATAAATGCCGTAAGGCAAGTTACCGGTATCCACTTCATGGTTACCCATGGCAAAATTTTGTACGCTGAGCAGCCGCCCTTCACGCGACAAGTGCACTTCCCCCGCCGATGGAAAAAATGCCACGATCGGCGTCAGCGACTGGCTGTTATCAAAAACGGTAGAGTTGGCACGGTTACCGTAGGACAGGCCGTAGATCTTGCTGGAGTTGATGGTGGTGACCGGCCCCAGCGACTGCAGGTTCCAGCTGTCGAGCATGCCGGCGGCAAAGCGGCGGCCGGCAAAATCGCGCTCGTACATCGCCTTATACAGCGTAGCGTTTTCGTCGCCGCTGCCGATGCCGTAAATCGAACCGTTCACTTCCACGTGGTGCTCGCGCAAAGCGGTAACGCTGTTGAGTGACAGGTAACTGGAAGTGTTGCCCTCGCTGGCACGGGTGCGGTTATCGTAAATACCAAGGTTATAGTCCAGCGTGCTGCTGACGGCATTGACGCTCGACGCGCCAATGTCGCTGGAGCGCGCGCGGAGCAGGGTTCCCATCGCGGACGCTTTCACCACCAGCTGTAAATTGAGCTGGCGGAAATCCAGCGCCAGCCAGGCGTCGGGCGTCAGCGCAATACGCTGCTGCCGATCAAATGCGGTCTCCTGCAGCGCCTGCAGCTGTTTGATGGTTTCCGCAGTCAGCGGTGTCCCCTCGTCGCCCTCTTCCAGGGTAATTTGGCGAATTTTTAGTTGGTCGTTTTCGAGGTACAAAAAGGCATGGCCAATACGGCGGTCGTCTTTTACACCGCTGTTTTTTTCAAAGTGCAATAGCAGGGGGATGCTCATGCCTTCGCGCAACGCCAGGCTGAAGGTCTGGGGGATCAAGACGCCATCAATCTGGGTCAGTCCGGCAGCCATCGTCGTCTGACCCGGCAACAGCACGGCAGGAAGCACAAGCGCGCCGGCGGCAAGCAGGGTTTTTAACAACACATCATCCAGCGCACCTTTCACATCCACTCCTTGAATTCTTGTTATGAGTTCCATTCCGCATAGGCTTTGCCGTGGGTTACGCAGTCCGTTATTTCACCGGGATAAACTGGTCGCCATGCCACAGCGCAACGCGACCCTTCTTGTCGCTGACGTCCACCTTGCTGAAAGCTCGAGCCTTGCCTGGCATGACGAAATAGTTTTCCTTGCAGTCACTCCCCTCTTTCTTGTCGCGGCAATTACCGTAGGCCACCACCTTAAAGGTGGCGTTGCCGGTGTTTTTGATCTGGCCGTCGGCAAACTGATAGTCGAATTGATCCTGCCGTGGCGCCACCACCAAAATGGTGCCGATACGTGCCGATGTGGTGGCAACCGCGTTGCGTTTAGCCGAGTTTTTCCCCACATCGCTCAACGCCTGATCGAACCAGACAATGCGGTAATACCGTTCCTGGTTGTCGCTGGGGCCTTTGTAATAGAAACGGATCACGTCGCTGGCATTGGCCGGTAATATCAGGCTGGCCGGCGACAGCAACATTTCATCTTTACTGCCCATCGGGAGCACCGTGCCGGACTCCAGCGGGCTGGAAATTCGCTCGATCTTGATATTCACCAGACGACCGCTGTCGGTGGTGTTCTTGATTTCTTTACTCAGACGCGCGCTATCGCTGTGCATGAACGAGCTGATCTCACCGACGTCAAGCGCGAAAACAGGTTGAGACAGCGATAGCAACAGGCAGGCGGCGAGAGAGAGTCGTTTCATAACGGTATTCCAGTGACGTTCTTCAGCGGGGTGGAATAAGCAGGGGATTGCCCCCTGCTCTAAACCAGCAACTCGGGGATTACGCAGTCCAGGTGGCGTTGAATTCCACGCTCACATCACCGCTCCAGATACCTTCCGGCAGGGTGCTGAAGTCGGTGACCGCAGTGGTACCGTCAGAGGTGGCGCCAATAATGGTGAAAGTGAACTGATCTTGTGCGCTGGTGCGGACAGCCTGATTGTAAGCGTTGGATAACGCGCTCAGGTTGCCGCCCAAAATGCCGGCAGAGGTGTCGATCATGGTGGTTTCCGCCGTTTTCTCTACCGCTGCGCCGTTGTAGTTCACGCCGACATTCAGGGTTGAGCCAGAGGTATCCAGCTGAGTCAGGGTGTTTGAAACCAGTTTAGAAGTCAGTTTGAAGGCAGTTGCAGTGGCATCCCCTTCTACGGTCACGTCAAACAGACCTTTCTGGCTGTTGAAACCCTTGATGCCTTCCGCATAGTTGAAAGACAGGCTGCCGATTGGGGTAACAACCAGTTTGCTGGTGGTGTCTTTCTTCGCGGTAGCAGACCAGGTAGCCAGCGCCTGAGCGGTAACGTCGGCGGCTTGAGCAGTGCTGACCGCAGCGAAGGCGGAAATGATTGCCAGAGCCAGTGTAATTTTCTTCATGGTAAAACTCCCTTCAACTTTAAATATGATTGTGCGTCCATTAGCCTGACGTGCCTTAATCAGTCACTTGCATGAGTGCTTTTAGCCAGTCTGCTTGACGGAGAAAAGAGTAACCGCATCAAATCAAAAAAGAACCATTAACTACCAATTGTCAAATATTTAGATTTTTATTCTTACTTTAATGTTTATTTTGCTTCCAGTAAGTTAAAAGGGCCATGTAATGATGCTGCAGGGAACAAAATACCTATTGTTTTCATCCCCTCTTAAACCACGTTAACGGTATATAAAACGCACTATTGCGTCAGCGCATAAATAAGGGTGACAAGTTTATTTTTGTAGGATGTTTAATTTGATGCAGATCAATTCATCTGGATGACTGGCAGGAAATAAAGGGATAAGCGCTTGGAACGAGAAAGTATTAAACCGCCGGCGCGGCGTGTGCCATTACAACCGACGGCGAATTTTTAGGCCGGGTGTTGAGTCCTGAAGGCCAAAATCAGGCGCATAAACCCTGCTTGATTAAGCCTCAGCTTACGCATGATATTCAGCTTATGGCTACTGACCGTTTTACAACTGCGATGGGTAATACTGGCGATATGTCGCGGATTGGCGCCGGCGATCATCATCGCCAATATTTGCCATTCGCTACGGGACAAGGGCTCTACCGCGGATATCAACGCTTTCTGAATCGCCGGACTACGGTAACTTACCCCCGTGCCGACAGCGTCAATGGCCTGATACAGGCAAACCAATGGATCGTCTTTTGCCACCAGGGATAAATGCGTTTGAGCAGCCAGAATGGTCAATATGCTGGCATTGGTCACTTCAGTAAATATGATCAGTGGCGTCTTGGGCCAAATATCCTTTATCGTCAGGATGAAATGTAATACATCATACAAACTCTCACTTTCATTATACAGCTCCATTATGAGGATTTGTTTCTCATTCTCCTTTAACCCTGCCTCCACTGCCCTGATGCTGTGCACAAATTGGTAGTGTATGGGTTCGGTTCCAATAAGTGCCCGTAATCCTTTTCTCACCCAGGGGTTGGGTTCGAAAAAGAGAATGTCCTCCCTGAAAGAGATATTTTTCATAATCTATTACCATAATTAGGTATCACAAAAGCGGTTGGCGCGGAAATGCAAGGCAGCGCCGGCTAGCAAAATATAAGGCTTGCATCAAACAAATGCTGCATTATTAACCAGGTGGTGAAAATTAAGTATTTAATATCAAGACAATAAAGATTGGTGGCATATTCCTTTCCCCCGGGGTGGCGTTCATCCTGACACCGATTGATGATTAATTAAGAATTGCGGCGTTGTCGCTTTCGAGCCCAGAGCAAATCTCTACCCGATGTTCGCGTAAAATGCGACAGCGCAGAAAAAACAGTCGAGAAATGCCCGAAATGTAAGAACGTACCTGATTGCTGCGTACTACCAACAGGAATTCGTCACCGCTGCACTCTGCCGTTTGCGGGCCCGCATAGGCCAGAATGTCGCGACTTAGAGCAGCACTGACGGCAGCTGAGGCGCCCGGCATCGACATAAACACCTTACAACTGCTGACTTTGCCCAGATAGATTTCTTGCCGGGAAACCGAGCCGGTGAGATAGGTGGTAATGCCAACCGCCAGCATAATTACCCCCAATGCCACTACGCTGACTATCGCCCACCAGCGCCGGGAATACCCGGTATAAACCGCTTCGGCTGCGGCTGAAGAGCCTGACGAAGGCGCGATTTCCGCTTGAACCGGCGCCGGTGGAGGGGAATTTATATCTCCATTTACGAAACGATCTTCCGGCCCTTCGCAAGACTCCACCCTAATTTCATATCGCAGCATAAAACCGACCTTGGGGACGGTGACAATCACCTCGTCCTCAATGCCCAGATTTTTAATAACCCGACGTAATTTACTCACACATTGGTTAAGATTATTGTTGCCTGACACCATGCCATAATCATCCCAAACCTTCTTGAATATTGCCTCCCGCCCCACTGGCTCGCCATGATGCGTAATCAATAGCAGCAGTAACCGCTTCGACGGATTGGAAATAGAGATGGGATCGTCAGGAAAATCTGTCAGGCTCATGGTTCCCGTATCCACGTCAAAAATGATGTGGTCATTAATTCTATATTTCATTTTTCACAGGTTTCACTCTAGGATTATTTATCGCCGGCGTTAAATGTTAATAGAATATTAAGCAATATTTAATCAGGTTAATTAGCCAACCTTAGCCACTGACCCTTCTGAAAATCAATTAACGCCACAAAGTAAATATTTCTCACCTTATCATTTTTGATATAAGAATTTTCTCATATGCCATAACCAAAGATTATACAAACATCCACATCATTGATATATTTATATGTAAAAGATCTTAAAGTTAGTTTTTTGTTTTGTAAATTACCGCCTTTAAGCTGAAAATTCTCGTCATTCCTTTAATGCAAGCAATTTTAATAACAACATAATGATGAGTGAATTTTGCCAAAAGGGGTCGCCGCCAAAAAACCGGGCCTAGGCCGCAACATTGCCCTAATTCTGGTCAGAATTAATCTTTTGATCCGGAGGTGATTGGGTTAGCCCAGCGGTAAATGAAAGTAAATAGTTTCGACCAGGCCGGATAAACGGATTTGGCCGCCCCAGCCAATCAAATCCGGCGTGGGAAATAGGCTATTCTTGCGCGGGGAATATCAGGCTGAAGGTGATGCGAGCAGTATTTTCTTCGACAACACAATGGGCGTGCGCTGTGCCGCCATGCAGTGTCATTATCGCACGGACGATCGCCAGCCCCAGTCCGCTGGCATGGCTGCCGGAACTGCGGGCGGCATCGGCACGATAGAAGCGGTCGAACAATTTGTTCAGATGCGCCGGGGAGATCGGCGGGCCCTGATTGATAACCAGTATCGCCAGCCCACCATCGGCCTGACTGACAGCCTGCAGCTGTACCTGACTGTTTTCATCGGCATAGCGTACCGCGTTGGAGACCAGGTTACTCAATGCGCGCTGAAACAGCATAGCATCCGCCATCCATTGCCCTTCTCCCTGGCAGACCAACGTAATGCCGCGTTCTTCCGCCAAACCTTCGAAGTAGTCAGCCACCCGTTGCAGCTCTTGCGCCACATCAAGCCGCTTAGGGTTCAACACCGCTTGCCCTTCGCCGGCGCGCGCCAGAAATAGAATATTTTCCACCATACGGGAAATACGCTCCAGCTCCTCCATGTTGTTCGACAACAAGGTTTCATACTCTTCCACACTGCGCGCCTGATACAGCGCTACCTGACAGTGCCCCATCAGTGCCCCTACCGGCGTGCGGATTTCATGGGCCAAATCGGCGGAGAATTGCGTCAGGCGCAGATAACCTTCATTCAGGCGATCCAACATGGCGTTGAACGAACGGGTCAGTTGCTGCAATTCCTTCGGTACCCCGTGCTCGCTCAGGCGAGTCGACAGCGTGTTCGGGGTGATCACCGCCGCCTGCGCCGCCATTCGCCACAGTGGCTGCAGTCCGCGGCGCATCACCCAGTATCCCAGCAATGCAATCAGAATAAATGCCACCGCGACGGCGGCGACGATCCGCCAGAGATAACGCGCCAGCATCTTCTGCTCATTGACCATCACATGGGCAGCCGAGATTTGCAGCAGGTTACCGTCCTCCAGCCTGACCAGTGCCGATGCGGCACGCAATGGCACTCCTTGAGCGGTCATTCCGCCTTGAACCGCGCTCAAGCGCTGCGGCGTGCCGACCGGCGTCGGGATCACCGGTGGCAGGATCAACCTCGCCGGATTCACGTTGATTAACGGTTTTTTCCCCGGCTGCTGAAAAATCAGCACGTCCTGTTCGTTACCCAGCATATTTTCGAACAGGCCGGTATTCGCCGTCAGACGCTCCAACGGAAAACGCTGACTCAGCAAATTGCGGTAATACTCCACTCGGCCGGTAACCTGCAAATCGCTACGGGTAGTCATCTCCTGACGCATTGCACCGTACAGGTACCCCCCCGCGCCGCTAACCACCAGAGCCGCCACCAGCGCAAACAGCATGGCGCTGCGCAACGTCAGTGACAAGACGCGCCAACGCTGGATCACGGCCTTCATGAACGCGGTTCGCAAACGTAGCCGATACCACGCACGCTGTGGATCAGCTTGACCTCGAACGGCCGGTCAATCTTGGCACGCAGCCGCTTGATGGCGACATCCACCACGTTGGTATCGCTGTCAAAGTTCATGTCCCAAACCTGGGAGGCGATCATGGTGCGTGACAACACCTCCCCCTCACGTCGTACCAGAAGATGCAACAACATAAATTCTTTATTGGTCAGCGCGATCACCTGCTCCTGCCGCACCGCTTTACGGCGCAGCACGTCGAGCTGCAGGTCGGCTATTACATAGTGATCGGCTTCACGTACCGTGCCACGCCGCAGCAAAGTGCGCAGACGCAACACCAGTTCCGTAAAGGAGAAGGGCTTAATCAGGTAATCATCGGCACCCAGTTCGAGGCCATGAATGCGATCCTGCACCCCATCTCGCGCGGTCAGAAATAGAATGGGCACATCACTTTTCTTGCGCAGTACCTCGATAATCTGCCAGCCGTCCAGCCCCGGCAACATTACGTCCAGCACGATAGCGTCATAGCCGTGTTCCAGTGCCCGAAACAGGCCGTCGGTGCCGTTACGTGCCAAATCGACGCTGTACCCCGCCTCTCCCAGCCCCTTTTTCAGGTAATCACCCGTGCTGATGTCGTCTTCAACCACCAGTATTCGCATTATCGCCACCTCATGACTCTTGCGGAAATACTAGCAGTTCTGGCGGACATTCTTGATGACATTAATGTCATCAAACGGACATGGTGCTGTCCCCGGTGTTCAACCATGCTTAACCGGCAACCTAAACAAAGGAGAACCTTATGATTACCCGTCATCGTTTTGCCGGTTTACTGCTTTCCACTCTCATGCTGTGCAGCGGTGCGGCCGCCGCAGTGCAAACCCCAGGCAAGGTGATTGCCCCGCTGCGTGGCGTTATCGATCAGGTGAGCGACACCAGCCTGCAGGTCACCGATCGCAAAGGGGAAAAGGTCAGCGTCAAGCTCAATGACCAGACCCGAGTGCTGAGCGTGTCGAAGGGCACGCTGGATGATATCAAGCCGGACAGCTTTATCGGCACCGCTGCCGTACCGCAGCCGGACGGCTCTTTGAAAGCGTTGGAAGTGCACGTGTTCGCAGCCAGCCTGCGTGGCACCGGCGAAGGCCACTCGGCCTGGGAATCCGCCGACGGTAAGGTCGACACCATGACCAACGGCACCGTGGGCAAACTGGTGAAGTCCAACGGCCGCACCCTGACCGTGACCTACGGCAACCAGCAGAAAACCGTTAACGTGCCGGAAGATGTGCCGATCGTCACTCTGGATCCCGGTGACCGCAGCCTGTTGAAACCGGGTGCGCATATCGTGTTGTTCTCCGCCACGGACGATAAGGGCGAACGCGTCGCTACCCGCATATCTGCCGGCAAAGACGGTACCGTTCCACCGATGTAATTCAGGAGTGCATGATGAAAAGCAACGCGCCGCGGCCGGTGCATCGCTGGCCGGTCCGCCTGACCCATTGGATTAACCTGTTCGCCATGGTCTGCATGTTCATGAGCGGCTGGGAAATCTATAACGCTTCGCCGCTGTTCGGCTTCCGCTTTCCGCCGCAAGTCACGCTCGGCGGCTGGCTGGGCGGCGCGATCGGCTGGCATCTGGCGGTGATGTGGCTGCTGGCCTGCAACGCGCTGTGTTATGTCTTGTGGAGCCTGTTCAGCGGCCACTTGCGGCGCGATCTGCTGCCGCTTGGCCTCGGCGCGCTGCGGCGCGATATCTGGCAAGCCGTGACGCTGCGGCTCAAACATCAGCATGGTCATTACAACGCCATTCAAAAACTGATGTACCTCGGCGTACTGTTTCTGGGGCTGCTGCTGGTGCTCTCCGGGCTAGCCATTTGGAAACCGGTGCAGTTACAAGGTTTAGTTAGCCTGTTCGGCGGCTTTGACATTGCGCGTTACGTACATTTTTTCGCCATGGCAGGCATTGGCTTTTTTGTGGTGATTCACCTGCTGATGGTGATTATCGTGCCGCGCACGCTGTGGGCAATGATAACAGGTGGCAAACATGACGGATAAAAAACAGCGCCCCATGGCACCGGGGCTGGAGCCGGCACAAAAGAAACAGCTGGTTAATTTGCAGCGCCGCCTGATGCTTCGCTCCGGCCTGACGCTGGGTGGCGTCGCCATGCTGACCGGCTGTAACCTGCAGGACGGTGACCAGGTGGATAAAGTGCTGTGGGCAATGTCTCGCTGGAACGATCGGGTGCAAGCCTGGCTGTTCAACGGCCAAAAGCTGGCGCAGACCTACCGTTCGGATCAGATTACCCATCCGTTCCCGTTCAACGCGTATTACCCGGAATACAACGTTCCGGAAGTGGATCTCGCCAGCTACCGGCTGGAAGTCTCCGGTAAAGTAGAAAAAAAGGCCCCCTGGACGCTGGAGCAACTGCAACGCCTGCCGCAGCAAAACCAGATAACCCGGTTAATCTGCATCGAGGGCTGGAGCGCCATTGGCCAATGGGGTGGCGTGCCGCTGCGCAATTTCCTGCAGCACATCGGGGCGGATCTGAACGCCCGTTACGTCGGATTCAAATGCGCGGATCGTTACTATTCCAGCATCGATATGGCCACCGCACTGCATCCACAAACCATTCTGGCGCTGGATTTCGGCGGCAAGGCGCTGCCGGCCGATTACGGTTACCCGCTGCGGCTGCGGGTGCCGACCAAGCTGGGCTTCAAGAACGCCAAACATATCGCCGCCATTTTCGTCAGCGATACCAATCCCGGCGGTTACTGGGAAGATCAGGGCTATAACTGGTTCAGCGGCATTTAATTTCTGCGTAGCGCTGCGCAGAGAGCTCACCCCCGCTGGTGCATTTATTCCGACGCTGTTATTACGAGGCTATGTTCAGCTTTTCTCCCCGGTCGTCATCAGCGTGATATCCGCCTGCATGATCGCCTCTCGCGCTGCGGCGGGCAGATTATCATCGGTAATAATCGCGTCAAATACCGCAATCGGCAACGCCAGATAGGTGGCTATTTTACCGTATTTTGAGGTATCGCTGAGCAGGATACAGCGGCGACTGGCGTCAACGATGGCTTTCTTCACCATCACCTTATCTTCATTGGGCGTCGACAGGCCGCGCATGCTCCAGGATGAAGCGGAAATAAACGCCAGGTCGATAAACAACCCACGTAGCGCCTGAGCCGCCGCTTCACCAACGCAGGAACGGTTCTCGCGGCAGACGGTGCCGCCGGTGTGAATGATCTTGCACTGGCTGTGTTCTATCAGGTAGCCCGCAATCACAAAATCATTGGTGACCACCGTCAGATCCTCGCGCTCACTGAGGTGCTTTGCCAATGCCAGCGTAGTGGTGCCCGCATCCAGATAAATGCAGCTGTTGGGCGGGACCTGCCGGGCAGCCAACTGACCAATGGCCGCTTTCTGTTGGCTGTACATCCCTTCCTTATCCTGATGAGAAGGTTCAATCGCCACCCGTTCAGCAGATTGCACCCCGCCTGACACTGCCAGTACCGCGCCCTGCTCCTCCAGTTTTTGCAGATCGCGGCGAATCGTCATATGCGACACTCCCAGCCGCTCGGTCAATTCGGCAATACTGACCACCCCGCGTTCTGATACCAGCGCTAAAATTTGCTGATGGCGTTCTACAGGTATCACGGTTCCCTCTCTTTTTACCGCAGTGATAATAATTGTGATTTTACGTCAATTTTCGTTCGATGAAAGCAGCCATTTTGCAGGTCGTGAGATCGCTCATGGTATCGATGACTTATTTTTAAATATTTTTAAAACAGTGAGATAACTCGACATCTACCTTTTTAAACGCATCAATTAAGGCTCCACTTAATGTTAATAATTGTGATATCGATCGCTGACTCAGCGCATCAATGCGCTTACATTTAACACAACAAAACAAATTATCACTAAAATTAACACGAGGTGCCAAATGACACAGCCAAGGGATTTTGCAGTTTGCATCGTAGGGTTAGGTTCCATGGGAATGGGGGCGGCGAAGTCGTGCATTAATGCCGGGCTGACGACTTATGGTGTCGATCTTAACCCACAGGCGCTGGCCACATTGCAGCAGGCCGGGGCCAAACAGGCTGCCACCAGCGCAGATGGATTCGCCTCTGAGTTGGATGCGTTATTGCTGCTGGTGGTTAACGCTGCTCAGGTCAAGCAGATCCTGTTCGGCGAAAACGGCCTGGCGGCGAAGCTGAAGCCCAATACGCCAGTCATGGTCTCTTCCACCATCTCCGCTGCCGATGCCAGGCAGATAGAACAACAACTGCTGGCGCTTGGCCTGACCATGCTTGACGCTCCGGTTTCCGGTGGCGCAGCCAAGGCGGCTGAAGGTCAAATGACGGTGATGGCATCCGGCGCAGAATCTACATTCCAACAATTGCAGCCGGTGCTGGACGCCATTGCCGGCAAGGTCTATCGCATTGGTGAAGAGATTGGCCTGGGTGCCACGGTGAAAATCATCCACCAATTGCTGGCCGGGGTGCACATCGCCGCCGGAGCCGAGGCCATGGCACTGGCTGCCCGCGCCGGTATTCCTCTGGATGTCATGTACGACGTTGTCACCCACGCTGCCGGCAATTCCTGGATGTTCGAGAACCGTATGCGTCACGTGGTTGACGGCGACTATGCGCCCAAATCGGCGGTGGATATCTTCGTGAAGGATCTGGGGCTGGTGGCGGATACCGCCAAAGCACTGCATTTCCCGCTGCCGCTGGCATCTACCGCTTTTAATATGTTTACCGCCGCCAGCAATGCCGGTTTCGGCAAAGAGGACGACAGCGCAGTGATCAAAATCTTCTCCGGTATCGACCTGCCGCAAAAGAAGGAGAACGCATAATGCTGCTCGGCGTAATTGCAGATGATTTTACCGGCGCGACCGACATTGCCAGCTTTCTGGTGGAAAACGGCCTGTCGACGGTGCAGTTAAATGGCGTACCGCATGATGAAATGCCGATTGAAGCGCAAGCGGTCGTTATCAGCCTGAAATCAAGATCCTGCCCAGCTTCGCAGGCAGTTGAACAATCTTTGCAGGCGCTGGCCTGGCTGCAGCGCCAGGGCTGTCGGCAATTTTACTTCAAATATTGCTCAACCTTCGACAGCACTGCGCAGGGTAACATCGGCCCGGTGACCGATGCGCTGCTTGATGCGCTGGGCGAAAGCCAAACGGTGATTTCCCCGGCGCTGCCGGTCAACGGCCGGACGGTGTATCAGGGCTATCTGTTTGTGTTGGATCAACTGCTGTCGGAGTCCGGCATGCGCCACCACCCGGTGACGCCGATGACCGACAGTAACCTGCTGCGGTTAATGGAAGCACAGGCTCAGGGACGCTGCGGACTGGTAACGGCCGCAGAGATGGATTGCGGTGCCGGCGCGGTGGTGGAAAAGCTGCAACAGCTGGCGCAGCAAGGCGTGCGATATGCGGTGCTGGATACGCTCAATGAGCAGCACTTGCTGACCCAGGGCGAAGCGCTGAAAAATATGAAGCTGGTGACCGGCGGATCGGGACTGGCCATCGGCCTCGCACGGCAATGGGCTCAGCCGGGACAAGGTCGTCCGCAGGCCGCGGGAGCCCCACAGGGGGAGAAAGCGGTGGTCCTGTCCGGCTCCTGCTCCGTCATGACCAATCGACAGGTCGCCCGATATCGTCAACAGGCCCCGGCCATGGCTATCGACGTGGCGCGTTGCCTTAGCGAATCTGACCGCGCGGCCTATGTCACAGAACTGGCCGACTGGATACAGCGGCAGGAAAATGCCCCGCTGGCCCCGCTGCTGTATGCCACCGCCGAACCGGAGAAACTGCAGCAGGTTCAGCAACAATATGGCATGGCTGCAGCCAGTCAGGCAGTGGAGTCACTGTTTGCCGGGGTGGTTAAACAGCTCCAACAATCAGGGTACCGTCGCTTTATCGTTGCCGGCGGCGAAACCTCTGGCGTAGTGACGCAGGCGTTGGGCATTCGCGGCTTCCACATAGGCCCCTGCATCTCTCCCGGCGTACCCTGGGTTCGCGCCATCGAACAACCGGTTTCACTGGCCCTTAAATCGGGCAATTTTGGCGATGATAACTTTTTCGCCCGGGCACAAACGGAATTCCCATTATGACAATGACGACCGAACAACAGGCACGCGAAGAGATGGTGCGCCTCGGAGCTTCGTTCTTCCAACGCGGCTACGCCACGGGCTCTGCCGGTAACCTTTCGCTGTTGCTGGCGGACGGCACGCTGCTGGCAACCCCGACCGGATCCTGCCTGGGCGAACTGCAGGCCGAGCGGCTGTCGAAAGTCAGCCTGAACGGCGAATGGCTGTCCGGCGACAAACCCTCGAAAGAGATCAGCTTTCATCGTGCGCTGTATCTGAATAACCCAGAGTGCAAAGCGGTGGTGCACCTGCACTGTACCTACCTCACCGCGTTATCGTGCCTGAAAGGGTTGGACGTGGAGAATGCCATAAAACCCTTCACCCCTTATGTGGTGATGCGGGTCGGCAAGGTGCCGGTGGTGCCGTACTACCGCCCGGGTGATTTACGGCTGGCGGAAGACCTGGCCAAACTGGCACCGACCCACCGCGCCTTTTTGCTGGCCAATCACGGCCCGGTGGTTACGGGCAAGGATCTGCGGGCGGCAGCGGATAATACCGAAGAGATGGAAGATGCCGCCAGGCTGATTTTCACCCTCGGCGACCGTCCAATACGCTATTTGACCGATGATGAAATTACCGAGCTACGGAGCTGAACCATGCCTAAGTTTGCCGCCAATTTATCGATGATGTTTAACGAACTGCCATTCCTGGAAAGGTTCGAGGCTGCCGCAGCCGAAGGCTTCGCGGCAGTCGAGTTCCTGTTTCCCTATGACTATCCGGCCGAATTGCTGGCGGAACAACTGCACAGCAACGGTTTGCAGCAGGTGCTGTTTAATACCGCGCCGGGCAATGCCGAAGCCGGCGAATGGGGGCTGGCGGCGGTGCCGGGCCGCGAGCAAGATGCGCGTGCGGATATCGATCGCGCCCTGGCTTACGCCATTGCGCTGAACTGCCCCAACGTGCACGTGATGGCCGGCGTCGTTCCCCCTGGAGCGGACTGGCAGCGCTATCGCGATACCTTTATCGACAATATTCGCTATGCCGCAGACCGCTTCGCCCAGCACGGCATCAAGGTGCTGATTGAAGCGCTCAGCCCACAGGTTAAGCCGCATTATCTGTTTTCCAGCCAGCACCAGGCAGCCGAACTGGTCGAGGCCATCGATCGCTCGAACGTCTTCGTACAGTTCGACTTTTTCCATGCTCAGTTGGTGGACGGCAACATCAGCGGGCTGATGCATTCGCTGGCCGGCCGCTACGCCCATATTCAGATTGCCTCGGTGCCGGATCGTCATGAACCGGACGACGGCGAACTGAATTACCCATGGCTGTTCGATCAACTGGACGCCATCGGCTATCAAGGTTGGATCGGTTGTGAATACCGGCCGCGTGGCGATACCACCGTCGGGCTTGATTGGCTAAGACCTTACCAATAAGGCACTGCGCCAACCCAGGGATTTCCAAAACATAAAAATTAAACGCACCCGTATCGCCAGCCGGCGATCGCGGTGCCTGACTCTTACCCGATTAAAGGCTATTTCATGTCTACCTCTATGCTTTTGTTGATTGCCGTATTAGGTGTGGTCCTGCTCTTGCTGATGGTCATCAAGGCCAAGATCCAGCCCTTTGTCGCCTTGCTGGTGGTCAGTCTGTTGGTGGCGTTGGCCAGCGGCATTCCTACCGGCGAAGTGATGAAAGTGATGACCGCAGGTATGGGCGGCGTACTGGGTTCGGTGACCATTATCATCGGCCTGGGCGCGATGCTCGGCCGGATGATCGAACATTCTGGCGGTGCCGAATCGCTGGCCCAGCGCTTCAGCAAAGCTTTGGGGCCGAAACATACCGTGGCCGCCCTGACCATCGCCGCATTTATTCTCGGCATTCCGGTCTTTTTCGACGTCGGCTTTATCATCCTGGCGCCGATCATCTACGGTTTTGCCAAGGTCGCTAAAGTTTCGCCGCTGAAGTTCGGCCTGCCGATGGCCGGCGTAATGCTGGCGGTGCACGTCGCCCTGCCGCCACACCCAGGCCCGGTCGCCGCAGCCGGGCTGCTGAACGCCGATATTGGCTGGCTGACCATTATCGGTCTCGCGATTTGTATTCCGGTAGGTGTGATCGGTTATTTCACAGCCAAGCATTTGAATCGTAAAACTTATCCACTGTCGATTGAGGTACTGGAACAGCTGCAGCTGGCGGCGCCCGAACCGGCGCCGGAAGGCAAAGCACCATTGAGCGACCGCATCAATCCGCCTGGCGCCGGGTTGGTGGCCGCGCTGATCGTCATTCCTATCGCGATTATCATGCTGGGCACCGTTTCGGCCACGCTGCTCGAGCCGGGTTCAGCACTGCGTGACACGCTTTCGTTGCTCGGCTCACCGGCAGTAGCGCTGATGATTGCCCTCTTGCTGGCATTCTACTTCCTGGCCATTCGTCGCGGCTGGAGCCTGCAACACACCAGCGACGTCATGGGGGGCGCTCTGCCGACCGCCGCGGTGGTGATCCTGGTCACCGGTGCCGGTGGCGTATTCGGCAAAGTCCTGGTGGAGTCAGGCGTGGGCAAGGCATTGGCAGACGTGCTGACCACCATCGGCCTGCCGTTGATCCCGGCAGCTTTTATCATTTCGCTGGCGCTGCGCGCCTCTCAGGGGTCCGCTACTGTAGCGATACTCACGACCGGTGGCCTGTTATCGGAAGCGGTTAGCGGGCTTAATCAGCTGCAATTGGTACTGGTCACTCTCGCCACCTGCTTCGGCGGGCTGGGCTTGTCGCACGTAAATGACTCCGGCTTTTGGATCGTCACCAAATACCTCGGACTTTCGGTCGCCGATGGCCTGAAAACCTGGACGGTACTGACGACGATCCTTGGCCTGAGCGGTTTCCTGTTCACCTGGTTACTGTGGCTGGCGGTGTAATTTCTCTGGCATACTGCACAGACCGCCTCTGGCTCTGTGCAGGAAAAAAATAATGCCTCTTATCACTACCGCACCGCTGTTGCTTACCGAACGTTTACGCCTTGATGCACATACGCTGGACGATTTTGACTCATTGGCCGCCATGTGGGCCGATCCTGAAGTGGTTCGTTATATCGGCGGCACGCCGAGGGATCGTGAAGATTCCTGGGGCCGCCTGATGCGTTACGTCGGCCATTGGGCGTTGCTGGGTTATGGCTACTGGGCCGTGCGCGATAAAGTCAGCGGTGCCTACCTTGGCGGCATCGGTTTTTCCGACTTCCAGCGCAATATCCATCCGGCGCTTGATGCCCCCGAAATGGGCTGGACGCTGGTGACCTCGGCACAGGGTAAAGGCTATGCCACCGAAGCGCTGCGCGCGGCTTTGGCCTGGGGAAAAGACCATTTACCGGGCGATAAGGCGGTATGCATTATCTCCCCGGAAAATCAGCCCTCATTGGCATTGGCGAAGAAGGTCGGTTTCAGCGAAAGTCATCGCAGCGAGTACCACCAAAGCCCAATTCTGGTGATGCACTGCCCGCTATAAGCCGGCAACCTGACCCGACGCGGTAGCCAAAGCCACCTCGACAAAGTTATCCCGTAGCGCATCAGGCTGCTGCGGGTTCCAGGCGATACCGACTTGCCATTGGGTCTGTTCGCCGCTCAGCGGCAGAATATCGATGCCCGCCGGCGCAATATGCGTGACGCTATGCGGCAGCAGAGCAACGCCAATGCCGGCGGCAACCAGTGCCAGCAAGGTTTGAATATCACCGGCCTGCTGTACCACGTTAGGTGCCAGTTGATGGGCGGCAATAAAACGCAGCGACTGGTCGCTCAGCCCGCGCCCACGCTTGGGCGTCAACTGTAACAACGGTAAGGTGTTGAATTGTTCCATCAGGGTGTCCGCCCGCAGCGCCAGCGCCGAAGGCGCCGCCAGCACCAACCGGTCACTCAACAACGCACTGGCGCGCAACGGCGTACTGACAGGTAATCGCACAAATCCCACCTGCAGCTCCCCCTGCAATAGCAACTGATATTGCCGTTCTGAAGGCAAGTCTTCCAACCCCACGGCAACCTCGGGAAAGCGATGACGGAAAGCGGCCACCAACTGCGGCGCCAGATGAAAGCTGGACAGGCCAAAGCCGATTGCCAAACGCCCCGCCTCCCCCCGTACCACCTGCACGGCTCGCTGCTGAAACTGCAGATGCTGAGCAACTAACGTTTGAGCTTCAGGATAGAGCCGTTGGCCGCTGGCGGTCAGTTGCGCCCCCTGACGGCCACGGTTAAACAAGCGGGCGCCCAGCAGCGTTTCCAACGCCTGGATCTGTTTGCTCAGCGCCGGCTGGGTGATGCACAGCCGCTCTGCCGCCAAGCGATAATTGCCCTGTTCGGCCAGCACCACGAAGGCGCGGAGTTGTCGTATATCCATTCCGTTAGGTTATCAAAAAAGGAATTTAATTGATTATACAGTAATCAATGGCTTTGCTGTAATCAACGCCAGATAACAGCCAAAAGGTAATCCTATGACAAACTCTTTACGCGCCGCGACGGTGCAGTTTCAGCATCGTGCCAATGATAAAAACTACAACCTGTCGGTGATCGAGGGCTTTATCACCCGCGCCGCCGCCGAACAGATCCAACTGCTGACCTTCCCGGAAATGTGCATCACCGGCTATTGGCACGTACGCCACCTCAGCGCCGGTGAAATTGGTGCACTGGCGGAGCCTATCGCCGACAGCCCTTCGCTGGCGCGCATTCGCCCGCTGGCCGAACGCTATAACATGGCGATCGGCGTCGGGCTGATCGAATTGGGAGAGGACGGCAAATATTACAATGCCTACGCCGTCTGCCTGCCCGACGGCAAGCTTCACGTTCACCGTAAACTGCATGCCTTTGAACACCCGGCAATCGCCAGCGGCGACAGTTTCACCGTGTTCGACACCCCATGGGGTATCCGAATGGGGGTGCTGATCTGTTGGGACAATAACCTGGTTGAGAATGTCCGCGCGACCGCATTGCTGGGGGCAGAGGTGCTGTTGGCACCGCATCAGACCGGCGGCACTCATTCGCGTAGCCCGCACGGCATGAAGCCGATCCCGCTGGAAATTTGGCAACGGCGGCAGGAGGATCCGGCGGCGATAGAGGCGGCGTTTCGTGGCGAACACGGGCGTGGCTGGCTGATGCGCTGGCTCCCGGCACGTGCCCATGACAACGGTTTGTTTGTGTTATTCAGCAACGGGGTGGGACGTGACGATGACGAAGTGCGTACCGGTAATGCGATGATCCTCGACCCCTATGGCCGCATTCTGGCGGAAACCTGGGCGGCAGAAGATCAGATGGTCACGGCTAACCTTGATCTGTCGCTGATCCCACTCAGCACGGGCCGCCGCTGGATCCACGGTCGTCGACCGGCACTGTACGACATTCTTACGCAGCCGCAAGGCTATGAGCGAGATGCCCGCAGCGCGCGGTTTTCAACGGAGCCGGCGCAAAAACTGGGCAAGTGACCGACGCCGAATGACAGGCAAAAAAAATCCGCCCGAAGGCGGATTTTTATCTGATGCGGCCAACTGCGCCACATGCTCATGCCCGCAGGCATGGAGAAATCTTAGAAACGGTAGCCTACGCCAACGCTCCAGATACCAACGTCAACACTGCGGATACGGCTCTGCTCGTAACCAACGTCCAGTGCTACGTCCTGGATTGGGTTGAACTGCAGGCCAGCACCGTAGGTGAAGCCGTAGTCGCTGCTGCCGTTACGGTCAGTACCGTTTTGAGCGTTGTCGATGTTTTTACCGTAACCAACACCCACTACACCGTAGATGCTTGCCCAGTCGTTGAAGCGGTAAGCTGGACCGGCAGTGATAGAGTTGTACTGAGCTTTACCGTAGTAACCGTTCTCAGAACCGTTCTTCTCTACGTGGGTAAAGGAACCGATAACACCCAGTGGGTTGTTGTCGAACTCGTAACGGTATTTCAGGTTGAAACCGTCGGCTTTGTTAGCAACGCCTTGGAGATCACCCTGCGCATAGCCAGCGGATACGGTGCTCTGACCAGCGAATGCGGTACCTGCGGTTACTGCTAATACACAGGCTGCTACTGCGGAAAGACATGCAATTTTTTTCATAACCACCTCAAACGCGTTATATTTTTAAGTAAATCCATTTGTTCATGCATTGAAAATATAACAAAAATTAGCGTGAAACTCTGCCTTAAAATGAGTGTCTAATGCTTTATATCGTGTAACATTAGATTTCAAGAACAGTGTATCTACTTCATTTCGCTCTATTTTCGAGCCGCATTCTACGCGTTTCTGTGATAAGAATCACCTATTTAATATCCAGACAATTCTTAAAAAAAGAGCACTTTTTGACCATAAAAGCTGTTCTGGCACCGGGAGCCAGCGCTTTTTTTCGTTGAAAATGCTTTTCTCAGACACATTTACCGCAATTCATTTACACTGCCGTCATCCAAACATCGACCTCTTCCCAGATCGTGGGAAATGCATAAAAGGCTCTAAAGGATGTCTTCGTCTGCAACCGCAAAAGCGTCTTCTACGCTGCTGCCAATCTGCCTGTTGGTCATCGCTATGGTCTCCATCCAAAGCGGTGCCTCTCTGGCCAAAAGCCTGTTCCCGCTGGTCGGCGCAGAAGGCATCACCACGCTGCGTTTGAGTATCGGCACGCTGATCCTCTTTATTATCTTCCGCCCGTGGCGCATGCGATTTGCCGCCGGCAGCCGACTACCGTTGTTCATTTACGGTCTGGCGCTGGGCGCGATGAATTACCTGTTCTATCTTTCCCTGCGCACTCTGCCGCTCGGTATCGCCGTGGCATTGGAGTTCACCGGCCCGCTGGCGGTCGCCATGTTCTCTTCACGCCGTGCGATTGACTTTTTGTGGGTGGCACTGGCGATCGCCGGACTCTGGTTCCTGCTGCCGTTGGGCCATGACATGGGCAGCATCGATCCCTTCGGCGCTGCCTGTGCGCTGGGTGCCGGTGCCTGTTGGGCGGTCTACATTATCTGCGGCCAGAAAGCCGGTGGCGACCACGGGCCGGGAACCGTTGCGGTGGGCTCACTGATTGCCGCCGTGGTGTTTTGCCCGATTGGTGCCTGGCAAGCCGGCAGCGCACTGCTGAACGTTGATATCCTGCCGGTCGCCCTGGCCGTAGCTATCCTCTCTACCGCGCTGCCCTATTCGCTGGAAATTATTGCGTTGCCAAAAATACCGGCGCGGACTTTCGGCACATTGATGAGTTTGGAACCGGCACTGGCTGCGCTTTCGGGCATGTTGTTCCTGAATGAACACCTGACGACGGTGCAATGGCTGGCGCTGGCGGCGATCATTACCGCCTCTATGGGGGCGACCCTGACCATCAAACCCAAACCACAAATCGAAAACTTGTCCTGAGGATCGACCGCGCCTGCATTTACCCCAAGCAGAATGCAGGCGGGTTAACTGTTTTCACGCTGGCAAATAGGCATACTTTTCCCCGCAGTCCCCCCACGTTGTTATGGAAATAAACCCGGCAGGGTTAACCACATGGAGAGTTAAAGTGATTTATAACACGCTGTTTAACCCACGCTATGGCCGTGGGCTGTCACCGATTTTGATCGAGACCCTCACCAGGTTACGCCAATACGATCTGCCCGAACTGGCACAGGGGCGATATGAAATAAAGGGGGAAAAGATCGTTATGGACGTGATGACGTTAACCACTGGGTTAGCAGAGGCCCAGCATGCAGCACTGCATCAGGAATATGCCGTTATCCATCTGCTGCTCAGCGGCGAAGAACGCATTGATTATAGTGTGGCGGGAGATTGGCAAAACGAATTGCCCTATGACGAAGTGCGGGACATACAACTGCTGGATATCAAGCGCCACAGCCAAACGCTGGCGATGTTCCCCGGTATGTACGCCATCTTTTTCCCCCATGAGCCACATAAAACCGGCTGCCAACTGAACGTACCTATGTCGATCAAAAAAGCGTTAGTGAGAGTGCATTACACCCTGTTGCTGTAGCCGGCCTGCCGGTCTGAGTGACCGGCTTGTCCGCCATTTAATATGAACGTCTCATAGCTACTGCCGGGGCAAAGCGCGTATAAACCTCGCCGTCTGAGCCGGAGAGCGCAGTTGGATAAAGCGGATATGGCGATACCGGGCATCGTTCATATCCGCAAGGTAGCCGGCCCGGTTTTTACGGTAGGTTTTGATGGTCCATAAAACGATGGAATCACGGCTGAAAAAGGAACGGCGGAAGCTCTCGCGGTTACCGGTGCCGGGCCACAACTCGGTACCTTGCCATGCACGTGTAGCGGCACGACGCACCGCCTGAAACAGCGTACGACAAAAGCCATAATCTACCCATACCACCCAATCAACGCTTTCCCATTTAATCGTTTTGGTCCGGCTGTAATTGCCGTCAAGCACCCAGCCGGACTCCGCCTTGGCCAGCGCCTGCGCGACCTGCGCCAAAAACTCGTCATCGGGTGTACCCTGCCATTGCGGACGCCAAAACAGCTTGTCCAGCTCGATATGAGGCAGCGCAAACTTTTCCGCTAGCTGGCGCGCCACCGTGCTTTTGCCACTGCCACTGGTTCCAACGACGTTAATTTTCATGGGAGCGAATTCTGAGATGGGGGAAAATAGCTTAGCGGGATGTTATTCGTCTATCAATATGAATTAACAGGCAATTAATAAAATGAAATAAAAATGATTTAGAATGACGAATTTTGATGAAAATATAAATGAAAATGGTTATTAAACGCCTTCCTGAAATTATTACCCTGCGGAACCACCCTCACGAGAGAAGACGAAACAATATCATTATAATTCAAACCATTAGTAAAAAAATAAATATATCCCTATAACCTTACCCTTACTGGAGTTAATTTTCAATTCGTTAGAGCCTATTTATCCAATAGCCATTTTCGACCTGCAAAATGCTATATCGCTGCTATAATTACTCCCGTGACAAAAATAGGACAACGAACTAACGAGAGGATATCTGATATGAGTACCGCTAAACTGGTGAAAACGAAATCTTCTGAGCTGCTTTACACTCGTAATGACATGGACGAAAAAACCAAACTGGAAGCCATCAAGGCGTTGAACCATCAGGTGGTGCAGTTTACCGACCTGTCGTTGATCACCAAGCAGGCGCACTGGAACATGCGTGGCGCCAACTTCATTGCCGTGCATGAAATGCTGGACGGGTTCCGTACCGCCATCATCGATCACCTGGACACTTTTGCCGAGCGCGTGGTGCAGTTGGGCGGCGTGGCGTTGGGTACCGTGCAGGTCGTGAATGACAAGACCCCGCTGAAAAGCTATCCGACCAACATCCACAGCGTGCAGGAACACCTGAAAGCGCTGGCCGATCGCTACGGTGTGGCCGCGAACGACATTCGCAAGGCCATCACAGAAGTCGCTGATGAAGATACCGCGGATATGTTTACCGCTGCGTCACGCGATCTGGACAAGTTCCTGTGGTTTATCGAGTCCAACATCGAATAAATCTGCGCGACAAACAATCAAAGCGTTCCGCATTGCGGGATTGAACAGGCTGCGGGCTTTGCCCCGGCCTGTTTTTCTTTTACGCCGCTTGAATTGCTCAAAAAACAGCCCATAGTAGATAAAACGAACTGATGAAGACTCAGCACAAGCGAGGTGATCATGGCAAGCGGATGGGCGGCAGACGGCGCCGTACAAGATCAAATCGACTCTACCGTCGATGATGCCGTACAGCGTGCCAGACAGGCGCTGGGACAGGGCGAAAGCGAACATTACTGTCAGGAATGCGGAGAGGAAATCCCTCTGGCGCGTCGGCAGGCGCTGAAAGGCGTGCGTTATTGCCTGGCCTGCCAAACCGAGTTGGATAAAAAGCAGGCGGCAAGCAGTTTATATAATCGTCGCGGCAGCAAAGACAGCCAGCTGCGTTGAGCTTATCGACGCAAAATACCCCCCCGGACCTCTCTGACAGAACATTCCTGCACCAAATGCAACAAGCTTGCGGCATAAAAGTTAGAGTTAGTTATCAATATTGAAGCGAAACCGTTAACTATCGGTTGTTTCAACCCCATTATTTGGTTAATGATAGACGCATGCACCAACAGGTCGCCAAAAGCACCATTTTGGGGCCTCAATTTGGTGCATAAAAATAATAATTCGACCTTCAGAGCCAACATCACACCGCAACTCTTTGTTTTTATAGTAGTTGTAAACATGGCACGATTTTTTCATGGCACCAACTGCAATATAAAAAATGGGTAATCCGCAACCTGTACAGGAAATTCCTCTCATGAAGTCAATTTTTAAAGTCTCCCTGGCCGCACTTTCGCTGGCCTTTGCCGTAAGCTCCCACGCAGCAGACAAACTGGTCGTCGCCACCGATACCGCCTTCGTTCCTTTTGAATTCAAACAAGGCGATAAATACGTTGGTTTCGATATCGACCTGTGGGCCGCTATCGCCAAAGAACTGAAACTGGATTACACCCTGAAGCCTATGGATTTCAGCGGCATCATCCCGGCACTGCAAACCAAAAATATCGACCTGGCGCTGGCTGGCATCACCATTACCGAAGAACGTAAAAAAGCCATCGAATTCTCTGACGGCTACTACAAAAGCGGCCTGCTGGTGATGGTTAACGCCAACGATAACAGCATCAAGGGCATTGACGATCTGAACGGCAAAGTGGTGGCGGTGAAGAGTGGCACCGGCTCCGTGGATTACGCCAAGCAGCACATCAAAACCAAAGACCTGCGTCAGTTCCCGAACATCGATAACGCCTATATGGAACTGGGCACCAAACGCGCTGACGCGGTGCTGCACGACACGCCAAATATTCTTTACTTCATTAAAACCGCCGGCGCCGGCAAGTTCAAAACCGTTGGCGACTCGCTGGAAGCACAGCAATACGGCATCGCCTTCCCTAAAGGCAGTGACGAACTGCGCGTCAAGGTGAATGGCGCGCTGAAAACGCTGCGCGACAACGGCACCTACAACGAAATCTACAAAAAATGGTTCGGTACCGAACCTAAATAACGGATGAAGTCAGTCACTGATTCACTTAAGCACAGGGGTGGTGCCTTAGCCCCTGCGCTTTGTTGTATCTGATTCCCACGTTTGGGATCACCGGGAGAAAACACCATGCAGTTCGACTGGAGCGCCATCTGGCCCGCCATCCCTATCCTGTTAGAAGGCGCCAAAATGACCCTGTGGATTTCGGTCCTCGGTCTGATTGGCGGCCTCATCATCGGCCTCGTTGCCGGTTTTGCCCGTACCTACGGCGGTTGGATTGCCAACCACATCGCCCTGGTATTCATCGAAGTTATTCGCGGCACACCTATCGTGGTGCAGGTGATGTTTATCTACTTCGCCCTGCCGATGGCGTTCAGCGATTTGCGCATCGATCCCTTTAGCGCGGCGGTGGTCACCATCATGATCAACTCCGGCGCCTACATTGCGGAAATCACTCGCGGCGCCGTATTGTCGATCCACAGCGGCTTCCGTGAAGCAGGTCTGGCGTTGGGTCTGTCGCGCCGCGAGACCATCCGCTATGTCATTATGCCGCTGGCGCTGCGCCGCATGCTGCCGCCGCTGGGTAACCAGTGGATCATCAGCATTAAAGACACCTCGCTGTTTATCGTGATCGGCGTGGCGGAACTGACCCGTCAGGGCCAGGAAATTATTGCCGGCAACTTCCGCGCGCTGGAAATCTGGAGCGCCGTGGCGGTTATTTATCTGATTATTACCCTGGTGCTGAGCTTCGTGCTGCGTCGTCTGGAAAGAAGGATGAAAATCCTGTGATTGAATTTAAAAACGTCTCCAAACACTTTGGGCAAACCCAGGTGCTGCACAATATCGACCTGAAAATTAATCAGGGTGAAGTGGTGGTGATTATCGGGCCTTCCGGCTCCGGCAAATCCACGCTGCTGCGCTGCATCAACAAATTGGAAGAGATTACCAGTGGCGATCTGATCGTCGACGGTCTGAAAGCCAACGACCCCAAGGTTGACGATCGTCTGATCCGTCAGGAAGCCGGCATGGTATTCCAACAGTTTTACCTGTTCCCACACCTGACCGCACTGGAAAACGTTGCCTTCGGCCCGATCCGCGTACGCGGTTTGAAAAAGTCGGACGCGGAGAAACTGGCGCGCGAACTGCTGGCCAAAGTCGGCCTGGCGGAGCGTGCACATCACTACCCTTCCGAGCTTTCCGGCGGCCAACAGCAGCGCGTGGCCATCGCCCGAGCGCTGGCGGTAAAACCGAAAATGATGCTGTTTGATGAACCGACCTCCGCACTTGATCCGGAACTGCGCCATGAAGTGCTGAAGGTTATGCAGGATCTGGCGGAAGAAGGCATGACCATGGTGATCGTCACCCACGAAGTCGGCTTTGCCGAAAAAGTGGCTTCGCGACTGATCTTTATTGATAAAGGCCGGATTGCAGAAGACGGCAACCCGCATGACCTGATCAACCACCCGCCAAGCCCGCGCTTGCAGGAGTTCTTGCAGCACGTATCCTGATTTACCCTACCCAGCGGTGGGCCTGTTCCGGGCCCGCCGTTTCTATATGGCAATAGCACGCGTTATCACTCCCTGCGCCTCTTCATTTTCTACTATATTCTTTGTTTTTCTTAACATTTGTAATTAATCCGCCGATTTACAGAGCCCCAAGAGAGGATACATGCCCGCAACCGCATACTCCCGATTCGGTTCTCATCTGCGAGAACAGCTGTTTCCCCTGTTGCTGCTGCTGATCACTTATGCAGTTTCTCCACTGGCAACGGCGCAGCCCACACAGGATCCCGCGCCCAGTGGCCAAACCGAACAGCAAAAAGCCTCCTACGCGGCGCTCGCAGATATTCTGCAAGACGACAAAGCCCGTGCCGAACTGATTAACCATCTGAGACAGGCGGCGGATCAACCAGCCGCAGCGCAGCCCAAGTCAGCAACGCCCGAGCCGTCAGACTCGCTGAGCGAAAGCCTGACCAGTTTGGCGCAAGACAGCCTTAGCACCCTCGACAAGAAGTTAAACTCGAGGCAAAAACTGATCGACTCTGGACCCAAACGCACTTTCCATCCGGACGTTTTTTTTCGGGCTTTGGGCTATTTTCTGCTGACGGTTGCGCTGACCTTTGCCCTCTTCCATCTGATCCGCCGGATAATCCGCCCGCTATACAAACGCATCGGCAACTGGGGACACAACGCCAAACTTCAGCATGATTCGTGGTACAAACTGCCAACGGCGATCCTCGGCGCCTTCGCTATCGATTTGCTGGTGTTGTTGCTGGCACTGACTGCAGGTAATCTGTTTGCCCGTCATGTCCACGCTGACAACGCCACCATATTGCGGCTGCAAACCCTGTTTCTTAGCGCCTTCGCGGTGATCGAATTCTTCAAGGCGGTGCTGCGGCTGATTTTTGCACCCAATTTCGATTACCTGCGTCCTTTTGCGTTCTCCGATGCCGTCGCCCATTACTGGAATACGCGCCTTGCCTGGCTTAGTGGCCTGATCGGCTACGGCCTGATGGTGGTGGTGCCGGTGGTGGCGACACAGATCAGTTACCCCGCAGCCGCCGCAGCCAATCTGGTCATCATGCTGGCACTGACGCTATACGCACTGGCGTTGATCCTGCGTAACCGCAAGCCGATACAACTCCAGATTAACCTGTTGGCCGAACGATCGATGGCGTTCTTCAGCATCATTCTGCGCGGTTTGGGCCATGTCTGGCACCTGCTGGCGATCGCTTATTTCCTGGTGCTGTTTGTCCTGTCGCAATTTGATATTGGCAACAGCCTGAACTTTATGATGACCGCAACGGTAAAAAGCCTGGTGGTTATCGGCGTCGGGGCGTTGATCTCCGGTCAACTGACCCGCTGGATTTTCCGCCGTATTTCGCTGCCGGATGATGTCAACCGACGCTATCCGATGCTGGAACGTCGTATTAATTCCTATATTCCCAATGGGTTGAAAATATTGCGGGTGATGGTGGTACTGACGGTCACGCTGCTGCTGTTTGACGCCTGGCATCTGATCAACCTTTACCAGTGGGCAAGCAGCGAAAACGGGGAAAAAATCGTCGGCGGACTGGTACATATCCTGCTGATTCTGGTGATTGCGGTTATCAGCTGGACGCTGATGGCCAGCGTTATCGAACATCGACTGGCGCTGGAGTTGAGCAACGGCATCCGTCCCAGCGCCCGCGAACGCACGCTGCTGACGCTGTTTCGTAACGTGCTGGCCATCGTTATCAGCACCATTACCATTATGATTGTGCTGTCACAGGTGGGGATTAACATTGCCCCGCTGCTGGCCGGGGCCGGGGCGTTGGGGCTGGCCATCAGTTTTGGCGCGCAAACGCTGGTAAAGGACGTGATCACCGGCGTTTTCATTCAGTTTGAGAACGGCATGAATACCGGCGAGTACGTCACCGTCAGCGGCATTACCGGTACGGTTGAGCGCATGACCATCCGGTCGATTGGCCTGCGGGACGATTACGGCGTGTATCATATCGTCCCCTTTTCTTCGATCACGACGCTGGCGAATTACGCCCGTGAATTTGGCGTGTACCGCGCCAACTACAGCGTTAGCCGTGACGAAGATATCGATCATGTCCATGAGGTGCTGCATCAGGCCGTCGCCGCGTTGAAACAAGACGAACAGGTGAAGAGCTTTTTGGTGGGCGAACCGGTGTTCAACGGCGTAGTGGCGCTGGGCGATCGCTCCTTCACCACCCGAGTGACCGTACGCACCCAAGCGTTAAAGCAGTGGGTGGTGCAGTATGCCCTCGACCGTCTGGTCAAAATACACTTTGATCAAGCCGGTATCGCCATGCCGCAACAGGCCATTCAACTTTCTTATGCGCCGGACAATGGTGAACCACCCGCAGCCCAATAACGATTATTGCCCATGGCTACAAGGCTGAGCGCCAAGGAAGGCCGCAACGTCTTGCAGATAGGCTTCGTCCTGCACGGAACGAGGAGCGAACAGGCCAATCACATTTATCAGTAGTGGGTGGCGTGTAAACAGCGGTTTTAACATCATATGATCGGCATCTTCAATACGGGTTACCGTCAACAGATCCGCAGGAATATTGTGTCTGTAAATACGCTCGGTTTCATCGACGTCGACATTAAGATCGCGCCCACCGACGATCAGATGCACCGGCGTTTTGAAGCTGCGTAACCCCTCCGTCGCGTCGCTGATCATATTGGCGCGAATAAACTGCCAGCGATCGACGCTGATTGTCGCTGAATCACCATACTCTTTACGGTACTGTGTATAGCCGTCAGGCTGACGGAGCAGTGACAACAAACGCTGGTCCTGCCGCTCACGAGCCTTAATCTGCGCTTGCGTTTTTCCCGCAGCCATCATTTCCGCCCGGGTGTTATAGTCCCCTTGACGAAGCCAGTTAATCGCCGGCGCCACTGCCAACGTGAAGGCGATATCCGGCCGTTGAGCGGCAACACTCGGCATGACCCATCCCGCCTGACTGGCCCCCCACAACCCGATGCATTGCGAATTAAAACGTCCGTCTTTTCTTGCCCAGTCGATAATATCGACCGTTTCCTTAGCCCGGTCGCTCATGGTTTGATGCAGCCAGTTGCCGGATGAGCCGCCAACCCCCGCTTTGTCGAAGGCCAAAACGGCGTATCCTTGTTCAGCCAGGGTTTCCCAGAGGCTGTAGTAACCTTCATCCCGGTCTGCATTGGCCGGGCCGTCACCATGAATAAGCACAACGACGCCCGGTTTATCCACGGTTTCTTTCGGCAATACCAACGTGCCAGTAAGCCGATTGCCGCCCGCATTCAACGCAATAGGTTTGGCGACAAATTGATAATCGTTGGCGTAGATGATCCACCCCAGCATCATCAGGATCAGGGCCAACAAGCAAACCGCTGTTTTTTTCATCGCTTATCCCCGATAGGTTTTTCCAAGAACAACCAATGGGGCTGGCGGAACAGCAACCACAGCAAGAGATATTTCCTGACGGCCTTGCGCCTGAAACCGCACTGCTGATACAGCCGCAAAGCACCGACATTTTGCTGGCTTACATGCAGACGCAGCCATAGGTTCGGTCGGTAGGTCACGGCGTAGCGCGTTATCCATTCCAGTAATTTTTTCCCCAAGCCCCTGCCACGCTGTTTTTCATCCACCGCCAGATAAGAAAGATACAGTTCATCGGACGCAGGCTGATGTTGCAGCAGCGCAATTTGCAGATACATACGCCAGAAATTCAGCACGCCATAGCAGCGGCACAAACGCATTACCGGTAGCGCCCGTTCCCGCAAAATCACATTTCCCAACTGGCTGACAGATTTCAACCCGAATGCGGCCACCACCTGGCCTGCATGCCTAACGACAAAACTGTGCTCCTGGCTATCGCTCTGTTTCCAGACCCACAACCGGTAAAATAGCCGCCATTGCTGACGTTCGCTTAAGCCGCATGGGCGTTGAAATTTGTCGCTAAAGGCGGAAAAGATCAGTGCAGCGGTTTGCAAACGACAAGATTCACGATATGGCTCTACCTCAAACATCCCCGACCTCCGCTATTACTGGCCAAAGATCAACTGCTCCAGCAGTTGGTTTGGCGGTACCCTTGTCGGTTCCCGGGACGGGAAAATCGTCTGCCGCCAGGCTTGGCTTTCAACAACATCCAGGATTAATTGAGCAAGTTCGTGAGGGTTTAACGACGCTTCGATGTCGCCACTTTGCTGGGCCAGTACCACAGTCTGCTTTAACGCCGCCACCAGTTGTTGCTGATTGACGCTGAATTTCTCAGCCAGTACTGGATTTCGCGCGACTTCAGCCACTATTTCCGCCGACAGTTGTACATTGCCCGGGGACGAGACGAAATCATAATAGGCGCTGATAAAATCGGATAACGCCTGCTTAGGCCGT
Organism: Serratia sp. Ser99; assembly: GCF_024519545.1. Classification (NCBI taxonomy): domain Bacteria; kingdom Pseudomonadati; phylum Pseudomonadota; class Gammaproteobacteria; order Enterobacterales; family Yersiniaceae; genus Serratia; species Serratia sp. Ser99. The sequence goes on along the minus strand of NZ_JALJRT010000001.1, from coordinate 226,269 downwards.
TCATGCTCAGCGATCAACGGGGTAGCAAAATCGGCAAAAACCCGATGCTCCAAAAACGCAATTTCGTCGATCAGCGCTTCCTTACCGGCAAAGTGGTTGTAAAGGTTTCCCACGCTGACCCCTGCCGCAAGCGCAATATCCCGCATACTGGTCTGGTGGAACCCTTTGTGAGTAAAGCTATGCAACGCAGCTTCAACGATTTTGTCGCGATTACCCATTAATAGCCCCGGCATAAGGAGGCGGCTGTCGCCGCTGAATAAAATGAACGAACGTTCATTCATATTCTAGCCTGGCCCAACGGATGTCAAGCCGATGCACTTAAACGGAAGGTCAACAATTCAGGGAGTGACAGAACGGCAAAAACGCCAACCCTGTTTGCCAGGGTCAGCGTGCGGGGCATCAGTGCGTTACCGCAATAGGATGTTTTAAATAAGCTGAATGCTATTCGTATTCCAGATTAAAGGTTGCCGACGCGCTAAAAGAACCGCGACCAATACTTTTCGTCGCGATCGCGGCTTGCTCCGCTTTGACATAAGCCTTAAGCGTAATCACATTATTACCTGCCAGTATCGGGTACTTCTTGGTCTCGTGGGATAAAAGCACCGGGACGCCTTCGTCCGTCTCAATACCGATCCCCACGCCAGAGGCCATACTCCCCGAATCCAGGGCCAATAAGCCTGGCAGTTTTGGGTTCTCGGTACCGCTGAACGTCATCCTCACCGTATTACCCAGGCTAAGGTCACAGTCACTGAGACGTAACTCAAATTGTTGACCACGGGTACGTCCGTTCAGATACAGATATTTATCGATTACCGTTCCAAAATCCAACTGAATGTCGGCGTCCGCAGGTAATATCACGCAAGGTTCAGCTACCAGAGTGCCGTGCAACTTCAAATTGTCAGCGGCCTGTATCGGTAGGCTGAACATCAGCGACAGTCCCCATAATCCCCCTTTCCCTAGACGACAAAATCGCGCTCGTTTCATGTTCATCCCCTCTTTGCCGGCACGTCACCCTTTAGGTGGTCAAAGTCCCCTAGGCTCCAGCCAGTACTCGATATCAATAACAGACAGGCATTAAAAACACGTAAATCTCGCATCAGTCGTAGTTCAGTTTAAAGTTGATCTGCGACCAAAAGGCCCCAGCACTCAGGGCAGCACGGGTTCGTTCCAGCATGATCTGATAGACCAGTTGGTCCTGGCCCGGCGTCAGCAGCAAGGGCGTTCCGCGCTGCCCTAAAACCACTTCCCGACCGGTACTGTCCAGCAGTCGCAGCCCTACCCCTTCAGCGCCGCTGACCTGCACCAGTTGGGGATTATCGTCGTCCGCCGGTGCCACAAAGTACACCGTCGCCGAGGGTTGCTCGGCGCTCCATTTTCGCGTCGCTGTTCGTTCATCTACATTGCGAGACCCACTGGACAGACAGTCCAACAGTTTGAACGTTACCGTCACCGGCGTACCACGTGCGCCAATATGCTGGAATCGACCGGTTCCTACCTCACCCAGCGAAATATCCTGCCACGCTGACGTCATATCTAACCGGCAGGCACTCTCCGTCAATGCACCGCGGACATGCAGGACGCCGACATTACCGTCGTTACCCCACTGTTTTTCCGCGTCGGCGGCGGTAGCGGCGGGCAAAAGAACACTGCTCTGCCCACCAGCCAGCACCAAAATCAGGGCGCAACCGCATCTCCGTCTCCACGCAGGGCGCTGCCGCTTACAAAAGCTATCCTGATACGTTTGCAGTATCCTTTTATACCATTGCATGTCTTGCTCCTTGACCCGCAGGGTACCTCTGAGTCCATGATTAACCGTTTTTTAGCGACTTAGCCTGGCAGGTACTGCCCGCACAGGTAAACTGGAGCTGTGGTCGCCCGCCATAGTCGTTTATGTAGGTCAGTACCGGGTTGCTACCCAGTGCCTCTGCGTTCAGATTCAACATGCCTTCGCTTTTCGGCGCCAACATCAGCGGTTCAAAACCCTTCAGAGGCAATCCCTTCGGGCTATTGCTGCCGTCTACGATAGTGACGAAGTACGGCGTCGGATTGATCAGTTTGTACTTGTTCCCAACCTTGCTCAGCGTTAATGCTTCCTGAGCCGGTGACGCCGAGGCCGCCGGCTGAATCGCCTGGGGCCGGTAAAACAGTTTGATGCGCGTTTGTAATGCGATTTGCAGCGTGTTCGGTTTCTCACTGCGCGGAGGAATTTCGCGCAAATTAAAATAGAACAATGATTCGCGATCCTGAGGTAACGTACTCAGCGCCGGCAAGCCCTGTACCTTCACCTGACTCTTGGCGCCGGGCTCGATGCGCTGCACCGGTGGCAACACCGTCAACGGGCTGGTGATTTTGTTGCCCTTTTCATCCTCAATCCATCCCTGTGCCAGATAGGGCAATTGCTTGTTCTCGTTACTGACGTTCAAACTCACTGACTTCTCACTACCGTCAAAAATCACCCGGGTTCGATCCAGCGCAATAGCGGCGTAAGCAGACTGAACTCCCAGTGCGCAACACAAGGTGCTCGCGACAAGGAAGGCGTTCATTTTCATTGATTTATTTCCATCTTATTGATTCGTCTGGTTGCATTATTTAGCACTGCCCGGCAGGTGACATGGCAGCAGCAGATTAGTCGTCCCGGTATTCGGCAGCACCGCCGGCAAATCCAGTACGCACTGCAATTTGTCATCCCAGTGAACCGTCATGATCTCACCGGCGTTGATACCGCTGAGGTAAACGCTGCCGTCGTCGCTGACAATTCCAACGTTCTGTTTCTTGCTATTTAGCACCGTAGCACCGAACGCCGGTGTGCTGCCGTCCGCCAGGCGAAGTACTGCCATGGCTTTCTCGCCAGAAACCACGTCAAAGCGTCGGTAGCCGATAGCGCCCTCGGTCAGGGTTGCCTGCACCACCGATTTGCTCGCTTCTGCGTTATCCGGCATGGCATTGAGATCAATGCTCATCTTGTTGCGGTTGTAGCTGCTGACATCCGACACCACCAGCTTGCCCCAGTGGTTACTCAGCGCAGTTGCACCGTAACCACGAACCGGAATTCCGGCCACGCCGTCGGTATCTATCAACACCCGAGTCCCCCCCATTATGCCGGTACGGTGCAGTGCAGCCCCGTTGGCGGTAGCGGTCGCCCCCCCCTGGAAGGTAACCCCAAGTGACGAGTAGCTGCCCGCCTGGTAACTGGCGTTGGCGCTCACCTGGGCCAAATCGCCTTGGTGGTTGAAGTAACCACTGCTGGTGGCGCCGGTGTTAGAGCCGCCCGCACTGATCTGGTAGCTGTCGCGTTCATTCAGGCGATCGTAATAACTGGCTTGCTGTGAATTACCATTGCGATCGACGCTGCCGTTATAACTGAGGGTGCCGCTGTTGCCCCAAGGAACTGACAGCGACAGATACATGCCGTCGTCGTTAACGCCGTTATAAGCATTGCGATATCCGGTCAAAGACAGGTTCAGGTTTTTGACACGACCCATATCGAAATATCGCGACAAGCTCAGGCTGTAACGGTCGTTATCCGACTGATTCCAATAAGTCTGGTGGCTATAGTTCAGGTAGGTGCTAAAACCCAGATCTTGGAATTGCTTATTAAAGGAGACGGTATACATCTCCTTGCTACTTTGTGAGCGGGTACCGTAAGTGCGATAGTCCAGGTATTCGCTCATACTCATATAGTTCTGTTCCGAAAACCGATAGCCAGCAAAGGTCACCTGACTGTTGTACTCATCAAACCGTTTCGAATAACTCAGGCGATAAGAGCGCCCACTCAGCATCTCATTGCTCTGCGGCAAGCTGGCCCGTGACTGAGTGACATCAAATGAGAGCGCACCAAACATCAGTAAATCCCGACCGATACCCGCTGCCAGCGCGTTGTACTCACCACCGGCTACGCCACCGCCATACAGAGACCAGCCGTTATTGATACCCCAGGAAAATTCGCCGGTGGCAAATACCGGGCCATTGGTATTGTGCTGCCAATCGGTTGGTCGCCCCATGGCCACTTTGTAACGCACCTGTCCAGGACGTGTCAGATAGGGAATGCTGGCGGTATCCATCTTGAATTGCTGTACCGTGCCGTCTTGTTCTTCCACACGCACATCCAGTTGACCGGATACGGCATCGTTCAGATCCTGAATTCGAAACGGGCCTGCGGCGACCTGGGTTTCATACAGTACTCGGCCTTGCTGGCTCACCACGACTTTGGCATTAGTGCGAGCAACACCGGTCACTTCGGGTGCGTAACCACGCAGGTTTGGCGGCAACATGTTGTCATCGGTCGTCAGACTGGCGCCAGCAAATCGGAAGCTGTCGAAAATATCGGAGCTAAGGTAGTTTTCTCCCAGCATCAGCCTGGCACCCAGGCGGGAAATGGCTCGGTAAGCGTAGTAGCGACTCCAATCCCAACTTTTGTCGCTAGGCGTACCGGAACCCGTTTGGTGCTGATAGCGACTCTGCCAGTCGGCACGCAAACGCCATGGCCCCAGATTGGCCCCGACTACGCCGTTACCGCTTAGGTTATAACCTTGTGTACCGGCTTTTTCCTGCCGCTGAGTTTGGGCGTTAACGTTGTAGTCAAACAGCAGTCCAGGAATGCCCTCATCCCAGCGTGACGGTGGATCCCAGTTCGCTGCGGTATATTCCAGATACGCCTGCGGGATGCTCACATATAACGCACCGGCGGCAATATCGCCCTTGGTCGTCATGCCTTTCAGGCTACTCACCGTCAGACATTCTCCCTGATGCCACCAGGTCAGCCCGTTTTTAGCACTCGGTTGCAGGCCTAATTGTTCAACCAATTGTGGACTCAGGCACGCTTCGCTGCCCTTGGGATCGTTGTCTGGGGGATAAAACGGAATATCTTGCTCTGGCAGTTCCTGCTTATTGAGATGTACCGCCATGCTGTAATTTCCTGGCATAATAAATCCGCCACGGGAAAACTGCCCAAGATCAATATTAGCGCGGTCTTTCACATCCAATACATCAGTGTTGAATTGAATGTCATCGGCCCAAGCGATATTCGTTACGCCGCTGAGCAAAGAAGTGATTAACATTCCCAATAAACGTGGGCGAGAGGGGAACGCCACAAAATGAGATAAGGTCATAATCCATAGGCCTTTTAATTATCCGTTAAGTGTTATCATCATTATTCTTAATAAAACCCTGCCCTCCCGACTGAACAGGATTGAATGATCGCCACCCCTCTTCATATAAATATCGCCAAGATGTGATCAGTAATAATCCATTTTAAAACGCACGGTGGATAAGTAATCTCCAGGTTTTAATATCTTTTTATTACTTACCAGCCGCAGAGTGTAATTCAGATACCTATCACCGGGGGTTATTCCGATTGCAGGCATAGGAACGCCGGGAATGGCAATATGGCCCCGCTCATCAGCAATTTGTAACGCAACGCCCTTGGCTTCCCCTTCCAGATTAAAACCACCGGTGTCCGCGACACCATCAAAGGTGATTTGGAAGTTCTGCCAATTAGGCTGTTTGGGATCTAAACGCACTAACGTGCAATTCACCAACTTAACCACAAATAAACGCATGCTCCCCACGCCATCACGGCTAATTTGGCTAACAGGCATAGTTGCCATAGTGATAGTTTGATCGCGGCTGGATGTATCGATAGCACAAGCGGTTTCAAGAATAGCGCCCTGCATCGTGACGCGCCCCCATCCCTGCGGAGTAGCAAGACAGACATTACAAGCTGTCAGCCCTGCCACCAGCAATGTCAAAGCGGCTCTTGCTTGTCGTGACATAGGTTCGTTCCAGAAGCAGAGTTTGAGCAAAAAGCATGCGGACAATCCCGCATGCTTACTCTGAAACGACCGACTTATAGGTAAGCCAAGGTGAAATCAGCAATCCCCGTAAAGTCACCCGGTACCACATCAATAGCTGCACCAGCTGCGGTTTTACCATCCCCTTTCAGATAAGCAGAGAAGCTCAGGGTATTTTTCCCATCCTGAATGCCCTGAGCATCCGTTGCTTTACCCAGCTCAATCGCTGCGCCCTTACCATCGGTGATAACGATGCTGGCGCCTTTAGCCGTGCCGGTAATGCCCAAACCGTTCACACCCTTGGCGCCAGTAAAGGTGGTAGTCACTGTCTTGGCGGTACTCAGAGTGCAATTTTCCAGACGGATCTCAAAATTCTTGGGTGAAGAAGAGCCGCCGTCTTTCAGCGCCACGTTGGAAATCTGGCCCAGTTGCACGGTTTGGTCGATGCTGTCCGGGTCGATAGAGCATGGAGCATCAATGATGGAGCCTTTGAAGGTCACTTTGCCGTGACCGGCATCCACAGCGTTAGCGGCAAAAGAAGAAACACCCATTGCCATAACGACGGCCAGCATAATTTTGTTCAATTTCATTTTTAATCCTTAAAAATAATGCGTTAACGATTTCCAATAATGACCGACATCCTGAGAGCGGGAAGACATAGCCTCAGTTGGCCATTAGTATTTTCAGCACCGAGCTGGACATCATCGTTCTTGCGAAATAGACATCCCTCTGCCAAAAGGCGTACGCGCTCATTCCGTTGAATAGGCGATAAATTTAATTTTTACTGGCGTAATCACATCACTAACAGGCAGTTTACATCGCCTGACCTAGTCCATAATCATATGAAAAACATACGGATAATTAATCTAAAACTCAGAGTTTATTTTAGCCTTCGCACTGTTGATACGGAGAAGTATGACAAAACATGTTCATAGTTAAAAATAAAATTTCCAACATGATTTAATTACGCCAGATTTATCCACTCTTGTATTACAAAGAAAGGTTTCACGATCTTTATGCCTAAAAAACCCAGCTTTTCACAAAAAAAAACCAAATGTCAAAGCATGGCGTTATTTTATATCTTAAAATAATATTTTTTCGATATAATGCTGCAATTGTCGTAACACATAGGTCCCACACCAAACCGGGAAAGGCAGTACAAATTCCGTTGTGTAAAGCACATCACACACCTATTTTTTTGTGAGGAATAATAGGGAGCAGCCAGTTATTCTTTGCTGAAGAGAGGGAAACCAAAGCATGAAATCCAGTGAAACAGAAAAGAAGAAAATAATAAAAAAACAGCTCATTAACTCTTTATCTGAGCTCTGCGCAGTCAAGTGCATCTCACCGGAAACACCGCCGGAGAAATGGCTGAGCACTCGAGAAGTGGCCGATCAATGTCAATTGGGTATTTATCAGGCCCGCTATTTCTTATTACAACTGGCAGAAGAGAATTTAGTGGTAACGACGTCAGGATCTGTGAATAACGCATTAAGATGGCGAATAACGGATCATTCATGTTACCTGGCCAGCGAGTAGCCAATAATAAACCGGCCCCTATTGAAAAGAAGAGACGCTAACCGACACCCAGGTTAGCGCCTATTGGCCTCAGTGGGTTGTTTCCTCCTGCTTGACCGTGGTAAACGTCTGCATCAGTTTGACCACATCCTGCATACCTATATTCACCCGATTAATCACTTCACCGGCATCGTGCGTCAAGGTTACGCCACCGCCAGCCTGTTCCACACAGACCGCCATGCCGGCTATGGCCGCCGCCACTCCCTGCTGAATAGATTTGGTGATACGTTCAATTTCAGTCGCCGCCTGGCGAGACTGTTCCGCCAGAGTACGTACTTCATTAGCGACAACGGCAAATCCGCGCCCATGCTCACCCGCATGCGCTGCCTCAATCGAGGCATTAATCGCCAACAGGTTGGTTTGAGAGGCGATTTTACGGATTGCCTCCACCATAGTGCCTATCTGCTGTGAACCAATGCCCAGCTCACTGACCACCGCGGAAGTATCGCGCGCGGCCGCTTCAACCTGTTGCATGCCTGCGACCGCCTGCTGGACGATCACGGCCCCTTGTGCAGCGGTCCGGTCAGTATCCAGTGATAAATGGTGGGCATTACGCACCATTTCCTCTTCGTGCTGCTGTTGGATCATCTGCCGGGTGATATCTTGAGCAATTTTCACCACTTTGACCACTTGCCCATCATCATCAAGAATCGGGTTGTAGCTGGCCTCCAGCCATACCCGCTCTCCGCGTCGGTTCACCCGTTCAAAACGCCCGGTGATAAACTCACCGCGTGCGAGACGCCGCCAATGCTGGCGGTAATCGTCAGAATGGGCAAACTCAGGTGGGCAGAGCACCGCATGCGCTTGTCCCCGCGCCTCCTCAATTCGGTAGCCCATCAATTTCAGCATATTGTCGTTGGCGGCAAGGATCTTGCCCTGCGCGTCAAAGGTGATCATTGCCATCGAACGGTTTAGCGCCGACAGCAGGCTCTGATGCTCCTGCGCCTGGGTGATGCGCTCCGTCACAACGCTGGCGATCTTGACGATCTCCACCACCCGCCCCTGTTTATTCATCACCGGGGTATAGGTGCCCTGCAGCCACACGGCCTCTCCGTCTTTGCGAATGCGTTTTATATTATCGGTAATGGGCTTGCCGTTATTTAACATATCCCAGTGTTTGCGATATGCCGGGCTGACGACATATTCCGGGGAACAAAAGAGGCGGTGATGCTGGCCGATAACTTCCTGTCGTTGAAATCCCATCGTTTTTAGAAATAAATCGTTAGCGCGCAGCACGGTGCCATCGGGTTTAAATACGATCATGGCAACGGCATTTTCTATCGCGCTCAACTCGGCACGGCTGTGGGTGTTTAACTGACTGAATCGTAACAGCATAGGGTTAAAATCCTTCTGGCAGATGATTTAGCAGACAAGTGCTTTTCATTTTATTTTTTCTGCACGCCGCGCCCACATGCAGACGTGCATCACCCTGAGAAACAGGCAGGCCTAATTCTCCTGGCAGATAAAACTCACCGGATTAAAATATCAATTAAGTAAGGTAACTATTGTGTTTTGAATAAATAACTTATTTAAGATTTTTAGTATTGGACGACGTATTGAGAATAACGCAACATGCGGAAATTGAAAGGGAAACGCGAAGATTTATAGGTGCCGGTCAAATAACCGGCACCCAGGGGGAGTTAACGCCAGCGTTCTGCCGCCCAGGCAGCCTGCTGTTCCGCGTCGTGGAAGGTCCAGGCTACAAAACGGCTGATCTTTTGCCCCTGCGCCATCTCAATGGTGCGCACTTCGGCGGCACCAGCCAGCTTCAACGCGTGGTAAATCGATGGCAAAGTGGTGTTTTTGGAGATAAGCGAGGTGAACCACAGGCAGTTTTGCGCCTTACTCACGCTTTCCTCTACCATTTTACGCACGAAGGCTTCTTCGCCGCCTTCGCACCACAGCTCGTTATTTTTGCCGCCAAAGTTCTGTACCGGCTTATCCGCCACCTCACCCTTGCCCAGCTTATGCAGTTTGCGGCGGGTACTCGCCTGTGCTTCCTGCTCTGAACCGTGGAACGGTGGGTTACACAACGTGGCGTCGAACTTCTCCGCCACGCCAATGATGCCGTTAAAGATAAACTCAGGCTGTTTTTGCAAACGTAAACGTACGCTGTTTCTCAGTGTCGGGTTCATCTCGACAATCATTTTGGCCGAATTGAGCGACACCGGGTCGATCTCTGAACCGGTAAAGCGCCAGCCGTATTCACGCAGGCCGACGATCGGGTAAATGCAGTTGGCGCCAATGCCTACGTCGAGGATCGCCACGCCTTTACCACGCGGTATCTCACCGCCGTTGCTGGTCGCCAACAAGTCGGCCAGGTGGTGCAAATAGTCGGCGCGTCCTGGGATCGGCGGACACAGATAATCGGCGGGAATATCCCAATGTTCGATACCATAAAAATGTTGCAGCAACGCACGGTTGAGCATTTTAACCGCCGCCGGATCGGCAAAATCTACCGAAATATCGCCCCAGGCATTCGGCTTGACGAACGGCTCCAGCGCAGGGCAGCTGGCGATCAGCGCCGGGAAATCATAGCGCGAGCGATGACGGTTACGCGGGTGCAGGCCGCTTTTCTGCTGCGGGAAGGTTTTCTTTTTTTCCACCGTGACGGGCTCTCTTAAAGGTATTTCTGGCGCGTAAGATACCATAAAGCAGCGGCAAACTTGCAGCCGACGGGAAACCCGTCAGAATAAAAGTTCTGTTTAGCCACCCCAGGTCACTTATGAGCAGTCAGTCCCGATATTACTACGAACCCGCGACAGGCCATGGTCTGCCGCACGATCCCCTGAACGCCATCATCGGCCCACGCCCCATCGGGTGGATCTCATCGGTCAGCGCGAGCGGCCAGCGCAATCTGGCCCCCTACAGCTTTTTCAACTGCTTCAACTACCGCCCGCCGATCATCGGTTTCGCCAGCAGCGGTTGGAAAGACAGCGTGGCAAACATCGTCGAAACCGGGGAGTTTGTCTGGAATCTGGCGACGCGCCCGCTGGCCGATGCCATGAACAACAGCTCGGCCAGCCTGGCCCGCGGTGAAGATGAATTTGCCTTTGCCGGCGTGACACCGCTGCCCAGCCGTCGGGTGAAAGCGGAAAGGGTGTCTGAAAGCCCGGTGAACTTTGAATGCCGCCTGTCACAGTGCATTCAGTTGCAAAGCGCCGCCGGGGAAAAGGTAGATACCTGGCTGGTACTGGGAGAAGTGGTCGCGGTACATATCGATTCGTCACTGCTGGACCAACACGGCGTTTATCAGACCGCTGCTGCCGAACCTATCCTGCGCGCCGGCGGGCCGACGGCCTACTATGGCATCTCGGAGCAACACCGTTTCGATCTGGTTCGCCCGGATGCGCAAAAACGATAATAAACGGCCCTTTCCTCCTCTGGAGGGAGGGCTTAATTAATAATCAAATAAACTGAACGATATTATCAATACTCTCCGATTTCATCCTTCCTGTCGCTGCGCAATAATCACTCCATCGAAAGGCAAGCGCCTTTCTCCCTTAAAAACCAGACAGGAATGACCATCATGAAAAACATCAAAACTTTTGCTGCTGCTATCGCTCTGAGCGCCGTCTCTTTCACTTCTTTTGCTGCCGACTACGTCAGCGCACAAGATGCCACACAGTTTGAGAAGGCCGGTGTGATCTCTGCCAGTGGCGCGACCGACCTGAGCAGCCTGAAAGCGCAACTGTCCGCCAAAGCCGATGCGGCCGGTGCCAAAGCTTTCACCATTACCTCCGCTGGCGGCAACAACCTGATGCACGGCACCGCGGTAATCTACAAGTAATTAACGGATTACAATGAAAAAGCCCGCCGATACGCGCTATCGGCGGGCTTTTTTATGGCTATTTAATTCAGGCGGGCATTAATCGCCGCGGCGAAATCACGGCACATCTTTTCATCGCCTTCGGCGTTATCGGCCAGCACGCGATCGCCATCCACCACGCGGATATGTGCCGCCAAATCGAAGTCTGCCGCCGGCTGTGGCCGGGCAACCGCAGCCGCTATGGTTTGCTGCGCAGCCTGCCAGGCCTGCGCCACCGTCTGGTTGCAGGCCTGCGCCAGATAGTCCGGGTTGAAACCTTCACCGGTCAAACTCCGCAGCGTGTCGTCGTGGCTGACACCGTTACCCGGCAGCCAGTAATGACGCGCCAGATCCGGACCAATTGCCGGGTTATCGGTAAGGTAACCGTCGCGCTGCAAGAAGAAGTGTCGCGTCTGCTCAACTGCCATCAGCGCCAGCAGATAGCCCTGATACGAGCAGGCCGATTCCAGCGACAGCAAATGCGGGATCGCCAGCGTCGGCCGCGGGCTGCCGCTGATGCCCAATATTTTTTGTTCAACTTCACGTGCCAGTGCGGTTATCGCTTCCGGCGTGCGCTGTTCGTCATCCCACTGATACAACGCCCACTCAAAGTAAGGCACCAGTAAAATATGACGTTCGTTGAACGCACGCATCGGCTGACGCGCAGCGATGCTGGCCTCAATCAACGTATCCGGCACTGCCTCACCCGCCGCGTTTTTCGCATAGCGTTTCAACCAATCGGCGTCGTCCAGCAGGCTGTCACAGAACATCGACTGGGTTTCGGCGTAGGCCATCGAGGTCGGGGGGAATTCCTGCGAAAAACAGGGCGCATTCTGGCAGATATTGGCAAAGTGCGCGGCGTGACCGCCTTCGTGGAACAAGGTATTTAAACCATGAGCCCCGCTGCCGACCTGATCCGGCTGCGCCAGGCTGGTAAAGTTAATGCGTGCCGGTAGCCATTTGCCCTGCTGGATAAACGGCGGCACTGGCCCATGCATAAACCCGTTTTCGTACTTGCCCTCGCGCACCAGCAGATCGAGATCCATCTGCGCACCGCGAAACCCGATATGCAGCCGTTTAAAGCTGTTGATCCAACGCTCCAGCGACTGGGCAAACGGGAAGTATGGATCCAGTTGGCGGGTCACATCACCGGCGCTGGCAAAACGTACGTTCCAGGGTTCCAGTGCCTGTTCACCCTTCTCCGCCGCCAACTGCTGCAGGCTACGTGAGTTGGCTTCGCGAGTTTGCTGCTCGAAGCGATCAAGGATGGCGAACAGCTGTTCCGGCGTCATACGCTCGGTTTTGTTCACCTTGTAGTCAAAATAGTTACGAAAGCCCATCTGGCGAGCAAAACGGTTTCGCAGGCTAATCAGCTCCGGCAGGCCGTTATGCAACAGCCACTGCTCCAGTTCACGCAGCGCGTTCTGCGAGCTGCGGCGATACTCTTCATTTTCATTGGTCGCCTGATTGGTCAACAGCTCGCCGAGCGAGGCGTTCACCCGCTGCCCGGCGGCATTCAAGTGGCTGACCGGGTTAGCCTTGCGGCGGGTATAAAGATCCGCCTCAGCGCTGATGATTTGATCCAACAGCGTTTGAGCCTCGGCATCTTCAATCGCGTTGCAATCAAAAAAGCGTAGCCAACCGTTCAGCCCGTGCTGCAGCGCATCTCGCTGAGCATCCTGCGGCAGGGCCTCCAGCCCGGCCAACAGTTGACGAATTTCCGCTAACCGACGCGGCTCGGCGATAAAACGTTTATAGGCGCTTTCCGCCGCCGAGAAGCGGGCCGAAACGCCCTCATCGCCAATACCCATATAGTTCTGCCAAAACAAATCTTCTTTGGTGCGGTGCACCTCAAGATAGTCCTGATTCAATTGATTGAAGTAATCGAGAGCCTGTTGCATAACCATCCTTTCAGCCGATTAGCGAAATATTCCAGTATAGACAAGGGTTTTACGCGCTGCGTAAACGTTCAAGTCCCTGTTCCAGGGTGTCGACTTCACCGGCGGCCAACAGGCAGCAGGCGATCTGGCGTTGGATCGCCAGCGGGATCGCCACGTCCCCCGCCAGGCAACGCTCAGTCCAGCGAGCGGTGGTTTCTGCATCCTTGGCTGCCGGCAGCTCCGGCGTGGGCTCCTGCTCCGGACGCTCCAGCAACACTTGCTGCTCGCCGTTAACGATGTAATGGATCTGCGGGCAGCGCTGAGGATTGGCGTACGCCTCCCCTTCGGTGCCGTGCATCAGCAAGCCACGGGCGCCGATTTGACGGAAGAAAGAAGCCACCCGACCGACGTATTCCGGATGCGACACGCTGGCAATGCGCAACACATCCTGTTCACCAAACGGCGTTGCCAGTTTGGCCAGCGTATGGGCGCTGTTACGCACCCCCATGCGCCAGCGCAGGCCAAGTTGCAGATCCAAAGGGGCAGACAGCGCCGAGACCGGGATAAACACCGTTTCGCCGTTATCCAAACGCCGTTGGGCATGGGCAGCGTCTGGCGACCAGGGCAGGCCCAGCGCCTGAAAAGTTTCCGCGCTGGTAACCCGGGTACTGTCGTCCAGCACGCCGTGCACCACTACCGGCAACCCGACGCGCGTCAGCAACAACGCCAACAGCGGTGTCAGATTCGCCTGCTTGCGTGCTCCGTTATAGCTTGGCAGCACCACCGGCATCGGCCGTCCCTGCGGCGCCTGCAGACGCATCACCTGTTGCTGCATCGCCTGATAAAAACCGAGCATTTCCTCTTCGGCTTCGCCTTTAATCCGCAGGGCGATCAGAATACCGCCCAACTCCAGCTCGCCCACCTCACCGGCCAGCATCTTTTGATAGAGCTGGAAAGCGGTTTCCCGATCCAGATCGCGCGCATGGTTTTTGCCACGGCCGATTTCTTTGATAATTTTGGTGTAATCCATCGTTCTGCTGTCCCCTGATCCAATCTGGGATCAGCATACCCTATCCGCGTCGACGCTCAACCTCATCCGCCAGTTGCTGCTGGTCCGAATCGCCTGCTCGCAGCCCGGCGATCACCCCATCAGCGTCTTCGGCACTGCGGTTTTGGCTCATTTTCCATTTGCCCAAACGTTCGGTTACGACTATCTCAATGCCGACAATGCCCTGGATCTGTGCGGCAATATAGTGGGCCGGAGCATCTTCCATTCGCCAGGGTTCAGGCTGATGCCCCTCCTGCAGCGCAGTTAAACCCTCCAGCTGTTGTCGCAGCCAGCGGGCATCGTCCGTGATCCGTGGCGTACCGCACAGCTGTACCACGCTGTAATTCCAGGTGGGTACCACTTTGCCGCTCCGGCGTTTGGTCTCATACCAACCAGGGGAAATATATCCGTCTCTTCCCTGAAAAATCACCAGGCACTCACTGGCGGCCTGTAACAGCCGCCAATGGGAATTGGCACGGGACAAATGCGCCCGCAGCAGGACGTTACCCTGCTCATCGGCATCGATTAAAAAGGGCAGCGGATCCGCCACCAGGCCCTGCTCCCCCTGGCTGATTAACATGCCGAGCGGGTTGGCGCGCACCAGCGCAATTTGAGCGTCCAGTTGGTCTTCACGGAATGAGGCGGGCAGATACATTACCTTGGCTCCTTGGGGATTTACGGTTGGCGGTAAATAGCAATAACACCCGCCATGGGTTTACTGAAGGGCCAGTTTGCGTTGTTTTTGGATGATCCACCTCAGCAAGCCGAAGGCAACGGCCATCGCCAGCAGGTTGTAAACCATCGCGCCGGCAAACGCCTGTCCGTAACGTTCTGCGCCAGCACCGCCCGCCAACAGGGGAACAAAAAACGCGCCGCTGGCGGCAATCCCCAACGCCCCGCCCACCTGCTGCACGGTCGAAATGACCCCCGCGGCCATCCCGGCCTGATGCTCTTTCGCCAGCCCGAGCACCAAATTAAGCAACGGCGTCATGCTCAGCGCCTGGCCGAAGCCCAGGATCACCAGCCCCGGCAATAACCACAACGGCTGTACCAACGCCGCGCCCGACAGCACCTCCACCACCAACAGCGCCATTCCGGCGGCATAGACTGCGACGCCAAGCGCCAGCACGCCGTTCCCCCAGCGTTGCACCAGCCCCGGTGCCAGGAACGAGGCCAGCATAAATGCCGCGCTGGCGGGGGCAAACAGGCTACCGGCCTGAAACGGCGTCAGGCCTATTCCCGCTTGCAGCAGCAGGGCAAAACACAGAAAGAACGAAGAGGCGGTCGAGTAAATCGCCAGCACCACGCCCACCCCAGGGGCAAAACTGCCCTGCCGCAACAGCGCAGGATCCAGGACCGCATCCCCAGAACGCTGCGCCAGACACCGCTCCCAGCGAATAAAAGCCCACAGCATGCCAATTCCGCAAGCCAACGCCGGTAATACCCACCAGGGCCAGCCGCGCGATGGCCCTTCCAACAAGGGCACTAGCAGCAACAGCAAACCGGTCGCCGCCAACAGCAAGCCCATGCCGTCCAGCCGCTGTGCTTGTTCAAGACGTGACTCGGGAATGCGACGCGCCGCCACGATTGCCAATACGCCAATCGGCAGATTGATCAGAAAAATCATACGCCAGCCGCTGCCGAAAACATCGGCTTCAATAATGAACCCGCCGAATATCTGGCCGAAAATCGCCGCCAGCCCCAGCGTCATCCCCAGCCAGGCAAAGGCGCGCCGCCGCTGATGTGGGTTGTACAATACGCGCATCAACGCATATATCTGCGGAAACAGCAGCGCTGCCGCCGCCCCCTGAAGAAAACGCGCAACGATCAGCATACTCAGTGACGTAGCCATACCGCACAGCGCCGACGTCAGCGTAAACCCCAGCATGCCGAGGCTAAACATACGCTGTCGCCCAAAGCGATCGCCCAGACGTCCACCGGCTATCAACAACACGCCGAATGCCAACTCATAACCGGCAATGATCAACCCCACGCCAGCGAAACTGGCCGCGAACTGCTGCTGGATCACTGGCGCCGCGACGTTCACCACAAACAGGTCAAACACCGTCACAAAGCCGCCCAACAGCAACACCGGTAGCCCCACCAGACGACGATCGCCTTGTGCTAATGACTGTTCCATACGTGCCTCCAAAGATTACGATGGCGGCAGTATGGAACATGTCATAAACTGTTACTATATAGCCAGTTATACTATTACTAACAGCAACAGGACGGCCGCTATGCCACCGCGTACCCTCAACCGAACCCGTCAGGATCTGGCGGATTTCCTGCGTCAAAAACGCGAGAAGCTGTCACCGCAGGCCGTCGGCTTACCGAGCGGCACGCGTCGCCGTACGCCGGGGTTGAGGCGCGAAGAAGTCGCCGCGTTGGCAGGCGTAGGATTGACCTGGTACACCTGGCTGGAACAGGGGCGGGAAATCAACGTTTCGGTCGATTTTCTGGAAAATCTGGCGCGGGTATTAAAGCTGGATGCGACCGGGCGCTACCATCTGTTTTTGCTGGCACATCAACGCCCGCCGGTACCGGTCGGTCATCAGTGGTGTCAGGTTTCACCGCTGGTGCGCCGCTTGCTGGACGATCTGCAACTGCGACCGGCTTACGTGATGAATCTGAGCTGGGACATCATCGCCTGGAACCCGGCGGCGGAACGGCTATTCGCGATTGGCGATCGCCCGGCGGATCAGCGCAATATGCTGTGGATGCTGTTTGCCGATCCCCAACTCAATCAACGGCTGGTGGAATGGCAAGCGCAGGCACCGCAAATCCTCGCCAGCTTTCGCCGCGACTATGCGCGTGCGCCACAAGACGCCACCATGCAACAGCGGGTGCAGGCGCTGGAGCAGGTTTCGCCTCAGTTCCGTCAGCTGTGGCAACAGCATGACATTCACGGTCGCTGCCAGGGAGAACGCACGTTCATTGTGCCGGGCGCCGGCCAGGTAACCTTCGAACATGCGTCGTTTATTGTCGATGAAGAAAATCATTTGCGGCTGGTGATGTACAGCGCGCTACCGCAATGCCCGGCCAGCGCGGCTTTTGAAGCATCCTTACAGGCGTAAGGCTATTTGCGGCTGTCAAAAATCAGCTTGCAGGCCAGCCCGGCGAACACGCCGCTCAACAGGTAATTCGGCCAGCGCGCACTGAAACGGCGGCCGACAAAACGGTTTTTCATGCCGCTGACCGCCAGGATCAACCCACCGTTAATCACCAACCCCACCAGATTTAACACCGTCGCCAGCAACAGCATTTGTACCACCAGCGAACCGGCGTGTGGATCGATAAACTGTGGGAACAGCGCTAAAACGAACAGCGCCATTTTTGGGTTAAGAATGTTGGTGAATAATCCCTGCCGGAAAATGCGTGCAGCCGGTACCGCCGCCAATCCCGCAGAAGCCTGCAAACTGCTGCCGGATCGCAGCGTTTTCCACGCCAGATACAGTAAATAAGCAGCGCCCAACATGCGCACCGCATCATAGGCCAGCGGGACCGCGACAAACAGTTGCGACAGGCCTAACGCCGCCGCCAGCGCGTGGCAATAGGTACCCAGTTGGATCCCCGCCAGTGACGCGAAACCGGCACGACGCCCCTGGCTAACGCTGCGCGAGGCAATCAGCAACATATCCGGCCCAGGGGTCACCGTCAGCGCCAGACAGGCCCCGGAAAACAGCAAAATGGTGGAAGCATCGATCATAAGTCACCCGTACGCAGCATGGTGGGAAGCAGGCTTTATCATAGCCGCGCCACCGGCGTTTACCAGCGTCAAATCACTGCCACGGCGCTTTGGGGGTGAAGGCCGCCAGCAGGGCATCAATGGCGACCCTCACCCGTAACGGCATGCCGGTCCCTTTTAGCCAGACCACGTTAATCGCCAGCCCTGCACCGCAGCTGCCGGGTAAAACCTCACGCAACGTCCCGGCCGTCAGCGCATCATGCGCCAGCCAACGCGGCAGCATGGCAACCCCCTGACCGGCGCAGGCAGCCCCCAGCACCGCCTCCATATTGCCCAATCTTAAACGGGCCGGTGGCGACAGTCGCTGAGCTTTCCCCTGTTCATCCAGCAAATGCCACGGCTGGCTACGCCCATCACGCAGTAAGCCAATCGCCTGATGCTGCGACAGTTCTGCTAGCGTGCTCGGTTCCCCCTGTCGTGTCAGATAACCCGGAGCTGCGCAGAGTATTTGCTGCTGCTCACCCAGTTGCCGTGCGGTGATGGCTGCGGCATCACCCGGCGAACCGATACGCACTGCCAAATCGATCCCCTCTTCCGCCAAATCTGCCGCACGGTTGGAAAACAACGCTTCGATGTGCAATTTCGGGTAACGGTCCGCCAATGCCAGCAGCGGCGGCATCACCCACTTTTGGCCGAACAGCACCGGCAGCGATACCCGCAGTCGTCCCTCCGGCGTTTGGGCCCGAACCGCCAGCTGGTTTTCCGCCGCTTCCAGCGCCGCCAGCGCCTTCAGGCAATCGTCATAGAACAACTGCCCTTCATCGGTCAGCGACAGGCTGCGCGTGGTGCGTTGGAACAACCGCACCTGCAGCCGCTGTTCCAGCCGAGCCACGGCTTTACCCACCGTTGAACGCGAAAGGCCCAGTTGCTCGGCGGCACGGCTAAAACCACCGGCCTGCACCGCCTGCACAAAGGCGCGGATTGCATGTAATCGTTCGCTGGAAATCATCAGGCCTGCCCTATTGGCGATATTAATTCGCCTATTAAACGATGAAACAACGCCACTGGCTACCGCCTTCGCTGAGTAAACTGAACGCACTCTTTCTCTGCCAGGAAACCCCTATGAGCGAACGCAGTGAAATTCTGACCGACAGCGGCACGCCCCAACTATGGCGTCTGCTGATTGGCATCAGTATCGCCAGCTTTTTGGGCTGTATCGATTTCACCATCGTCAATACCACCATCCCTGCGATCCAGCGTGAGCTGGCCGCCAGCCTGAGCAGCGTACAATGGGTGATGACGTTGTTCGTGATGGCACTGTGCGCCTTTATGGTCAGCGCCGGGCGGCTGGCGGATCTGTATGGCCGTCGTCGGGTGTTGTACTGCGGAATGCTGACGTTCGCCGCCGCGTCGTTGGGCGCCGGGCTCTCAGGCAGTATTGAGCTGCTCAACGTCTGGCGTTTTGTGCAGGGCGCCGCCTGCGCGGTACTGTACACCGCCACTACGGCCATTGTCGCCGATGCCTGGCCGCCGCAGCAGCGCGGTCGTGCAATCGGCATTTTGCTGGCGGTCAACGGCCTGGGTCTGGCGATCGGCCCGGTGGCCGGTGGCCTGTTGGTCGGTTCCCTGGGCTGGCGCTGGGTGTTTCTGTTGAACGTGCCGCTGATTGCGCTGAGTTTCGCCTTCTGCCTGGGAACCGTTCGAGAGTCTCGCGCCCAACAAGGCAGCAGGCTGGATATCCCCGGTTTATTGCTGTTGGTGATCGGCGTTACCGGGCTGCTGCTGGCCATCAGTCAGGGCAGCCAATGGGGATGGCTGAGCGCAAAAACCGGGTTAACGGCTGCACTGGCGCTCGCCGCGCTCGGCCTGCTACTGCCGGTTGAACGACGGGCACATTCGCCGCTGGTACCGCTGGTTTTGCTGCGGCGTCCCGCCTTTTTGCGCGTTTGCCTGATGAGCGCGCTATTGGCCTTTTTCTACTGCGCCGCTTTCTTTTTGATGCCGATTTACCTGGAAAACACCCGCCACTACCAGGGAACGATGCTGGGACTGTTGTTGCTGCCAACCACCGCGGTGATGGCAGCTCTCTCGCCCTGGGTCGGCAGATGGGTGGATAAATCCGGCCCACGCGCGGCGTTGATCCTCGGTTTTGCCGCCCTTGCCGGCTCCGCCGCCCTGCAAAGCCGGTTTAGCGTCGACAGCCCGCTGCCGCTGCTGCTCGGGGCCTTCGCCCTGATGGGGCTGGGCTGGGGCTGCATTCTCGGCCCGCTGGTGTTGGCGACACTCAACAGCGTCAGCGAGTCGCAAAGCGGCGGCGCGTTAGGCATCACCTGGACACTGCACAATCTCGGCGGCGCCGTTGGCCTGGCGGTGGCGACCCTGATTTACCCGAGCTACGGCTACACGCCGGTGATGCTGTTGTTATTGGCGTTGTCATTGTTCGGGGGCCTGCTTGCCGCCTGGCGCAGCCGCTAGCCGAACGCGGCGCTCCCCCAGCAGGTTCATGCCTGCCGCCGCCAGCAAAATGAGGGCAGCGCCGGCAAACTGCAGCGCCACCAATCGGTGACCGAACGCCAGGCGATCCACCAGCATGGCGGCGATCGGATAAATAAACGACAGCGAACCTGTCAGGTTGGTCGGCAACTTTTGGATCGCGCCATACAGCAACACATACATGATCCCGGTGTGCAATACACCCACCGTCACCAGCATACCCCACTGTCCGGCATTGGCCCGCGCGTGGAAATCTACCATCGGCAACAGCATCAGCGCGCCGACCGTTACCTGGATCAAGGCGATCAGATGCGGTGGCGTCCCTTTCAGCCGTTTGGCGGCCAGCGCCATCAGCGCGTAAAAAAATGCCGCGCCCAGCGACAACAAAATGCCCATCAGGTAGTTGTTCTGTCCACCAGCCTGTTTGGGCTGCGCCAACACCACCAGCGTCATGCCGATAAACGCCAATACCAACCAAAACAGCTTACGCAGGGTCAGCTTCTCGCCGAGAAACAGCGCCCCCAGCGCCACCAGCATGAACGGCTGCGTGTTATACACCGCCGTCGCGATGGAGATCGACGCATAGGAATAGGCAGCAAACAACAATAGCCAATTGACCACCAGCGCTACGCCGCCGGCGATTGCCACCAGCAACGTAGCACGCGTCAGGCTGTCGCGCCGCAGCTGCCCCAGCGCAGCACAAATGGCCAGCAGCACCAGCGCCCCTACCGCACAGCGCCAGAACACCACGTTGATCACCGGCTGGCCGGACATCAGCACAAACCAGCCGATGGTACCGGAAATCAGCATCGCGGCGATCATCTCCAGCGAGCCGTGTTTTATCTCTGCATTCATCTTGGTTTCCTCACAGTGAGCCTATGCACTTAGCTTGCGGCTTTCCTGCAGCGGTTTCCATGGCATAAAAAAGGCAATAATGCTTAAATTCCTTTTTAATTAAGGCATGAATTGAAAAACACCTAATGGAGAGCCTATGGATGCTATCGATCGTCAAATCCTGAACCTGCTGGCAGAGGATGCGCGGGTATCGCTGAAAACCCTCAGCGCCAGCGTCGGGTTGTCGTCACCCAGTACCTCGGAGCGGCTGCGGCGGCTGGAGGAGAGCGGCGTGATCCAGGGCTACACCCTGAACGTCAATTTGCAGGCGTTGGGCTACGCTTTTCAGTCGCTGGTGCGCATCAAACCGCTGCCGGGCATGCTGAAAAAGGTCGAGCAAATGATTCAGGAGATCCCGGAGGTGGTTGAGTGTGACAAGGTGACCGGCGAAGACTGCTTTATCGTGCGCCTGGTGGCGCATTCGATGGAGCAACTCGACCAGATCCTCGATCGGCTGGCCGAGCGCGCACAGAGCAATACCTCCATCGTCAAAACAACGCCGGTGAAACGTCGCCTGCCGCCAATGCTGTGATTAACGGGTACGTTTGCGGGCGAACGGGCTCTTGCGCTTCTTGCTCTTTTTCTCCGCTTCGGCGGCGGATTTAAGCGCTGCCTGGTGCGCCTTGTCGGCTTCAGGCACCTCACGCTGTTCGATGGGGAACACCGGCAATGCCGCCAGCAGGCGAGAGCCGTAGCTTTTGGTCAGCAGGCGGCGATCGTAAATCACGATCTCGCCGTGGCATTCATTGCTGCGGATCAGTCGGCCCACCTGCTGGATCAGGTTGAACGAGGCGCTCGGCAGGCTTTGCACCTCGAAGGGATAACGCTTCAGCGACTTCAACCACTCGCCTTCGGTCAGGATCACCGGGCTGTCGATCGGCGGGAAGGCGATCTTGTGAATATGCACCTGGGTCAGCAATTCCCCTTTCAGATCCAGCCCTTCAGCAAACGACTGCAGGCCGATCAGCACGCTGGCAGTGCCTTTTTCGACCCGCTTGCGGTGCTCTTCCACCAAGCGATAACGCGGTTGATCACCCTGTACCAACAGCATCAGGCGCAAATCGGTCACGTAGCTGAGGAAGGTCTGCATCGCCCGATGACTGCTGAACAGGATCAGCATGCCCTTGTGTTTGCCGCTGGCCTGCTCGGCGCGGAAAAAGCGCGCCATCTCTTCCAGATGCTCAGCTTCGTTGGCCATCGCCGGTTCGAAACGCATGTTCGGGATGACAATCTTGCCCTGCTCAACGTGGTTAAACGGCGAAGACAGGGTTTCGAAACGATCGCCGGCCTTCTCGCTCAGCCCGCTCATTTCCTGCAGGCGCGCAAAGCTGTTCAATGAACGCAGAGTCGCCGAGGTGACGACCACATGCGGCACCTTGCGCCACAACAGCTTTTCGAGCTGGTCGCTCACGCGAATGCCTACGCAGTGCAAATACAGGTGCGTCACGTTATCGCGCAAATCGCGCGTGACCCATTTGGAGATCGGCGCATTGGAAGACTTGTCCAGCGCCGCCAGCCGCCACAGTTTGCTCATCGCCTCCAGATAACCCAGGGTGCGGCTCATCTGAATGATTGAACGGTGCAGTCGCACAATGTCGTGCTTACCGGTTTGCTCGCTGAGATCGTTGAGGATAAATTCCGCCACCCCACGCAACGCGTCAGTCAGCTTGAACAAGCGTGCGCTGGTTTCCACCATCGCCGCAGGCAGTTCGCCCATTTCAAACCGGTGTTCGGCAATCACGGTGTCGGTCGGCAGATAGGCGCTGACCTGATGCTCGAAAATCTGGATCAGCTCACGCATCTCTTCGCAGTGATTTTTCAAACGTTCGTCGTTGGTCAGCCCCGGTGGGCTTTTCGGGCGATATTGCGTCATGCACTGTTCAACCTGACGCACGATCATGTCCAGTTGCAAATTGGTCGACAGCGCGGTGATTTCACCGTCAATCTCTAGCGCGTCACGCGCCACTTCCGGCAGGTGATGGCCTTCGTCCAGCACCAGCAACAGCTCTTTCGGGTTGGGCAGTACCGATTCCGTTTCCAACGCCGCCATCACCAGAGCATGGTTAGCCACCACCACGTCGGCGGTTTCAATCTCTTTACGGGCGAGATAAAACGGGCATTCGCGGATGTAGTGGCAGTTGCGCCCCAGGCAGTTGGCCTTGTCGGTGCTGAGCTTAATCCACAGCGGATCGTCGATCGTCAGCTGATAATGATCGCGCAACCCGTCCCACTCATGGCGGCTGAGCGCTTTGCTCAGTTTCTGGCACAGCGCCTGCTCTTCCCCGCTGGAAGGGGCCAGTTCGTCATCCAGGAACAGCGTCAGATCGCCCTGCTCGCTGACGTCGGTGCTCAATGCCGCCAGATTACGCGGGCAAACATAGCGCCCGCGGCCAAAGGCACCAGTGAATTTCAGATCGGGAATGATCTTCTTCAGCAACGGCAAATCCTTGCTGTAGATCTGATCCTGCAGCGCCACGTTGGCGGTACTGACCACCAGGGGTTTGCTCTCCGCGCGGCCTACGGCGATCCCTGGGATCAGGTACGACAGGGTTTTGCCCACGCCGGTCGGCGCCTCAATCGCCAGGTGGCGCGGATAATCTCCGGCCAGGGTTTTCGCGACTTCGGCGATCATCTGCCGTTGCGGTGCACGGGAAATAAAATCCGGTATTTGTTGCTGCAGGGCTTTGTACCACTGGCCAATCTGATCTTTAACTGCGGGGGAGAGCGCCATTCAACTCTGTATCTCAACGAAATGATGGCGCTATTGTCCCACAGACCGTCGGCTGCGTCAGCCTAGCCTTCGATCATTGAAGCGCGACCCGCACTGAACGACCACTCGTCCTGTTGGGTGGTGGTAATCACTACCATCACATCCTGCGGGCTCAACTGCAGGTTTTCTTCCAGCAACGCCGCCAACCGCTGATAAAAACGCTGTTTGGTGGCGGTATCGCGCGGACGGCCAATGGTGATGTAAAACAGCACATAATCCGCCGAACGTGGGCCGCCGAGATAATGGGGATCGTAAATCAGCTCGCCGGGGCGGTATTGATCAATGACCTGAAACTTGTCGGCCGGCGGCACGCTAAAAGTCTCGACCAGCGCCTGGTGCAGGCTGTCAGATAAGGTTTTCAGGTATTGCGCTGACTTGCCCTGATGCAAAGCGATACGGCTGAATGGCATGGGACTACTCCTGTTTCAATTCGCGCAGGCGTGCCACGGCAGAGGCCGCCGCTGGCCAACCGGCATAAAACGCCAGATGAGTGATCGCCTCGGCGAGCTGTTCAACGCTCACGCCATTGCGTTCGGCCAGTTGCAGATGAAACGGCATCTGCTCCACGCGGTTGAGCGCCACCAGCGCCGCCACGGTGATCAGACTGCGCTCGCGCGGCGTGAGCCCCGGTCGCTGCCATACATCGTCGAATAATACGCTGTCGCTGAGCTGCGCCAACTTGGGGGCAATGTCGCCAAACGCCTGCTGTCCAGCCTGTTGGGAAGGTTGCATCTTGCACTCCTGCTGCTTAAGGGAAGCTTTACGCTACCCTCAACCTGCATGGCTGAAAATCGGGATTTTCAGCATCAATCATTCACATAAACAGGACAATAAGCCCTCCTGATGCGCTGAATGAAGTCGTCAACGTATAAATCTCACGCATGATTTTTGGCAGCGACCTGATGGGCATCACGGGGAATTCTGGATGCCCGTAGAAGAAACAGACGCTTTCCGCGAGATTTTTAATCGTTCGACATGGAAATGAATATTTTGTCATAAATAGATCACATAACTACGGTAAAAAATCCTCGCTGCAAACAAACAGGCGGCACAGTGAAACAGCAGTACTACTGATGATAAGCGTCTTTCAATCGAATAAAGCAGGGTAAATCATGAAACGTAATCTTCTGGCCGTTATTATTCCGGCACTTTTAATTGCGCAGACAGCACAGGCAGCAGAAATCTACAATAAAGACGGCAACAAACTTGATTTTTACGGCCGCGTAAAAGCACTGCACTATTTCTCTGACGATGCCGGTAATGATGGCGATAAAACCTATGTGCGTATCGGTTTTAAAGGCGCTACTCAAATTAACGATATGCTGACTGGCTATGGCCAGTGGGAATATCAAATAGCAGCCAACCACTCTGAATCTGACGGCACAAAAGATACCAAAACCCGTTTGGGCTTCGCCGGTCTGAAATATAAAGATATCGGTTCATTCGACTACGGCCGCAACTACGGCATTATCTATGACGTCGGCGCCTGGACGGATATGCTGCCCGAGTTCGGTGATGACGCCTACGTCAAAACCGACAACTTTATGAATGGTCGTACCAACGGCGTGGCAACCTACCGTAACAATGACTTCTTCGGCCTGGTTGAAGGTCTGAAGTTCGCGGTACAGTACCAGGGCAAGAACGAAAACGACGGCCGTTCCAACAGCAAGGCGAACGGCGACGGTTGGGGTCTGTCTTCCAGCTATGAAATCATCGACGGCCTGAGCGTGGGTGCCGCCTATGCCTCTTCCAACCGTACTGCCGGGCAAAAAGCGGGCACCTTCGGTAAGGGCGACAAAGCCGATATTTGGGCCGGCGGCCTGAAATACGACAACAACGATGTTTACCTGGCAGCAACCTATTCGCAAAGCCGTAATATCGCGCCAATCTCCGGCACCGCCACTATCAATAATAATTCCACTTCCGTAAGCGGCTTTGCCAATAAGGCGGAAGGTCTGGAATTGGTTGCTCAATATCAGTTCGACTTCGGTCTGCGTCCATCGCTGGGTTATGTTCAGCAGAAAGGCAAAGATATTGAAGGCATCGGCGACGCCGACCTGGTGAAATATATCGACGTTGGCGCCTACTACTATTTCAACAAGAACATGTCGACCTATGTCGATTATAAAATCAACCAACTCGACGGCGATAACAAGCTGGGGCTGAAAGACGACAACGTGATTGCCGTCGCCCTGACCTACCAGTTCTGATGTGATGAATAACCACCACTGCAAACCTTAGCTTCACTTTATACCCAGAGTTACTTCGCCGGGCGGCAACGCCCGGTTTTTTCATTTGTGCTTTTACCGCCTGTTCCTGCCTCATTTACCGCTGCATATCCCGTAACCGCACGCGGAAACTTGCCTTATAAAACAATCGGGTCTAGATGTATAGCTTCCGCCTTAGACAGGGAAAGCTCATGCACACCGACGAAAGCTTCGAGTATCAAAGCGCCCTGCGCTACAGCAGCGACGAGCTGGCGCAGATCCTTTGTCATTGTTTTGAAAACTATATTGTACGTTTCGTGATTGACGGTGATACCTTCGCCCGCCGTTTTGGTGCCGAAGACCTCAGCCTGAACGACAGTATTATCGTTACCCACCAGCAACAACCGGTAGCGCTGGCGCTGATCAGCCGCCGTGGCCTGCACAGCCGGATATCGGCACTCTCCATCCGTCCGGAAATGCGCGGCAAAGGCTTGGGAAAAGCCTTGATGAAACGCATTGTCGCCGACGCGCATCAGCGCGGCGATCGTCAACTGTCATTGGAAGTGATTGAAGGGAACGAGGCTGCGTTGGCGCTCTACCATCGGGCCGGGTTGCAAATCGTCCGCACGCTGACCGGGCATCTGGCCGCTACGCCGGTACTTGCCGAAGTTGCGCAGTTGCAAGAGATCGACCCGCTGTTCGTCTCTCACCGCCTGATTGCCGAGGGTGCCACCGACCTGCCCTGGCTGATCGCGCCGGAGACGTTGTTCAAGCTACCCGGCAAACCCCATGCTTTCAGCCTTGGCCACCAGGCCTATGCGGTGGTGCAGTTGGGCGCCGACAAGTGCTTTTTGCGCATGATCTACGTGCCGCCGCAGCACCGCAGTCAGGGCCATGCCCGTACCATGCTGGCTGCATTACAGGCGAAGTTTGCGCCGTTACCGCTGGTAGCCAACGTTTACGTTCCTGAAGTGGCCGCCCCCTTCTTCGACCGACTCGGCTGGCAGCAGGACGCGTTGCGCCAGTTTGAAATGACGATGACCTTGAACACACCACAATAACAATCAGAGAGTGATTTATTTATGGCAGGAATAATGAGACAGAAAATGGCCCTCGGCGCGGCGATCGGCATTGCGCTGGTGACCCTGACCGGCTGCGTGCAGCCAGCAAAAACCGATCGGCAGGCACAACAGCAGTTGGCTGAGCAATCCGTGCTGGCGCTGAACTGGTTCCAGCAATCCGGCGAATATCAGGCGCTGACGCACCAGGCCTTCAACAGCGCCAGGCTGGCCTTTGATCAGGCCAAGGCCGCGCCGGGCAAGAAGAAGGCCGTGGTGGTCGATTTGGACGAAACCATGCTGGATAACAGCCCTTATTCCGGCTGGCAGGCGCAGCAGGGCCAACCTTTCGCCGCTGCCACCTGGGCGAAGTGGTCACAGGCGCAACAGGCTGGCGCGGTGCCAGGTGCCGTGCAGTTTGCCCGCTACGTCAACAGTCATCAGGGCACCATGTTTTACGTCTCCAACCGCAAACAGTCTGAATACGCCGCCACGCTGGCCAATATGCAAAAATTGGGCTTCACCGGCATGTCGGAAAAAACCGTGCTGTTAAGCGGTGATACCTCCAACAAGCAGGCGCGTTTCGACGCAATCAAGAACGCCGGTTACGACATCGTGGTTTACGCCGGTGACAACCTGAACGACTTCGGCGCCGCGACCTACCACAAAGATAATGCGCAGCGGCGGGCGTTCGTCGCCGACAACCAAAGCAAATTCGGCACCGAGTTTATCGTGTTGCCCAATCCGCTGTACGGCGATTGGGAAAGCGGCATGGCGAAGGACTATAACAAGCTGACGCCAGAGCAAAAGCTGCAGATTCGCCAACAGGCAATCAAGGCCTGGAACGGACAATAACTTCCTGAGCCTTGCAGGGACGGCGCTGGCTGCGTTCTGATTAAGGGGGCGATACGTTCGCCCCCTTAGGCGATAACGCTTGAAAAACGACGGGGTAGTCAGAGCAATTTATACATATAACTGGTGGCATCCAGCGCACCGCCATTGCTGGCGCGTGCGTATTGCGGAATGCTGCCCGCCAGTTGAAAGCCCAGCCGACGGTACAGGCCTTCCGCCGTGTCGCCGGTCAGGGTATCCAGCACCAGTAAATGCCGTTGATGCTCAACCGCCAGCTGTTGCACCTGCAACATCAGGCTGCGGGCAATGCCCTGACGGCGAGCATCCGGGTGCACCATCAGCTTCACCACCTCCGCCCGGTGGCGGCCGTTATCAGGCATATCCAGCAGCAGTTGCACCGTACCGACCACCCTTCCGGCATCTCGATCTCGGGCCACCAGCAGCAGCCTTTCCTTCCGTTCAATAGCCGGCAACAGACGGTGCCAGAACGCCTGCGCCTGCTCAAGGCTAAACGGCATGACAAAACCGATGCTCGCCCCCTGCGAGACGCTGGCATGCAGTATCGCCGCCAGTTCAGGGATCGCACTCTGTACCGCATCGACGTTCAATTGCTGTATCTCAATCATGATTATGGCCTGCAGATAACGAGGGTGTAATGGGCCGGCTCGGGGCCGGGTGCATGAAATTTTGAAGCGCCGAATAAGCGGTAACGCAGGCAATCGCCCGGTTCTAGCTGAAAAGTTCGCGCCTCCAGCGTCAATTCAAGCCGGCCTTCCAGCAGCCATAAATGGTGTTCAAGCGCGTGTATCGAAGGGGCGTCATAAGCGATCACCGCGCCGGCCTCCAGCGTGCCCTCGATAAATTCCGCCTTATAGAGGGCGGTGGGCGGCGATACCGAACGACGATGAAAACCGCTGGCGCGATCAACCCACACCGTCTGCTGTTCGCGATGCAGCAACTCTGGCGGTTCGTCCTCAACCTCGCTCAGCAGCCGTGACATGGTCAGCCCATACGCCGCGCACAGTTTGTTCAACAACGAGGCAGTCGGGCTGGTTTCCGCACGCTCAACCCGCGATAGCGTTGCCCGGCTGATGCCGGTTTGCTGCGCCAACGCTTCCAGCGACCAGCCCTGCTGCTGGCGTAAATCAGACAGCCGTTGCGCCAAGCGAAGATCGGCGCTGTCCACTCCGTTATCCATGATCTCTATAGCCCTGATATGAAAAATCCCATATGAGAGAAATAATCTCAAATACGGGATTCGTCAATCAGATTTTAAAGTAAACCCTGCGAAGTTATAAAAACCAGCAGGCGGCACCCGCCTTATTCAGGACGAACGCATTCGCTCACAGGGGTGGCAGAGAGCGACAACCCCGGCGATGCCAGCGCAACCTCGGCATCGCTGGTTGCCACAACAGGTGGAGTAATCGCCGCACAGCGCCAGGCGCTAAAAACCGCCAGCAGCGGCGCCAAGGCAAACAGCAGGAACAGCCAGCGCGCGGCGGAGGCGGCACCCGGTGCCCCACCCGGCACGTTCAGTCCGGCCAGGTTGGCGACCATCCCCGCCAACGCGGCACCGAACGCGGTGGCAAACAGTTGCACCGTAGTGATCGACGCGCCGGCAATATCCTTATCCGCCTCTGGCGAGACTTGCAGAATACGCGTCAGCAGATGTGGCCAGCCAAAACCGATACCAAACCCCACCACTGTCAGAGCGATGACAATCGGCGTCAGTGCCGACCAATGACCACCGGAAGGCGTTGGCATCAATACGCCCAGGGCCAATAGCCCGACAAACACAAACAGCGGCCCGCTGATAATGGCCCGACGCATACCCGCACTGCGCCAGCCCGAACTGAGGATCTCCGACAGCGTCCAGCCCGCCGCCATGGTGGCTGCGATATAGCCGGAAATCAGCGGTGACTGCCCGTGCAGCGTTTGCAGGAAATAAGGCACGAAGATTTCGCTGGTCATGCCCACAACCAGCAGGGAGACGGTGATATACAGCGAAGCCAGAGGGGAACCGCGGCGTAAAGCGCCTTGAGGCAGTAGACGGGCGCGGGAGTGTGCTTCACGGCGAATCAGCCAAACCATCATCAGCACGGCCAATGCAATACCGCCAAAATTGACCCAGGCGCTGTCGGCCAGGCTGCCGGCGGATACCACCAGCACCGCCACCGCCAACAGCAACAGCTGGGCTACCGGCAGCGGCGCTGCCTGCTGTTGCGGTTTGCCTTTCGGCAGGATCAGGAAGGTGAACCCGGCATACAACACCATGATTGGCAACAGGATACCAAAGGCCCAGCGCCAGGCGTTCAGTTCGGCGAAAATGCCGCCCACCGCCGGCCCCACCAGCGTAGCAATACCCCACATCGCCGAAATCAGCGCCATTGCCCGCGGCCAAAGTCTTTGCTCAAACACCAGGTTGATCATGGCGTACGAAAGCGCGAAAATCAGCCCGCCGCCGAACCCCTGCACGGTGCGACCTATCAGCATCACCGGCATCGACGGCGCCAATGCACACAGCATTGCCCCGGCAATAAAGAACAGCGACGCCACCAGATAGGCACTGCGTGCACCGTAACCACTGAGCAGACGTGCCGATAACGCCGATCCGAGAATCGACGCCACCACAAACAGCGTGGTGTTCCAGGCATACAGATTCAGGCCACCAATATCCTGCACCACCGAGGGCAGAATGGTGGTGGCGACCAGAATATTGATCGCATGCAGCGCTACGCCGAGTGAGAGCGCGATCGCACTGGCGCCATTTTTGCCGGAGAATAAGTCGGCCCAGCGGCTATCATCGTTGGTTATCACGGTTGTCGTCCTGTTTTCAGAGGAAGGGCATTGAGTTAATAGTGATATTGCGTTAAATTTAACAAGAGTTAACTTGGAATAATGGTAGGGCGAGGCGGAGAAATATGTCAAGAATAAACTTGGAAAATGGCGGTAGTCCCGCACAATCGGTCAGTGACCGTTTGCTGACACTATTAAAAACCCGCGGCCCACAACAAGCGTCTGATGCAGGAAAGGTTCTTGGCACCACAGGTGAGGCTGCGCGCCAGCAGTTTGTCAAACTGGCCAAAGACGGGCTGGTTGAAGCCGTGGCGGAAACCCGCGGCGTCGGCCGACCGGTGCAGCTCTGGCACCTGACCGCCGCCGGCAATGCGCGCTTTCCGGATACCCATTCAGAATTGACGGTACAGTTGCTGCGTACCGTACGCGACAAGCTGGGCGAGCAGGCGATTGAATTATTGATTGACACCCGCGAGCAAGAAACGCGGATTAATTACAAACAGGCGATGATTGGCGCTACCGACTTGCAGGAACGGGTTCAGCGTCTGACGGCCATTCGTTGCCGCGAAGGCTATATGGCCGAATGCCGTACTCAGGAAGACGGCTCCTTTCTGTTGGTAGAGAACCACTGCCCTATTTGCGCCGCCGCTACCGTTTGTCAGGGGTTCTGCCGTGCTGAGCTGAGTATTTTCACCGAGGTGTTGCAGGCGCAGGTTGAACGTTCCGAACATATTCTGGCCGGTGCACGCCGCTGCGCCTACCGTATTTCGCTGCTGTAATCGGCACTCGGCTCAAGGCTATCTGCAGGCTGGCGTTCTCTCTCGATTCTCATCGGTTCGCCAGCCGACCTTGCCGTTAAAAAATAGTGAAAAGCGTTGCTAATCTTCCGTGCGATCGGGTTTACTGAGTCCTCTAATAATAACCTCCCTGCAGAATAAATATCCATGCTGAGTCAAAGTAGCCGTAACGTCCTGCCGTTAATCGGGGCGCTGTTCACGTTATATATTGTCTGGGGTTCTACCTACTTCGTTATTCGTCTGGGCGTGGAGAGCTGGCCACCGCTGATGATGGCCGGGATCCGCTTTTTGGTCGCCGGCATAGTGCTGTTCAGCTTTTTAGCGTTGCGCGGCCATGCATTACCAACCCCCAGGCAGTGGCTGGCCGCTGGCACTATCGGTATCTTGCTACTCGCGGTGGGTAACGGTCTGGTGACCGTGGCGGAACACCAGCACGTACCTTCCGGTATTGCCGCCGTGATGGTCGCGACGGTACCGCTGTTCACCCTGTTCTTCAGCCTGTTTTGGGGCATGCGCAATACCAAGCTGGAGTGGGCAGGTATCGCATTGGGCCTGGTGGGGATCGTATTGCTCAATACCGGCAATAACCTGGTGGGCAACCCTACCGGTGCGTTACTGATCCTGCTGGCTTCCGCCAGTTGGGCCTTTGGCTCGGTGCTGGGGTCACGTATTTCGCTACCGGCCGGACCGATGGCGGGCGCGGCGGAGATGCTGGTTGCCGGAGTGGTTCTGCTGGTCGTCAGTCAGCTCAGCGGCGAACGCCTGACGCAGATGCCCAGCGCCAAAGGTTTCTTTGCGCTGGGATACCTGATTATCTTCGGTTCCATGTTGGCCATTAGCGCCTATATGTTTTTGCTGAAAAACGTGCGTCCGGCGGTAGCCACCAGTTATGCCTATGTCAATCCGGTGGTGGCCGTGCTGCTCGGCATCGGTTTTGCCGGCGAATCGCTGGCACCGCGTGAATGGGCGGCGCTGGTGATTATCGTAGCGGCGGTGGTGCTGGTGACGCTGGGCAAATTCCTGTTTGCTCGCCCGGTCAGTCGCATAAGCAGGGAAAGGTAGAGGCGCTGCACGCTGCGGCCGAATTAATCGGGGCGAATGTATTCGCCCCCTACAGCGGCTGGAGTGACAAATCCACCGGAAACAGATTTAAACGCTGCAGCTTGAAAGACGACGGGTATTAAAACGATTCTTGTTTCATATTACGAAGCGTCTATAATTCCCGTTGTTCCTGGCAACCTGCGAAATCATCCCCATGCTGAAAAAATCGTTCATTATCGTTATCTTTCTGTGTGCCTTTGGTTCACTCGGCGGCGTATTCCTGGCCGGGCTGAATATGTACACCCGTTCCACCACGCCGCTAGAAGAGACCGCCACGTCACACGAAGCCGCCGCCACTGCCACTCCGGCAGAGAGCATTCAGGCCAAGTGATGCGTCCCGCGCTGGCAGCGTTGTTGTAAAAAAACGCTGCAGTCGCCTGACGCGCACCGGTATCTGCAAAGGGCGCGGTAACCGCCTCATTGCTCCATTTCAGCAGCAATTCCCCTTCTCTTCTTTCGCCAACCGTTGGTGCGATTTTCTGCGCGCTGCCGCCGACAGAAACGTCAACAAATTACCGCTGTGTTCAACCCCATTCTGCGGTCAAAGTCTCATCTATTCAGTCTGCCACTCTTCCTGATGAAATAGCATTGACCGTAAAACACTCAAGAGTTATGGTTAAATCATAACTTTCTGGAGTACTGAAAATGGATGCAAGCAATGGACTGGACTACATCCTTAGCCTTCATGGCACCCGAGTAAACCGTGAAGATGGCTACTGGTGGAAAATAGAAGCATGGAAAGTAACCAAAACGGCTTTCATTCCCCATGGCATACGCTACAACTTGACGCTGCATGATAAATACAACACCCGAGTGTTTGGCATCGACAATGCCCATGCCATTAAAGTCCCTAGAAAAGGGCGATTTTCAGGCCGAATACTTTACGACCACCAACATCAGACGCCCACGGATAAAGGCTCACCCTATGAGTTTCATTCCGCTTTTCAGTTGGTGGAAGATTTCTTCACTAAAATCGATGAAGTCATAAGCAAGAGAGAAAACCGAGGTTGAAGATGAAAGCACTGATTGGCGTAATGCCTGAAGAGTTGATCCGCAAACGGATACTGGCCATTGCAAAAGGTGAATACCAGCCGCAGGAGCGTGAACCGCAGGTCTGGTTCACCTCAATGATTGCTTTGGCCCAGGTGCTCAGCAATGAAAATATTGCCTTGCTGCGGATGATTGATACGGAAAAACCGGAAACCATGAGCCGATTGGCGGAACTCTCCGGTCGGCAAATAAGCAATCTTTCCGCCACGCTGAAAACGCTCAGCGGCCACGGTCTGGTATCGATGGAAAAACGCGGCCGAACGGTCAAACCCAAAGCCTTATTTACTGACTTCGAGATCATTGTCGATCAAAAATTGAACGCACGCTTTAGCGCCGCCTGAACGCAGGCCAGTCATAAGCTTACAGCGTTGTCACCCCGCGGGCGGCGGCCTGCTGCTCCAGCTCGGTGATTATTTGGTATGCCGAACGCGGCACCAGGCTGAAATCGCCGATCAGCAGATTGTCGCTTACCGCTTCGCCCAGCATCGCCTTCGCCCCGGCACGCAGTATTTCCAGCTGTTCCAGCGGGGTCTGCGACGAGGTAATCAAGGGTAGCCCCGGCACGCTGGCCGTTCGTCCAATAATTTTCAGCCCGGCCAACGCCTGTGGCCGTGCCCGTTTCAACAGTTCCAGGCTGACGCAGTCGACGGCAGCAATGTCTGCCTGGCGGTTTTGGATCAGCTTGAGCGACTGATAGTGCGCCCCGGAGGCGATGGCAGCACTGAAGAAGCTGCCGTTCTGTGCCAAGGGTGCGATCAGCGCACGCAAGCTGTTATGCCCTGACTGAGAGTCGGTACTGTTGTATGCGGCGATCCGGCCGCGAAAATCCGCCAGCCGCTCGCCTGGGTCGTCGTCGCGCACCACTAACCAACTGCTGTAATTCGCGCCCTCACAACCCTCGACGCGGTAGTGATAAGTCCCGATCAGCTGCACCTGCTGCAGGCTGCTGACCAGCGGATAACCGCAGGTTTGGCTGAGCAATAAATCGTCCTGTAGCCAGTGCTGAGCCAGGTCGTGCGGCCAGACGAGCTGTTCAGGAGCCAGCGGCAATCCCAACTGCAGTAATTTACCGCGCAGCACTCGCCAGAAAGATTCGGCCGGCTGATGGGTCACGCCGTACATCGGCAAAGATACTTGCATCCTATTCCCTTACCCCGCAGAAGAAGCCGCCTGCGTCTGCTGACGCCAGGCGGTGAGATAGCGCACCCAGCGCTCAAACAGCATATCGGTAATGATCGCCAGCAGCGCCACCACTACCGCGCCCTGGATCACGTAGGCGGTATTAAAACCGCTCAGGCCAATGATTATCGGCGAACCAAGCGTTTTGGTGCCGACGGTGGAAGCGATTGCCGCCGTGCCGATATTGATGATCACCGAGGTCCGAATACCGGCAACAATCACCGGCGCCGCCAGCGGCAGTTCGACGCGCCACAGAATTTGCCTGGCGCTCATACCAACCCCTTGCGCAACCTCGCGGGTCGCGCTGGGTACCGATTCAATACCCGTCAGCGTGCCCTGCAAGATCGGCAGCAAACCGTACAGCACCAGTGCGATAATCGCCGGCTGTTCGCTAAAGCCCATCACAGGTACCGCTACCGCCAGCACCGCCACGGGCGGAAAAGTCTGGCCGACCGCTACCACGGTTTCCACCAGCGAACGAAACGCCTTACCGGCAGGGCGCGTCACGCCGATCCCAGCCGCTACGCCAATCACCACGGCGATCAGACTGGAGACCGCGACCAGCAACAGATGTGCCCACACCAGCGAGATAAAACTGTCCTGCTGATACACCGGCCTTTCCAGATCGGGAAACCAGGCTGCAAACAGGCCATGCAAATGATTCATGCCAAACACCAGCGCCAGCAGCAGGGCAAAGGTCCAGGGCAGCGGATCGCGCAGCCAACGCAGGGCTTTAGGCGCACTCATGACAGCGCCTTTTGGGCAATCAGATCGTTGAAATGCAGCACGCCGAGTGCCTCTCCTTGCTCCCCCACCACCGGCAAGCATTCACTGCCGCGCGCCACAAATACCGACAACGCTTCACGCAGGTTCATGGTGGAGGAAATAGGTTCACCGTCCGCATGCCCGGGCCGCACCCGTTCCGCCACCGTGCCTAAAGAAAGCAATTTGATGCCTCGATCGCTTCGGCCAAAGAAATCGCGCACAAAATCGTTGGCCGGTGCAGTCAGTAGCTCCAGTGGCGTGCCTTGTTGCACCACACGGCCCTGATCGAGCAACACGATGCGATCGGCCAATGCCAGCGCTTCGTCAATGTCATGCGTCACCAGTACGATGGTGCGCCCGGAGAGATGATGAATACGCGCAATCTCCGTCTGCAGCGCGGTGCGCGTTACCGGATCGAGAGCGCCAAAGGGTTCGTCCATCAACAACACTTCCGGATCGGCAGCCAACGCGCGCGCCACTCCCACCCGCTGCTGTTGCCCGCCGGAAAGCTGGTGCGGATAACGGTGTCGGAACAGTTCCGGCTCCAGGTGCAACAGCTCCAGCAATTCGGTCACCCGATCGCGGATCCGTGCCCGCGGCCATTTCAGCAATTGCGGCACGGTGGCGATGTTCTCCTCTACCGTCCAATGCGGAAACAGGCCGATCGACTGAATGGCATAGCCCATGCGGCGCCGCAGATCCTGCGGTTTGAATTTTTGGATCTCTTCATCGGCAAAGTAAATTTTGCCCTGATCGTGTTCGATCAGCCGGTTGATCATTTTTAATGTGGTGGATTTACCGGAGCCTGAGGTACCGATCAGTACGGCAAATTCGCCTTTGGCAATCTGCAGCGTCAGATCGTCCACCGCCGGCTTACCCTGAAAAATCTTGCTGACCTGATTAAACTGAATCATCGGCGTGACACTTCCAAAATTGAAACCATAAATTTAAACAGCGAATCGACGATTACCGCCATCACGATCACCGGGATCACGCCCAGCAGCACCAGATCCAGCGCGCTGCTCAGCAAACCCTGGAAAACGATGGCGCCGAAACCTCCGGCACCGATCAACGCGGCTACCACCGCCATACCGACGGTCTGCACCGCCAGAATGCGCACGCCGGTCAGAAACAGCGGCAAAGCCAACGGCAGCTGTACGCGAAAGAAAATCTGGCCGCGCGTCAGCCCCATACCGCTGGCAGATTCGATCACGCTGGCGGGCACGCTCTGTAACCCGGCCACCACGCTGCGCACCAGCGGCAACAGGGCGTACAACACCAGGGCGACTATCGCCGGCGCCATGCCAATGCCGCTGACGCCGTGTTCCGCCAGCCAGGGCACCGCCTTCGCCAATCCGGCCAACGGTGCGATCAGCAGGCCGAACAGGGCAATCGACGGCACGGTCTGGATAATGTTCAGCGTGGAGAAGATCGGGGTTTGCAAACGGGATGAACGAAAACACAACACCCCGAGCGGCACGCCGATCAGCAGCGCCGGGACCATCGTCGCCAGCAGAATAGTCAGGTGCTGCAACAGCGCGGCATCAAACACATCTTGCCGGTTGTAATATTCTTTCAGCAGCGAAAGCTGATCCAACTGATGGCCGAACAGCAGCGCCAGCGCAGGCAATATCACCAGCAGGTTGCCGAGCATGCGCCACAAATGCGAAGACGTGATGCGGGTGATGGCATCGGCAGCCATCAGCAGGCTCAGCGCCAGCATCAGCCAGCAGCCGCTGCCCCAGGAGGTACGCGCCAGTTTGGAACCATCCTGCGCCAACTGCTGCGCAGCATGCCCGCTCAGCCAGAAGGTGAGCGCCAGCAGCGCTGCAGCCGCCAGCGCGGTCAACAATGCATTGCGCCTGAGCGGTGGCAACAGGCTGAGCACTGCCAGCACCAACAGCGGGGCCAATAGCCACAGCGCCGGGCCGTGCAGCAGGGAAATCAGGGAAATGCTCTTGCCCGACAGCAGGCGATTGGGGGCATAGCTGAGGAACGGCAGGCCAAATGCGGCCAGCAGCAACAAAACAAGCAGCGTCAGTAATACGCGGTTTTTTACGGCAATAATCAAAGAAACTCTCCGGCTCCATAGTCAATGGGCCCTGCTCTCCCTCTCTCCCATGGAGAGAGAGGGAATATCAGCG
Organism: Serratia sp. Ser99; assembly: GCF_024519545.1. Lineage (NCBI taxonomy): Bacteria > Pseudomonadati > Pseudomonadota > Gammaproteobacteria > Enterobacterales > Yersiniaceae > Serratia > Serratia sp. Ser99. Next base: position 188,372 of record NZ_JALJRT010000001.1, on the reverse strand, counting down.
CTATCCCTTAACCAATCCTTTTTCTTTCAGATAAGCGGCCGCAACCTGTTTGGCATCCTGACCTTCCACCGCGATCTGCGCATTAAGTTTTTGCAGCGTCGGGCCGTCCAGCGTTGCAAAGACCGGCTTCAGCAACTCGGCGATATTGGCGTGCTGTTTCAGCGCGGCTTCACGAATGATCGGTGCCGGTGCGTAAATCGGCTGCACCCCTTTTGGGTCTTCCAGCGTTTGTAGCCCCAGAGCCGCCACCGGGCCATCGGTGCCGTAAGCCATGGCCGCGTTCACGCCGGAGGTTTGCTCCGCCGCCGCTTTAATGGTCACCGCCGTGTCCCCTCCAGCCAGCGACAGCAGTTGATCCTGATTCAGCTTAAAGCCATAGGCATTCTGGAATGCCGGCAGTGCGTCCGGACGTTCGATAAATTCCGCCGAGGCCGCCAGTTTGAACTTGCCGCCGCCGTTGATCCATTTGCCCAGATCGGCCAGCGTCTTCAGGTGGTTGGCGTCCGCCACGTCCTGACGGATGGCAATAGTCCAGGTATTGTTGGCCGGCGAAGCATCCAGCCAGACAATTTTGTTCTTGTCGTAATCGAGTTTTTTGACCTTTTCAAAACCGGCCTGGGCGTTCTTCCACGCCGGATCTTTTTCATCGGAGAAGAAAAATGCGCCGTTGCCGGTGTATTCCGGGTAGATGTCAATCTCGCCGGAGGTGATCGCCCCGCGCAGCACCTTGGTGGTACCGAGCTGTAATTTGTTGGTGGTTTTGATGCCGTTGGACTCCAGCACCTGCACGATGATGTTACCCAGCAGCGAGCCTTCGGTATCGATTTTTGAGCCCACGCGCACCGTATCGGCCGCCTGAGCCACGCCGATACTCGCGGCAAGTAAACCCAGTGCCAAAGCGAAAACGCGACCACGTAATGGGGTGATTGCCATACTTTTTCCTCTTGTTGTGTATTTTCCGGCTATTTGGCCAGATCGATTGGAAAATCCTGAGACGCGCGTTTCCATCGCACGATAAAAGTCTCCGCCGGCCAGGCTTCGGTTTCGCCCTGAACTTCCTTTAGCGCCTCGCCGGCGTTAAACGGATGAACCCCAACGGCGACCGGGGTAAAAGCGTATTCGCTGACCCATTGGCCATAGCCCTGCACCACAAATCCCTGGCTGCGCTGCTGGTAAGCACCGCGCTCCGCCAGATAGACCTGCCTTAAACCGTACCACGGCAAGCCGGGGAGATCATGGTGAACTAAATGATAGTTCAGATTGAGAAACAGCAGCCGCCACGGCCAAGCCGCCTCATTAATAATAGAACGTGCCTGCGGAGCTTCAACGGCGCGGTGCTCAAAAAACGATCTTATCTTGGTCAGCGCCAGCGCTGGATAGCCGATCGCCAACAGGTAAAACGCCGTGCCAATGCCATGTTGCTTCAGCCAAACCAGCACTGCCGCCAGCAGCAGCAGATGCACCAACCACATCGCCAACGTGCGCAGTTCACCGGCGGCAATCGCTTTCAGCGCATTAACCCCCGTCGCGACGATATCCAGCGCCGGACCGAACACAATCCGCCCACTAAGCGTATTGCGCACCTTGGCCAACAGCGGAAACAATCTGGGATAACGCTGCCACTGTGTCTGACTGAAATAATAACTTTCGGGATCTTCATGCGGGTCGGTCAGATGTTCATTGCGGTGATGCTGAATATGCGAATCGCGATACAGCCCATAGGGATACCACACCGCCAGCGGCAACAGGCCAAAGAGTTGATTGATGCGGGGCCACCGCGTCGGATGGCCGTGGATCAGCTCATGCTGCAACGACATATACCAGGTGGCCAACAAAATCAGCAACGGCGTGCCAAGCCAGGGTCCCAGCGACTGCCAGTAGTGCACCACCCCAAACCAGCCGCCGTACACCGCCGCCATGATGCCCCAGGTCGGCAACTCGCATCGCCAATACCAGCGCTGGTTAAGCTGTTGGATCCAAAGGTGTTGTGCAGAATGCAAATAATGGCTGTGGCTTTTGGCTGAGGACATGCGGCGGCTCGCTGTGGGTCATTTTCCTCAGTATCTGCGAGCAGCGCAGGCGCTCAAAATAACGAAAGCGGTAAAGCAAAGTTAAAAATCAGCTATTTATGCCGCTTTTATTGATGGCGCTCCCATTATCGCGCGTTCATTGAATTCAACGCCGTCCGCCAGCAGCGATTGCTGGTAAGATCCGAGTCGAAAAGCCTTTGCCCACGTTAGCAATAAAAATTCGTCACATCAGGAGGTTGCATGCGTCAACGGATCATTGTCTGCCCAATCATTGAGAATAATGGCGAGTATTTACTCTGTAAAATGGCTGATGACCGCGGTGTTTTTCCCGGCCAGTGGGCATTGTCCGGCGGTGGCATGGAACCGGGAGAGACCATTGAGCAAGCGCTCCGTCGTGAGATCAGAGAAGAATTAGGCGAAGCGCTGCAGATCACACAGATGACACCCTGGACTTTCAGAGATGATGTCCGCACCAAGACATATCCTGACGGGACACAAGAGCCTATCTATATGCTGTATCTGATCTTCGATTGTGTCAGTGCCAATCGTCAGATCACCGTCAATGAAGAGTTTCAGGAAGTGGCCTGGGTGAGGCCTGACAAGTTAGGTGAACTTGACCTCAATGAGGCCACCCGCATCACCTTTGCGCAGAAGGGCATGTTGTAACAGGTATTTTGCTCACCGCATCCCGGCATCCGATGCGGTAAGCCATCGGCATCAGGGAACGAAATCCAGCACCGAGCTGTTGAATAAGGCGTATTCGGTCTGACTGGTCATTTTGGGCAGTTTGGCGCGCTGTACTGCCTGACTTGCTACAGCGCAAAACTCAGCATCGCCTGCCAGTACCTTGAAGTCCTTCAGGGAGCCGTCCGGTAACAGATGAATGCTGATCGAACAGGTTTGGGATTTGTATTTGCCGAGCGTCGGCATTTCTTGCGTAATGGCACGACGCATTCTTTCCGGGTAGTTGCCCGACGGCGGCTGCACCGATGCCGCGGCAGCCATCGGTTTTTCCAGCCCGACAACCTCGGAACCGCGGTCCGTATTACAACCGGCCAGCAACGGTAACAACGCTACCAAAAGCCACATCCCTGTTTTCATCATTCTGCATCCTTGTCGTTCCGCACAATGGCGGGGCATCAAGATGCCGGGTACAGGCTCCCGGCATCGGCACACTGCTGCAAGCGTTCACGCCACCATTTGGACGCCAAACCGGCGTTATTCTCACGCCAGCCAAAATAAGCGACGTCGCTGCAGCGCTCAGATTCGACGTTTTTCGCGACCAACTCGCCACTTTTCAGGTAAGGTTCAGCCAAATAACGCGGCAAATAACCACAGCCGAGACCGCTGAGCTGCGCCCGCAACTTGGCGTCGAAACCGAATATCGTCAAGGTGTCCTGCTCCTCGAGAATATTCAGGTTCTGCGGTGCGTTCACCCTTGAGGTATCACGCACCACCACGGCTCGGTGCTGACGAATCTCCGCCTTCGGCAAAGGCTCCGCCATTGTCGCCAGCGGGTGTTGCGGCGCGACGGCAAATACGTAGTCCAACCGACCCAACTGACTAAAAGCATAGCCTACCCGCGACGGGGGTTCACAAATCGCGCCAATAATAATATCCGCACAACCATAAACCAGCGACTCCCAGGATCCCGCCAACACCTCGTGACTAACGCGCAGCCGGGTATGGTGATTCTGCTGATAAAACTCTTCCATCAGCGGCAACAGGCGCTCAAAAGGAAACGAGGCATCGATACCGAGAGTGATCTCGCTTTCCCAGCCGTTTTCCACATAGCGAGCCTGCTGCTCCAAATCCTGCGCGGCGCGCAACAGTACCCGGCCCTTTTCCAACATCAACTTGCCGGTATCGGTGAATTTGGCGCGGTGGCCTGAGCGATCGTGCAAGGTGATGTCGAGATCGCTCTCCAGTTTTTGCACCATATAGCTCAACGCCGAAGGTGTTTTAAACAGCACGGCGGCGGCGGCCGCAAATGACCCATGCCGATCGAGCGCATCCAAAATCAATAACGCCTCCAGGTTTAACCTCATCACTTCCTCTCCGTGTATAAAAAAACTCAACAAGACGGCAAAAATTCTGCGCTATCTTTGAAATCAGCCCCTGCCTACCATGCGGTTTATCGACGTTACATTCACCCGTTGTTAAACATAAGTCTTTCTGGGAAGGTAAATAATGTCTAAGTTTCAATTGCTTGATAAAGATAATTCTGCACTGATTTTCATTGACCACCAGCCGCAAATGTCTTTTGGCGTGGCCAATATTGATCGCCAGCAGCTGAAAAACAACGTGGTCGGTCTGGCGAAAGCCGGCAAGATTTTTAATGTTCCCACCCTTTTCACCTCGGTTGAAACCGAAAGTTTCAGCGGCTATATCTGGCCAGAACTGTTGGCGGTTCACCCTGAAATCACCCCGATTGAACGCACTTCGATGAACTCCTGGGAAGACGCAGCCTTCGTAAAGGCCGTTGAAGCCACCGGTCGCAAAAAGCTGGTGATTTCCGCGCTGTGGACCGAAGTCTGTCTGACTTTCCCGGCGCTGATGGCGCTCGAGGCAGGCTATGAAGTTTACGTGGTCACCGACACTTCCGGCGGTACCTCGGTGGATGCGCATGAGCGTTCCATCGACCGTATGGTGCAGGCCGGTGCCATCCCGGTAACCTGGCAGCAGGTGCTATTGGAGTATCAACGCGACTGGGCGCGCAAAGAGACTTATGACGCGGTTATGGAACTGGTGCGCGAACACAGCGGTGCTTACGGCATGGGCGTTGACTACGCTTACACCATGGTGCATCACGCCCCGGCGCGGGTGGCGAAATAAACCTTAACCCCGGCCGCGTCGCCGGGGTTTTTCTGGAGTCGGTGCTATGGCCCACCCGCAGCATGTCACGCTAGTTATCACTCACCGTTTGGCGCCGGGGCAGGAACCGGCCTACGAGGCCTGGCTGAAGCGCATTATGCCCGAAGCCGCCAACTTTGCCGGACATCTGGGCGTTAACGTGATCCGCCCCACCGGTCATGAGCAGGCCTACACCGTACTGGTTCGTTTTGACAATCTCGACAACCTGTCCCAGTGGGTGAATTCACCGCTGCGCAAACGCTACATCGAGGAAGTTTCGCCGCTGCTGCTGGAGAGCGACAGCATTGAAATTCGGCCCGGCGCAGAATTCTGGTTCACGCCGCCGAGCGCCAATACCCGCCAGCCCGCCAAGTGGAAACAATTTTTGATCACCCTGCTGGTGATTTTTCCGTCCACCAATCTGGTGCCCTGGTTTTGGGGAAACCTGCTGCCGCAGTTGAACGGCACGCTGGTCGGCCACCTGCTTAATGACGCCACCGTCGTCGCCCTGGTGGTCTTCCTCTGGATGCCGATAGTCACACGCATATTTCATCAATGGCTCACCCGCCGTTAGGCGGCCTGCCGGGAGAACGTTATGAGTAACTCTGCTTCCCTGATTATCACCAACGGTAAATTTCACACCGTCGATCGCGAGGCGCCTACCGCCCAGGCGATTGCTATCCGCGACGGCAAATTCCTCGCCGTCGGCAGTGAAAACGACGTTATGCAGCATGCAGGACCTGAAACTCAGGTGATTGACCTGCACGGCCACACCGCCGTCCCCGGCCTCAATGACTCGCACTTGCACCTGATCCGCGGCGGTCTGAACTACAATCTTGAGCTGCGTTGGGAAGGCGTGCCGTCGTTGGCCGATGCGCTGCGCATGCTGAAAGAGCAGGCACTGCGTACCCCCAGCCCACAATGGGTACGGGTGGTCGGCGGCTGGACCGAATTCCAGTTCGCGGAACGCCGCATGCCAACGCTGGACGAAATCAATCAGGCGGCGCCGGACACCCCGGTGTTTATTCTGCACCTGTACGATCGCGCTTTACTCAACCGAGCCGCGCTGAAAGTGGTGGGCTACACCAAAGACACGCCAAACCCGCCGGGGGGTGAGATCCAGCGCGATGGCAACGGCAACCCAACCGGCATGCTGATTGCCAAGCCTAATGCCATGATCCTGTATGCCACGCTGGCCAAAGGGCCCAAGCTGCCGCTTGAACAACAGGTCAATTCCACCCGTCAGTTTATGCGTGAGCTCAATCGCCTGGGCCTGACCAGCGCCATCGACGCCGGCGGCGGCTTCCAGAACTACCCCGATGACTATCAGGTGATTTCCGAACTGCACGATAAGCAGCAACTCACTCTGCGTATCGCCTATAACCTGTTCACTCAGCGACCGAAGCAGGAGCTGGAAGATTTCCAGCTGTGGACCGACATGCTGAAACCCGGTCAGGGCACCGATTTTTACCGTCATAACGGTGCCGGTGAAATGTTGGTGTTCTCCGCCGCCGACTTCGAGGATTTCCTCCAGCCGCGTCCGGATCTGCCGGAAGGTACGGAAGATGAGCTCGAGCGCGTAGTGCGCCATCTGGTCGAGCACCGCTGGCCGTTCCGCCTGCATGCCACCTATGACGAATCCATCAGCCGCATGCTGAACGTGTTCGAAAAGGTGAACCGCGATATTCCGTTCAATGGCCTGCACTGGATCTTCGACCACGCGGAAACCATCTCAGAACGTAACATCGAGCGGGTGAAAGCGCTGGGCGGCGGCATTGCCGTACAGCATCGCATGGCATTTCAGGGGGAATACTTTGCCGAACGCTACGGCAAAGAAGCCGCCAAACAGACGCCGCCGGTCGCAAAAATGCTGGCGGCCGAGTTGCCGGTAGGGTTAGGCACCGACGCCACCCGCGTGGCCAGTTATAACCCGTGGACGGCGCTGTATTGGCTGGTGTCCGGCCGTACCGTTGGCGGTATGGCGATGTACGACGACAGTGCGCGACTGGATCGCGAAACGGCCCTGATGTTGTGGACCCAGGGCAGCGCCTGGTTCTCAACCGAACAGGGTAAAAAAGGACAGATTAAGGTCGGACAGTTAGCCGATCTGGCCGTGCTGTCGCAGGATTATTTCAGGGTACCCGAGGAGCAGATCAAGGGGATTGAATCGGTGATGACGGTGGTGGACGGCAAGGTGGTGTACGCCGCCGGCAGTTTTTCACCGCTGGCACCGCCGGCAATTCCGGTACTGCCTGACTGGTCGCCGGTGACCCAGGTGCCGGGGCATTATCGCTCTGCCCCTCCTTCTGCCGCGGCCCGCGTCGGGGTGCTGAGCCAGGCGCACCAGTGTTGCGGCCCTTGCGGCGTGCACGCGCATCAGCATGACGTCGCCCGCCGTTCCAGCATTCCTGTTTCAGACGACAATGCCTTTTGGGGCGCATTCGGTTGTTCCTGCTTCGCTTTTTGATTGGCAGGCTATCACCGCAGCAAGTTATCAAGCTAATAGCTTATTAACTTATTAGCCAGTTAAGCTATGACGCTCTCAAGTTGTGAGCGTCATAGCCCTGGGTTAATCGCGATTAATTTCCAGCCAGCGCCGTTGTTCGGCGGAGGCGGCTATCGCATCCAGCACGCAAGATACTTTCCAGCCCTCTTCAAAGTCAGGCCACATGCGATCACCGGCGGCAATGCCGTTAACCAGGTCGCGGATCTCCACCGTTTTCTGATCGTTAAAACCAATGCCGTGCCCTGCGCTAATACAGAAGGCGGCGTAATCCGGATGCTTAGGGCCTACCAGCAGCGTTTTAAACCCTTGGCGCTCCGCCGGCTCATCGTGACGATACAGCTTCAGCTCCGCCATTCGCTCCTGGGTGTAACTTAACGTACCCTTGGTTCCGGTGACCACGTAGGTCAGCCCCATCTTGCGCCCGCAGGCAATGCGTGAAGTCTCGATGGTACCCATGGCGCCACCGGCAAAACGCACCAGCGCGCTGGCCTGATCCTCATTTTCAACCTGATGCATCAGCGTAGGGTCTTTCGCATCCGGGCGCTGTTTGATGATGGTCTGCATATCGCCGGAGACCGCCACAATGTCACCCACCAGGTAATGCGCCATGTTGACAATATGCGCCGCCAAATCGCCCAGCGCGCCTAACCCGGCCGTGGCCTTGCGGCAGTGCCAGTCGATAGGCGTACGCGGATCGGCGAGATAATCTTCATTGTGGGTGCCGTAAAAATGCACCACTTCGCCAATCTCGCCATTGGCGATAATTTCGCGCGCCAGCTGGCTGGTCGGGTTCTTCATATAGTTGAAACCCACCAGCGTTTTAACCCCCTTGGCGCGAGCAGCCTGCACCATTTCAGCGGCGTCTTTGGCGTCCAACGCCAGCGGTTTTTCAGAATAAACGTGTTTGCCGTGGCGAATCGCTTCCAGCGCCATCTCCTTATGCAGGAAATTCGGCGCGCAGATATCCACCACATCAATAGCCGGATCGGCCACCAGCTGGCGCCAGTCGGCGGTCGAACGAGAGAAACCAAATTCCGCAGCGCGCTGCTGCGCCAGCTCCGGCGTCACTTCCGCCAGCATTTCCAACACCAGTTCCCCCTTCAGTGGAAATACCGTGGCAGCCTGCGCATAAGCAATAGCGTGGCAGCGCCCAATGTAGCCGGTGCCAATTAAACCAACGCGTACCTGTTTCATCACCCTCTCCCGTTACCTGTATCCGTAATCTGGTCAGCGCGCCACCCAATGAAACGCACCGTCTGTGATACGGTTATATGAAATATAAATTTCAATAACAAGCAAAGAGAAAAATAAAACTCATATCCGTGATGCCGTTCATGAAACCTTGCAGACGGGAATGTAACGAGGCAGCCTCGAGGGTACGCTGCGTCTTCTGGCCAAAGATGTCAGGCCAAAATGAATATTTTATTTCATATCATGGCAACCCGTTGGCACCATACAGCAAGAAACCCGGCCGCTGTTGCAGCCGTTGCAAATACCCTTGTAACCCTGGGTAATCCGGGCGCGAGAAAGGCGTCATCAGCCAACGATTGAGCGACAGCCCAATGACCACATCCGCCAGGCTAAAGGTCGTGCCAGCAATATAAGCATTCCCCTGCGCCAAATGCTGTTCGAGCATGCCCATTAACCTGTTCCACTCCCGCTCCGCCGCTGCCAGTCGCTCCGGATCCTGGTAGGCGGCATCCTGGCGAACTCGCGACATGAAAACATAGCGCCAGGCGTTGTTGAGATCGGTGGCCTGCCAGTCCATCCACATTTCTACCGCTGCCCGTGCGCCCAGTTCTGTCGGCAACAGATCCTGACGCCCTTCCCGGCCCGCCAGGTAACGACAAATCGTGTTGGATTCCCACAGCACCCGATCGCCGTCAATCAATACCGGCACCAGGCCATTGGGGTTGAGGGCCAAAAACTCCGGTGTTTGCGTGGATCGAAAACCACTGCCCCAGTCTTCTCTGGTCAGCGGCAACGCCAGTTCATGGCTGGTCCACAATACTTTGCGCACATTGATCGACGAGGCCTTACCCAACAATTTCAACATTTATGTTCTCCAAAAAGGCTTGCGCCCTTCTTGCATTGCCTGTGCGCGCGACAGACCAATGTCCGCCAGTTGAGCATCGTCCAACTGCAACAAAGATCTACGGGTGCGATAACGCTGCAGGTACAACTGCCAAAGTGGAAATCTCGCCCGGTGCTGTACCGGTTCGCCCTCAACAGAAATGCTCATCACAGGTCCTCTTTCGGTTTGGCCACGAAACCTATGATGCTGATCGCGCGAAAAACAATACAGATTCAGGGCGTTGATATTTTTTCCATACAAAAGCTGTCTCTGCCTATCTGAATGGTCTAATTTAATCTCATCTGTACCGGTTTTTTCCTCAACCATTCTCACTTTGGGTATCTGTATGACACGCTACGCCACCCTGGCCGCGCTCCTTAGCCAACGCATCGAACAGGGGCTCTATCCGGCCGGCGATCGTCTGCCGTCGGTGCGCGCGCTAAGCCTGGAACACGGCGTCAGCATCAGCACGGTGCAACAGGCCTATCGCCTGCTGGAAGAGAGCCAACTGGTGGAAGCGCGCCCCAAATCCGGCTATTTCGTACAAAGGCGCCGCACTCTGGCCGAGCTTCCTGCCGTCACCCGTCCGGTGCAGCGACCGGTGGATATTTCGCAGTGGGAGCAGGTACTGGAACTGATCCGTAATAAACCACGCGAAGATGTGATCCAGCTCGGCCGTGGCATGCCGGATATCAGCGAACCTACGCTGAAACCGTTGACCAAAGCGCTGGGCACCCTGGGGCGTCACGGCGATCTGCGCAGCCTGCTCTACGACAGCATTCAAGGCGTTATCGGCTTGCGTGAACAAATCGCCCGGCTGCTGCTGGACTCCGGTTGCCAGATTAGCGCCGACCAGTTGGTGATCACCACCGGCTGCCACGAGGCGTTGTTCACCGGCCTGCGCGCCGTCTGCCAGCCGGGGGATATCGTGGCGGTAGACTCCCCCTGCTTTCACGGCACCATGCAAACGCTGAAAGGGTTGGGCATGAAGGCGTTGGAAATCCCTACCGATCCGCTGACCGGGATCAGCCTGGAGGCGCTGGAACTGGCGCTGGAGCAGTGGCCGGTGAAAACCATTCTGTTGACGCCCAACTGCAATAACCCCTTGGGTTACATTATGCCGGAGGAGCGCAAACAGCGTTTGCTGACGCTGGCGCAGCGCTACGATGTGACGATCATCGAAGACGACGTATACGGTGATATCGCCTACCAATACCCAAGGCCTCGCACCATCAAATCCTTCGATGAAGACGGCCGGGTATTGCTGTGCAGCTCGTTCTCCAAAACGCTGGCGCCCGGCCTGCGCATCGGTTGGATTGCCCCAGGGCGTTATCTGGAGCGCGTGTTGCACATGAAATATATCGGCACCGGCTCTACCGCGACCCAGCCACAGCTGGCGATTGCCGAATTCATCCGCCACGGCCACTATCTGCAACATTTGCGGCGCATGCGTACCCGCTACCAGCAGAACCGGGACGTGATGACCGGATGGATTATGAAGTACTTCCCGCCCGGTACCCGTGTTAGCCAACCGCGCGGCGGCTTTATGCTGTGGATTGAGCTGGATGAAGCGTTTGATACCCTGCGGCTAAATCGCCATTTGGAACAACAGGGTGTGCAGATCGCCGTCGGCAGCATTTTTTCCGCCTCCGGTAAATACCGTAACTGCCTGCGTATCAACTATGCGCCCAAGCTGACGCCAGAGATTGAACAAGCGGTGCAACGGGTTGGCGAGACCATTCAAATGCTGATGCTGGCGCACGCCCCAGAGCGCGACATCACATTGGCGCGATCGGATTAAACTCTGGCGCAATCGGATTATCCGCATGTGGACGAACCTTCTAGAGTAGAACCTCTTCAACAAGCAGGTACAGGAAGGTGGTTATGTCTCAGTCTCAGGTATGGTTAATTACCGGCAGTTCACGCGGTTTGGGCCAGCAGTTGGCGCAGGCTGTATTGGCCGCCGGCCACCGTCTGGTCGCGACCGCACGCCAGCCACAGCAGTTACAGTCGCTGGTGGAACAGTACGGTGAGCAAGTGGTCACCGTGGCGCTGGACGTTACTGACGCCGTGGCCGCCAAACGTGCGGTACAGACAGCAATAGACAGCTTCGGCCGACTGGATGTGGTGGTCAACAATGCCGGCTATGGCAACATCGCGCCGGTGGAAGATGCCGATGAAGCCGATTTCCGCGCCCAGGTCGATACCAATTTCTATGGCGTTTTTAACGTCACCCGCGCGGCGCTACCGGTGCTGCGTCAACAGGGCAGCGGCCATATCATTCAGATCTCCACCATAGGCGCACGCCTTGGCGTACCGGGTCTGAGCGCTTACCACACCGCCAAGTGGGCGGTCGAAGGCTTCTCCGAATCGCTGGCAAAAGAAATTGCGCCCTTCGGCGTGAAGGTGACCCTGGTTGAACCCGGCGGTTTCCGCACCGACTGGGCCGGCTCATCAATGACCATCGCCCCTGTCAGCGCCGCTTATCAGGCAACGCTTGGGCCCATGCTAGACTACTTACAACAGCATAACGGCCACCAACCCGGCGACCCGGCCAAGGCCGCGCAGGTTATCTTGCAGATCGCCGAGATGGATGAACCCCCGCTGCGCCTGTTACTCGGCAGCGATGCGGTATTTATCGCCGGACAGGTGCAGGCCGAACGGGAAGCGGCGGATGCCAAATTCCGTTACCTCAGCCTGAGCACCGACCGGGACGATAGCCAAGCGGATCACGAAACCATGGCGGCGTTAGTGGCCGGCAAATCATAAGGAACACCATGAGCAGCGATCAAATCCCGGTCTCCAGCGCCTTAGCCATTCGTCTCAAAGCGCTGGGGGTGGATATTGAAAAGCTTGGTCAACTGGCCGGCCTCCCCAGCGGGCTGCTCAGCCACGGGCGCGAAAAGGTCAAGCTTTCCACCAGGCAGTTCTTTGATATTTGGCAGGCGCTCCCGCGCCTGACCGATGATACGGCCTTTGGTCTTCGCCTCGGCAGTGACGTCGCACCGGAGCATTACGATATCGCTTCGGTCGCGGCGCTGCATTCGGCGACGCTGGGGGAGGCCTTGCAAAAAGTCGCCCGCTACAAGCGGTTGGTGTGTCCCGAAGAACTGACGCTGACGGAAGACGGCGAGGCCGTGCGGTTGCACACCCGTTGGACCATGGCCGAAGGTCATGCCCCTGAACTGTTGGTGGACGCCATGTTTGCGTCCATCACCACTCTGTGCCGTCGTGGCACCGGCCTGGCTATTCAACCGAGGGCGATTGAACTGACGCGGCACCACGATCCCGCTTCGCCGTTGCTGCGCCATTTTAGCTGTCCGATCCGCTTCGACGCCCCGTTGGACGTGTTGATATTTGATCGTGCGCTGATGCAGCAGCCCTTTATCACCTATAACCAGGACATGCTGGCCGTGCTGCTGCCTGGGCTGGAAGCCGAGTTAGCCAAGGTCGAGCAGGACGACAGTTTGCCCGCACGGGTGATGGCAATCCTCACCCGTAGCATGCGCGGACAACGACCCAGCGTGAACAGCGTGGCTGCCGAGCTGTACCTCAGCCCACGCACCCTGCAGCGTCGTCTGCAACAGCACGGCTACAGCTATCAGCAACTGTTGGATAAAACCCGCCACCGTACGGCCTGTCATCTGCTGTCGGATACCGATCTGGAGCCCGGTGAAATTGCCTTCGTGCTCGGGTTCGAAGAACTGAATTCATTTAGCCGCGCCTTTATGCAATGGGAATCACAAACGCCGAACCGCTGGCGTCATCAACGCATCGCCGGGCGTCAGGAGAACAGGTTATGAAAGTGATAATATTCGGCGCCAGCGGCATGGTCGGGCAAGGCGCACTGCGCGAATGTCTGCTCGATCCGCAGGTGACGGAAGTGCTGAGCATCGGCCGCAGTGAACTGGCGCAAAGCGATGCCAAGCTCCGCCAACTGACGTTGCCCGATCTGAGTGATTTGTCCGCCCTGGAGACTCAGCTCAGCGGCTACGACGCCTGCTTCTTCTGCCTTGGCGTATCTTCCGCCGGCATGAGCGAAGCACGCTACCGTGCCCTGACCTACGATCTGACGCTGGCTGCGGGCCGCCCGCTGGCGCGGTTAAACCCGAACATGGTCTTTATTTATGTCTCCGGCGTCGGCACCGACAGCAGCGAGCAAGGCCGCAGCATGTGGGCACGGGTCAAGGGCGCAACCGAAAATGCCTTGTTGGCGCTGCCGTTCCATGCGGTGATGTTCCGCCCGGGCGTTATCGTGCCGCTGCACGGCATCCGCTCCCGAACCCGGCTTTATGATCTGCTGTACCGGCTTTTTAAACCGCTGTGGTTTGGCGCCCAACGGCTGTTTCCCAATCAGGTCACCACCACCGAACGTATCGGACTGGCAATGTTGGCCGTGGCACGGCGCGAGACAGACTTGCGCATCCTTGAACCGGTGGAGATTAACCGTTTGGCCCTGCCCTCGGCGGGTTGATTCTGCTATGTTAAAGCCGCGCGCGTGGGCCACCTGTGCCACGCTTTCGCCACTGCGACAGAGACAGACCCATGCCGTCAAAAATTTTATTCAGCGCCTGCCTGGCCGGTTTTAAAGTTCGCTATAACGGTTCCGATAAACCGTTGCCCCATCTCACCCTGCTGCGCTGGCAGCGCGAAGGCCGTTTGGTGGTTTGCTGCCCGGAACTGGCCGCCGGCTTTTCCACGCCACGTCCCTCAGCAGAAATCACTCCGACCGCCGAAGGGGCCACGGTGCTCGCGCAACGGGCTCGGGTTATGGAGATCAGCGGCGGTGACGTCACCGACAGTTACCTGCTTGGCGCCCATCTGGCGCTGGAAACCGCGCAGCGCCACGGCTGCCGCTTTGCCCTGCTCACCGACGGCAGCCCGTCCTGCGGCAGCCAATTTATCTACGACGGTTCTTTCAGCGGCCAGACCAAACCCGGCAGCGGCGTCACCGCCGAACTGCTGCGTCAAAATGGCATTGAGGTCTTTTCCGACCGTCAGTTGGAGGCGCTGATCGCCCGGGTGGAGGCCGAGGAGCTACCCTAACGCTGCAGGTGCTCCGCCAGCCGCTGTTGAAGATGGGAGATCCCCTGCGGGTGATGGATAAAGCGGTCGAGTGTCATCATCTGCCAGCGCTGCCCTTCATCGCCAAAGCGAATGGCGGCAATCTGCTGCGGGGTGATTTCACCCAGCATAAACCAGGTCGGTGGATAGCCAGCGAAAATCCCCTCGTAGCGCTGCTGATGACGAACCTGCCCCGCGGCAATCCGCAGGCCGAACTCTTCCAGGGTTTCCCGCTGCACGCATTGCAGCGGCGTTTCCTCGTTTTCGCGCCCACCACCGGGCAGATCCCAGCAGCCAGGCCAGGGAATGTCGGGCTTGTCGTCTCGCTGATAGGTCAGCACGCTGTTGCCGCATAACAGCGCGATTTTCGCGCCGCCAAAATGCTTATCCGTCATCCCGCCTGGCTCCCGTTTTCGCCATTGAGCTAACATCTTACCTCATCGGAGTGCGCGCTGGTGTATAGTGAAAAACCGTTTTCACCACAGGCGAACAATGACGATGAACTCTCCGTTTCTGGTTACTCCCCAATGGCTTGCACAACATATCAACGATGAAAATCTGGTCGTGGTCGATGTCAGAATGTCTCCGGTCGGCCTGGTACCGAAAAAAGATATGCTTGCCGAATTTGAACGCGGTCATATCCCGGGCGCGGTGTACTTCGATATCGATGACGTCGCGGATAAAAACACCGATCTGCCGCATATGCTGCCCACGGCGGAAGCCTTCAGCGCGGCGGCAGGCAAGTTGGGCATTAGCGATCAACACACCATTGTGTTCTATGACGAGGGCAATCAGTTCTCTGCCCCACGCGGCTGGTGGACCTTCCGTAACTTTGGCGCGCAGCAGGTTTATGTACTGGACGAAGGCCTCAACGGCTGGACTGCCCTGGGCCAACCGCTGGCAACCGGCGCAACGCAACGCACGCAGCAAACCTTCAACGCCCGCTTCAATGCAGACGCGGTAGTCACTATGCAGCAGGTGGAACAGGCGCTGAACACGCAGGTGCAGATCCTCGACGCACGCGCCGCGCCGCGTTTTTACGCTGAAGCCCCAGAGCCGCGCCCTGGCCTGCACCGTGGCCATATTCCCGGCAGCATCAATATTCCTTACGGCGAACTGCTGGAAAACGGCCGCTTCAAATCGCTGGAAGCCCTCAAGAAAACCTTCAGCGACAAGGGCGTCGATCTCAACGGGCCAATCATCACCAGCTGTGGCTCCGGGGTAACTGCGGCAGTGCTGGCTTTTGGCCTGCTTTCCCTCGATGCAAAACAGGTGAAACTGTATGACGGCGCCTGGACCGAATGGGGTGCGCTGAGCGGCAATCAGCCGATCGAGCAGGACTAGTTTTTGATTCTGTCGGCCACGATTTGCGCCAACCGCTGAATGGCCGCCGTTGGAGTTTCTTGTGCGCGATGCAACACCACGCCAAGCGGGCTTAACGCCGGTAACATGCCGGGCGGCAGAAGGGATAATCCCGACGGCAGCCCGGCATCGGTGCGTACCGTCACTCCCAGCCCAGCGCTGACGGCGGCCCATACGCCATTCAGGCTACGGCTGGTAAAGGCGACACGCCACGCAATCCCGGCGCGATCCAATGCCTGCGTCGCCGCACTGCGCATCAGGCAAGGGGCGTCGAACATCACCAACGGCAGCGGTTCATGCCCACTGCGCCAGAGCGACAGATCAAAATCAGGCGAGGCGATCCAGTGCATTTGCCTTTGCCCCAGCGCCTGGTGAAATGGCGTGCTGATGCCCCCGTCCCACGCCAGCGACAAATCCAGCTCCCCTTTCAATACCCAGTCGATCAGCTCGGCATTGCGGGCGATCCGCGCTTCGATGCGCACACGCGGATGCGCGCGAGTGAAACTGCCCAACACCTGCGGCAAAAAGGTTTCCCCGAAGTCCTCCTGTAACCCCAAGCGTACCCGGCCATGCAAATCCAGCCCGCGCACCGCCGCGGCGGCCTCATCGTTCAGCTCCAGCAGCCGGCGGGCGTAGCCCAGCAATGTCTCGCCGGCCTCGGTCATCACCATGTTGCGCCCGGCCTTGCGCAGAATCGGGGTGCCAACCTGTTGCTCCAGCTTTTTCAGGTGCGCGCTGACCGCCGAGGTTGAGCGCCCCAGCCGCTCCGCCGCTTTAGCGAAACTGCCCAACTCAATACCGGTAACGTAACTGCGCAGATCTTCGAGATCAAAGGTGACACGCCCCATACTGACCGTCCCGTTTTTAAGAACCATTAATCAAAATAATACCGATTTATGGATAAAGATGGCGCGTCAGGCATCGCGGGTCAACCGCTTTCAGCAAGGCCTTCGGGAATACTCTTCCCCCTGCCCGCCGGTGACGACGGGGCTGCCATTCAGGGTGAGGTAAAGCCTGACGCCAGGCGAGCACGGGCAAAAATCGGTTTTCACTCTTTGACCACACAGTGTTACGGGTTGACAGCCTTATTTGATATTGATAATCATTATCATAATAAAGTTTTCAATAACGATTTGCAGGATGCGACTCGTTGAGGTCACCGCTATGCCACAGTCCCTGATCACGCCTTATGTCACCCGTTGCTGTATCGTTGGCGGCGGCCCCGCCGGGCTGATGCTCGGCTATTTGTTGGCTCGGGCTGGCATTAACGTGACGGTGCTGGAAAAACACGCCGATTTTCTGCGAGATTTTCGCGGCGATACCATTCACCCCTCGACGCTGGAAATCATGCACCAGCTTGGCCTGCTGGAAGCATTGCTGGCTCTGCCACACCAGCGTGCGGAAACGCTGCATGCCGAGATCGCCGGGCGTGACATTCGGCTGGCAGACTTCACACGCTTGCCAACCCGCTGCAAATTTATCGCCTTTATGCCGCAATGGGAGTTTCTCAACTTTCTGGCAGAAAAGGCCGCCGCCTTTCCCGAATTCACACTGATCAAGTCCGCGCAGGTGCACCAGCTGTTGTACGATCGCGGCCAGGTCTGCGGCGTGCTGGCGGACACGCCGGAAGGGCCGATCCGCGTTCGCTGCCAGTTGGTGATAGGTACCGACGGACGCAACTCGGTGGTGCGTGAACAGGCTTCTCTCAGCAGCCACAGTTTTGGCTCACCGCGCGACGTGTTGTGGATGAAAATCGATAAACAGGAAAGTGATCCGGCCTGGTCGATGGGCCACACCGGACCAAAGCAAAACTTCATCATGATCGACCGGGGTGAATACTGGCAGTGTGGCTATTCGATCGAAAAAGGCAGCTTCGAGGCGATCCAACAAGACGGGCTGGAGAATTTTTTACTGCAGATTGCCGAGGTGGCACCGTTCCAGGATCATCGCCTGCAAACGATCGTCAGTTGGCAACAGGTGAAGCTGCTCAGCATCCGCATCGATCGTCTGGATCAGTGGGCCAAGCCGGGCGTGCTGTGCATTGGCGATGCCGCGCACGCCATGTCACCCATCGGTGGCGTTGGGGTGAATCTGGCGATTCAGGATGCAGTCGCGACCGCCAACGCGATCATTCCCCCGCTGCGCAGCCAGCGCTTGCAGCTAAAACACCTGCAGCAGGTACAGCGACGCCGCAACTTCCCCACCAAAGCCACTCAGTTCCTGCAAATCAAAATGAGCCAGCGCAGGCCGAAAAAACGCCGTGCCGGCGAGAGCTCCAAACTGATGGCCCGGGTAGGCGACAGCCGTTGGTTGCCACATTTGTTTGGCCGGATTATCGGTCTGGGATTCAGGCGCGAGACGCCAAAACATTTGGACTGATCGGGCTCTGCCAGGATCAGGAAGAGGAGAGGAAAAGCGCTAAACCGATAATATTGGCGTGCTCAAACCCCCTCCAGAAGCGTCATCCCCATGCTATCGGCCAGTTCGAATAGATGTATTAAAACGCTTTTATCTGTTACTGATACCGTGCTAACAGCAATAGATAACTCGTTTCCATTAAAGCGTCAGGTTCACTGGCTTCGCTTTCAATGTCGACTGCAGCTACCGGAACCTTCACTCCAGCAGACTTTGTCACCCTATCCCACGCAATCTCCAGCATTTGCATCGCCGTATTCGGCTCCACCGCGGGGTCACGTCAGTTTTTTACGCAAAGCGTTATTACCGACGTGGCTCTGGCCTTGGGGTTGATGAGCATCGGGATCGATTTCAACTACCAGGAATCGCGCCGAACCTTTACTTGGCTTAAGATGCTGTAGCTGATCGGCAGTGAGCATCTGCATGGCCATGGATGTCCCTGTCGACGATGGGTGTGTTGTTTCTCGGTCATACTCCCTCCGGTATGCGGATATTGAGTAAATTGAGTATGCGCTGGATTGCCTAAATCCTCGCCAACGGCCCTGTTCCTATCCATCAAGAGGTTTACATGTTCAGTATTCGCCAGGCTTTACGCCATGATTTAGCGCTAGTTCGTGACGTCGGTATTCGTACTTATCAGGCCCATTTTGGCGAACTTTGGCACCATAAAGCGGAATTGGATGCTTTTTTGGCTCAGGACTTTGCGGTCGAAGCCCTGGAGCAGACCCTGCAGGATCCGGACGTGTGCTGGCTGTTGGGCTATGAAGACGAGCGTCTGGTGGGCTATGCACGGCTGAACTTCAACAGCCTGCTGGCGCCCACTCAACAGACGGGCGCAGAACTGCAGAAAATCTATTTCCTGCCGGAATATGCCGGCCAGGGTTATGGCCAGCGTTTTTTTGAACAGGTGCAGCAGCGGGCACTCGAACGCCGGCAGACAACGCTGTGGCTGGAGGTGCTAAAGCGCAACACCAGCGCCCAGCGTTTTTACCAACGTCAGGGGCTGAGCATTTGCGGCGAGACCTGCTACACCAGCGCCCAAGGTTCCATCGGCATCTGGTATATGTCGAAAGCGCTGTAACTCCAGCGCTCAAGCATGAGATTAACCCGGAAACTCCAGCGTGCCGGTCAGATCCCCCAAGGGTTTCTGGCCACGCGTCGCCATTGCCTTATCGCGATCTGCCAGCCCTTCCAGCGTTGGCAAATCAAACACCCGACTGATGAATCGCAAGATGGATCCGGTATCGTACACTTGGTGATCGACATATCCCTTACGGGCGAACGGTGAGATCACCAACGCTGGAATGCGCGAGCCAGGTCCCCAACGATCCCCCTGCGGCGGTGCAACGTGATCCCACCAGCCGCCGTTTTCATCGAATGTAATGACCACCACGCTATTATCCCACTGCGGGCCATTACGCAGGCTATTGATAATATGGGCAATATGACGGTCTCCGGCTTCGACATCCGAATAGCCGGCGTGCATATTGAGGTTGCCCTGTGGCTTGTAGAAAGCGACCGGCGGCAAGGTGCCCGCTTCCACCGCCGCCAGGAATTTATTGCCGGCGGTTGAATCGCCAATGCCGCCATCACGCAAATGAGCTTCGCGCGCCTGCGGGTTGGACGGCCCCAGATTTTCAAAGTAATTGAACGGTTGATGATGATACTGAAAATCCGGTGCGCCGGGGAAATCACCCTGATCTTTGCGGTTGTCCAGCGCGTACTGCCAACCACCGGCGTACCAGGCCCAATCGATCCCTTTCTGGCTGAGCAAATCGCCAATGTGCGGGTGTTTCTGTGGCGGCATAACGTTGGGCATGGTGGCATCCGCCAACGTCGGATCTTTCTCATCCTGCGTCCATGACGGCCAGTACGGTGGCGCCATGGTATTGACCGCGTAACCGTCCGGCGTCAGCAGGCTTTTACCGAACAGCGGAATGCCGAATGAAGCGCTGACCGGCGAATCGCTCAGCGGCTTCAAACGCCAGTCCGTCACGTCGTCGCTTTCAAGCTGAGCAATGCCGTCTTTGGCGACAGAGTTTTGCACGTCGGGGTAGAACGGTGGGCGGGCGCAAATCAGATACTGATGATTGAGGAACGAGCCGCCAAACGCCCCCTGGAAGAAGTTATCGCACAGGGTAAATTCCTGCGCCAACGTCCATAGCCGCAGGTTGTATGCGCCATCGCCGTAATAGCCCATGGTCAGAGCACCGGAATCGGCCCAGGCGACGAATTTGTCATTTTTGCCGCCGTTGATCTGCATCTGGTTCTGATAAAACACGTGCCACAGATCGCGAGTTACCACGCCATGCGGCAGGTTTTCCCCCTGCGGCCCGGTCAGCACAAACGGCTGGTTCGGCAGTTGAGTGGTAAAAACCGCATCTTCGTCGATTTTGTAGTTAACATGCCCGACTTCCTGAGCCTTCGGCACCAGGCCTTTCCAGATCGGCGGCAGCGTATCCAGCAGTTGACCATCGCGATCGCGCTGCTGGAACTCCTCCGGCTTGAGCGCCGACAGCGGTTTTTCTACCCCGGGGAAATTGGCGAACAGGTTGTTGAAGCTGCGGTTTTCGGCGTAAATCACCACCACATTCTTCACATAGCGCCGCAGCAATGAGTTTTGCGCACTTTGCGGCAAAGCGTTTAGCAGCACTTTTTTGTTCCCCTCCGCCGCGGCTCCGGCCAAGGGGGCAATGGAAGCGCCAACGCCCAATGCCGTCGCCCCCGCCAAAAAGCGGCGACGCGCCGGGTTGCTCGGTTGCTGCTGTTGATCCTGCGCCGACGGCGGCAAATCATTCTGTGGTTTATCGCTCATGCCTGTTCCCTTAAAAAATTTAACCTGTTGATTTATTATCAATTTATTTAAGAGTCATTATGCTATGGCACAATTATGAACGAAATGTGACAGACTGCGGCAGGTTAGCATTTGGCAACACTTTCGCGAACTTCGCCGCAGTTTTATTAAAATGTCGCCCCCTCAGCGCCTATCGCGAGTCCCGTTGCAGCATCAACAACATCAGCGCCAGCGTATTGGGCACCATATACAGTAAGGCACCCAGCTGCACCGCCAGCGGATCCTCCTTGGCCTGCCAGGCCATAAACCAGTCGCCGGCGACCACCATAAAACCGATCCCCCATACTGTAATCGCACATAGCGCACCCAGCATGGCCCAGGCTTTGCCTCTGGCGAACGTCGCATAAGAGTGACCCCTATGTTTCACCATCAACACTATGCCCAAGGTTGCCGCGATCCCGGCCAGAGATTCCAGCAGGGTAATAAACGCCAACCCGACCATTCCGGCCCAGGGCGCGGTGATGGCACGCCACATCAGACCGGGCACCTGATAGGTATTTTGCATAGTTAGCAGGGGCCCCACGGCATGCCGGGCGGTATTGGCAAAATCCGCAGTATTGTTCAGCAGGCTGAAAATCCCCCACAGGGCCGGGAACAGTGACAGGACGATACAAGACAGGCGTGAGATATTGATTTCGTTCATAATTATCCTTAATTATTTTAGGTGTATCCCCGATTATCCAAACGGACCGAGGTTTGCAGTCGGTCAGTTCCTGGAGTATCTTAGCAACTATATTGTAAGAACAAATCTTACAAAAGAGACATAATTGATGGAGGCGCACAATGGGCAGAACGTTAACGGTAGACCTGGGTGAAGAACTGCGTGGGTTTGTCGAAGGCCTGGTCGCCAGCGGCGACTACCGTACCCCAAGTGAGGTCATCCGCGAATCGGTACGTACCCTGCGCGAACGTACAGCTGCATCAAAACTGGAAGAACTGCGCCGCTTGATCGCCGAAGGTGAAAATAGTGGCGATGCCCAAGAGTGGGATCGAGATGTGTTCATGAAAAGAATACGGAGTAAAACAAAAGGATGCGGAGAAAAATAGTCGTCCGCCCAAAAGCGCTGGATGACATGGAAAGTATTTATTTCTATGGCCTGGAGCGGTATGGATTACAAGCCGCCGAAGACTACCTTAACCATATTCATAAGGCATTTGATAATCTTAGCCATTCTCAGCTTGGCAGAAACGTAGCCTTGATTGCACAAGATCTCTGCGTTCTGCCAGCCGCTGGGCATCTCATTTATTTTCGTGAAGATATCCATTGGGTAAGAATCATCAGGGTTTTGCATCACTCCCAGGATCCCACCCGCACGCAATTTATTGGGTAATCCCCACGTTTATATCGCCACCAGCCCGCGTACGCCGTCCTGCTCCATCGCGCTGCCTGCCCCGCGCTGAATGATGCTGCCACGCGACATCACGAGATAGCTGTTTGCCAATTCGGCGGCAAAATCATAGAACTGCTCTACCAGCAGGATCGCCATATCGCCACCTGCTGCCAACTGCTTGATCACAGCGCCGATCTCTTTGATCACCGAAGGTTGGATCCCCTCGGTCGGCTCGTCGAGGATCAACAACTGCGGCCGACAGGCCAGCGCACGCCCAATCGCTAACTGCTGTTGCTGCCCGCCAGAGAGATCGCCACCACGCCGATCTTTCATCTGCAACAAGACAGGGAATAACTCATAAATATGCTCCGGCACCTTACGTGCCTCGGTGCCGGAAAAACGCGCCAGCCCCATCAGCAAGTTTTCCTCTACCGTCAGCCGCGGGAAAATCTCTCGCCCCTGCGGCACATAGGCGATCCCCGCTTGTACACGCTGGTGCGGTTTTTTGCCGTTAAGGGCCGTTCCCTGCCAACTGAGGGTGCCGCTTTTAACCGGGATCAGCCCCATCAGGCATTTCAGCAGCGTGGTTTTCCCCACGCCGTTGCGCCCCAGCAGGCAAGTCACCTCACCGATGCGGGCCTCAAACGACAGGCCGCGTAAAATATGGCTGCCGCCGTAGTATTGATTCAGCTCGTTAACCTGCAACATAGTGGTTCCTCAGCGCCCCAAATAGACTTCAATCACCTGCTCGTTGGCCTGCACCTGCGCCAAAGAGCCCTCCGCCAGCACCTGGCCCTGATGCAGTACGGTGACATGATCGGCGATGGTTTCGACAAAGCCCATGTCGTGCTCTACCACCATCAGTGAATGCTTGCCCGCCAATGCGCTGAACAGCTCGGCGGTGTACTCGGTTTCCGCATCCGTCATTCCTGCTGCCGGTTCGTCGAGCAGCAACAGGTGCGGCTCCTGCACCAACAGCATGCCAATCTCAAGAAATTGCTTCTGCCCGTGGGACAGCAGTCCGGCGGGCCGATGTCGCTCATGGCCCAGCCGCAAGGTTTTCAGCATTTCATCGATACGGTCGCGGTGTTCGCCGCTCAGCCTGGCGCGCAGGCAGGCCCACACCGATTTCTTCGCCTTCTGGGCAATCTCAAGATTTTCGAACACCGTCAGTGCCTCAAACACCGTAGGCTTTTGGAACTTGCGGCCAATGCCGGCCTGGGCAATCTGCATCGGATCCAACGCGGTCAGATCGACAGTTTGATCGTAAAATACTCTGCCGCTGTCCGGCCGGGTTTTGCCGGTGATCACATCCATCAAGGTGGTTTTCCCTGCCCCGTTTGGCCCGATCACACAGCGCAATTCCCCTACGCCAATCTGCAGCGACAAATCGCTCAGTGCGCGAAAACCGTCGAAGCTGACGTTGATCTTGTCGAGCAACAGCACCGGATCGGTTTGCTGGCGATGTTTATCCGCCGGCAACGGTTGGGTGAACAACTCGTCAGTCATTTGCAGCGAATTCATTGTGATTTCCCTCTGCGTAGCAGGCCGATAACCCCTTTGGGCAAGAACAGCGTGACGATGATAAACATCAGGCCAAGGAAGAACTGCCAGTATTCCGGGATCGCCATGGTGAACCAACTTTTGGCGCCGTTGACGATACCGGCACCGAGCAGCGGCCCCACCAAGGTGCCGCGCCCGCCCAATGCCACCCAGATGGCGGCCTCGATCGAGTTGGTCGGCGACATTTCACCCGGGTTGATAATGCCCACCTGCGGCACATATAACGCCCCGGCCAGGCCGCACAGCACCGCCGACAGCGTCCAGACGAACAGCTTGAAACCTTTTGGATCGTAGCCGCAAAACGTCAGGCGATTCTCCGCATCGCGCACCGCGGTTAATACCCGGCCAAACTTGCTGCGCGCCAGGGCAAAGCCGATCGCCAAACTGGCCGCCAGCAACAACACCGTTGCCAGAAACAGCGCCACCCGTGTGCCAGTCGCGGTGATCGGAAAACCCAGCAGCGTGGTGAAGCCGGTAAAGCCGTTGTTACCGCCAAACCCGGTTTCGTTGCGGAAGAACAGCAGCATGCCGGCATAGGTCAATGCCTGCGTCATGATGGAAAAATAGACGCCTTTGATTTTTGAACGGAAGGCGAAGTAGCCGAAGACAAAAGCCAGCACGCCCGGCACCAGCACAATCAGGCACAATGCCCAGGCGAAATACTGGGTGCCGCTCCAAAACCAGGGCAGTTCGCTCCAGGACAGGAACGCCATAAAGCTCGGCAGGCCCTCTCCCGCCGCCTGGCGCATCAGGTACATGCCCATGGCATAGCCACCCAGGGCGAAAAACAGCCCATGACCCAGGGACAACAACCCGGCATAGCCCCACACCAGATCAAGCGCCACCGCCACCACGGCATAGCACAGAATTTTGCCTACCAGCGTCAAGGTATAGGTGGAGATCGCCAGCGGGTGATCCGCCGGTAACAGCGCGAGAAACGGCATGATTAACAGCGTCAGCAACGCCACCCCGCCGATGCCGAGCGCCAGCCGGGGGGCCTTTTGCACCCCGGTTACAGTCAAAGGTTGGCTCATCAGTCATTCACCCTGCCCTTGAGGGCAAATAGCCCCTGAGGACGCTTTTGAATAAACAGGACAATCAGCGCCAGGATCAGGATTTTACCCAGCACGGCGCCAATCTGTGGTTCGAGAATTTTGTTGAGGATGCCGAGGCCAAAAGCCGCCACCACCGTACCGGCCAACTGGCCCACGCCGCCAAGTACCACCACCAGGAAGGAGTCGATGATATAACCCTGCCCCAGCTCGGGCCCGACGTTGCCCAACTGCGACAAGGCTACGCCGCCCAACCCGGCAATGCCGGACCCCAACCCGAACGCCAGCATATCGACACGGCCGGTGGGCACACCGCAACACGCGGCCATGGCGCGGTTTTGCGTCACGGCTCGCACGTTCATGCCCAGTCGGGTTTTATTCAGCAACAGCCAGGTGAGGATCAGGACCAGCGCCACAAACACGATGACGGCAATGCGGTTCCACGGCAGCACCAGATTCGGCAGGAGCTGAATACCGCCCGACAGCCAGGCCGGGTTTGCGACCTCCACGTTTTGCGCACCGAACAGCACCCGTACCCCTTGGATCAGCACCAGGCTAATGCCCCAGGTGGCCAACAGCGTTTCCAGCGGTCGGCCGTAAAGGTGGCGGATCACCGTGCGCTCCAGCGCCATGCCGATGCAGGCCGTGATGGCGAACGCCACTGGCAGCGCCACCAGCGGATACAGCGCCAGCCACTGCGGCGCAAACTGCTGAAACAGCCCCTGTACCAGATAAGCCGAATAGGCGCCGAGCATCAGCATTTCGCCGTGCGCCATGTTGATCACCCCCAGCAGGCCATAGGTGATTGCCAAACCGAGCGCCGCCAACAGCAGGATCGAACCCAGCGACAGACCGGTAAATGCCTGGCCGATCAGGTCACCGATCATCAGCCGATGTTTCACGCTGCTCAGGCTTTTCATCGCTTCGGCACGTACCGCGGCGTCCGGCTCATGGCCTGTCTCCGTCAACGCCTGCAGGCGCGTTTGCGTTTCAGGATCGCCCGAGCTGCCAAGCAAGCGCACCGCGTTGAGGCGTACCCCGGCATCGGCATCGTTCAGTTGCAGATTCGCCAGCGCGATGCTCAATGCCTCATGCACCCGGCTGTCTTGTTCCAGCGCCAAACGCTGGGTCAGCAGCGGCAACTGATCGCTTTGCGCCTCGCGCTGCAGGGCCTGCGCCGCCTGTAAACGCACCGCCGGGTCCTCGCTGACCAGCCGATGCGCAGACAGTGCGTTGGCAATCAGGATGCGCAGCCGGTTGTTCAACCACAGCTTCTTCGGTGTGCCGACCGGGGCAGCGCTGCCAGACAAGGGCTGGTAATTTTCGCCCTGCTGGACAAAGGCATGTTTGGCGTCGTCGATCACCACACTTTCTTGTTTCAGCGCTTGCAGCAACGGCAGTCGCGAAGCATCCGGCGCGGTGGCCCATGCCTGTAATAATTTGGCTTGCTGCGTGCGATTGGCCGTAGCAAATTCATCGGCCGGACCCGCCTGCGCGAACATCGGCAGGCAGCACAGCAGAAAACACAGAGGCCTGAGTTGGCTTAAAGAGAAAAGTTTCATCGGGTGTCTCGTCGCAATGGGGCGTCGTAGCCTGCCCCCGCCGCAGCGGGGGAACCGGGTTTTACTGACCGCCTTTTACCGGGTGATCCGGCTTTTTGTCGTTGCCGGCAATGTACGGGCTCCACGGCTGAGCGCGAACAGGCGCATCGGTCTGCCACACCACGTTGAACTGACCGTTGCCTTCAATCTCACCGATCATCACCGGCTTATGCAGATGGTGGTTGGTGGCGTCCATGGTCAGGGTAAATCCCGATGGCGCAGCGAAGGTCTGTCCGGCCATGGCGGCGCGCACCTTATCAACGTCGGTAGTTCCGGCCTTCTCAACCGCCTGCGCCCACATATGGATACCGACATAGGTCGCTTCCATCGGGTCGTTGGTCACGGCGGTGGCATAGTTCGGCAAGTTATGGGCCTTGGCGTAGGCTCGCCATTCGCTGACAAACTGCTTGTTGGTCGGATTATCCACCGACTCGAAGTAGTTCCAGGCCGCCAGGTTACCCACCAGCGGTTTGGTGTCGATACCGCGCAGCTCTTCTTCACCGACCGAGAAGGCAATCACCGGCACATCGGTAGCCTTGATCCCCTGGTTGGCCAGCTCTTTGTAGAAGGGGACGTTGGAGTCACCGTTGATGGTGGAGATCACCGCCGTTTTGCCCCCGGCGGAGAATTTTTTAATGTTGGCGACAATGGTCTGATAGTCGCTGTAACCGAACGGCGTATAGACCTCTTCAATGTCTTTATCCTGGATCCCTTTCGCATGCAGGAAGGCGCGCAGTATCTTGTTGGTGGTGCGCGGATACACGTAGTCGGTTCCCAACAGGAAGAAGCGTTTGGCCGCTCCGCCGTCTTCACTCAGCAGATACTCCACCGCCGGGATTGCCTGCTGGTTAGGCGCGGCACCGGTGTAGAACACGTTCGGCGACATCTCTTCCCCTTCGTACTGCACCGGGTAAAACAGCAGGCCGTTGAGCTCTTCAAACACCGGCAGCACTGACTTACGCGACACCGAAGTCCAGCAGCCAAACACCGCCGCCACCTTGTCCTGACTCAACAACTGACGCGCCTTCTCGGCGAACAGCGGCCAGTTGGAGGCCGGATCCACCACCACCGGCTCAAGCTTTTTACCCAACACGCCACCTTTGGCGTTGATATCGTCGATGGTCATCAGCGCCACGTCTTTCAGCGGCGTTTCAGAAATCGCCATGGTGCCGGACAGCGAGCTCAGGATACCGACCTTGATGGTGTCGGCGGCCTGTACGCCCCAGGCCATCCCCATGCCGATCACGGTGGCGGACAACGCAAAAGCTTTTATAAAGTGACGACGTTGCATAATTCAAACTCCTGATGTTGATGTTAGAAAACCCACCTTGTTAAGAAGAATTAACCCTAGGAATTTCGAGTTGCAGCCAACAACGCTGCAGCTCGAAAGACGCCGGGTTATGGCTGACGAAGCCGGGCCTGATGCAGCATATGCAGAGTTATTTTTCTTACTTCAGCCTTGCTGACGGCAATATGGTGACTGAGCCGCGTTTGCGCCTCCTCGGTTCGGTGTTGCAAGATAGCCCGCAAAATGGCGGCGTGTTCGTTGTAGGTCGCCTCCACCCGGCTTTCCTGGGTGAAATCGAGCCGACGTATGATGCGAATTTTCTCGGTCAAATCGCGGTGAATACGGGCCATTTCTCCATTCCCCGCCGCCTCGACCAGCGCCATATGAAACTGCTCGTCGTGCACTGAGACGGTTTTTCCCTCCTCCAGCCGCGGTTCGTCGATCCAAAAACGGGTAAGCGCCGCCAACTGCCCCGGCACCTCGCCCATTGGCCGAGCGCACAGCCGTTTTACCGCTTCGCACTCCAACACGATGCGCAGGTCATACAGTTCTTCGAAGTAGGCAAAATCGAACGGCCGCACCTGCCAGCCGCTGCGAAAATGCACCTCTACGTAGCCCTCGCGCTCCAGCCAGAACAACGCCTGACGCACTGGCGTACGGCTGACGTCCATACGCACGGCAATTTCGTTTTCGCTGAAGCGATCGCCCGGCAGCAGGTGAAAATCAAAAATGTCGTCCTTGAGCTGCAGATAGATACGTTCCGCCAGCCCCTCCGGCCGAGCCTTGCTGCGGTTATTGGTGATTTGCATCGCATGCCTCTCCGTGGGCGCGGCATAGCGCGCCCCGACGTGAATGATTGAGCGTCAGCTGGCGTGTTCCAGCCACAGCAGCGCATCGCCCGGCCCCACCGGTCGCCCCTGCTGGCAGCTGATGCGCTTGATGATCCCGGCGCGCGGCGCGGTGACCGCCAGTTCCATTTTCATCGCCTCGACCACGATCAGCGGCTGACCGGCTTCCACCCTCTGCCCCGGCTCAACCAGGATCTTCCACACGCTGCCATTCAGGTCGGCGCTGACCAGGTCGCCATCCACCTCTTCCTCATCAGTCTGCGGTGGCAACAATTGGGCCTCGGCCTCCCCCTCTTCCGCCTGCCAGCGCGTCACTTCGTGGCTGAATGCTTGTTGCTGGCGCTGCTGGAAGGCGCTGATGTCTTCCGCGTTTTCCGCCAGAAAACGGCGGTAATCGGCAAAATCGAATTCGCTGTCCTCAATGCGGATCTGCGCGCGCCCTTCGCGGAACGCCTCGCGCTGCTCATCCAGCTCCTGCTCGCTCACCGGGTAGAAACGCACCTGATCGAAGAAATGCAGCAGCCAGGGCTCGCCGGGGTTGAACTGCGGGTTTTTGAGAAATTTGTTCCAAATCGGCAAGGTACGTCCGACCAACTGATAGCCGCCCGGCGAATCCATGCCATAGATGCACATGTACATGCCGCCGATGCCAACCGTGCCTTCGGCGGTATGGGTGCGCGCCGGGTTGTATTTGGAACTGAGCAAACGGTGCCGCGGGTCGATCGGCACCGCGCAGGGTGCGCCCAGGTAGACGTCGCCCAGCCCGAGGATCAGGTAGCTGGCGTCGAAGATGATGTCGCGCACCTGCTCGCGGCTGCCGAGCCCGTTGATGCGCTGGATAAAATCGACGTTGTTCGGCAACCAGGGGGCCGACGAACGCACCGTCTGCTGGTAACGTTCCACCGCGCCCAGCGTGGCGGAATCTTCAAACGCCATCGGCAGATAAACCGTTCGCGTCGGCACTTTCAGCTGGCTGACATCACCCAACGCCTGTTCGCGCGCCAACAAGCGCTGGAGTAAATCGGCCTGACCGATAATGCGGCTGTTATAACGGATCTGCAGCGATCGCACGCCGGGAGCCAGCTCCTCCACGCCCAGGATCACGTCCTGCTTGAGCGATTGCATCAGCAAATGGATGCGCAGCCGCAGCGCCAGATCGAGCACGTTGTCGCCGTACTCCAGCAAAATGTAACCATCTCCGGCCTGGCGATAGACCACTGCCGGCCGACTGTCGGTGGCCGGTAACGCCGCCACTATGGCGGCGGAGGCGGTCGTGCCCGGCATCAGATCCGGCGGTGCCAGGGTGATGGCCTTCACCGCCGCCAGGGCTTCGATACTGCCGAGCTGCGCCTGCTCCAGCGACTGCGCCTGCTTGAAACCGATAGGATGAAAACGGATGCGATCCCCCGGTTTCACCTGACCGACCTTCCACAGCTCCGCCCTGGCGATGGTCACCGGGCAAACAAAGCCGCCCAGGCTCGGTCCGTCGCGGGTAAGGATCACCGGGAAATCGCCGGTGAAGTTAATCGAACCGATGGCGTACTCGCAGTCGTGCACGTTGGACGGGTGTAGCCCCGCCTCGCCGCCGTCCTGTCGCGCCCATTCCGGTTTAGGCCCGGACAGGCGTACGCCCAACCGGTTGGAGTTGTAATGCACCTGCCATTCGGCGGCAAAGAAACGTTCGATGGATGCCGGGGTAAAGAAGTCGGGTGCGCCGTGCGGACCATACAGCACGCCGATATTCCACAGATTGCCGTACTGCGGGATCAGGCTTTCGTCCATTGCCTGCGGGGCCGCAATCGGCGCCGGGGTAGTGGCGGCCGCCAAACCCGGTTGCGATACCGCCAGCATGTCCGCCACGCGCAGGGTACGGCCCGCGTGGCCGCCAAACTGCCCCAGCGCAAAGGTCGAACGACTGCCCAGATACACCGGCACGTCAAAACCATTGCGTACCGCCAGATAGGTACGGCATCCCCGCTGTGCTCGCCCCAAACGCAGTACCTGACCGGCACGCACCGCTATCGGCTGCCAGTAGGCCACGGCCTCACCGTCCAGATCGGCGGGACAATCCGCACCGGTCAGGGCAATGATGGCGTCGCAGTGAAAGCGCAGGGTCGGCCCCTGCAGGGTAAACTCCAGCCCGGCGGCGCTGGGGTGGTTGCCGACAATGCGGTTGGCCAGCCGGAAAGCGAAGTCGTCCATCGGCCCGGACGGCGGCACGCCGATATCCCAATAGCCAACACGGCCGGGATAATCCTGCACGCTGCTGTAGGTGCCCGGCTGCAGCACTTCAATGCTATTGGGTTGGAACCGGAAGCTGTCCAGCATGCGTGTCCAGACGCTGCCGTTCTGGAATGCCTCAGTCGCAATCACCTGTCGCAGGTAGTCCAGGTTAGTGGCAATCCCGTGCAGTCGGGTTGCATCCAGCGCGACACGCATTTTCTCCAGCGCCTGGCGGCGGTCTTCGCCATGAACGATCAGCTTGGCGATCATCGGGTCATAAAAGGCCGACACTTCGCTGCCGGTGGCCACCCAACCGTCGACGCGCACGTCGTCCGGAAAGTGCACTTCAGTCAGCACGCCGGGGCTGGGTTGGAAATGCTTCAGCGGATCTTCGGCATAAATGCGCACCTCAATCGATGCCCCCTGCGGCGCTCGTTGCAACGCCGCCCAGTCCAGCGCATCGCCCGCCGCCACCTGCAACATGCATTCAATCAGATCCAGCCCGGTGACACATTCAGTCACCGGATGCTCCACTTGCAGGCGAGTATTCACTTCCAGAAAATAAAACTCGTCACGCGCAGCGTCGTAGATAAATTCCACGGTGCCGGCGCTGCGGTAGTTGACCGACGCCCCCAGCGCCACTGCGGCTTGATGCAGCGCCTGACGCGTGACGGCGGGCAGATTCGGTGCCGGGGTTTCCTCCACCACTTTCTGGTTGCGGCGTTGCAATGAGCAGTCGCGCTCACCCAGCGCCACCACCCAGCCCTGACCGTCACCAAATATTTGCACTTCCACGTGCCGGGCCTGATCGACAAAGCGCTCAATAAAGGCTCCAGAGTCGCGGAAGAACTGCTCACCCAGGCGTTTTACGCTGTCATAAGCCTCACGCAGCGCGGCTTCATCGTCGCAGCGCGTCAGGCCAATGCCACCGCCACCGGCGGTACTTTTCAGCATCACCGGATAGCCAATGCGGCCGGCAGCGCTGACCGCCTCCTCAACGCTGTTCAGCAGGCCCGTACCCGGCGTCATCGGCACCTGCGCCACCGCCGCCAGCTCGCGAGCACGGTGTTTCAGGCCAAACTCGCGGATCTGCGCCGCCGTCGGACCGATAAAAGCGATGCCCGCCGTTTCACAGGCGTCGGCAAACTCGGCGCTCTCGGAAAGGAAGCCATAGCCCGGATAAATCGCCTGCGCGCCGGTTTGCGCCGCGGCCGCCAGGATCTTGTCGATGCACAGATAGCTGTCAGCGGCCTTGTCGCCACCGAGCGGTATCGCCAGATTAGCCTCGGTCACGTGCGGCGCATTGCGATCGGCGTCGGAATAAACCGCTACGCTGGTGATGCCCAGACGTTTCAGGGTGCGGATCGCCCGGCAGGCAATTTCGCCGCGGTTGGCAATTAATACGGTAGTAAACATGATCAGGCCCCCTTCTGGCTGGCGATGTAGTGGCGCCAACCGCCAAATTCAGTGATGTCCGTCGCGCCCTCTAGCGCCCAGGGTTCGCAGATAAAGCCTTTCACCCGTCGCCCGTCTGCCAGCAGCAAGGTGCCCATACCCAGCGGCGCCGGGATCTCGGCCACCAACTCGCCGAAACGCGCCAGCGGGATATCCCATAGTTCGACGTTGATGGCGGCCCCCTGAGCGGTTTTGACCAACCCCGGCTTTGGCGGTTGGCTATTGGCGAGGGCGTAGAGGCGATAGCACGGCGCGGTAGTGGTTTGCTCTACGAGAGTTGCCGCGCGTTGCACGAGCTGGAAATTCAGCGGCATATCGCTGAGGTGCGCACCGACCACCGCTACCCGCACGTGCTGGCTGGATGGCGTCAAGAATTGAGCAGCAGGCAACCGGCGACCCGTTGCGCCAAGCGGCAGATCCTGGGCCTGCTGCCAGCGCTGGCCGAACGCCGCCAACGCACGATCGTGCCAGGCGGGTGCAATCAGGGTGATACCGGCAGGCAATCCGTCGTCACGCATCGGCGCAGGCAGCGCCAGTGCGCTCAGATCGGCCAGGTTGGTGAAATTGGTGTAGGTGCCGAACTGCGAGTTAAACAACACCGGCTCTTGCTCCATTTCCGCCAGGGTGCGGATCGTCGGCGAGGTCGGCACCACCAGCGCATCAAAGGGAGCCAGTTGCTGCTCAATCTGCCGCGTCAGTTCGGCACGCAGGTATTCCGCCTTGTAAGCATCGCAGGCGCTGTACTTCAGGCCGTTATTGACGATGCCGCGCACTACCGGATTGATGGCCTGCGGATTGGTGCTCAGCATCGCTTCGACCGCCACGGTGCGCTCCGCCACCCAAGGGCCGTAGTAGAGCTGCTCCGCCAGCACGCGAAACGGCGTAAAATCGAGGGTTTCCAGCGTCACGCCGCTGCTTTTCAACTGCGCCAGCGCCCGCTGAAATGCCCGCTCGGCCTGCACATCGCCGAAAAATTCGAGTTGCGCAGGCACCGCGAAACGAGGTGACGCAGGTAAATCCGCCGGGGCGGTGCGGGGGTTAATGCGGGAATAGGCATCGGCTGCGTCATAGCCGCCGGCCAATTCGGCCACCAGCGCAGCGTCCGCCACCGTCAGGGCAAACACCGATACGGTGTCATTCAATCGGCAAGCGGGCACCACGCCACGGTTCGACAGCCCGCCTTTGGTCGGTTTCAGGCCGACAATATTGTTGAATCCGGCCGGAACGCGCCCCGAACCTGCGGTGTCGGTGCCCAGAGAAAACGGCGTCAGGCCACGCGCCACTACCGACGCCGAACCGGAGCTGGAACCGCCGCTGACATAGCGGCTATCGAAACTGTTGACCACCGCGCCGTGTGGCGAACGGGTGCCCACCAGCCCGGTCGCAAACTGATCGAGATTGGTTTTACCGATCACGATGGCACCGGCAGCGCACAAATTGGCGACCACGGTGGCATCCGACGCCGCCAGATAAGCGAACTCCGGGCAGGCCGCGCTGGTCGGCCAGCCACCGACGTCGATGTTGTCTTTTACCGCAAAGGGTACGCCAAACAGCGGGAGCTGGCTGATATCGCCGGCAACCGCTTCAAGCCGCTGCGCCAATCTTTGGTACTGCACTTCACGCTGTGCGGCGCTGGCAAGATACAGCCAGGCGTTGTCATCCGCCGGCAGGTCGGCGGCCAGTGCAGTCAGGGTAGCGCGCACGCAGGCAATGCGCTCGTCGGCCGGGCGGGTGTGATAGTGGTGTTGCCATTCGCTGAGGGTAAAACCACGTAGCGTATTAACAGGCTGGGTCATCGGCTGAATTCCATCTAGTACACAAGATGGGATTCAATAGAGCAACCGACGTGCCAATTTTTAATCGTATGATTTCAATAAATTATAATTAAAACTTATGACAATAAAATAATCATCCTGCACCAGCGCTGCACAATCGGCGAGCAAAAAAGGTGCAGTATACTTTCTGTTATTACAGCGCTGGCGGGGCTTTCTGGTATGCACCACGCTCTCGACTCACACGGCTAAATGCCGCTTTTCGATTGATCACAAACAAGCCGCAGCCCACTTTGATGAATGCATTAGCGCCAAGGGAACTGGGTTGATGACGGAAGTAACCCGTCACTGCCATATCGCCTCGCGAACTTTAATCGCTCGGGGTAACAGCCCCAAAGCGTAAAAACGATCGGCTATCGCCTGCTGCTGGCGAATGATATTTAAATCCATTCGGCGTGTCTGATGGCTGCGGCGAGCCAGTGCGTGGGTGAGCGAGGGGATACCTTGTCCCAGTTCGGCCGACAGCAGCGTTGCCGCTTCGTCGCGATGGGCGTCAATATAGCGCCCGGTTTGTTCCAGCGCCGCCATCAGGCCGTGCAGCAAATCGGAAGAGTGGCCGGCGAAATCGCGGTGAGCAAGATAGAACTGATGGTTGCTCACCCGCCCTACGCCGTTGGCGATAACCCTGAACTGCCCGCTTTGTTCGGCATCGCTCAGCAAGGGATCCCACATCATCCAGGCATCCACCGCATGATGATCGCTGGGGGTCAGCGGGTATTTTGGCGGCGCATAAACCACCCGTACGTCTTCCAGCGTCAATCCGGCTTCATCAAGGATCTGCAACAGCAGATAATGCACATTGGAGCCTTTATTGACCGCAATCCGCTTTCCGCGCAGGTCGGCAAGAGTGCGGATCGGGCTGTTGTCGGTAACCAGCAACGCCACGCTTTGTGGTGCGGCCGGTTCCCAGGCAACGTACAGCAATGGGCTGTTGCCGGCCTGAGCAAATAAAGGAGGAACCTCGCCGGTGGTGCCAAAATCGATCTCTCGGTTAGTCAGGGCATGCAGCAACTGAGGACCGGCAGGAAACTCGCTCCACAACACGCTCACCCCACTGTCGGCCAGGCGCGCCTCCAGCGACTGGCGGGCCTTGAGTATTCCCAGGTTGCCAAACTTCTGGTAACCAATACGCAGTTCGCGTTCGCGGCTGCCGGTCTCCCGGCCTGATTTTAACGCCGTGCCGCCGGCGCTTCTCCTGGCTTTGATTAAGCCAAGATGCCCCAGATGGGTACGCAGCGTATTACGGCTGATGCCCAACAGCGCCGCGGCCTGCAACTGGTTACCCTGGCTCAGTTCAAAAGCATTGCGCACCAGCGAGTCGATCACCCGCTGGTAGAGGGGGCCATCGTTACCCGCCAACTGCTGGCGAAGAAAGCTGTCCAGCGAAGCATCCCCCTGAGGCGGCAAGCTGGCCATTTCAGCGCTTAGCCTCAGCTGTTGCGGCGTAATCAGCGGTGCTTTGCTGAGCAGCACCGCATTATGCAGGGTGTTTTCCAGCTCGCGGATATTCCCCGGCCACGGGTAATCCATCAGTGTGGCCAGCGCCTCTGCGCTAAGACGCAGCTGAGGGCGCCCCAACCGCCGCGCGTACAGCGTCAGGAAATGCTCAGCCAACAGTGGAATATCCTGCCGCCGCTGGCGCAAGGGAGGCAGAGTGACGGCGGCCACGTTGAGCCGGTAATAAAGATCTTCACGAAAGCGGCGTTCGCGGATGGCATTCGCCAGATCCACATGGGTAGCGGCCACGACGCGGACGTTCACTTTTACCGGCCGATGGGAGCCCACTCGGGTCACTTCCCGTTCTTGCAATACACGCAGCAGCTTTACCTGTAGCGGCAGGCTTAACTCACCGATTTCATCCAGCAGCAAGGTGCCCCCTTCTGCCGCCTCGAACCACCCCTGGTGGCGATCCACCGCCCCGGTGAAAGCACCTTTCTCATGTCCAAACAGTTCCGACTCGGCAAGGCTCTCCGTCAGCGCGCCACAGTTCACCGCCAGAAAGGGGCGATCGCGCCTTAGGCTGTGATGGTGCAGATAGCGGGCCATTAGCTCCTTACCCGTGCCGGTTTCGCCCACGATAAGCACGGTGGCGTCCGTCGGAGCCAGACGATCCAGAACGTTTTGGAAGGCAAGAGAAGCGGGGTCAATTAATCGCGGACCGGAGCTTTGCATCGTCGATACCTTTAAGGGAACAGTACAGAAACAATACCGACAGCGGCCAGACAAGACGAGAGGCTCGACCGCCCCCGTTGCTGCAAATGCAACAGCCTGCCATCAGTCACTGCTGCATTTGCAGCAAAACCGTCCACGGCAAAAATCGCTAACCCGTTAATAGATAAGAACAAAAATAACCAATCATTTTGGCATGCTTTCTGCTTGGTTGTTTATAACCAAGCATGGATATTCTATTGAATAAATTAAGATATCGTTATATAGGAAATGACTAATGAGCGAACGGCAGGCGCAAAACATCAACATATTCTGGTTCTTACCGACCCACGGCGACGGCCGTTATCTGGGCACGACCGAGGGCGGAAGAGCCGTAGATCTGCCTTATTTGCAACAGGTTGCGCTGGCGGCAGACAACCTTGGCTATTACGGCGTGCTGATCCCAACCGGCAAAAGCTGCGAGGATTCCTGGCTGGTCGCTGCCGCACTCGCCCCCCTCACCAAACGTCTGCGCTATCTGGTCGCCGTGCGCCCTGGGTTGCAGCCCCCGAGCCTTGCCGCGCGGATGGCCGCCACGCTGGATCGCCTTTCGGAGGGACGTCTGTTAATCAACGTGGTGACCGGTGGCGATCCCGTCGAGAACAAAGGCGATGGGATCTTCCTCAGTCACGCCGAGCGCTATCAGGTCACCCGCGAGTTTCTGGAGGTCTATTCTCGCCTGCTGAAAGGCGAAAAGGTCGATTTTCAGGGCGATTATTTGCGGGTTGAAGGCGCTGAAGTGCTGTTCCCGCCGGTACAGGAGAACGGGCCACCGCTATTTTTTGGCGGCTCGTCAGAGGAAGCGCTGGAGGTAGCGGCGAGCCAGATTGACACCTATCTCACCTGGGGAGAACCGGTTGAGCAGGTGGCGGAGAAAATTGCCGTGGTGCGTCGGCGCGCACAGGAGCGCGGACGCACGCTGGACTACGGCATTCGCCTGCACGTCATTGTTCGGGAAACGGAAGAGGAAGCCTGGGCTGCCGCCGACAAACTGATTGCCCATTTGGATGATGACACCATCGCCGCCGCACAGAAAATTTTCTCGCGTATGGACTCGACCGGACAGGCCCGCATGAGCGCACTGCACGGTGGCTCGAAGGACAGCTTGCGCATCGCCCCCAACTTATGGGCAGGCGTGGGGCTGGTGCGCGGCGGCGCAGGTACCGCATTGGTCGGCAATCCACAACAGGTTGCCGAACGCATCCGTGAATATCAGGCATTGGGGATCACTAATTTTATTTTCTCGGGTTATCCGCACCTGGAAGAGGCTCATCGGTTTGCCGAATTGGTAATGCCGCTGTTGCCGCTGGCGGGCAACGTCGAAAAACGTCAGCGCACGGTTAACACCGGGCCATTTGGAGAAACCATCGGCGGCGATCGTCGTCCGGTGAAAAAGTGAAACTGAGGAGAAAACCATGAGCAATGAACCGATCAAGTTCGCCTACTGGGTCCCTAACGTGTCGGGTGGCCTGGTGATCAGCCAAATCCCTCAGCGCACCAGTTGGGATGCAAACTATAACCGCAAGCTGGCGCAAATTGCCGAGCGCGCCGGGTTTGACTATGCCCTGACGCAGATCCGCTTTACCGCCGGCTATGGCGCGGATAATCAACATGAGTCGGTGACATTTTCACAGGACTTGCTGGGAGCGACGGAGAAGCTCAAGGTCATCGCCGCCCTGTTGCCGGGCCCATGGAATCCAACCCTCGCCGCCAAACAGATTGCCACCATCAGCCATCTGTCCAACGCGCGTATTGCGGTCAATATCGTCAGCGGTTGGTTCCGGGGCGAGTTCAAAGCCATTGGCGAACCCTGGCTGGATCACGAGGAGCGCTATCTGCGTTCGGAAGAGTTCATTCGCTGCCTGCAGGGCATCTGGCAGCAGGACAGCTTCACTTTTGCCGGTGATTTCTACCGCTTCCGCGACTATTCGCTGAAGCCGAAACCGCTGGATCCGCAACCGGAGATTTTCCAGGGAGGCAGTTCAAGAGCCGCGCGGGATATGGCCGCGCGAGTGTCCGACTGGTACTTCACCAACGGCAACACCCCGGAAGGTATCCGTCAGCAGGTTGAAGATATCCAGCTAAAAGCCGCCGAAAATCAGCACGAGGTCAAGATCGGCGTCAATGGCTTCGTCATTGCCCGCCAAACGGAGCAGGAAGCGCAAAGCGTACTGCGTGATATCCTGGACAATGCGAATCCGGATGCGGTGAAAGGGTTCCAGTCTGAGGTGAAAAATGCCGGTAGCGCCTCCCCTGAGGGGGAAGGTAACTGGGCGAAATCGACGCTGGAGGATTTGGTGCAATATAACGATGGCTTCAAAACCAACCTGATTGGCACCCCGCAGCAGATAGCGGAGCGGATCGTCGAACTCAAACAAGCCGGCGTGGATCTGATGCTGCTGGGCTTCCTGCATTTTCAGGAAGAGGTGGAGTTCTTTGGCCGCGAAGTGATCCCCCGGGTTCGCGAGCTGGAACGCCAACAGCAACCGGTGTTAAGTCATGGCTGATCGGCAGATTGTCATCATTGGCGGCGGCTTTAGCGGTACCGCGCTGGCTATTCATCTGGCGCGGTTGGGCCAATCCGGCCTGAAGGTGATCGTTATCGAGCCTCGAGCCCAGTTGGCTCAGGGCGTGGCTTATGGCACGGTCGACCCGGCGCATCGCATAAACGTCCCTGCCGCACGTATGCAGCTTTCCGCCGCCGAAGAAGGTGACTTCGACCGCTGGCTGAGGGCGGAGGGAGGCCTCATACAGGATGACAAAGCGCTCTGGAGTGATGGCAGCCTTTATCCGCAACGGGGACGGTTTGCCGCCTATATCGTCGACAAGCTGGCCGCTGCGCTGGAAACATCGCCAGTAGAGGTCACCCATGTTCAGGATTATGCCGTGGCGCTGCAAAATGCAGAGGTGCTGACGGCCTCCGGGGATAGATATCGCGCGGATGAGGTGGTGCTGGCCATCAGCCACCCGCCCCCTGACGTACCGAGACAACTACAGCAGGTGCCGCAAGACCATCCAGGCCTTATCGCCAACCCGTGGCGGACAGATGCGTTAATCGAGGTGGAGAAGAGTGCGCGGGTGGCTATCATCGGTTCCGGATTAACCATGTCTGACGTGGTGGCATCGCTTGACCGCCAGGGGCATCGTGGGCCGATCCTGGCATTCTCGCGCCGCGGCCTGCTGCCCCGGCCAAATCTGACCGGTGAGTCGCCGCCTCGCCAGCTTGATTATCGGCGTCCACAGGCCGACAGCGCCCGCGCCTGGCTGCGGCGAGTCCGACAGGAAGTAGCGCTGGCCGCCAAGGAAGGCCTGCCCTGGCAAGGGGTACTGGATGACATACGGCTGAACGGACAGCAGATTTGGCAACGGCTTTCGCTGAAAGAACAGCGGCGTTTTCTACGCCATCTGCGTCCATGGTGGGACGTGCACCGTTACCGCATTGCACCGCAGGTCAGTGAGGTATTGTCCCTGCTACAGCAAAATGGGCGCCTTAAGGTGCTGGCCGCCAGCCTTAAGCAGGTTGAGGTAGACAAAGAAACGCTCATTCTGACGGTGAAGGCACGCGGTAAAGCCGCCACGGAAACTCTGCGGGTGGATAAACTGATTGTCACAACTGGCCCGGCGCACGGTGCGTTGCTCAACAGCGATACGCTGCTGAAGCAGCTCGCAGCGGAAGGGGCTATCCAGCCCGATCCGCTGGCGCTGGGAATTTGGGTTGATGCCCACTCGCGAGCGATTGATCGCCAGGGAAAAAGTAACGATCGTCTCTACGTGGCAGGCCCCGCCGCTCGCGGACGCTTCGGTGAACTGATGGGGTTGCCGCAGGTGGCGCAACACGCAGAATCGCTGGCGCAGCAATTGCTCGGCGCTTCGCCAATCCCCCCTGCGAGCTGAAGCCGTTGACAAAGTGCTCTGTTGTTTAATGGTAGGGGCGCTGCATGCTGCGCCCAATAGCATAATCAATGAATTAAATCGGGTCGAATATGTTCGACCCCTACCGGTTTAGCCTTTTCGAGCGTTTGTCAGCAGTCTGAGCCCTGTTTGGGTTTGGCTGCACCGCCATCAAAATAGAAACATGATTAATAATTACCTGGAAAAATAAATACGCTCCGTTACAAAATCTTAAGCTATTTTCCCTCGAGGTATCGCTATTACTTTACTGCCGGGCTTTGGATAATAGGTCTCAGGCCAGTTCATGTTATCTGTATGTTTCAACTAAAAACGAAAAGTTAAAAACAAAGATATTATGGCACTCAAATCCCGCCCCCAATTAATCACTAAAGTTTTATCGTAATCTGCCGAAAACACACAGCACTTCTCGCGGCAAAATAGTGTTATTTGCCGCACTGGCACCTCACTGAAATCTCAGGTTGTACTATGTTTGAACGATTAAAAATCTCCCACGGGCTAATGGGGATTTTAACCCTATTCTGTATTATTCAGATATTCTCCGGCGCATGGAGCATTCTGGATGCCTCAGGCACCAATAACCGCATTACACAAATCTCCTCCGGCTTTAATCAAATCATGGCAATGGATAATGCCTACGCTTCCGTTACCGAGATCCGTGAAGACGTGCTGAAAGATGCCTTGATGCTCAGCACGCAGCCACAAAATCACAATGCAAAAAAATCTCTGGGCGAACTTCGCCAGCGCCTCACTGAAGTTGATAAATTGATGGAAGAATTTTATCAACTGTCACTGAAGGATCAGGATGAACAAGCGCGGACCAAGAACGTCAAGAATCTGTATGAAAAAGCACGCGGCGACCTGCTTAAATTAATTATCAGCCTGGAAGATGGCGATATCTCCCGTTTCCAAACAATTATGCACAATAGCTCAGCCACGCATTTCATGTCTGCGCTTGATGAGACCTCAGCCTACGTTGCCAACGATATTATTACTCCAGCGGGTATTGCGGCACAGGACAGTTACCATAAAATGGTGCCTTTATCGTTGACGTTTATTTTCATCTTTATTCTGCTAACCGGCGTGGTACTGGTCTGGATCAGAAAATATGTGATCAACAAAATCAATCAGATTATCGACTATCAAGCTGAAATTGCACACGGAAATTTGGCGATAGAAATTAATGCCAGTGGGAATAATGAAATTGGCAAGCTGATGCAAGGCCTCGTCAATATGCGTGATGAGCTGGCGAATACCGTCAGCGCCGTCCGTTCAGGCACGCAAAATATTTATACCGGCGTGCAGGAAATTGCCGCGGGTAACAACGACCTCTCAAGCCGCACGGAAGAACAGGCAAGTTCACTGGAAGAAACGGCGGCCAGCATGGAGCAGCTTTCTGCTACGGTGAAAAACAACGCAGAGAGCGCCGGCGCTGCCACTTCGTTGGTGAAAAGCGCTTCGCAAAGTGCCATCAACGGCGGCGAGATTACTCGCAAAATGGTGGTCACCATGAGCGATATCGCCGACAGCTCACGCAAAATTGGTGATATCACCAGCGTCATTGACGGCATTGCCTTCCAAACCAATATTTTGGCCCTGAATGCGGCAGTGGAAGCGGCGCGTGCAGGTGAACAAGGCCGTGGCTTTGCCGTGGTCGCCGGTGAAGTGCGCAACCTTGCACAGCGCAGCGCTCAGGCAGCCAAAGAAATTAAAACGCTGATTGATACGTCGGTGCTGCGCGTCAGTCAGGGCAACGATCTGGTAGAGAACGTTAACGGAGCCATGACGGAGATTGTAACCGCCATCGGTCAGGTCACGGAAACCATGCAGGAGATCTCAAGCGCCTCAGAAGAGCAGAGCCGTGGGATTGCACAGATCGCGCAGGCCGTTAACGAAATGGATAAGGTGACCCAGCAGAATGCCGCGCTGGTTGAACAATCAGCTTCCGCCGCCAGTGCGCTGGAAGATCAGGCCAATCACTTGAACCAAACCGTCGCCGTTTTCAAACTATCCACGTCCGTGCCCGCCGCGATTAATGTCCGGCCGCAGGTTATTACCGCAGCGAAAGGACCAGCGGTTGCCGATGACGACGCGGAGAATTGGAGCCGTTTTTGAGGCGCTAAATAAGAGTTAAGCTCGATTTTGGTTCATATCGCAGAAAGAACAACGCCAACAGGATGTTGGCGTTGGGCAGCGGGTTTCATCAATGGTGGCGTAACTTATGCGCCGCGAAGACGTTGCGCCAAACCTTTGAGGAAATAACGCAGCATCTGATCGCCGCACGGGCGGAAGTTTTTGGTGCCTTCTTTGCGGAACAGCGCACTTAGCTCCGGCTTGGAAATGCGGAAATCTACGGCGGTGAAAATCTGATGCATGTCGGTATCTTTCAACTCAAACGCCACGCGCAGCTTTTTCAACACCAGGTTATTGGTGATCGGCAGTTCCACTTCCGGCGCCGGGAACTTGTCGTCCTTGCCGCGTTTGAAAAACACCAGACCGTTCAGGAAGTGAGCCATCACTTCGTCCGGGCACTTCTCGAAACCTGGCTCAC
This sequence comes from Serratia sp. Ser99, assembly GCF_024519545.1. Lineage (NCBI taxonomy): Bacteria > Pseudomonadati > Pseudomonadota > Gammaproteobacteria > Enterobacterales > Yersiniaceae > Serratia > Serratia sp. Ser99. The sequence continues at coordinate 145,353 of NZ_JALJRT010000001.1, read as the reverse complement.
CTTCTTTGATGACGTAAGCACCCATTGCCGAGACCGCAACATCGAAATTATCCAGCTTGATAATCTCGACCATTTTCGCGTCGTTAATACTCAGCATGTAGCGCACGCTGCGCAGCACGTCATTGTTGATCATAGAATTGCCTTTAGCTTGTAAACCGGAAGGCGTGCTCGCGTTGTTAAATCAAATAAGTGCCGCACGCCTTGAATATGTGCGGCAGTATAAGGATCAGTGCAGGGTTTCTCAATCGATTTGGCTTTTGGGTTATCAAACCGGCACCATATATATACCCTAAATAATTGGAGTTGCATCAAGGCGGCAAGGGAGCGCATCCCGATGAGCTTACTGTAGTAAGTGATTCGGGTAAGTGAGCGCAGCCAACACAGAGGCAGCTTCAAGTATGACGGGTATAGGTTATTCAGCCATCCGCTCCAACCCCACCGGCGTGAGGCAATAGCTCTGCTGCTTGCCCTTTTCAGCCAGCCGGACATGCTGCATCTCGTTGGTGATAATCAGGCGGTTATCCGGTTCCTCATGACGCAGTTGGATCACCTCGCCGCCGTAGCCGGAAATTGGCAACACGACCGAACGAGCCTGTTGCTCCTGGTTACCCACCACCTCATCGCTATACAGTACGTTTCCTTCCGCATCCGTGTAGCTAACGGCCGCATAAACATCCGTGAAGTAATGATGTGCAATCCCTGCCCCAATCGACAGGGTGAAAGTTTTCTTCACCAAATCGACCGTACCGGTCAGGAACTGACGATCGCCAATGCCTTTGCCGGCAATGGTAAAGGCATTGCCCAGGTGATCTCCCGGCCGGGTATTGTGAGCCGGAATGCAGTCCTGATAGCTTGCCGATAACTGCTCGCGCTGCGGGCTGTCGAAGGTATTGATCGCCAGATAGATATCGTCTTTAAACTCACTGAACGGCGCTAAATAGGCCTGACGGTATTCACGCAGACGCTGTACCGCTGCCTCAAGACGCACCAACAGAGCTGCCTGCGGATCTCCCGACAAGGTTTCGTTCTTCAATCCGTATTGGGTGATCGTCAATACGTTGGTTTTATTTTTATTATCAATGATATCCGGAGAGGCCGGTGCCACCCGTACGCGTCCCGGCTCCACATGATAGATTTCAATTTTGTCGCCGACGGCAAGAGGCAACTCATCATGGCTCAGGCTCGCGGCGGTACCCTGGATATCCTTGCTGAAGATCACCGCATCTTGTGCATTGCGCAGGGTGATTTTGGCATAGGTCTCTCCGGGGAAGTAAGAGTGCGGTTCCTTGCTGGTAACGTCAATCACCACTTTGCCCCAGCCGCGATCGGCCACAACCGTGGCGAAAACGGCATCACTCAGCCCCAACAGGTTAATTTCTTGCGTAGCGATCGGCGACGCAACTTTTTTAACCAAACCGAGCTTCAGCGCGTTATCGCCCTGTTTCAGCACCAGGTAACCCTGGGCCAACTGATACTTCCGGTCTTTGCCGGTAGGCAGTCGCAGGGTATAAACGCCAATCGGTAGCTCTTTCAGCACCAGGGTTGGGCTGTCGATCCGCATTTTGCGAACGTAACGGGCCCCTTCCAGCAGGATCAGATCTTCGCCGTAAATCTGGGTGAAATCGTCAATGTCAAAGCTCAGGGTAACGTTGCCTTTCAGACCGGTAGCCTTCAACTGGGCTGAATCCACCAGACGCAGGGTGGAGTCCAGCTTCAACTGCGTTTTCACCTCATCAAGATCCTGCGCGGCAACCAATTGATAGAGAGGATAAACCGCTTTCGCATGGCTAAAGACATTACGCTTCTGCTGGACCGGTGTGACGTAGCCGCCGACCAGTTGGATAAATGGCGTAACGTCAATCTGCTCGCCGGAGACCGCAAAGCTTTCGCTGAGCATATCCAGCAGCGCATGTTCGGAAGGAACAAAGCCTGGGGTGTTGCAACTTTTACGGTATTGCTGATTAAAGTGGGTGAAGGCATTTTTGCCCGCCTTATCCACCATCAGAACCGCAAAGTAGAGTTTCGAGCGCAGGTCCCATTGATTAAGCGGGGTAGCGTTGGCGATAAAATCGACAATAACCTTCTCCACGCCGGCCATATCGCCATGCGCATACAACCAGCCTTCTTGATATTTGCGCGCCCCCAGCATCACGTCCTGATAACAGGCAGCATAGATATTGTTCCACATCTCACCGGTGGCGAAGTATTTATCGCCCATAAAATGGCCCTGATAACCATGGGCAATTTCATGCAGGCTTCCCCAGTTATTGTCTTTCGGGGTTAGCCAGAAACTGCTGACCGAATTACTGGTTTCCGCCGTCCAACGACCACCGTAATAAGCAGCGCCGGCGCCATTTTTATCGGCCTTAATAAAGTAGCGGTTTTTGATATTAAGATCTGAAGCATTCTCAGCCTCGAATGACACCCCCGCCAGCGCATTATAAAAAGTGAAAATGCGATCGTAATAGGCGATCAGGCCGTCGATGTTTTTAGCTTCGCCCAGCGCCTTCAGCTCTTTTTTGCTGATTTTTGGCACCAGCAGCGCCGCGTAGTCGGACTCGACAAGTGCAAATTCCGCATCCTGATTATCCCAGCGGGCGAAGAACGCCGTTTCGTTTTCGCCTTTACGGTAGACCGGCAAGATTTTCGACGTGTCCGGGTACTCAACCTCCACGACGGGCGCCCCAGCCGCGTATGGCGTGTCGATAAACGGCACGGATACGGCCTTCACGCTGGCCTCAACCCAGCTGCTGCCGATAGTGAATTCGGCCTCGGTTTTGCTGTCGTCGTTCAGCAAGCGCAGCTTCAGCTTGCCGCTAAAGGCCGCATTGGTCTGGCGAACTCGCACCACTTGGCCGGCGGCGAGAATAATCCCCAGATGTTGACGATCGTGGTCAATCCCTTTGCTCATGCCCGCAGCATCTAACCAAACGGGTCGCGTCAAAGTATAAAGTGATTTTGATTTAGTGATAGTTGGCATCCTGCATTCCTCAAGGTTATTTTGTCCTCTAACAGACCTGGATAAAATAATTAAGAATGCACTTACGCACTAATCGATAGCGATTACTGAAGTACCACACAACACATAGAACAGCGAGGGGGATAAATCCCATAAAATAAAAAGGCGCAACGGTGACATTGCGCCTTAATCATAATTACCTGGCTATTTATACGCTGCGTTAATCTTGTAAGTGGATAACGCAGCATCAGAAGCCAAATATGTCCAACCGCCAGTGAAATAGTATCGGGGCTTAATCGATTTGGCTTTTCTGCTGGTACAACGGAATGTCTTCGCCGATGATGTATTTATTACGCAGGATCGACGACACCTTATCCATAATCATCACCACCACCACCAGGATCAGCGTGATAAACATCACGACGTCCCAATTCCACAGCCGCATGTTTTCCGCATACACCAACCCTATGCCGCCGGCCCCCACAAAGCCCAGCACTGCCGCCGAGCGGGTATTGGATTCAATCTGGTAAAGGCTTAACGCCAGAAAGGTCGGGAACGACTGGGTAAAGATACCGTAACGGTGCTTTTGCAGGCCGTTGGCCCCCACCGCCGTCAGACCACGACTCGGGGATTTATCGACCGCCTCATGCCCTTCCGCATACAGTTTTCCGAGTAGCCCAACGTCCTGCATCACGATCGCCAGCACCCCGGCCAGCGGCCCCATACCAACCGCGCGGACAAAAATAAGCCCCCAGATCGCCATATCGATGCCACGAAAAATATCTAAAAACCGCCGCACCACCACCGATATGGGTCGCAACAGCGGCGTTGACATCACGTTGCGCGCTGCGAAGAACGACAGCGGCAAGGCGATCAGCGAAGCGGTAATGGTCCCGGCGAACACGATGCCGATGGTGATGAAAATCTGCTGGAAATAGTACATGAACGGCCAGTTGACGAAATCATGCCAGACGAACATGCGCATAAAATAGCGGCCAAGCTGATGGCATCCGTTAACGAACTGCGGCCAGGAGATGCCGAAAAACTGGAAGAAGAACAGGTAATACAGCGCGATCGCTACCGCGATGATGCCGACGGTGCGCAGGTAGCGACGCTGCTGCGAGAATATTTCCGGATGCTGCTGCTTGAGCGCCTGCATTCCTTCCGCCGTGAGCGTTGGTGCTGTGATCATTTTTTCCCCTCCACGACCCGTTTGCGCAGTTCGCCCGAGGCATAGTCCAGCAGCGAAACCACCAGAATAATCAGCAGCAGCGTCATGCTGACCTGGTCATAGCGATCGAGTTTGATATTGGTCATCAGCTCTTGGCCGATGCCGCCCGCCCCCACCAGCCCCAAAATGGTCGACTGACGGAAGTTGATTTCCAGGCGCATAAAGCTGTACGACAAGAAGACCGGTTTTACCTGCGGCCAAAGGCCAAACCGCATGCGCTGCAGCGGCGTCGCGCCACAGGCCGCCAGCCCACGTACCGGCTTGTTGGACGCGGTTTCGATCGATTCATAAAACAGTTTGGTCAGGCTGCCGATGGTGTGCAGCGCCAGGGCTAAAAAGCCCGGAATGGCGCCGATGCCAAACGCCATCACGAACATGACCGCCCAGGCCAGCTCCGGCATGGTGCGCAAAAACGCCACCAGCGTTCGGATTGCCAGCCGCAACGACGCCGGGCTGTGGGTATTATTGGCCGCCAGGAATGCCAGCGCCCCCGCCACCAGTACCGAAAGAATGGTGGCCGCCAGCGCCAGCTGCAGCGTTTCCCAAATCAGCGGCAGTTGGATATTCAACCGATAACCCCAGTAGGCCAAAGAGCCTTCGGTGCGGCCATCGGCGAACAGCAGATTCCAATGCAGGGTGGGGATGGTTTCCGCCAGATAATCAAAGAAGTGAGGAATGGAGACCCACACGGTGTGCAGGTTAAACTCGGCGATGCTGCCAGCGCCCAGGTAGAGCGCCACCAGACCGAGCGACCAAAACAGCGTCTCGCGCTTTTGCTTGCTGCGGATCTGTTGGTAGTAGTGCGCAAAATCTGTATTCAAAATAGGTTTCCGACGTGAGGAATTCAGCGGGGCTCGACCAGGCCGAGCCCCGTCAGCATTAACGGTCGCCTTTGGTCAGCTCACGTTTCATGTCGATGATGTTCTGGTATTCCGCCAGAGTAGTGTCACCGATGTGCTGTTTACCGCCCATGGCCTTGATGAAGCACTGGTGATCGTCCTTATCCAGCTTCTTGATGGCCGTCACGACCTTGGCTTTGAAATCAGCCGGCAGCGAGTTGCTCACTAGGATTGGGCCATTCGGGATCAGCGGCGACTGCCAGATAATGCGCAGCTGTTTCATCAGATCGGGATGGTCCATACGGATCATGCGGTTGAACGCGCCGCTGGTATAGCCGGTGTTGTAGTCGCCGATCATCGACGCCCAGGTCACCGCGCCTTCGAACTGGCCGTTCAGCACGCCAAGGATGTCCTGCTCATGGCCGCCGGAGAAGGTGACGCTAGAGAAGGCGTTGTTATATTTATTGTCTACCGTGCCGCCGAACAGTTTCTTGAACTCCTGGTTCGGGATCAGGAAACCGGAAGTGGAATCCGGATCGGCGAAGCCAATGGCCTTGCCCTTCAGATCTTCCAGCTTTTTATACGGGCTACCGGCTTTAACCACTACCACGGAGTGGTAACCGCGAGATTGGTCTACGTCGTCAATCGCGATGCCGACGATATCTACCGCTTTCGGATCCTTGATATAGACCGAGGCAAACGACGACGGTGACATGCTCAGCACCAGATCGATTTTGCCGCCCAGCAGGCCCTGGATCACGCCAGAATAGTCAGAGGAGTTGCGCAGCTTGGTGTCCACGTTCAGTTCCTTGTCCAGGAACTGCTTCACGCACTGGTTGTCGCCGATTTGCTGGGTGGCGTTCTGTCCGCCAAGAATGCCCAGATTCAGTTCTTTAGGTGCATCCGCTGCGGCAGCATTAAATACCATCATCGCGCCGGCCATCACTGTGGTCAGACTCAATACTTTTTTCATTACAATGCCTTGTGTGTGTAAAGGTAAAAGTGAAGATAAAGGTTCTGGTGGTTAATGGATCTGATTGGCTTCCTCGCCGTACAGTTGGTGCAGTATCCGTTCGTTCAATTGCGAAGGGTGGCCGTCAAACACGATCTTGCCCTGTGCAATGCCGATCACCCGGGTGCAATACTCTTTTACCAACTCGACCGAGTGCAGGTTCACCATCACTGCGATGTCGTTTTCGCTGACTTTTTGCAGCGCATCCATAATGCGACGGGTATTTTTCGGATCGAGCGACGCCACCGGCTCATCGGCCAGCAGGATTTTGGGGTTTTGCATCAGCGCGCGGCAGATCGCCACTCGCTGCATCTGACCGCCTGACAGGTTTTCGGCGCGCTGCAGGGCATGCGGCAGCATATTGAGCCATTGCAACAGCTCGATAGCACGGGCGCGGTCGGTATCGTCAAACAGTTTGAAGAAGGATTTCAGGGTCGAGGTGTGGCTCAGTCGCCCCAACAGCACGTTGGTCATCACGTCCAGCCGTGGCACCAGGCAGAAGTCCTGGAAAATCATGCCGCAGCGGGCACGCCATTGCCGCATCTGACGAGGGGAAAGCTGCGCGATATCCTGAGCTACGCCGTCATCCTCAAAATGCAGCATCTCGCCACAGCTCGAAGGAATGGTGCCGTTCAGGGTATGCAGCAAGGTGGATTTGCCGGCGCCGGAACGCCCGATCACCGCCACGAATTCACCGACGTGCAGATCGAAGTTGATGTCATCCAGCACGCGATGCTGAGATTTATACGCTTTTCCCAAACCTTTAACCGATAACACTTTTTGTAGTTGAACCGGTTGCTGCCCTGGAAAATCGGTTGGTGCCAGTTTTAACAGTGCCTGAGCCATATGATTTCTCTGGTTTCAGTGACTAATCATTATGGGCACCTATTAACGGATAAGTTTATGACAACGGGATGATGCTTTTATGGCCGGGAAATGACGCGTGCCATCATTTCCCGCTGGGGCTTATTGAAAGTGAATGACACCCTTAATTAACTGCCTGTTGTTGATCACCAGCGCTTCGTAATGCTCCGCCAGGGTATCGAAATCAAAATGGTGTGAAAGCATCATCTGCGCGGTGATTTTCCCTGCCGCCATCAGCCGCCCCACCTTGGCAAAGTCTTCGCCGGTCGCGTTGCGGCTGCCCATCAGGGTAGTTTCCTTTTTATGGAACTCCGGATCGGAGAACTGCAGGTCGCCCTTAAACAAGCCGACAAACACGATGCTGCCGCCGTGACGAATCAGATCGACGGCGTGGTTCATCGCCTGCGGGTTGCCGGTGGCGTCAATCACCTTGGCGGCCAATTTGCCGTCGAACTGGCCGCGCAGCGCCGCATCAAAGCGTTCATCCTGCGGATCAAGCGTTGGTAACTGCAACACCTGCTCGACGTGCCGCCGACGCTCGGCGCTGGTATCCGCCACCACCACCTGCGCGCCATCGGCTTTGGCGATCGCCGCGACGCCCAGCCCGATAGGCCCGGCACCTACCACCAGCAGCTGATCGTCCGCCGCAATCCCGGCACGACGCACTGCATGAGCGCTGATGGCAAAGGGCTCAATCAGCGCCGCCGCTTCAGCAGCCACATCGTCCACCGCCAGCAGGTTGCCGATCGGCACGCTGAGGTATTCGCAAAAACCGCCATCCTGATGAACACCCATCACCGAAATATTCTCGCAGCAGTTGGTTTTGCCACTTTGGCAGGCGCCACAGCGGTGGCAAGAAATATACGGCATTACCGCCACCCGCTGGCCCACCTGCCAGTCAGTGGTGTTATTGCCGACGCTGACAATTTCACCGCATATTTCATGGCCCAATACGCGTGGATAACTGAAGAAAGGCTGATGACCGGACCAGGCATGAATATCCGTGCCGCAAATGCCGACGGTGATTATTTTGATCACCACTTCCTGCGCGGCAGGAAAAGGCACCGGACGCCGTTGATAAACTAATTTTGTCGGCTGCTCACACACTAAGGTTTTCATTGTTGTCATCGTTTTTCCTCCACTAATGATGAGGAGGTTATTAAATAAAAACCGGAGCGCCGCCGATATGTTCAGACAAATCTGTGAGGTATCGCTAAATAAACCGATTTAAATTGGTTTTAAATGCATAAAAAACACCTGAGGCACAGCATGAGCAGAACCCAAAACCTGCGGCAAAACGTGGTAAACCAGATGATCGACAGCATCAATAACGGCCACCTGCGCTCGCCGCTACCGTCTCAGGCCGCCCTGGCCGAAATGTACAACATCAGCCGCACCACCGTGCGCCATACGCTGGCGCACTTGTCCCAGTGTGGCGTGCTGGAAAAAGTTGGCGATGACTACGTTATTTTACGCCGGGCACTGCCGCAAGATGGCTTCGACTGCCAGAGCCTTTCTCTTGATGAACAGGGGAAAAAGTTTGAAAAGGCGTTCTACCAAATGATCAACCAAAAGCAGCTGCGCGCTGGCGACACCTTCAGCGAACTGCAGCTGTCGCGGGCGGTCAACGTGAGCCCGGTGGTGGTGCGGGAGTTTCTGCTGCACTTCAGCCGTTACAACCTGATCGACAGCGTCCAGCGCGGTCAGTGGAGCATGAAGAAATTTGATCAACGCTACGCCGAACAGCTGTTTGAGTTGCGCCAGATGCTGGAAACGCACGCCCTTTCCCATTTTATCAATCTGCCGATGCACGACGAGCGCTGGCTGCAGGCCAAAGAGCTGCTGAGCCGTCACCGCCAACTGCGGGAAAACATCAGCGACAACTATCGCCTGTTTTCCCAATTGGATCGCGATTTCCACGGGCTGATCCTCTCCGCCGCCAACAACCCGTTCTTTAACCAGTCGCTGGAGATCATTTCCGTGATTTTCCATTTCCACTACCAGTGGGATGAAACCGATCTTAAACAGCGCAATATCGTCGCCATTGAAGAACACATGACTATTCTCAGCGCGTTGATCTGCCGTAACGATCAGGAAGCCATCAACGGCCTGCACCGCCATCTGGACACCGCCAAGCAGTCCATGATCCGCTCGATCAATCAGAGCATCGCCTGATTCGGGGTGGCGCTCTTTATTGATAAAAAACACCCCCACAGCATTTAAAACCGATAAAAAGCAGCAAAATATTGGCTGCTGCACGGAACCGCGACAAAACACACCGCCAACTCCATTTCGCCCACTAGGCTTACTGCCGACCACCTGCTAATGCACTTCCCAGGGGAATACCCGGAATAAAAAATATTATTAATGCGAAATTCTGGAGGCAAAGAAAGATGGAAAGAACCCATACCGTCGATAGCGGAAAACCACAAACGGATCCCTATTCCGATAACATAATTCCTATGCCGCCGGATGGCATGTTAGTCCGCTCGGCAAAAATTAAAAAAATCCAAACTACGGCCATGTTGTTGCTATTTCTGGCGGCAATAATCAATTTTCTCGATCGCAGCTCGCTCTCAGTGGCGAACTCCACCATTCGGGAAGAAATGGGGCTGAGCGGTACCGAAATCGGCTTGCTGCTGTCGGCTTTTTCATTGGCCTACGGCATCGCCCAACTGCCCTGCGGGCCGCTGTTGGATCGAAAAGGCCCACGTCTGATGCTGGGGATCGGGATGTTTGTCTGGTCGCTATTTCAAACGCTGTCCGGCATGATCCATAACTTCACCCAGTTTATCTGGGTACGTATCGGGCTGGGGATCGGCGAAGCGCCAATGAATCCGTGTGGTGTAAAGGTGATCAATGACTGGTTCAACATTAAAGATCGCGGCATGCCCATGGGCATTTTCAATGCCGCTTCGACCATCGGGCTGGCGATCAGCCCGCCGATCCTCACGGCCATGATGCTGGCCTTCGGCTGGCGCGGTATGTTCATCACCATCGGCGTGTTGGGGATCGCCCTGTCGATCGGCTGGTACATGCTGTACCGCAACCGGCAGGACGTCAGCCTGAGTGCTCAGGAACAGGCCTATCTGAACGCCGGTAGCGTCAGCGCGCGGCCTGAACCGATGAACTTTCGCGAGTGGCGTGGGCTATTCAAAAACCGCACCATGTGGGGCATGATGATCGGCTTTAGCGGCATCAACTACACCGCCTGGCTGTATCTGGCCTGGCTGCCGGGTTACCTGCAAACCACTTACCATCTGGACCTGAAAAGCACCGGGCTAATGAGTGCCATCCCCTTCCTGTTTGGCGCCGCAGGTATGTTGTCGAACGGTTTCGTCACCGACTTTTTAGTTCGGCGTGGAATGGCACCGCTGAAAAGCCGCAAAATTTGCATTGTGGCCGGCATGCTGCTGTCCGCGTCCTTTACCGCCGTGGTTGCCCAGGCTACCACCACCTACAGCGCGGTGTTGTTGATCGGCATGGCGCTGTTTTGTATCCACTTTGCCGGCACCTCCTGCTGGGGCCTGATCCACGTGGCGGTAACCTCGCGCATGACGGCCTCCGTCGGCAGCATTCAAAACTTCGCCAGCTTTATCTTCGCTTCGTTCGCGCCGGTGGTCACCGGCTGGATCCTCGATACCACCCACTCTTTCAACCTGGCGCTCATCCTCTGTTCCTGCTTCACCCTGATAGGTGCACTGTCGTATATCTTCGTAGTTAAACACCCGATCGTTGACAGCGCCGCCTAAGGATTTCACCCCGCCGCCCTCTCCCACGGTTGAGGGCGTGCGTTCAACACAGGCTAAAGAAATCCAGCCCCAACGCGCCTTTCACCTGTGCCAGCGTCTGCTTGCTGATCTTATCGGCACGCTGGGTGCCCTGCTGCAGAATGCGCAACAGCTCGCCCTTGTCGGCCAGATACTCGGCCCGACGGGTACGGATTGGTTCCAGCAGGCTTTGCAGGCAATCTTCCAACAGGCGTTTGATTTTCATGTCCCCCAGCCCGCCACGACGATATTGCGCCTTCAGATCGGCAACCAGATCGGCATCCTCACAGAAAGCATCCAGATAGGTGAACACCATATTGCCCTCCACGCGGCCGGGATCCTTAACGTTCAGGTGACCAGGATCGGTAAACATGCTCATAACCGCCTTGTGCACCTGCTCGGCATCGGCGCCCAGAGTAATGGTGTTGCCGCGCGATTTCGACATCTTGCCCTGCCCATCCAGCCCCGGCAGGCGGCCGACGTTGCTCAGCAACGGCTGGCATTCCGTCAGTACCGGTCTGCCAACGATGCGATTAAAACGCCGCACGATCTCGTTGGTCTGCTCCAGCATTGGTAGCTGATCGTCACCAACCGGCACGTGGGTCGCGCCAAATGCGGTGATGTCCGCCGCCTGGCTGACCGGGTAAACCAGAAAACCGGCCGGCAGGCTGCGGGAAAAGTCTTTTTCGATAATTTCGCTTTTCACTGTGGGGTTGCGCTCCAGCCGTGCCACGCTGACCAGATTGAGATAATACATGGTCAGCTCAGCCAGCGCCGGCAGCGCGGATTGCAGGCAAATCGTGGTTTTCTGCGGATCGATGCCGACCGCCAGGTAGTCGGCGACCAGATTCAGCACGTTGGCGCTGATTTTTTGCGGATTGTTGCCGTTATCGGTCAGCCCCTGCAGGTCCGCGACCAGCACCGTTTGCTGATGCTGTTGTTGCAGCTCAACGCGCTGGCGCAAGGATCCGACGTAGTGGCCTAAATGCAGGGATCCGGTGGCGCGATCGCCGGTCAAAATGGTGTAGCTCATTGCATTGCTCCTGAAAGTAAATACACCACCGGATCAACGCAATAAAAATGCCGCCAGAACCGGCGGCATTGAAAAGAGGTGTGAATACCCGTGCCGCCTTCAGAGGAGGCGCCACCAAGACCGGCTGTGAGTGGAGTGCATCGGCATATTCATGCTTTTAAGGTATCCCCCCACTGCGCCGGTTGTCAATAACCGCACGCTGCCAGGCCGCCGCCTGTTCGCCGGCGATACGACAAAATGCCTCGATCAGCGGTGAAGGGGTGCGTAACGCCAGCGCCAGCGTATAGGGCACCGGGCTACCTGCGCCACTCAGTTCGCGGAACACCACACCGGGTGATTTCAGTACCGCAAACAGAGCCGGCATCAGTGCAATCCCCACCCCACCGGCCACCAGCCCGCCGATGGTTTGCATCTGCCGAGCTTCCTGCACGATACGCGGGCTGAACCCCGCCACCGCACAGGCCTGCAAAATCGCCGCGTGCATCCCCGGCCCATAATGTGCCGGAAACAGCACCCAGGGCTGATCGGCCAAATCGCTCAGCGTCACGTGCCGTTGCGTCGCCAAAGGGTGGTGATCTGGCAGCGCCAGCACCATGCGATCCTGTAAAAAAGGCAGAATCTGCAGCTCATCCTGTGGCGCTATCGGCAGGACCACCATGCCGATATCGGCGCGATCGTCGCGCAGCGCGATCAACTGTTCGGCGGTGGTGGCCTCCTGCAAATGAAACTCCGCCTGCGGGTGCGCCTGACGAAACTGGCGCAGGATCCCCGGCAACAGGGCATTGACCGTGCTATCGACAAAGGTCAACCGCAGCGATTCCGTCAGGCCACGCGCCGCACGTCGGGTATTGCCAAGGGTGCGCTCAAACTGCGCCAAGGTCCGCCGCGCCTCGATCAGAAACACCTGCCCAGCTTCGGTGATGCGCGTGATCCGGTTGCCGCGTTCCAGTAAGGGGACACCCAGTTCCTGCTCAATCTTTCTGATGGCGGCCGTCAACGGCGGCTGCGCCATGTGCAAACGCTCGGCGGCGCGGTGAAAGCTCATCTCTTCGGCGACGGCGACAAATTGCCGCAGTTGGCGTAGCTCAATCACGTGATACCTTTTTCGTATTTTGGAAGCATAAATAGAGTATTGGATGTATCGATAGCGAAAGCCAATACTTTCCGAACCCTCAAGTTCTGCGCCATTCCGGCGTGGACCACGGGCACAGGAGAATCAGCTATGACGCAACGTACAGCGGTGATTACCGGCGGATCCAGCGGTATTGGACTGGCCATCGCCCAGCAACTGGCACAACAGGATTACCGCATCGCCATCGTGGCGCGTAACCCTCAACGCCTGCAACAGGCGGCGCAGCAAATTGGCCACGGCACCCGCTATTATGCGGCGGACTTGAGCCAACGTGGCGCGGTGGAAGAAGTGGCCGCCCAGTTGGCCGCCGATCTGGGCACTTTGGATGTGCTGATCAACAACGCCGGTTTTACCCGGGTGATTGCCGCCGATACGCCCCTGGCGCAGGCCGAGCAGGAATGGGACGCGGTGATCGACGGAAACCTGAAAAGTACCTTTTTGTTTACGTTGGCGATGTTGCCGTACCTGCGTAAACCGGGCGGTCGCATCATCAACCTGAGTTCGATCGCCGCCCAATGCGGCAGCGGCAGCGCCGGTGCTCTGGGCTACTCTGCCGCCAAGGCCGGCGTGCAAGGTTTTACCCTCAGCCTGGCACGCGAACTGGGCGAAGCAGGCATCACGGTTAACGCCATTGCGCCGGGCTTTATCGCCGATACTCGCTTTTTCGGTACCGGTTTGCCGCAGGATCGCATTGACGCCATCGCGGCCGAAACACCGATGGGGCGCACCGGCCGGGTAGAGGATATCGCCAGCGCCGCGCTGTGGCTGGCTTCGAAAGAGGCCTCTTTCATCACCGGAACCGTTACCTCGATTAACGGGGGGGCGCGGGTCGGTTAAGAAAGCGTTACATTCCGCCATTTGCGTTCTCCGAGCGTCGCGTTAGGGTGAAGGAAGATAACCTGAGAAAAGGAACGCGATATGAAGATCGGATTTGCCGGCCTGGGCGGTATGGGCAGCGCGATGGCCGCCAACCTGTTGCAGGCTGGCTATGGGGTAAAGGTATGGAACCGTTCGCCCCAGGCAGCGCAGCCTTTGGTGAGCGCCGGGGCCGTGCAGGCTCGGCAGCCGGAAGAACTGGCGGAGGTGGACGTACTGATCACCATGCTGGCCAACGATGCCGCCACCGAGCAGGTAGTGGTGGAAAGCGGGCTGCTGCAACAGCTGCGGGCGGGAGCGATTCACATCAATATGGCGACGGTCTCGGTGGCGTTGGCCAAACGGCTGGCGTTGCTGCACGCGGAGCGCAACGTCGGTTATATCGCCGCACCGGTGTTGGGGCGGGTGGACGTAGCCGCAGCCGGCAAGCTGAATATTCTGGCGGCGGGCGATCCGCTGTTGCTCGCCAAAGTGCAGCCGCTGTTTGAGGTGCTCGGCCAGCAGACCTGGCATTTTGGCGATGAGCCCGAGCAGGCCAACATCGTTAAAATCGCCGCCAATTTCACGTTGGCCAGCGCCATTGAGGCGATGGCGGAAGGCAGTGCACTGGTGCGCAACTACGGCGTTTCCGGCGCGGATTATCTGCACATGCTCACCAGTACCCTGTTTGCCTCTCCGGCTTACAAGGGTTATGGAGGGTTGATCGCCGAAGAAAAGTTTGAACCTGCGGGTTTTAAATTAAGCCTGGGGATGAAAGACGTCGGCCTGGCGCTAGAGGCCGGTGCCAACAGCCACACGCCAATGCCGTTCGCCAGCGTGCTAAAGGACAACTTCCTCGACGCGGTGGCGCAAGGCGACGCAGATTTGGATTGGTCGGCATTGGCCAAAGTGGCGGCACGCAGAGCCGGATTGAAGTAATCCTGATAGGCCCGGATCGCTCCGGGCTTTTTTATCTGGCCGTCAGAAACGAATTTCTGCCGTTGGCAGTGCGTCGATCAGGACACCAAAGCTTTCGATATTCGACAGTGTGGCGTTGTGATGGGCGCGGATCTGCAGGCCGGAGGCATGCGCTTTGTCATGGCTGGTATGCGCATCGGCCGCCAGCGTCACCGGGTAACCCAGCGCGGCGGCGCGGCGGGTGGTGGTATCCACGCAAAATTCGGTGGAATAGCCGCAAACCACCAGATGCGAGATACCGTTCGCAATCAACAGCGGCCCCAATCCGGTACGCAGGAATGAGTCCGGCGTGGTTTTCTCTACCCGATGATCGCCGGCCTTTACCTGCAAACCGGGATCAAGTTGCCAGGCGTCACTGCCGTGCGCCAACTCATCATGCTGCGTTTGATGCTGAATGAAAATCACCGGCACGCCAGCCTGACGGGCAGCGGCACTCAGGGTGTTAATGCGATCGATCGTCGCTTCGGCATCCGCCGGCGGCGGTGTAAACAACCCTTTCTGCACATCAATAACCAACAGCGCTGACTTCATGATTGGCTCCAGAGAATAAATTCCGTCTCAGCATACCGGCTGACGCGGACGGAAGATATGGTCAACTCCCTGCTCACGCAGTTTGTTAACCAACTCATGCCCCCCATTCGGCGTCGCATGCGCCAGCAGACGCTCGGCTTCAAATACCGGGCTGGCCCAGAAAATATTGACCGGATCGCCATACTGTTTCGGCAAGCTCAGATGCTCGTGATACGGATAAAAGGAGGAAGACAGCACGTAGCCCTCATAACCCTGAGGCGCCACTTCAGACTCCAGGGTATGCCCTTCGCCAAACCAGGTGATTTTTGACCAGGGCACGTGGGCGAAACCGGCCAACGCGCTGGCCATCTGTATCGCATTTTCCTCGGTCATGTATTGACCGTCGATGGCGATACCCATTTCCATGCGGCGATAGCGGGAGGCGTCGTCGTTAAACAGGATCTCTACCCACGGCATCGGCCGGATGCTGACACCCAGGGTAAGGAAATAGTAGATGCCGTCGCGTTCATGCTGAGTGATCGCCATCGGCGGCCACTTGCCCTGATCGATGGCGTAGTATTTCACCGAGGGGCCAAAATGCTGCTCGTAATGCGCCTGATAATCGCTCTGCATTTTGGGCCAGGGATTCCCTTCCTCCCGCTGCCAACTGCGCCAGAACTGACGGGTACTTTCCGCCAGTGCATACTGGGTATTGGTGGAAGCGGAACCGAGCGGATAAGCCAGCGGGCTCTCTTTAATGCAGCTGGCGGAATAACATACCGAATGGTCGATATACAGGCTCCAGCCGGGGATCACCGCCAGCAATTGGCCGTAATACCACAGTGCCGCGCCGTCATCGCTCTCGGTCCAAACCACCGTCAGCCCTTCCGGGTTCAGCGGCGCTTCCCCTTCCAGATTGCGGCAAAACTCGGCCGCCAGCATCGGTGGCTGCCCCAGCGCCAGTGCCGCGCTGTCTTCCTGCTGCGGCGCAGCGGCCAGGTTACGCAGCCAGCAAGCGCGCACCTGAAAACGTTCGCTATTTTCTTCTGAAGGGTAAATATAAAAATAAGCAGCCCGGTGATCTTGCTGAACCACCGCGACCAGCGTCTGGTTCTCATTACTGACTTCAGCAAGTACGTGTGACTCGTTCATATAACCTCAAATAGGCTCAAGGCGCAGAATAATGCTGCACGCTAAATAAAATGGAAATTGGCTTTTATCCAGTGTAAAGCGCATTACCGCTCGGATCACCCGTAAAAGTCTCAAAAGTGCCCCGAAACATCGGGTTATTGGTAAGAATTATAGTCTGCGCCGATTCAGGCCTGTCGGTTAATTCGGCGCAGCGCACGCTGATATGAACCATTACGCATTGAGGCGCGCAGCACTTTACCGACGCCCCCTGCACCGGTGCGCACCAGGCGGCGGCGTAAGTTTCCGGGATGAAAATCAAACTGTTGTTGCGCCCAGTCAGGCAGCAGGTCGATACCCGCCTGCATCACTAAAGCGCCAAAAGGCCGGGCCAATGCGCTGGGGGCCGGCGCGGCCAGCAGAATACGCGCGACTTCCCGCGTGCGTTCATCGCACACCAATTGCGGGCGCATCCGTTGCAGATACTCCTCTACCGCCGTGCAGGAGGTTGGGATTTCTTCAGCCCCCAAGGCTGCGGCTACGCGTGCAGCCTCACGGTAATATTGGTCCTGCTTTTCACGGGGAAGAGACGGGTTGCGGTAGCGTAAATGGCTGGCCAAAAAACGGCTGCTTTCCACCACGTGTACCCAGGTAAGCAACTCAGGATCGCTGGCGGCGTAAGGCCTGCCGTCGCTGCTGACGCCGTTGACCCGCAGGTGTATAGCTTTGACTTTGGCAATCAGGCGTTCGGCTTCGGCGGTGGGGCCAAAAGTGGTGACGGAGACAAACTGGCTGGTACGGCGTAGGCGGCCGAGCATATCGTCACGAAAGTTGGAATGATCCCACACTCCCGCCAACGCCAGCGGGTGCAGCATCTGCATCAGCAAGGCGCTGACGCCCCCGCACAGCATCGAGGTAAAATCGTTGTGCACCTGCCAGATAACCGACTGCGGGCCGAACAGGCCTGGATCCCCCGGCGGATTTTCAAAATCAATGCCGCCGAGCGCCAGCCCGGTCAGGCTGATGACCTGTTTTTCTATCGCTGCGCGTATCACTTCCATCCTGACTGGCCCCGTTTAGCTTCTGGCGGCCAGTGTAACATGAAGCGAAATACGGCTTTTAACTCCGCGGGTCGCTATCGTTGAGCAGCACAATTTTGCCGGCAAAGCTGCGATCTTCCAGGCGACGGTGCGCCGACGCCCCCTCTTTGAGCGGGAAGGTTTCGATGTGCGGGATAGCAAACTCCCCATTCTGCCAACTGCTGAACAGACGCTCGGCCCGCGTACGTCGCGCCTCTGCGCTATTGAGGTAAGTCCAGAGATCGCCCCCCACTACGCCTTTGGAATCCATCATCAGCTGATAGGCAGAGATCGCCGGTGCCTCACCCCCGGCCATGCCGAAGGTGACCACCCGACCGCCGGGGCACAGCGCGTCGATGCTTTGTTGCAGGGTGATGCCCACGGAGTCAAAACCGTACTCAACGCCGCCGTCGGTCAGAGCGGCAATCTGCGTGACCCAATCCTGCTGATAAGTGAAGGCCGCCACCGCGCCGTTGTTTAACGCAATCTGCTGTTTATGCGCCGAAGAGACAACGGCGTAAACCTGCGCGCCACGCGCCACCAGCATCCGGGTAAGGATCTGTCCGACACCGCCGGCGGCGGCATGCACCAGGGCGCGATCGCCCGCCTTGACCTGAACGCTGTCATTGATCAGGTACTGCGCCGTCAGCCCCTGCAGCAAAATAGAGGCGGCTTCAACGTCGCTCAATGCCTGTGGCAGACGCAGCGCGTGCTCCACCGGCACATTGATGCGAGTGGCATGACAAAAAGGTACGTCAGCGAAACCAATCCGCTCTCCGAGTTGCCACCCCTGAACGCCCTCACCCAAGGCAATGATGGTCCCAACCCCTTCGTAACCGCCAATATGAGGGGGATTGCCGTGCAGCACGTAATTGCCCTTACGGCGATAGATATCGGCAAAATTCAGCCCGGCGGCCCCCATGCGTACCTGTAC
The DNA here is from genome assembly GCF_024519545.1 of Serratia sp. Ser99. Taxonomy (NCBI): domain Bacteria; kingdom Pseudomonadati; phylum Pseudomonadota; class Gammaproteobacteria; order Enterobacterales; family Yersiniaceae; genus Serratia; species Serratia sp. Ser99. The sequence goes on along the minus strand of NZ_JALJRT010000001.1, from coordinate 127,029 downwards.
CGTACCCGCAGGTACCGCCGGCGTCGGCAGCTCAAGGTATTCGAGCACGTCCGGCCCGCCAAATTGTTCAAACGCTAATGCCTGCATATCGCCACTCCGGAAAATTTCCGCCAATAACACACTGACGGTCGATAGATTGATTATCGCAAAGCGCTATACTCGGCAACAGTGGCCTAAAAAGCATTCAGAAAACACCAAGGGTTTATAATGGATCGATTAACCAGCATGGCGGTGTTTGTACGGGTGGTGGAAAAAGGCAGCTTCGTCGCCGCCGCCGAAGAGATGGCTATTTCACCGACCATGGTTGGCAAACACATTCGCGCTCTGGAACAACGGTTGAATGCGCCGCTGCTTAATCGTACTACTCGCCGCCAGGGGCTGACCGAGGCCGGTCGGGTGTTTTACGAACGCTGCCGCCGACTGCTGGCCGATGCCGACGCGGCCGAAGCCAGTGCGCGGGCGCTGTTAAGCTCCCCGAGCGGGCTGTTGCGCATCAGCGCGCCGGTCACCTTCGGCAACCGTGTTCTGACACAGATACTGACCGAGTTCCTGCAACGGCACCCGGAGGTGGAAGCGGAAGTGGTGCTGTCGGATCGCAAGGTGGATTTGATCGAAGAAGGCTACGAGGCCGCGTTTCGCATCGGGCCGGTGGCGGACGACGGCCTGGTGGCACGCGCCCTGCCCGATTACCGCATGACGCTGGCTGCCTCGCCGGATTATCTGGCACAGCACGGTGAACCCACAAGGCCGGAGCAGCTCAGCGCACACTGCTGCTTTGGTTTCAGCCAGTGGGATGGCAACCACTTTTGGCGGCTGTTGGGGCCGCCGGGAGAGATCAGCGTACCGGTCAGGCCTCGATTGAGAATGGACTCCGGTGAAGGGGTACGCCGGGCGGCATTGGCGGATTTTGGCATCGCGCTGCATGCCACTCTGCTGCTGGATGAAGATATCGCCGCCGGCAGATTGGTCCGGGTACTGCCGGAGTATTCACCACTGCCGCGCCCGATGCACCTGGTCTATCTGCCCGAAAGGCGGCAATCCGCCAAGCTGGAAGCCTTTATCGCCCTGACCGTAGCCAGACTGTGGGGCCGGGTTTAAAATAAATGAGTCCAAATACGGGAGTTATCATGTTCACTATCCGAGCTCGCGCGGCAGAAGACAATGCGCAACTGGTGGAGATTTGGCAGCGTTCGGTACGCGCTACCCACCATTTTCTTACCGAAGAAGACATCGCCAAGCTCTATCCGTTGGTGCTGAACGATTACCTGCCTGCGGTCAACGTTTGGGTTGCCGTGGACGGCACCGGCCAGCCCTGCGGTTTTATCGGACTGAGCGGCAACAAAGTGGAAATGCTGTTTATCGATCAGGATCAGCGCGGCAAGGGCGTCGGCAAGGCACTGCTGGAGCATGCGGAAACCTTGCATAACGAGTTGCAGCTGGACGTTAATGAACAGAACCCGCAGGCCAGCGGTTTTTACCGCCACTACGGGTTTGAAATCACCGGGCGTTCCGCGCTCGACGGCCAGGGCAACCCTTTCCCGCTGCTGCACATGAAGCTCGCCAAACGCTAACGCCAACCCCTCGGCCATGGTCTGCCCTGGCCGTCGTTTTACCATCACTTCCGCTCATCACTTGATATACCAAATCAGAATAACTAATAGAATTTACATTCTTCCTGTCACTATAAACCCCCGGTAGGATTGGCCCGTATTCACCCAGCAACAGAGGTTCCGTCTGCCCTTATCCCAAGAAGCCGATCCCTTTCCGGCGTGACGCACTCCGGACGGAATTCTGTGATGTATTAAATAAGGATTCGCTTCTCTATGATCGTTCTTTCGAACGTTTGCAAAACTTTTGACAGCGCACAGGGCCGCGTTGTCGCAGTGGATGACGTCAACCTGACGGTCGAGGCCGGGCAAATCTACGGCATCATCGGCTACAGCGGCGCCGGTAAAAGCACGCTGATCCGCTTGCTGAACGGGCTGGAAACGCCCAGCAGCGGCAGCATTCAGGTTGAAGGTTTCGATATCGCCGGAGCCGAAGGCAACGCCTTGCGCCAGGCGCGGTTGAAAATCAGCATGGTGTTCCAACACTTCAACCTGCTGTGGTCACGCACCGTCAGTCAGAACATTGCTTTTTCCATGCAAATCGCCGGCGTGCCCAAAGCACAGATTAAACCGCGAGTGGCGGAGCTGGTCGCACTGGTTGGGCTGCAGGGCCGCGAAGATGCTTATCCGTCGCAGTTGAGCGGCGGACAAAAACAGCGCGTCGGCATCGCCCGCGCGCTGGCCAATAATCCGGGGGTTCTGCTGTGCGATGAAGCCACTTCGGCGCTCGACCCTCAAACCACAGACTCGATTCTCGATTTGCTGCTGGACATCAATCGCAAACTGAACCTGACCATTGTGCTGATCACCCATGAAATGCACGTCGTGCGCAAAATTTGCCACCGGGTGGCAGTGATGGAAAACGGTCGCATCGTTGAGGAAGGCCCGGTGATTGACGTGTTCACCCGGCCGCAGCAGCCGATCACCCAACAGTTCGTCAAACAGGTTTCGCAATATCAGGAAACCGAGGAAAGCTTCAATCCGCTGTTGAGCCAACATCTGTCGGGCGCGATTTTCAAGCTGACGTTTGTCGGCGTGCAGACCCATCAGGCGGTGATTTCCGACGTTATCCTGCGTTACAAGGTAAGTATCAACATTCTGCACGGCAAAATCAGTCAAACCCTGAATGGTTCCTTTGGCGAACTTTACATTCACGTCGAAGGCAACGACCTGCAAATCGACAGCATGCTGAAGCTGTTGAAAGAGCAACAGATCGCCGTTGAGGTCATTAAACATGCTTGAGTCACTGTTCCCTCACCTGCGTCTTGATTCGTTGTTGAATGCCACCTGGGAAACCCTGTATATGACCGGGATCGCCGGTTTGGCGACGCTGGTACTCGGCATCGTCCTCGGGGTGTTGCTGTTCCTGACCTCCCGCGGTCAGCTGCTGCAAAATCGCGCCGTCTATTCGCTGATTTCAGTGCTGGTCAACGTGTTCCGCTCCATTCCTTTCATCATTCTGATCGTGTTGTTGATCCCGTTCACCAAGACGTTGATCGGCACCATTCTGGGCGCCGATGCGGCATTGCCGGCGCTAATCGTCGGCGCGGCACCGTTCTACGCCCGATTGGTCGAGATTGGCCTGCGCGAAGTCGACAAAGGAGTGATTGAGGCGGCGCGATCGATGGGCGCCAAAACCAGCACCATTATCTTCCGCGTGCTGCTGCCGGAATCTTCACCGGCACTGGTTTCAGGCATTACCGTTACCCTGATCGCGCTGGTGAGCTACACCGCGATGGCCGGGGTGATTGGCGCAGGCGGGCTGGGCAATCTGGCCTATCTGGAAGGTTTTCAACGCAACCACGGTGACGTGACGCTGGCCGCAACGCTGACGATTTTATTGATCGTTTTCGTTATCCAGTTCATTGGCGACACCCTTACAACCACGCTCGATAAACGATAAATAACCAGGGAATAATGATGATGAAAAAACAAATTATGATGCTGGCTTTCGCCTCACTGACCGCGTTGGCCTCTTTGGGTGCCTCGGCGGAAACCAAGCTGGTGGTCGGCGCATCTAACGTGCCGCACGCGGAAATCCTCGAGCAGGCCAAGCCGATACTGGCGAAGGAAGGCATAGATTTGGTGATCAAACCTTTCCAGGACTACATCCTGCCGAACACCGCGCTGGCCAGCCACGATATTGACGCCAACTATTTCCAACACGTGCCTTACCTGAATTCGGTGCTTAAGGATCATGCCGACGACAAGAGCTATGACTTTGTCAGCGCCGGCGCTATCCATATCGAACCTATCGGTATTTACTCCAAGAAGTACAAAAGCCTGAAGGATTTACCGGACAACGGCAAAATCATCATGCGTGACGCGGTGGCGGAAGAAGGTCGTATTTTGTCGATCTTTGAAAAAGAGGGCGTGATTAAACTGAAGCCGGGCGTGAGCAAGGTGGATGCGCGCATTTCTGACGTGGTGGAAAACCCGAAACACCTGAAGTTCCAGGCCAATGTGGAAGGTGCACTGCTGCCGCAGATGTACAACAACGACGAGGGCGATGCGGTGGTGATTAACGCCAACTACGCCATCGACGCCGGGCTGAACCCGACCAAAGACCCGATTGCGGTGGAAAGCGGCGAAAACAACCCTTATGCCAACATCATCACCGTGCACAAGGCCGACGTGAACAAGCCGGAAATTGTGGCGCTGGTGAAGGTGCTGCACTCCAAGGCGATTCAGGATTTCATCCGCGAAAAATACCAGGGTGCGGTGATCCCGGTTAACCAATAATACCGACCAAGGCCGCAGCGATGCGGCCTTTATTCCTGCCGTGTGCCCTTCTTAGACCTTATTGCCCACCTGACTCAGGCGCGGCCAGACCAGCATCAACGCATCAACCAAACGCAACAAATCTTCACGGCTGGCGCCTTCGCGTGCCTGCGTCGACATGCCCTCAATGGTACAAATGATAAATTTGGCCAGCAGCGCGGTATCGGTTTTCACCAACAGTTCGCCCTGTTCTACCTTGCGGTCGAAGCAAGCCTTCAGGCTGGCCTCCTGCATATGATGCTTTTTGCGCAGCATCTCGGCCACATCACCGGAAGAGGACGATAACGCCGCGGACGCACAAACCATCAGGCAGCCGGACGGTTTTTCCGGATCGGTGAACAGCTGCGCCAGAGAACGCACATAATCCTCGACGATCTCCGCCACCGGCAAATCCTGCTCCAGCCGTTGGTTGATGCACGTGGTGTATTTTTCCAGGTAGCGCTCTACCGCTGCGCGGAACAACCCTTCTTTATTGCCGAACTCCGCATACAGCGTAGGCGCTTTGGCACCGGTCACCTCGACCAGATCGGCCATCGAGGTGGATTCATAACCATGCAGCCAGAACAGATCGAGTGCGCTTTCCAGCGCACGGTCGCGATCAAACTGCTTCGGTCTGCCACGCGTTTTTTTGGCGCAGACTTCTTCATTGATGCTCATAGACCCTCTCTTATCCCGCTCTGCAGCAGGGCTTGCCAATTAAATTAACGGTCATTATAAAAAAATATTGCGCTCTCGTCGAGAAGAGATTACCATTTAGTTATCGATCGTTAAGTAATTAGCGACAACCAATTCAAATACGCCTATTTACGTTGATAAAACAGGAAATAACTTCATGAAAAACTTAAAAATGACGCTTGCAGCCCTTGCGCTGGCCTCTGTTTCATTCGGCAGCTTCGCCGCCGATCTGGTTAACAGCCAACCGGCAGATCAGCAGAAAGCCGGGGTGATCACCGTCAGCGGGGCTTCAGACCTCACCGCTCTGGAAGCCGGTTTGGCGGCCAAGGCTGACGCAGCCGGGGCAAAATCGTTCCAGATCGTTGGTGCAGGCGGCAACAACCAACTGCACGGCACCGCATTAATTTATAAATAACAATAAGTTGATTAAATAATGCTGGAGTGGCTACGGCTTTTGGCCTTCCAGCAAAAAGCTGTCAGAAAAAATTAATTAACGAACACTAAAAAAATAGTTGCAAAGCGTCGAACAGGCGTCTAACATTAAATTATCGATCGTTAATTAATTTAACGACCCAACAGACAAAACCTTATACAGAATATAAAGATAGGAATAAGACTATGAAAAACCTGAAAATCACCATCGCAGCCATCGCACTGGCCACCGCTTCATTCGGCAGCTTTGCCGCCGATTTGGTTAACGCTCAACCGGCAGATCTGCAAAAAGCTGGCGTAGTCACCGTCAGCGGTGCATCCGACCTGACCAGCCTGGAAAACAAACTGGCGGCCAAAGCGGATGAAGCAGGCGCTAAATCATTCCAGATCATCTCAACTACCGGCGACAACAAGCTGCACGGTACTGCGATCATCTACAATTAATGGCTGAATCAGCTATTGCGCAAAGAGGCGGCCTTGGGCCGCCTTTTGTTTTATGGATGGTGCTCAGTCGCTTTGCAGATTCTTGAGCAGGTAGATATTGCAGCCGTGGTGGCCGGTATTGCCGCGTCTTTCCGTCAGCAGCGTAAAACCCAGCGCATAATACAATCCCAGCGCCTCTTTCAACTGCTCGGTGGTTTCCAGATAACAGTAGCGGTACCCCGCTGCCCGCGCCGCTTTCAGCGCCTGCACCACCATGTAACGCGCCATGCCTAACCCGCGTACGCTGGGTTTGAAAAACAGTTTTTGCAGCTCGCAGTAACCGACGTCACCGCCCGCCAAAGGGGCAATGCCGACGCCCCCCACTACCTGGCCTTCCTGTTCCAGCACCCAATATTTTCCACCGTTATCCTGGTAAACGCCGGTCAGGCGATCCAAATCGGGATCGTGCAGACTAACGCCTTCCATTTTATCCATGCCGTACTCGCGGAATACGTTGCAAATAATCCCCGCCATCGCGGCATCATCATCCTGGGTTATCGGACGAACCCGCAAAGCGGCGTCACGCTGCTTACGTGCGTTACGTAATGCCGAGGTCATCTTTTTCATCGCGGCCGTAGTGGCAGCCAACTCATCATCGTCCAACTGCGCCAATGCATCCTGCATAAAACCATCGGCATTGGTGTCTATCGCCGCCAGCGTTTTACGGCCCAAACGGGTCAGTTGATTCAGGTTGTGGCGTTTATCGTGCGGATAATCCACCGCTTCAATCATGCCTGCGGCAACCAGGCTACGCACCGCCCGGCTGGCACTGGCCTTATCGATACACAATCGGGTGGCCAGTTCGGTCACGCCCAGGGGTAGCGTGCTGATCTCAATCAGAATATGGATCTGTAATGGTGAAAAACGGCTGCCGTTACTCTGTTTATTCAGCATGCCCAGTTCTCTGACCAGGTTGCGCGACAATGCCCTGAAATCTCTGATGTTCACAATCAATGTCCCCGTTGGTACCAGCGCTAAAACACTTCACTTAGTTGATAGTGTTACCTAATATTCATTACCATAACGGATTTTTAAACGGCGTGAAATCTCAACCTGACGAGACACCTGCAGCAATCTGTCGTCTAACGCAGAATTACATTCTTTACTGAATTAAATTTATAAAATAAAAAGCCATAAAATATACATTTTACAAATAATAAACCCATCAAAAACCGGACAATTCAGAAAACCAGATAAAATACGAATGATATCCTTACACAATCCATTGTATTTGAATGAGTTATTTAATCCCCAATAGCGCCAATTATGTCGATATTCAGTTGTATTTTGTTACATATCCATGGCAGGATTGCCCCGTTTAAATAGCACCTGTTATTTCCCCTGCCGTTTAAATTCCTGGCGCAAAACGGTCTGTTTTGTGCGCTTTTATAATCATGGAGAGATTGTATTCCGATGAAAAAATCACTCGTTGTCTGCTCAGTCGCCCTTTCCGTCAGCCTGCTGGCAGGCTGTGCTACTGAATCCTCGCGCTCTCTGGAAGTACCTAAAGTGGCGACCTACAACACCAGCTACCAGGGGCAGCGCAGCCCTATCTCCGTCGGCAAGTTCGATAACCGCTCCAGCTATATGAACGGCATCTTCTCCGATGGCGTCGATCGCCTGGGCAACCAGTCAAAAACCATCCTGATCACCCATCTGCAGCAAACCGGCCGCTTCAACGTGCTTGATCGCGCCAATATGGATGAGTTGAAAACCGAAGCCGGCATTAAAGGCCAAACCCAGACGCTGAAAGGCGCCAACTACGTGATCACCGGTGACGTGACCGAATTCGGCCGTAAAGAAGTGGGCGATCACCAGCTGTGGGGCATTCTGGGACGCGGTAAAACGCAGGTGGCCTATGCCAAGGTCAATTTGAATGTGGTCAACGTACAGACCTCAGAAGTGGTTTACTCCACCCAAGGTGCCGGCGAGTACCAACTATCCAACCGTGAAATCATCGGCTTCGGCGGCACCGCCAGCTACGATTCCACCCTCAACGGCAAAGTGTTGGATCTGGCCGTACGCGAAGCGGTCAATAACCTGGTTGCCGGTATCGAAAGTGGCGCATGGCGCCCTGCTAACTAACGGAATAGAAGCAGCAATATGATAACTAAAAAAATGGGTGGGGCGCTGTTCGCAGCGACCCTGCTGGCCGGCTGCGCCGCGCCAAAAACGCTCTACAACTGGGATGGCTATCAAACTTCGATTTACCAATATTACCAACAGGATGGTCAAAGCCCTGAACAACAGATTTTGACGCTAAAAGAAATTGCCGAAAAATCTCGCGCCAAGAATAAAGCCGTGCCGCCGGGCCTGCATGCACAACTGGGGTTGCTGTACAGCAAAACCGGCAATACCGGCCAGGCCATGACCGAGTTCAATACAGAGAAAACGCTGTTCCCGGAATCAGCGCCGTTTATGAATTTCCTGATGGCTAAGGATAAGGGGAGCTTTAAATGAAACGTGCATTAGGTTTCTTCAGCGTCGCCGTTACCCTGCTGTTGAGCGGCTGCTCCAAACAAGCACCTTACGATTATGCAGCCTTCCACGAGAGCAAGCCGAAATCCATCCTGGTGCTCCCCCCTGTCAATCAGTCGCCGGATGTCAAAGCCAGCCATAGCGTCCTTGCCAGCACCACGTTGCCGTTGGCGGAAGCCGGTTACTATGTGCTGCCGGTCGCCGTGGTCGAAGAGACTTTTCAGCAAAACGGCCTGACTAACGCCAACGATATCCGTGCGGTCAGTATCCAAAAGCTGCATAAGATCTTCGGTGCCGACGCTGTGTTGTACCTGGATGTCACACAATACGGCACCAGCTATATCGTTATTAACAGCGAAACGCGCGTTACCGTGAAAGCCAGGTTGGTCGATTTGCGTAACGGCAAACAACTTTGGGCCGGCAGCGCTACCGCCTCCAGCAACGAAAATAACAACAACTCCAGCGGCGGTCTGCTCGGTATGGTAATCAGCGCCGCCATCGCGCAAATTGCCGATACCATCAGTGACAAGGGGTTCGATGTTGGTGCCATCGCCAATACCCGCTTGTTGTCGGCAAACGGCCAGAACGGCGCCATTTTGTATGGCCCGCGCTCGCCGCATTACGCCAGCCAACGCTAACCTCCAAGGGCGGCATATCCGGCCGCCCAAACCTGGTTTCCCTTTTGCCAAAAGTAGCCCATGCTGTAACAGTGATGGGGTGAGCTACCGCTCATCTTGCACCTCCTTTTGGCAAACAGGACGGCTTGCTCATGACGAAAAAAACCACGTTGCTGCAGTTTTTCCATTGGTACTACCCCGATGGCGGTAAGTTATGGCAGGAAGCCGCCGAACGCGCCGAGCAAATTGCCGGAATCGGCATCACCGACCTGTGGCTTCCTCCTGCCTATAAAGGCGCTTCCGGCGGCTATTCGGTAGGTTACGACAGCTATGATCTGTTCGACCTAGGGGAGTTCGATCAAAAAGGCAGTCGCGCCACCAAGTACGGCGATAAAGAGGCGTTGACCCACGCCGCCAACCGGCTGCGGGACAACGGCGTAAGGGTCATTTACGACGTGGTGTTCAACCATAAGCTCGGGGCCGACGATAAAGAGCAGGTGCACGTATACAAAGCGGATGCCAACAACCGCAATGACATCAACGATCAGGGTTTTGACGCCCTGGCCTACACCCGCTTCACCTTTCCAGGGCGGCAAGGTACCTATTCCAAATTCATTTGGGACTACAAATGCTTCGGCGGAGTGGATTACGTAGAACAGCCCGATGAAAAAGGCGTTTTCAAAATCGCCAATGATTACGGCGACGACGGCTGGAACGATCAGGTCGGCGACGAGAAAGGCAACTACGATTACCTGATGGGCGCCGACGTTGAGTTTCGCAACCCCGCCGTGACGGAGGAGCTGAAATACTGGGCTCGCTGGCTGATGGAGACCCTGCCCTGCGACGGTTTCCGGCTGGACGCCGCCAAACACATCCCGGCCTGGTTCTTTAAAGAGTGGGCTGATCATGTGCGTGACAGCGCGCAGCGCGATCTGTTTATCGTCGCCGAATATTGGTCGCACGATCTGGCAGCGTTACAACAGTATATTGACCTGGTCGAGGGCAAAGTGATGCTGTTCGACGTAGCCTTGCACCTGAAGTTTCATCAGGCATCCAAGCAGGGGGACGGGTTCGATATGGCGCAGATTTTCACCGACACCCTGACCGCCGCCGATCCGGCCCATTCGGTCACGCTGGTCGCCAACCACGACACCCAGCCGCTGCAATCGCTGGAAGCTCCGGTCGAACCCTGGTTCAAACCGCTGGCCTATGCTCTGATCCTGCTGCGCGAACAAGGCGTACCCTGCGTGTTCTATCCCGATCTGTACGGTGCCAGCTATAAGGATAAAGGCAGTGACGGCCAGGAATACCAAATTGATATGCCGGTGATCCCGGAGTTGGAAAAGTTGATCCAGGCGCGTCAACGCTTTGCCAACGGCGTGCAAACCGATTATTTTGATGATAAAAACTGCGTCGCTTTCACCCGCAGCGGCACCGCCGATGCCCCTGGCTGCGTGGTGGTGCTCACCAACGGGGCTGAAAGCGGCAAAGCGGTTTCGCTGGGCGATGCTCTGGCACATAAAAGCTGGCGTGATCTGCTCGGCAACCGTCAGGATGAGGTCATCACCGACGAACTGGGACAGGCGACTTTCCCGGTTAACGGCGGCAGCGTCAGCGTTTGGGTGTTGGCGGAAACCCTGTAGTGGGTGCGCCGTTGCGGCGTTCGGTCGCAACGGCGGCAAACTATTTTTTGCCTTTCAGGTCTAAATTGGGGTAACACCTTAGCAAACCATTCACACCGGAGCCTAAATAGGGTACAAGGCTGCATGAAAATTCCAAAACGACTCCAGCCATTGGTAGATGATGGTTTAATTGACGACGTCATCCGCCGTTTGAAAAGTGGCAAAGAAGCCGACGTCTTTATCGTGCGCTGCGGCGAAGAGATCCGCTGCGCCAAAGTCTACAAAGAAGCAGAAAAACGTAACTTCAAGCAGGCCGTGAACTATCAGGAAGGGCGCAAAGTGCGCAACAGCCGTGATGCGCGCGCCATGAGCAAAGGCTCTAAATTCGGCCGCCAGCAGCAGGAAGAAGCCTGGCAGAACACCGAGGTCGATGCGCTGAACCTGCTCGCCAAAGCGGGCGTTCGCGTGCCGCAGCCGGATATCTGTCTGGATGGCGTACTGCTGATGGAACTGATCACCGACGAAGAAGGCCTGGTAGCGCCGCGCTTGAGCGATGTCACCCTGACGCCGGAACAGGCTCGGGCCGATCACGCATTGATGATGAACTACGCGGTACGCATGCTGTGTGCCGGGCTGGTGCATGGCGATCTGTCGGAATTCAACGTGCTGATGGATAAAAACGGGCCGGTGATTATCGATCTGCCGCAGGTGGTGGATGCCGCCGCCAACAACCACGCCAAAAGCATGTTCGAACGTGATATCAACAACATGTCGCAGTTTTACGGCCAGTACGCGCCAGAACTGCTCGGCAGCAAATATGCCAAAGAGATTTGGGCGCTGTACCAGGAAGGTAATCTGACCCCGGCGAGCGTGCTTACCGGCAAGTTTGTCGAGAGCAACAAACGCGCCGATGTCGGTTCCGTCCTGGAAGAGATCCAGGCGGCCAGCGAAGAGCACCAACGCCAACTGATGGCCCGCAACGAAGAAGATTAATCCTCCGGCCCTTTTTATCGGGCCGGGGTTTATTCGATCCTGACGACGTCAGGATGGCGTTCCGTCGCGGCTTCGTGGTAAATGTCCCCCAGATAGCCGGCTATCTCGCTTTCGGTCAATTCATCCGGCAACACGATGTCGTAACTGCGCGCATACTTGCGCTCCGGCAACGTCACGCGAAACAGCTGCCACTGCCCCCTGCCCGTTTGACCCCCAGCAGGCGGCCGAACACATTAAAAATCATCACCCGCATTCCCTCCCCGGCGCGTTTTAGGCTATAACACAAGCTAGCCCCGCCGCATCGAAAAGGAAAGACAATGACCGCTAATGCGCCGCAGTTCTGGCGTGATCCGCAGCTCCCCTTCGTGGAAGCCCGCGCCATTGAAGATGGCCGTAAGGTTTGTTACGCCCTGCACAGCCATGAAATCTTTTCCATCGGCGCCATCACCGACGGCACCAGTATTTATATTAACGGCAGCCAAGCGTTGCAGGTGAGCACCGGCGATGTGGTGATCATCAATCCGCAGCAGGCCCACGCCTGTAACCCCATCGGCGACCAGCGCTGGTCATACATCATGTTTTATATTGATGCCGCCTGGCTGGGTAAATTGCAGCAAGAAATCGTCGGCGGCGACGGCCGTTTTATCCCCTTCACTCAGGTGCTCAGCCGTGACCCCGAACTGTTTGGTGGCCTGAACCGGCTGTATGAGCTACTGATCGACCCACTGCGCTGCCATTTGGAAAAACAGATCGCTCTGGTGGAATACTTCAGCGATTTGCAGACCTCTTTGGGGAATACGCCAGTTACCCCTTACGAGCACCCAAGATTGGCGACGGCGGCAGCCTTTATCAACGCGCATTGCACCCAACCGCTCACGCTGGAGGCCATCTGCCAGGCGGCAGCGCTTTCGCCCTCATACCTGATACGCGCCTTTAAACAGCGTTACGGCATGACGCCGCATGCTTATCTGGTTAACCAACGCATTCAATTCGGTCACCGGTTGCTGAAACGCGGTTATCCGATCGCCGCAGCGGCCAGCGAAAGCGGTTTTGCCGATCAGGCGCACTTTCAGCGCACCTTCAAACTGTTGCTGGCCGCCACCCCCGGCCAGTACCAAAACCCACGCTAAATGCCGTCGGCCAACAGATAGCAGGCGCTGGCTGCCAACAGCAGCGCCATCAAGCGATTAAAACGCCGTACGTTGCGTGCCTGCCGCAGCAGGCCGGTCAACATCGCGCCGGTGTAAGCCCAGCAGGCCACCGAGGCATAACAGATCACAAAGTAAATTACCGCGAACTGCCACAGCAGCAGGCGATCGCCATCGGCAACAAACGCTCCCAGACTGGCCACCGACGCCAGCCAGGCCTTGGGGTTCAGCCACTGCAACAGCGCGCCGTACCAGAAAGAAGGGGCTTGCGGTTGACTACCCTGCCCCAAGCGGCCGTCATCAAACGCCAGTTGATACGCCATAAACAACAAAAACGCGATGCCCGCCCACTGGATAACCTGCGTCAGCACCGGCCACAGCTCCAACAGCGTGTTCAGCCCCAGACCTAGCAGGATCAACAGCAGAGTAAACCCCAGCGTGGCGCCCGAAACATGGCGCAGAGTGGCGTTGAAACCGAATTGTGCCCCCGCGCTCAGGGCAACGATATTGACCGGACCGGGGGTGATGGAAGAGGCCAGCGCAAATGCGGCCATGGAAAGATAGATATTCATTAAAGGCACCTGAGAAAGAGTTCACAGATGCCAGACTGACGGCTTGGCTTGTCAATGTATTGAACAGAATTACCCTACGCCGGCGCTAACCCGGCATCAGGCCGATAAAGCTGGTTTTCTTGCGTGGGCCGGTCATCAGCGCTTCCAGTTTCTCCACGCATTGCAGATAGTGCGGCGTCTTTTTATGAGCGGCGACCGCCTGCTCGTCCCGATAGGCTTCATAAATATAAAACCGCGTCGGGATGGATTCATCTTGCAATACGTCAAAACGCAGGTTGCCCGGCTCTTCTATCGCCCCCAGGTGATTGGCACGGAAGACCTCAATAAACTCGTCGATTTTGTCCTGTTTAACGTTAATTTCTACCAGTGTGACGTGCATGGCGACTCCTTGTTAAACCTCGAAGGTCAATGTTCTTTCCAACCATAGGTTTAATCCCACAGATTGCCCCTCCGCAAGGGCAATTTTGCTGCCTGGCTCACAAATCCCACCAGGCCTGCCGCTTCCCCCACCGGTGCAAACAGTACGGCATCTATAGTTAAGGTTCCTCCCCAGAGAGTGTGAGCTATGGATAACTATTTGATGGCGCTGGATGCAGGCACCGGCAGCGTTCGCGCGGTAATCTTCGATCTGGCGGGTAACCAGATCGCTCAGGGCCAGGCGGAATGGCGGCATTTGGCCGTGCCGGGCGTGCCCGGTTCCATGGAGTTTGACCTCAGCCACAACTGGCAGCTGACCTGCCAATGTATCCGCCAGGCGCTGCAAAACGCCGGTCTCTCTGGCCAGGCCATCCGTTCCGTGGCCTGCTGCTCCATGCGTGAAGGCATCGTACTCTACGATCGCGACGGCGTGCCGATCTGGGCCTGCGCCAACGTTGATGCCCGTGCCAGCCAGGAAGTCAGCGAACTGAAAGAGCTGCATAACCATAATTTTGAGCGCGAGGTTTACCAGTATTCAGGCCAAACGCTGGCGTTGAGCGCCATGCCGCGCCTGCTGTGGCTGGCGCATCACCGGCCGGACATTTACCGTCAGGCGGCAACGCTGACCATGATCAGCGACTGGCTGGCAAATATGCTCAGCGGTGAACTGGCGGTAGATCCCTCCAACGCCGGTACCACCGGCATGCTCGACTTGGTCAACCGCGACTGGCGTCCGGCGCTGCTCGATATGGCCGGACTGCGTGCCGATATGCTGTCGCCGGTGAAAGAGACCGGCTGTGTGCTGGGACACATCACCGAACAGGCGGCACAGCAAAGCGGCTTACTGCGCGGCACACCGGTCGTGATGGGCGGCGGCGATGTGCAACTGGGCAGCCTGGGGCTGGGGGTGGTGCATGCCGGGCAGACAGCCGTGCTGGGCGGCACCTTCTGGCAACAGATCGTCAATCTGCCGGAACCGGCCACCGATCCGGAGATGAACATTCGCATCAACCCACACGTGATCCCCGGCATGGCACAAGCGGAGTCGATAAGTTTCTTCACCGGGTTGACCATGCGCTGGTTCCGCGACGCCTTCTGTGCCGAAGAGAAGCTGCTGGCGGAACGGCTGGGTATCGATGCCTACAGCCTGCTGGAAGAGATGGCGGCGCGCGTGCCGCCTGGGGCCTATGGCGTGATGCCGATATTTTCCGACGCCATGCATTTCAAGACCTGGTACCACGCCGCGCCGTCGTTTATTAACCTGTCGCTCGACCCGGAGCGCTGCAATAAGCAGACCCTGTTCCGTGCGCTGGAAGAAAATGCCGCCATTGTGTCGGCCTGCAATCTGGAACAAATCGCCAGCTTCTCCGGCGTGCAGGCCCGTTCGCTGGTGTTCGCCGGCGGCGGCTCGAAGGGCAAGCTGTGGAGCCAAATCCTTAGCGACGTTACCGGCCTGACGGTGCGTGTGCCGGTGGTGAAAGAAGCCACCGCGCTGGGTTGCGCAATTGCCGCTGGGGTGGGGGCGGGACTGTATGAATCGTTGGCGCAAACCGGGGAACAGCTGGTGCGTTGGGAGCGAGAATATCAGCCGGATATGGCCAACCATGAGCTGTACCGGCAGCAAAAAGAAACCTGGCGTCAGGTGTATGCCGATCAGCTCACCCTGGTCGATCACGGCCTGACCACCTCGATGTGGAAAGCGCCGGGCTTGTAATACACGACCGGGTGCAGCCTGCTGCACCCATCGCATAAGCTTATGCCAATTAAACATTTAGCCAGCCTGATGGCCGATAACCCATGCCAGACTGGCCGCGCGCGATTATTCCCCCTCAGAAACAGTGTAACCACCGCAAACGGATTTATCCGCCGCAGAGGCCTGCGTAAATTGTGATCTCTGTCACTCCGCGCCTACCGCGCGGTTTACGCATCCACCTGGGACGAGCGGTACTATGCTGAATAATAATGAGAAACCTGCACCATCACCCTGGCTGGCGATCTTCTCGCTGACCGTCGCCTGCTTTGTGATGGTTACCACCGAATTTCTACCGATTGGCCTGCTGACCAATATCGCCCCATCGCTGGACGTCAGCACCGGCAAAGCCGGACTGATGGTGACCGTGCCCGGTATCGTCGCGGCAATCGCCGCCCCTGCCCTCAGTCTGGCGGCCGGTCGGCTCGATCGTCGTCTGCTGATGCTGGCATTGAGCGTGCTATTGACGGTTTCCAACCTGGTCTCCGCACTGGCGGTAAACTTCCCCATGATGTTGCTGGGCCGCGTGCTGCTGGGCATTTGCGTCGGCGGTTTTTGGGCCTTTGCCGCCAACTACGGCCGCCATCTGGTGCCGGAAGCCAGCCAGGGCCGGGCCACTGCGCTTATCCTGAGCGGCATTTCGGTCGGTGCCGTGTGCGGCGTTCCTGCCGGTGCGTTGATTGGAGACCTGTTCGGCTGGCGCGCCGCTTTCTTTGGCAGCGCGGTGCTGGCGGTCGGGGTGTTATTGGCACAGCTGCGCCTGCTGACATCGGTACCCCCCACCCGGCCGGTTACGCCACGCGATCTGCTGTTGCCGCTGCGTCTGCCGATGGCGCGTACCGGGCTTATTGCCATAGTGCTGCTGTTTATCGGCCATTTTGCCGCCTACACCTACCTGAAACCGCTGCTGCAGCAGGTATTCGTCCTCAGCCCGTCGGCGATTTCGCTGCAGCTGCTGGCCTATGGCGCCATTGGCCTGCTCGGAACCTTTTTGGGCGAGAGGCTGGCCGAACGCAGCCTGCGCGCCACCTTTATCCTGATTGCCGCCATGTTGGCCGCCATCCTGATTGTGTCGCCGTTCCTCAGCGGCATCGCCGGGGCTACGCTGATGGTGATGGTATGGGGGTTGGCGTTCGGCGCCGTGCCAGTGTGCGCTACCAACTGGATGTTCGCTGCGGTACCGCAGGCACCGGAGGCCGGCCAGGCACTGTTGGTCTGCGTGATCCAGATTGCCCTGGCCTCCGGCGCGCTGCTGGGTGGAGAAGTGGTTGACTGGCAGGGCGTCAGCAGCGCCATGTTGTTCGGTGGCGCACTGACCCTGTCCGCCGCGCTGGTATTCGGCCTGACCTTGCGCTCCGGCATGATTAGCGCTAAACAGTCATAATCATTATTTACTGGCAGAAACACTCCCCGGCTTGCCGCCGGGGTCAGACGGCTGACAAAGTCCTCTGTACTTAAAAGTCATGTTTTGTGCACTAATAAAAACAAAGAATGATGTCTTCAGGTTTACCCCAAACATCCGAAAACCACGCTTTTCGGGTGTTTGTCATCAAATTCACCCCGGCTTGCCGCCGGGGTTTGCACTGAGAGCGCTATGGATCATCATTTACTCGCTATCCGGGTGTTTAACCGCGTGGTGGAAACCGGCGGCTTCACCCGTGCCGCGGACTCGTTGCGGATGCCTAAAGCCACCGTCACCAAGCTGATCCAGAGCCTGGAAGATCACCTGCAAACCAAGCTGTTCAAGCGCACCACCCGCAGCGTGTCGGTAACGCCCGAAGGCGAATGTTACTACCAACGAACGGTTAAATGGCTGGCAGAGCTGGAGCAAATGGAAGGCAGCATGACCGAGTCGCAGAGTGCGCCGCAGGGCGTGCTGCGCATCGACGTTGGCGGTGCCACCGCACGCCAACTGCTGTTGCCGGCGCTGCCGGACTTTATTGCCCGCTATCCGCAAATACAGATTGATCTGGGCGTGGGCGATCGACTCATCGACCTGATCAACGACAGCGCCGACTGCGTGATCCGCAGCGGTCCGCTGGCCGACTCCAGCCTGATTGCCCGCCGGTTGTTCGAGCTTGAATGGGTAACCTGCGCAACCCCGGCCTATCTGGCTCATTACGGTACGCCGCAGCATCCCTGCGATCTGGAACTGGGGTATCCGCTGGCACACTATCGTCATGCGTTGAACGATCGCATCCTGCCGCTGCACTTCGTCGATCGAGGCAAAGAAATCGATATCCAGCACCGCTATCACGTCAGCGTCAACGAAAGCAATGCGCTGCTGGCGGCGGCGCTGGCCGGATTGGGTATCATCCAAACCTTCCGTTTTATGGCACAACCGCATCTGGACAGCGGCGAGCTGGTCAGCCTGCTGCACGACTGGCAACCACCGGCTGAGCAGATGTATGTGGTGTACCCTTCCAACCGCCATCTGAGCGCCAAAATGCGGGTATTTATCGATTGGGCGATCGAGACCTTCAAATAGGCGAAAATCGTCGCTATAGTTGTCTGCCCTTGGGCAAAAAATGAACCTAATCATGCGTATCGAACGACTTTCTGCGCATCGCCAGCGCATTGGTGAACTGGCCGCTTTACTGCATCAGGAGTGGCAGGACTTCCCCCCGTGGAGCTGCCGAGAGAAAATCAGCCAGCGCCTGGAACAGCGCTGTGAACCACAGCACCCCGGGCTGGCGCTGTTGGCTCTGTCACCGCAACAACAGATCCTCGGAACCGCCAGCCTGATCGTTTACGAACTGGCAGATAAGCCAGAGCGCAAGTTCTGGCTGGGGGAAGTCTTTACCCATCCACAACACCGCGGCCAGGGCGTGGCTAGCGAACTGATCGCCCAGTGCATTGCCCACTGCCGACGGGAACAGATCACCGCGCTGTATCTCTACACGCCCGACCAACAACCGCTTTATCAGAAACTGGGCTGGCAACCTGTTGAGCAACGTGAAGTTTGTGGCGAAACCGTCACGGTGATGTGCCGCACGCTGTAAGCCGGCGCTTTGTGGTATTATTTTACGTATTATTATTATCACCCGACGGGCATTCACCATGGCATATATCCCAAAAAACTACGCGAGGCTGGAAACTGGCTACCGCGAAAAAGCGCTGAAAATCTTTCCCTGGGTCTGCGGACGCTGCTCGCGTGAGTTTGTGTACTCCAACCTGCGCGAACTGACGGTTCACCATATCGATCACGACCACAGCAACAACCCGGAAGACGGCAGCAACTGGGAAATGCTGTGCCTGTATTGTCACGACCATGAGCATTCAAAATACACCGAAGCCGATCAATATGGCTCCACGGTTGTTGCCGGTGAAGATGCGCAAAAAGACGTCGGTCTCGCGACCCATAACCCGTTCGCCAACCTGAAGTCGATGTTGAAAAAGTAGCGTTCTGGCAGCGTCATCATTAGCAGCTTAATAACTTATTAAGCTGCTAAATTAAAAAAATACTTCCGCTTGTCCCCCCTTCCCAGAACATTCCTACTTACCCGCTGACTACGTTACCAGCAAAATAGGCTGTAAAGTTAACCGCATACTGGCTTGGCAAGCCGCCGACATTGGTGCATATTGTTCAGGCTCTGTTGTAGTTAACCTGTTTAGTTATCAACCTAATAAGCGCATTAACTTAATAAGTTACCAGCTTAATAACTTGAGAGATGGCAGCATGATTGTTTTGATTGGCTCGCAAAAGGGTGGCGTAGGGAAATCGACCAAGGCGGTCAATATCGCCGGATATCTGATCCTCAAGCAGGGAAAAACGGCCATCATCGTCGATGCCGACGATCAGAAATCAATCATGACCTGGTATAACGATCGCCAAAATGTTGAAGGTCTGCCACATATTCCGGTGGTTGCCGCCTCGGGTAAAATCAAAGAGACGCTGCTGGAGCTGGATCGCCATTACGATTATGTGATTGTCGACACCGCCGGCCGCGACAGCGCCGAACTGCGCTCGGGCCTGTTAGCCGCCGATCTGTTCCTTTCTCCGCTGCGCCCGTCGCAGATGGATCTGGACACCGTCGGGTATCTGTCTGAAATGTTCGCCACGGCGCAAGAATATAACGAGAAGGTGAGAGGCTACATCGTGCTGAACATGTGCCCGACCAACATCTTCATTAATGAAGCCAACGAAGCGGCGCAGGTATTAAGCGAATACCCGGAACTGACGCTGGTCAGTAACCGCCTGTGTGACCGCAAGATTTACCGCGACGCCTGGGGCGAGGCGATTACCGTGCATGAGGCGCATAACGAAAAAGCGCAGGCGGAAATCGAAAGCCTGGTGAAGGAGGTGATCCTGTGAAAAAACGCACCCCAACCCACCGCATGTCGGAAGACGAATTTATCAATAGCGCCACGTCGCACACTTTGCTGGTTCCCGCCCCCGAAGCCAAGCCGCAGGGTCGCAAACGCACTTACAAAGCCATTTCAGTCAGCCTGACCGATAATCACGTCGACGCCATCGATGAAATCATTGTGCAGGCGGCGCGTAACGGCGTGGTGCGCATTACCCGCTCCGATATCATCAAGCTGGCGATTGACGGCCTGGCGGAGAAGAGCGAAGAACATCTGATGCAACTGCTGAAAAAGCTGTAATAGCCTCTTAACCTGCCAACTTAATAAGCCATTAGCTCACCAGGTTGGCAGGTAAAAACCCCTGTTCACGCAGTATCGCCTGCCCCTGTTCCGCCAGAATAAACTCGGCCAAGGGCTGTGCCCGTCCATCCAACAGACACAGACCATAGTCGGCCTCAATCGTCAGCGAAGGCGGTAACTGCCGCACCACCAGCTCGGGAAACCTTGCCAACGCCGCACCATAGCTGGCGTAACCGAGGAAGATATCCGCCTGCCCGCTGTTGAGCAGATACTCAGCCGCTGGCCGGTCCATCGGCAACGGCGCTGAATCTGGGCCGCCCACCAGAGCCAAAGCCCGTTGCCGCAGGGCTGTCCCCTGCCCCGGCGCCAGGGATTCAATACGTTCAAATAATTGCAGCGCATAGTCACCGGAAGGATCGGCACCCGGCGTTGAGGTCGCCACCCGCCAACGCGAGTCCAGCAGTACCTCCAACAACGGGCGTTCTGTTAGCCCGGCACTATTACGTACCGTCGCGCATAACCGATTACGGGCAAAAGTTTGCACCCGTGGCGATAAATGCAGATCGACCAATCGCTGCGGATGCGCCAGATTGGCCGAAGCGAAAACATGCGGCCGTTCACCGGCTTCAATGCGCTGACGCAGCAGGCCTGCGGGACCAAATACCGCATCTACAACCTCGCCGGTTTGTGCCTGAAACGCGGCCAGCAGCGGCCCAAATGCCACGCGCAGGCTACCGGCAGCAAACAGCAGAAGATTACTCATGATGACGCTCCCTTTGACTGCGATATAAAGGCACCAGCGTTTCAAACTGCCGCCCCTCAATCTGCAAAGCCACCCGCTCAATCGCCAAATCAAACAGTGGCGACAAGCACTCGGCCGTCAGCACCCTGGCACAGGGCCCGATTTGATGCTGTCCCTCGGCCCCCAGCAGCAAAGCGCGATCGGCCACCGCATGAGCATGATTGGGTTGATGGGTCGAAAACATCACCGCCATCTGTCGTTCCCGCGCCAGTGACGAGATCAGGCTCAGCACCCGATCCTGGTGATGAAGATCCAATGCCGAAGTGGGTTCATCCAGTATCAGCACCTCGCAGCTCATCGCCAATGCGCGGGCAATCAGCACCAGCTGCCGCTGTCCGCCCGATAAACTGCCAAATTCGCGGTCGGCAAAGCCCAACATATCCAGCGACTGCAGGGCTTCTTTCGCCAGCCGATGATCCTGCGCCGAAGGGGAGCGGAACAACCCCACATAACGCGCTCGCCCCATCAGCACGATATCCAGCACCCGATAGGCAAAAGGCGCCGTGAAATGCTGCGGCACAAAACCGATGCCGCCGGCACATTCAACCGCCCCCTGTTGCAGCGGCAGGGTGCCGAGCAACAGCTGCATCAGGGTACTTTTACCGCGCCCGTTGGGGCCCAGTACCGCCAAGACTTCGCCACGCGACAATTGCAGGCTCAGCGCGTTAAACAAAGGCGCTTGGCCGGGCCAACCAAAACTGAGATCTTTAACCGTCAGTAATGTCTCAGCCATGCCAACCTCTCAGTTGCGCACGGCGCAGCAGCAACGCAAACAGCGGTGCGCCAATCAATGCCGTTAAAATACCCAGCGGAATTTCACTGCTGCTCAGCGTGCGTGCCAAATCGTCGATCAACACCATATACAACGCCCCCAAACACAGAGAAGCCGGTAACAGACGACGATGATCGGGGCCGACCAGCAGCCGGGCAACGTGCGGAATAACCAACCCAACCCAGCCAATGCTGCCGCTGACCGCCACCTGTGCAGCGACAATCGCGGCGCACAACGTCAGGATCAGCCAGCGGGTGCGCTCGACGTTAATGCCCAGTGCAGCGGCGTCCTCATCCCCCATCGACAGCAAATTGATGCGCCAGCGCAATGCCAATAACAGCCCGCCAGCCAACAACAACGGCAGGAAAAGCATCAACAGTTTATTGTCGTCGGCGGTGGCGAAGCTGCCCAGCAGCCAGAACACGATGCTCGGCAGTTTCTCTTCGGTATCGGCCAGGTATTGCAACAGGCTGACGCAGGCGGAGAAAAAGCCGCTGAGGATCACCCCAGCCAGCACCAACGACAAAATATTGCGCCGGGCGATGGCGCTGGTAATGGCAAAAATCAGCAGCAACGCCGCCATGCCGAATACAAATGCAGACAGCAACAGCGCGGCCATCGGCAGGCTGAGTAAAATTGCCAGCGTGCCGCCAAAGGCCGCACCGGAAGAGACGCCGATGATATGCGGATCCACCAGCGGATTACGAAAGCCCCCCTGCAGCGCGGCGCCACACAGGGCCAGAGAGGCGCCGGCCCCCATCGCCAATAACACTCTGGGTACGCGAACCCCCAGAATCACCTGGCGTTGAACCGCATCAATAGCGCCGTTCGGGCCGGTCAACGGCTCCAGCAGGATCATCAAACTGTGAGCTGCCGATACCGGGTAACGGCCAATCCCCAACGACAGCAGCGCGCAAAGCAACGTCAGCAGGAGCAGCCAGCCAAGCCTCATTGCTCGCTCTGGCAACAGCTGCTGCGATAATACTGCCGGTAATAGGCATCCACCCGCTGCTGCAAATTGACGTCGCTAAAACGCTGCGGATACAGCTTTTTCGCCATCCAGAGTTCACCCAGCGCCAACGCTTCCGGCATCGGGTAACCCCAGGCCTTGGCGTATTCCGGCATCAGATAGACGCGTTTATTTTTTACCGCGTCAATCCCCTGCCACTGCGGCGAACTGAGGATTTGCTGCACCACCTCGGGATAACGCTCCTGTACGAAAATCACCGCCGGGTTCCACTTCAGCACGTCTTCAATCGATACCTGCTTAAAACCCTGAATGTCCTTCGCCGCCACGTTTAGCGCACCGGCGTGCTGCATCATCAGTCCGGTGTATTTGCCCGATCCATAAGTGGTTAAATCCGGATTGGCCATATACACCCGAACCCGTTGGTCCGCAGGCAGGTCTCGCAGCCGGTCGGCCACCAGCGTTCTCTGCTGAAAAACGTCCTGGATCATCGCCTCTGCCTGCGGCTGGTGCCCCATTACCGTGCCGATCAGGCGGATACCGTCCTGCAGGCCAAGGTTATAGGCCTGATCTTCATCATTGAGTACCGGGTTCATTTTCCCGGCCTGATCCGCCGCCTCACGGCGCAACGAAATAGCCACCACCGGAATACCGGCCCGTTCAATCTGGGCAATCATTTCCGGCGGTGCATAGTTGGCGACAAACACTACCTGCGGGTGCAGGCTGAGCAGGCTTTCGATGTTCACCGAGGTGAGATCGCCCGGCATCGGCATTTTTGCCAACCCAGGAGCCAGTCGCAGATAATTCGGCCCCAGCTGTTTCTTCCAGCTACTGAGCACACCCACCACCTGCGGTAGCGCATCGAGCTGCACCAGCAGGTTCAGCGTCTGGTGTTGCAGCACCACCGCGCGAGTAATGGTATCGGGCAATGTGACCTGTCTGTTGAGTTGGTCGGTGACCTGGCGATCCGCCTGCGCGGCGGAAGAGAAAAGAATAAAAATCAGCAACAAGCGTTTGAACATGGGTGATTCCGGTGAGTTATCGTTATATATAAAATCATATAGCGATAGCTGTGGCGAAACAATCAGCGGGATCAAAACAACGGGATTTTCCGTGCGAAAGCAGAACGGTTATGCGTTGAAGAGCTTGGGATCTCAAAAGCAACGCAAACCCTCTCCCACCGCGATGAGAGAGGGTCAGAGAGGGTGATTACTTCAACGTAAAGCTCTGTGCCTGTACGTTGTCAGAGTCCAGGCCGACAAACACGTTAAACTTGCCCGGTTCCGCGCCCCATTTCAGGCTGGCGTTGTAGAACTTGAGATCGTCTTCAGTGATCGGCAGCTCGACGGTCTGCGCCTGGCCCGCTTTCAGCATCACTTTTTTAAAGTTGCGCAGCTCTTTCACCGGGCGGCTGACCGAGGCGGTCACGTCCTGCAGGTACAGCTGCACAACGGTGGCACCATCATATTTGCCGGTATTCTTCAGCGTGACGCTGGCGGTGATCTTGCCGTTGCGCGCCATTGTCGGGCTGGAAAGTTTCAGGTCCGACAGGCTGAAGCTGGTGTAGCTCAGGCCATAACCGAAGGGATACAGCGGACCGTTTGCCGAGTCAAAGTAGCGCGAGGTGTATTTGCCCGGGTTTTCCTTGCCGAACGGACGGCCGGTGTTCAGGTGGTTGTAATACATCGGGATCTGACCGACCGAACGCGGGAAGGTCATCGGTAACTTGCCCGACGGGTTGTAATCGCCAAACAGCACGTCGGCAACCGCATTACCGCCTTCGGTACCGCTGTACCAGGTTTCCAGCATCGCATCCGCCTGCTGGCTTTCCCAACTCAGCGCCAGCGGTCGGCCGTTCATCAGTACCAATACCAAAGGCTTGCCGGTGGCTTTCAGCGCCGCGATCAGGTCGCGCTGGCTTTGCGGGATAGTAATATCGGCGCGGCTGGACGCTTCATGCGCCATACCCTGCGATTCCCCGACCACCGCCACCACCACGTCGGCTTTCTTCGCCGCCTGTACCGCTTCGTCAATCATCTGCTGCGGTGGACGGGTGTCAAACGCCACCGCCGGCTCATACTCGTTCAGGTAGTCGATAATGCTCTTGTCCTGAGTGACGTTGGCCCCCTTGGCATAGAGGATTTTCGCCTTGTCGCCCACCGCACGTTCCAGCCCTTCGCGGAGGGTCACCGACTGTTTGATTACCCCGGCCGCTGACCAGCTGCCCATCACGTCACGCTGGCTGTCGGCCATCGGCCCGACCAGCGCAATGGTCGCCTGTTTGCTTAACGGCAATGTCTGCCGGTCGTTCTTCAACAGCACCATAGTCTTACGCGCGATCACGCGCGCTTCGGCACGGTGCAGGCGGCTTTCGGCATTGGTGTCCTGCGGGTCGGAACCTGCCGGGCCAAGATGGGTGTAAGGGTCTTTAAACAGGCCCATATCATATTTGGTGTTCAACACGTCGCGACAGGCACGGTCAATGTCGCTTTCCGACACCAGCCCGTCTTTCACCAGCCCCGGCAGGTATTGGTCGTAATATTCGTCGCTCATGCTCATGTCGACGCCAGAGGTGATCGCCAGTCGTACTGCATCACGCGCGTCCGCTGCCACACCGTGTTTTATCAGCTCTTTGATCGCACCGTGGTCGCTGATAGTGATGCCCTTGAAGCCCCACTGATCGCGCAGCAGGTCCTTCAGCAGCCATGGGTTAGCAGTGGCCGGAATGCCGTTCACCGAATTGAGCGACACCATGACGCCACCGCTGCCGGCTTCCACCGCCGCTTTATAGGGCGGCAGATAGTCCTGATACATCCGCAATGGGCTCATATCGACGGTGTTGTAGTCGCGGCCGCCTTCAGTAGCGCCGTACAGCGCGAAGTGCTTCACGCTGGCCATGATTGAGCCGGGCTTGGACGGGTCACCGTTTTGGTAGGCGTCCACCATCACCTTGGCGATTTTGGATACCAGCCAGGTGTCTTCACCGAAGCCTTCAGAGACCCGGCCCCAACGCGGATCGCGGGTGATGTCGACCATCGGCGAGAAGGTCATGTTCAGGCCGTCGTCGCTGGCTTCCTGCGCCGACACTCGACCGCTGAGTGCGATGGCTTCCAGATCAAAGCTGGCCGCCAACCCGAGGCTGATTGGGAACACGGTACGTTGGCCGTGCACCACGTCATAGGCAAAGAACAGCGGGATTTTCAGGCGGCTGAGCTGCATCGCCTGATCCTGCATAACGCGGATATCCGGTCGGGTGACGGTGTTGAAGATCGCGCCAATCTGCCCCTTGCTGATGCCGTCGCGGATCGCCTCTTTCGGGTTATCCGGGCCGACGCTGATTAACCGCAGCTGGCCGATTTTTTCTTCCAGCGTCATCTGCTTCATCAGGTTGGAAACAAAGGCATCGCGCTGCTGGGCATTAACGCCTTGCGTTACGGCGTTTTCCTGTGCAAAAACCGGGCTGATGGCCAGACCGGACAACATACTCACCACACAAAGCCATTTCATATTTTTTATCTCAGGCATGCTCCCGTCGCAGACCGCGGCGGAGATGATTAATCGATGTGAAAAGGCAGTGTGCCATACTCCTTTTCACCGCAGAAATACTTTGTAATGTTAAAGGTTACAAGCTATTAGCGCGGGCCGGGCGATAGTTTTTCAGCCGGGTGCGGCTTTGCGCCGCCTCATCGCCCAGGAAATCCACCAGCGTAGTTAATGCCGGCGATTGCACTGCTCGTTCAGGATAGACCAGATAGTAAGCCGCACCGCTGACCACGCTGAGTGGGAACGGCGTAACGATACGCTGCGCCTGAATGTCTTCCTCCAGCAAACATAAATCACCGATGGCGATGCCAAAACCCTGCAGTGCCGCACTCATCGCCAGATCGAGCGTATCGAAATGCTGCGCCTTACCGGAAGGCAGCGTTTCCTGCCCCGCCGCCTTTAGCCACAGCAGCCAGTCGCGGCGATCGCGCGTGGGATGTAACAGCGTTTTCTCCGCCAGATCGGCCGGCGTCGGCGGGCGGGATAAATCGGGCAGGTAAGTCGGCGTGCAGACCGGCGTGAGAATTTCATCGAACAGATGATGCACCGTCAGTTTTTTGCCCTGCGGCTGGCCGAACACCACCGCGGCATCGAAGTGTTCCGCAGCGAAATCCAGCCCGTGCGATACCGAAGCGGTCAGCTCAATATGCATTTCCGGTCGCTCGTTTTGAAGCCGGATAATACGCGGCAGCACCCAGCGCATGGCACAGGTCGGGCACTTGATCCGCAAGGTCCCCGGCTGCGCCCCGATTCGGCTCAGCGCCTCATCCAACTGTCCCAGGGCTTGCTGCACCGGGGCCAACAGCATGGCTCCCTGCGGTGTCAACGTCAGGCCACGCGCGCGACGGCTAAACAACGGATAACCCAGATGCTGTTCCAGCCCCAGTATTTGCCGGCTGACCGCGCCCTGCGTCAGGTGCAGGCTCTGGGCGGCGTGAGTGAAATTAAGACGCTGGGCCACCACCAAAAAGGTTTTCAATACGTCGAGCGACGGCAGTGATGACGACATGGCGAGTTCCTTGATATCCCCTGAAATTCCAAGGATTCCCCCAAATAATTGGAACGACATCAAGGCGGCCAGTGAACGCAACCCGATGAGCTGACATGAGTCAGTGATTCGGGTAAGTAAGCGCAGCCAACGCCGAGATCGTTTCAAGAATGAAGGAGAATCAGTCATGATCTGAGTGCATGGCAAGTATGACAAACTTTCCCTTGTTGGCCTACCGTCATTGATGCTTAATCAAGCGATATCCCCCTATTCCCTGGAGCCACTCATGCAGAGCGCATGCGCACAACGCTCGAAGTTGCCGGACGTCGGCACCACTATTTTTACCGTTATCGGCCAGCTCAGCGCCGAACACCAGGCCCTGAATCTGTCGCAGGGCGCGCCAAACTTCGCCTGTGAACCGCAATTGGTTGAGGCAGTGTCGCAAGCCATGCGTACAGGACATAACCAGTACGCGCCGATGAGCGGCGTGGCAGCATTGCGTATCGCGCTGGCGGATAAAGTTGAACGTTTATATGGCGCACGCTATGACGCTGACGAAGAAATCACGGTCATTGCCAGCGCCAGCGAAGGGTTGTATTCCGCCATCAGCGCACTGGTGCACCCTGGCGATGAGGTGATCTATTTTGAACCGGCGTTCGACAGCTATGCGCCGATCGTGCGTCTGCAGGGCGCCACTCCGGTGGCGATTAAACTGTCGCTGGAAGATCTGCATATTGACTGGGATGAGGTCGCTGCGGCCATCAACAGCAAAACGCGGATGATCATCGTCAACAGCCCGCACAACCCAACGGGCAGCGTATTCGGTGAACATGATATCGAACGGCTGACCGCCCTGACTCGCAATACCGACATCGTCATTCTGTCCGACGAAGTTTACGAACACGTGGTGTTCGACGGCGATATTCATCACAGCATGGCACGCCACCCGCAGCTGGCCGAACGCAGCGTGATCGTTTCGTCGTTTGGCAAAACCTATCACGTCACCGGCTGGCGCGTCGGTTACTGCATGGCACCGGCGGCGCTGATGGACGAGATCCGCAAGGTACACCAGTTTATGGTGTTTTCCGCCGATACCCCGATGCAGTATGCCTTCGCCGAAGCCTTGGCTAACCCGCAAAGTTATTTAGGGCTGGCGGCTTTCTACCAGCAGAAACGCGACCTGCTGGCGAACGCCCTGCAAGATTCGCGCTTTGAATTACTGCCCAGCCGTGGCAGTTTCTTTATGCTGGCCCGCTTTAGCGGTTTCAGCAGCGAAAGCGACAACGATTTTGCGGTGCGTCTGATCCGCGAAGCCAAAGTCGCCACTATCCCGCTGTCGGCGTTCTACAGCGACGGCACCAATACCGGCATTATTCGACTGAGTTTTTCAAAAGATAACCAGACCCTGCTGGAGGGCGCACGCCGTCTGTGTCAGGTGTAATGCATTCACTTTTGCTTTGACCATGGGAAAAGGGCTCTGAATATGAAATCACTGAAAACGTTGATCGCCGCAGGCTGCCTGCTGGCCGCCGGTTCCACGCTGGCGGCGGAAAACACCTTGCGTTTTGGCCTGGAAGCGCTGTACCCACCGTTTGAATCCAAATCTGCCAGCGGTCAGCTCGTCGGTTTTGATATCGATCTGGGCAATGCCGTTTGCGCCGCCGCCCAGTTGAAATGCAGCTGGGTTGAAACCTCTTTCGACAGCCTGATCCCGGCGCTGAAGGCGCGCAAGTTTGACGCCATCAACTCGGCGATGAACGTCACCGATCAGCGTCGCCAGGCCATCGACTTCACCGATTCAATCTATCAGGTACCGAACCGCCTGATCGCCAAGGCCGACAGCGGCCTGTTGCCGAACGCCACCTCGCTGGCAGGCAAACACGTCGGCGTGCTGCAAGGCTCGATTCAGGAGACTTATGCCAAGGCTCACTGGGCGCCGCAGGGCGTGGACGTGGTGTCTTATCAGGATCAGAACCAGGCCTATCTGGACCTGACCGCCGGGCGTCTCGACGCCACGCTGGTGATGGCCCCGTCGGGACAAAGCGGCTTCCTGGCGCACCCGGACGGTAAGGGCTTTGCCTTCGTCGGCGATGCGGTCAGCGACGACAAAATCCTTGGCGAGGGCATTGCTTTCGGCCTGCGTAAAGGCGATGAGGCGCTGAAGAAAAAACTGAATGAGGCGATCGTCAAAGTGAAGCAGCAAGGCACGGTGAGCGAGCTGGCGAAGAAATATTTTGGCGATATTGACGTAACGGTGAAGTAAAAATCAGGGGCGAAAATCGCTTCGCCCCTGACTGTTTTAGCGATCGAATACCGAACTGTTCAACGCACGATCCTGCTGATGGCGCTCCAGCGCCAGCTCAATCAGACGGGTAATCAGTTGGCTGTAGCTGATGCCGCTGGCGGCCCACAGTTTGGGATACATGCTGATATTGGTGAAGCCCGGCAGCGTGTTGATCTCGTTGATCACCACGTTGTTGTCTGGCGTCAGGAACACGTCCACGCGCGCCAAACCGAAACATTCCAGCGCCCGGAAGGCTTTCAGCGCCACCTCACGGATTTTGTCGCTCACCTCCGGCGTAATCGCCGCCGGTACCACGACCTGAGCACCCTGCTCGTTGATGTATTTGGTGTCGTACGAATAGAAGGCGTCGCTCAGCACGATTTCGCCACACAGGCTGGCCTGCGGATCATCATTGCCCAGCACCGCACACTCGATTTCGCGGCCGACAATCGCCGACTCCACCAGCACCTTGTGATCGAAACTGAACGCCAGCGCCACTGCGGCCTCATAGCCGGCGCGATCCTGCACCTTGCTGACGCCCACCGAAGACCCCTGGTTAGCCGGTTTAACAAACAGCGGCAGCCCCAGGCGTTCGCTGAGCTGTTCAAACGTGAATTTGGCGCGGTTGCTGCGCGTCAGGGTTACAAAGGGCGCGACCGCCAGCCCGGCATCACGCAGCAGGCGTTTGGTGACGTCTTTGTCCATGCTGACCGCAGACCCCAGCACGCCAGCGCCGACGAACGGCAAATTCGCCATCCGCAGTAGCCCCTGCAATGAACCGTCTTCCCCCAGCGTGCCGTGCACTATCGGGAACACCACGTCGAGCTGGCCCAGCGCACCGGCGCTGCCTGACTCGATCAACTGCTGTTTTTCCTGACCGGGGATCAGCGCTACATTTTTATTTGAGCGGTTCAACGCAATCAGCGCCGGGTTTTCCGCATTCAGCAGGTAGTTGGACGCATCGTTGATGTGCCAATGCCCCTGCTTGTCTATCCCCAGCAATGTGACGTCAAACTTCTCTTTGTCTATGGCATCCACAATGTTTTTTGCCGACTGCAGTGAAACCTCATGCTCCGCCGATTTACCGCCGAAGATCACCCCAACACGTAATTTGGTCACGCCCTAATCCTTCTGAAAAATCATGGCAAAAAAGTCGTTTATCACAATAAACGCATTGCCCCGTGGCAGCAATCGTTGCAACCCGGAAAATGACCACCCCACGGAATGCCAAATTGCGACCATCCAAAACGTATACACTTCGTATATTACTCACTGAGGAGCAGCCTATGGGCATTGTGAAAATTTCAGACGCGCTGCATGACGATCTGCGCCTCGCCAGCCTGACGATGACGCGTTCGATCAACGCGCAGGCGGAATACTGGATCAAGATTGGCATGCTGGCGGAGTTCCATCCGGAACTGACCTACCCCCAACTGGTAAAAAAAATGATGAAAGATAACGCGATGACGTTAAAGGAGATTGTCGGGTGAAACAGATTGTGATCAAAACACCGGAAGAGATTGTCAAAATGCGTCACTCTGGCGCGCTGCTGGCAAAGGTGTTTGCTATGCTCGATGAGGTGATAGTCGAAGGTATCTCCACGATGGAGATTAACGACCGCGCCGAAGCCTTTATCGTTGATGAGCTGAAATCGCGCCCGTCTACAAAAGGACAGTACGGTTTTCCCTATGTGCTCAATACCTCGATTGACGAAGTGATCTGTCACGGCGTTCCGTCGGTCAGCAAAATACTGCGCTCCGGCATGATCGTTAACGTCGACATTACGCTGGAACACGACGGTTATATTGCCGACTCCAGTAAAATGTACTGCATTGGGCAGATCACGCCGCTGGCCAAACGGCTGGTGAATAACGTGTATGAGTCGATGTGGCAAGGCATCCGCGTGGTGAAACCGGGCGCGACGCTGGGGGATATCGGCCATGCAATTCAACAGCATGCAGAACAGGCCGGATACAGCATCGTGCGGGAGTACTGCGGCCACGGTATCGGCCGCGAGATGCACGAAGAGCCGGCGGTAATGCACTTTGGCAAACCGGGTACCGGAATGGTGCTGCAGGAAGGCATGGTGTTTACCATCGAGCCGATGATCAATCAGGGCGACCACCGCATCAAGCAAAAGAAAGACGGTTGGACAGTGGTTACGCGCGACAAAAAGCTGTCTGCCCAGTGGGAGCACACCGTGGCGGTCACCGCCGACGGCGTGGAAATCCTGACGCTGCGCGACGAAGAGCGCCAGGCTGGTTACAAAGAACGATGCTAAGTTATTAAGCCATTAAGCCACCAAGTTAATGACTTACTAAATTAATCACCTCATGGATTTCACCGGGCAATCGACAAGGCTGCCCGGTGGAAAACGACGGGGACGACAGGGAGATCGGCATGACGCAGTCCACCAGCGCCACCAACCAGGCGTTTCTCAGTAAGCTCAAAAGCATCGTCGGTGGCCCGCAGCTGCTGACCGGTGAACGCAGCACCGAACGTTACCGCAAGGGCTTCCGCTCCGGCGAGGGCCAGGCGCTGGCGGTGGTGTTCCCGACACGCCTGCTGCAGTTGTGGCAGTTGCTTGAGGCCTGCGTCGCCGCCGATAAAATCGTCATCATGCAGGCGGCGAACACCGGTCTGACCGAAGGTTCAACGCCCAGCGGCAACGACTATGACCGTGATATCGTCATTATCAGCACCCTGCGGCTCAACCATGTGCAGGTGCTGGACAATGGCAAACAGGTGGTCGGCTTCCCCGGCAGTACGCTCAACCAGTTGGAAAAATTGCTCAAGCCTTATGGCCGCGAACCGCATTCGGTAATTGGCTCGTCCTGCATCGGCGCTTCGGTGATCGGCGGCGTGTGCAACAACTCCGGCGGTTCACTGGTCAAACGCGGCCCTGCCTATACCGAGATGGCGCTGTATGCCCAACTGGGTGAAGACGGTCAGTTGCGTCTGGTTAACCATCTGGGCATTAACCTCGGGGACACGCCGGAAGAGATCCTTACCCGCCTGGAGAAAGGCGACTACCGGCCGGAAGATGTCGAGCACGGCGAACTGCGTGCCTCCGACAATGAATACGCCAGCCGCGTACGCGACGTTGATGCCGATACGCCCTCCCGTTTTAACGCCGACAAGCGCCGCCTGTACGAAGCCTCCGGCTGCGCAGGCAAGTTGGCGGTATTTGCCGTGCGGCTGGATACCTTCGAGAAAGAAGGCAAAGAGCAGGTGTTTTACATCGGGACCAACGACACCGCCGTACTGACCGAACTGCGCCGCCACATGCTGAGCAAGTTTGACAACCTGCCGGTTGCCGGCGAATACATGCATCGGGATATTTTTGATATCGCCGAAGTGTACGGCAAAGACACCTTTATGATGATCGATAAGCTCGGCACCGATCAGATGCCGACCTTCTTCACTCTGAAAGGCCGCATGGACGCCAGCCTCAACAAGCTGCCGTTGCTGCCGCATAACCTGACCGACCGCCTGATGCAGGGCCTGAGCCATCTGGCGCCCAGCCACCTGCCTAAACGCATGAAAGAGTATCGCGAGCGCTTTGAACACCACCTGCTGCTGAAAATGGCCGGGCCGGGCGTCGAAGAGGCGCAGCAGTACCTGAGCCAATACTTTGCTCAGGCCAACGGGGCGTTCTTCGTCTGCACCCCGGATGAAGGCAAGAAAGCTTTCCTGCACCGCTTTGCCGCCGCCGGTGCCGCGGTGCGTTACCATGCGGTGCACGCCGACAAGGTCGAGGATATTTTGGCGCTGGATATCGCGCTGCGCCGCAACGACACCGACTGGTTCGAAACCCTGCCGCCGGAAATCGACAGCCAACTGGTGCACAAGCTGTATTACGGCCACTTTATGTGTCACGTCTTCCATCAGGATTATGTGGTGAAAAAAGGCGTCGACAGCCATGCGCTCAAGGAAAAGATGTTGGAGATCCTCAACCAACGCGGCGCGGAGTACCCGGCGGAACATAACGTCGGCCATCTGTACACCGCCAAGCCGGATCTGCAGGCGTTCTACCGCAGCGCCGATCCCACCAACAGCTTTAATCCCGGTTTGGGCAAAACCAGCAAGCGGAAGCACTGGGCCGGTAACGGTCAATAACCTTCTTCCCTCCGGCTCGCCGCTGTACGGGCGAGCCCTCCTTCAAGATGCTTCCCTCTTTTGCAATCTTAAAGATGCATTTTTATTGCAACTTTAAAGTCTGCTGATTATTATGCGGTGTAAATAAGAATCAATAACAAATTTGTCATGACGGATACGTGACATCTGCCGTGACGTTCACCGCAAAATTAATGAGAAGGAACCTACCATGAGCCAGACCCTCGATTCCGCCCAACTGCTGTCTGCACTGGACAAAGTGATGGTGATCTCCACCACCGACCTGCAAGGCACCATCACCTATGTCAACGACCTGTTTTGCCAGCTCACCGGCTTTACCCGGGAAGAACTGGTCGGGCAACCCCACAACATCGTGCGTCACCCTTCCGTCCCCAAGGCCATCTACAAAGAGATGTGGGATACCATTAAAGCCGGAAATATCTGGACCGGCATCATTCCCAACGTTGGCAAGGGTGGCGTGCTGTATGTGGTCGACACCACCGTGCAACCGCTCTATGACGCTCAGGGCAAAATCGAGGCCTACATCAGTATCCGCCGTGTGATCAACGATCTAATGACCGATTTCGACTCCGTCGAATTCTCCAAAGAACAGTTCGACAACCACTACGATAAGTAAGAAACATGGCCGATATCATCGAACGTATCCTGATTGGCTACGGTTCGGAATCGGGCAAAGCCCAGGCGCTGGCTACGCGCTTGGGCGAGTTACCTTTTCTGCACCCTTACGCCCCCACCCTATTGACCCTCAACGAAATTTCACCGGCAAACCTGGGGAAAGGCGACCTATTGCTTATCGTATCCAGTTCGTTTGGTGACGGGGAGCCGCCCGCCAACGCCGAGCTTTTTTTCGACGTTCTGACACACACGCCAAACCTCGCGCACCTGCGCTACGCCATTTTCGGCTTGGGCGACACGGCGTACCCGCGTTTTTGCGGTTTCACGCAATGGCTTGACGCCGGGTTGTCCGAACGCGGCGCGCAGGCCATCGTCAACCGCGTTGATGCCGACGTAAACTTCGAGAGCTTTTTCACCACCTGGTCAGCCGTAGTGGAACAGGTGATTGCGGGGGATTGGCAGGCCGGTCGCGATCTGCATCTGCGCGTCACCGCCTATGGCGAGGACAATGCTTTTGCCGCCGGCCTGCTGGAGCGCCGTTCGCTCAGTGCCCGCGCGCCGCATGCCTGGCATCTTCGTCTGGATATCAGCGGCAGCGGCATCGCCTACCGGGCAGGCGATACGCTCTACCTGTTGCCGGAAAACGACGAGGATTTACTGCTTCGTCTGTCAGCCTGGTTCGACCGGCCGGAGGCCGCAGAGGCGCTGCGCCGCCGGGAACTGCGCCAAATAAGCAAAGCGACATTGCGCGAACTGGCGCAGCTTGCCGGCAGCGAAGACCTTAAGGAGATGCTGAAAATCCGCCAGCGCAAAGCGCTGGAAGCCTACCTGTACGGCGCCGATCTGCTGGACGTGCTGCAAGAGTTTTGCACGCCGCAGTCGGTCACTTTGGATGATCTGCTAACGCTGCTCCCTGCCTGCTTACCGCGCGCCTATTCGATCGCTTCGGCTTCGCGAGAAGACAGCCTGGATTTGTGCGTTCGCGAGGTTCGCTACGAGCGTAATGGGCGCACCCGAAACGGCACGGCCACCGGCTGGTTGCTCGATAACCCAGGCCCCTTCCGTGTCTTCTGCCGCGCCAATCCCAACTTCTACCTGCCGCCCGATCCGCAAACTCCCGTGCTGTTCATCGGCACCGGTACCGGTATCGCCCCGTTGATAGGCTTGCTGCGTGAAATGGCGATCGACGGCGGACAGCGAGAAACCGCCTTAATCTTCGGCGAAAAACGCCGCGACGAAGACTTCCTATACCGCGAAGAGCTTGAGTCACTGTGCAAGAATGGCGTACTGAATCGGCTCATTACCGCGTTTTCCCGCGATGGTGCCGCCAAATACTACGTGCAGCACGCGATCGAAGAACATGCCGATTACGTGAGGGAGCTGTTGCTTAAGGGGGCACACCTCTACCTGTGCGGCAACCGACAGTATCTTGAAACCGCCGTCGCGCAGGCGCTGGAAAAGGCCTGTGCTCCAGGGGCCGAAACCGCGACGGACAGCCTGTGGCAAAGGCTGACGCAACAAGGGCGTCTGCATCTGGAGCTGTACTGAGAACGGTTGCGGAGTGCGCCGTTTTTAGGTTGCGCCCTCCGCCAAACTTGACTATCTTGAAGAGGTTAATCACTCCCTGTATTCAGGAATATCCATGACAGAGTTTGCGCACGCTACCGATCCAGAAAACACGCCGCTTGCGGCCGTCGTTCTGCTGTGCGCATCCTCAGCCCCACCCGCCGTTTTCTCTGTCGTTACCGCGGTAGCCGCTTACCCACCACACGCCGTGGTTGTGCGTTAAGCCAAACCGAATTCCTCACCTCCAGCTTTCCTTGCTTTGCGCTCAGGCGTAGAACGCCGCGCGTGCTGGAGCTTGTTATTTTCACGACAGGTGAAAACAAAATGCGATTGATTTCTCACTGGGCCA
This sequence comes from Serratia sp. Ser99, assembly GCF_024519545.1. Classification (NCBI taxonomy): domain Bacteria; kingdom Pseudomonadati; phylum Pseudomonadota; class Gammaproteobacteria; order Enterobacterales; family Yersiniaceae; genus Serratia; species Serratia sp. Ser99. The sequence continues at coordinate 90,823 of NZ_JALJRT010000001.1, read as the reverse complement.
ACGTCGGCTTGGCTACGCTATTCGTTCTGCTCTGGAGCAGCGGCGCAATTTTCTCGCGCTGGGGGTTGGAGCATGCTTCCGCCTTCGCTTTTCTCTTCTTTCGTTGCGCCATCGCACTGGCGCTGCTGTTGGCTATCGGCCTGTGGCAACGGCAGTGCTTGCCGGCTCCGGGCACCCGTCTTCGGGTGGCGCTGATCGGTCTGCTGATGATCGGCAGCTATCAGATTTGTTATTTGCTGGCGCTGGAACAGGGCATTACCCCCGGCGTATTGGCGACGCTGCTCGGCGTTCAGCCGATACTCACCCAGTTCATTACCGAACGCCGCTGCTCAGGGTTGCGCGGCTTGGGCCTGCTGCTGGCGATGGCCGGACTGACGCTGGTGGTGTATCAAAGCCTGATGATTGCCCACTTCTCACTGGTCGGTATGCTGTGCGCCTTTATCGCGCTGGGCTGCATAACCGCCGGGACTTTGCTGCAAAAAGGGCTTAGCCAACCGCCGCTGGCGGTATTGCCGCTGCAGTATGCAGTTGGGCTGCTGATGTGTTCGCTGGTGCTGCCGTTTGAACCGCTGCGGGTCGATTGGAGCCTGGCATTTGTTCTGCCGCTGCTGTGGATGGCGGTGGTGATTTCGGTGTTGGCCACCTTCCTGCTGTACCGGCTGATCCAGCGCGGCAATCTGGTGCAGGTCACCAGCCTGTTTTATCTGATCCCGGCGGTAACCGCCCTGCTGGACTATCTGCTGCTCGGTCACGCGCTGGCGGCCATCAGCATGCTGGGCATGGCAGCCATTCTGCTCGGGGTGATGCTGGTGTTTCGCCAACCTTAAATAGCAAAAGCCCCTCACGCCAGGCCGGCGTGAGGGGCTAACACTCAATCACTTCAGAACAACCAGGAACCATACCCCCACAGCAGCACCGTAACCCCAAGCAATAACTCAAGCAGCAGGATGCCGATGGCAAAGGTAGAGCTGGAGAAAATAAAGCCTTCTTTACTGTCGATATTCAGGAAGTGAGGTATGCCCAGGTTCAGCAAATAGCCTGAATAACACAGGCCAATCACGCCGACAAACAGACACAACCACACGACGGGATATAACGCCACGATGCCGCTGAGGAACATCGGGGTGGCGACATAACCGGCGAACACCATGCAACGATGCAAGCTGGGACGAACCTCATAACGGCGCGCCATCCAGTGGATCACTTTCCCCATGATAGCTACGCCTGCCAGCATCAGCAGGTAAAACGCGACCGCCGTATAGGAAGCCGTAAACATATCGAGCCGGATAGCGTGCCCTTCGCCGGAAAGCCAGCCCAGTTGGGTGGTACCGATAAACGCGCAGATCACCGGGATCAACGCCAGCAACAGCACGTGGTGGGTGTAAAGGTGCGAGACGCTTTCGTTCTCGCTTTTAATGTGTTCGAACTCGGTGCTTGGATGCGCCAGAAGTCCCCAAACATGATTAACCATGAGACACCTCCTCCATCGCCGTAGGTCGCGATCGGCGAACGAATTTACCCCTCTGACGGATTGCTAACCGTACGAGGATTGCGGCCACGGGGCTCTCTCCCCTGTACTAATTATAGTCTTTCGCTGAAAAAACGTTCAGAAAGCGCAAACGCGGCGGCAGTTTGTTTTATAATTCCCGCCTGCTTATCCGCCGTGAGGAATGCCATGTCATCCGCCATCAAGATTCGCCAGGTCGGCATCGTCGATGTCGACGCCGGGCAAAATGTCACCGTCGTAGAGCCCTGTAATCTGTACGGCTGCCGACTCGGTGACGGGGTGTTCGTCGGCCCCTTTGTCGAAATCCAAAAAAACGTCAGCATTGGCGCCCGCAGTAAAATCCAGTCTCACAGCTTTATCTGCGAATATGTCACCATCGGCGAGGACTGTTTTATCGGCCACAACGTGACCTTCGCCAACGATCTGTTCAAAGATGGCGCCCCCAATGCCGATCCGGCAAGCTGGGGCCGCACGCGGATTGGCGACGACGTCTCCATCGGGTCCGGCGCCACGGTACTGGCGGTGGAAATCTGCAGCGGAGTGGTGATCGGCGCCGGTGCGGTGGTCACCAAAAACATCACCCGCAAGGGGATTTACGCCGGCAATCCAGCCCGCCTGCTAAGGGAACTGACCCCATGAGCGAAGCGATTCAAATTACCCCGGTGACCCAGTTGCCCGACGGATACTTGACCGGCTGCGACTTCAGCTTTCAGATTGCCCACTACGCCCAGCCGATTTTCAACGCGCCGATTGACAGCTGGCCGCTGCTGCCGGTGACGCCGTTTCGCAAGCACTACCCGCTGGCACCGTTCGTCAATGATGAAAGCGAAACCTTTCTGGCGCGTCATCGCGGGGAGGCGGTTGGCCATATCACGCTGAGCAATAACTGGAATGGCTATGCGCTCATCGAGGAGATTGTCGTCAGTGCTCATGTGCGCCGACTCGGCGTCGCCACCGCGCTGCTGGAGAGCGCACGACTCTGGGCGCAACGTCACGAAACCGCCGGGCTGATGCTGGAAACGCAAAACACCAATTTGCCTGCCTGCCGCTGCTACCAGCGCTTTGGGTTTATCCTCGGCGGCATCGATCATCTGCTGTACCGTGCTCAACCTGATATTCCCGATCACGAAATTGCCCTGTTCTGGTATCTGCCGTTTAACAGCGAAATCGGGTATTAAGCGATCGCCGAACGTTGAGGCTATGTTTAAACATTAACCATCCTGGCCATGGTGAGAACTGTTATCATTTCTACGATCACAAGCCGAACCATTGGAGGGTAAAATGTACAGGGTAGTTTCAATGATATTGGCTATTGCGCTTAGCGGTTGTGCAGATAAAATTCCGGTCGGGCAAACACCTGAACCCATCACTACCCCACCTGCAGATCTCAAGGCCAGCATGGACAACGACACGTTAAACAAACTCAATGAGCTTCTCGCCCTGCGCGCCAAGGCAACGCCCGAGCAACGGCAGGATAACGGCCGCATGATCGACCTGCTGTCACGACCTTTCCTCGGTACGCCCTACGTCGCCAACCGGCTGATTGGCTCGCAGACTACGCCGGAAGAACTGGTGATCGACTTCCGCGGTCTGGATTGCTTCACCTACATCGATTATGTCGATGCGCTGCGCCAGGCCAACAGCCAGGCTGACTTTGTACAGCGGCTGATTCAAATCCGCTATGCCAATGGCGATATCAGCTTCCTGAAGCGTAAACACTTCTTCACCGACTGGTCGCATCAGGCCAAAACCAACGTAACGGACGTTACAGCCACGCTCAGCCCGCATGCCGTGACGCTGGTGAAAAACCTCAATCAAAAATCAGACGGCAGCAGCTATCTGCCAGGGCTGAAAAACGTTCGACGCAGCATTACCTACCTGCCCAGCGAGGCGATTGACGACAAGGTTCTTGCCCGGTTGCACACCGGTGATTACATCGGTATTTATACCAACCTGGCCGGTCTGGACGTCACCCATACCGGTATCTATATCATGACCGAAAACGGCCCAGTATTGCGCAACGCCTCGTCGCGTAAAGAGAATATGCAGGTGGTGGACTCGCCGTTTATGGAGTACGTCCAGGCTACGCCAGGCATCGTGGTGCTGCGCGCCAAATAACATTCCCCTCCCCCTTCAGGCTTTGCGCTTGCCGCTAACGGCGTAGCGTCTTGCAAGAAGGGGGATTTAAAACTTCCCGTTATGAGCTATAAGCGTTTGTGCTGAGCAAGCGTTTGACTTCCCCGCAGGTTCAGGCTTAGCTAGCAGCACAAAACCAACTGATTTCATTGTTTTTTTCAGGGAGCACTCGATGACCAAAAGCTGGCGTTATACCCCTCTGCTGGCGGCGTTTGCCGCGGTGCTGGCACTGCAGGGCTGTGAACAGAAAACCGATCAGAATCACATCAAGGTAGGGGTCATCAACGGCGCGGAACAGGACGTAGCGGAAGTCGCCAAGCAGGTGGCGAAAGAGAAGTACGGCCTGGATGTTGAACTGGTCGGTTTCAGCGGTTCATTGCTGCCCAATGACGCCACCGACAAAGGTGAACTGGATGCCAACGTTTTCCAACACCGGCCATTCCTCGAACAACAGAATAAAGATCACGGCTACAAACTGGTGGCGGTAGGCAATACCTTTGTGTTCCCGATGGCCGGCTATTCGAAAAAAATCAAATCGCTGAAAGAGCTGCAGGACGGCGCGGTTATCGCTATTCCGCTGGATCCCACCAACCTCGGCCGTGCGCTGCTGCTGCTGGAAAAAACTGGCCTGATTAAGCTGAAACCGGGCAAGGGGCTATTGCCGACCTCACTGGATATCAGCGCCAACCCGCATAACTACAAGATTATGGAGCTGGAAGGCGCACAGCTGCCGCAGCTGCTGGATGATCCGAAAGTCACCGTGGCAATCATCAGCACCACCTACATTAATCAAACTGGCCTGACGCCAACCAAAGACGGCATTTTCATCGAAGACAAGGATTCGCCGTACACCAACATCATCGTGACGCGTGAAGACAACAAGGACGCGCCGAACGTACAAAACTTCATCAAAGCCTACGAGTCGGATGAAGTTGCCAAAGCCGCCGAAAAGATCTTTAACGGCGGTGCGGTCAAAGGCTGGTAAAACAGCGCTCTACTTGCGAGCACCTGTGCAGGTGCTCGCACTTTTAATCTCTCCCCAGGTTCAGTCCCCCGACCATCGCCGCGCTCGGTCCGGCAGCCAGCCAAAACCATTCCGCAGCTCATTACAGCCCCGATCGCCAGCCTCACCGCACCGGGTAACCATCGGCCGCACAACCCCCAACATTCTCTGCGTTCATCCCCGTTTACAGCCACGTTTGCGGAGCGACGGCCAAAAATTGCTTTGGCAAAAGTGTCGACTACAATTCAATCGAAATACCTCCCTACAAAGTCATCATTCAATAATATTAGAGGTGATTATGTTACAGAAACACGAAAACGTAATAAGTATGACTACGCTTAGCCGTCAGGCCACTCAACAATTAACGCCGTCGTTTTCTGCATTGCCCCATACGCAACACGCTGACGGAAAATACCGCTTACGGCGCTATTCGGTAGTCAAACATCTCAATGGCCATGTGGTAGAGGTTGGCCAACGCAATTTCGTGCAGTCCGATGAGATCAATCACTTCCAGGGCAACGTGGTACGCCATTTTGAACCCATTGATAGCGACGTGTTGCAAAGCGCCGGCATGGATGAAATGTGTAATCTATTCGCGGAAAGTAATGATTTACCCGAAGGCGCGGAGATAGAAATTCACCAGATGCGCGTGGTCGCCATTCATAATGAAACGCAGGTCGCGCCGGAAGGGATCCATCAGGATGGTTTTGATCATATCGCGATGATTGCTATTCATCGGCAGAATATTGTCGGCGGCGAAATCATGTTATACGCCGATAATCACCAGCCTCCCTTCTTTAAAAAAGCGCTGGCGGACGGCGAAGCCGTTTTACTGGCGGACAGCAAGTTATGGCATAACGCCACGCCGATCAGCGCCATTGTCCCGGAAGAAGAAGGACACCTGGATATCTTTGTCCTGACGGCCCGCGGAGAAAAAGCATGACTTTTACGCCCGAACTCGCCCGAGCCCAGTTTAGCGCGCTGACCCAGCATTATAACGATCAACCGGTGATCTTCTTCGATGGCCCTGGTGGGTCTCAGGTTTCACGAGGCGTACTGGAAAAAATGACGGACTACCTGGGGAAATATAACGCCAATCTGGGCGGGCACTATTTTTCCAGCCACGTGACCGGAGAAGTGATGAATAATGCCAGGGAGTCGGTGCGCGCCTTATTAAACGCGCCGACGCCCGATAACATCATTTTTGGCATGAATATGACCTCGCTGACATTCCATCTCAGCCGAATCATTAGCCGTCACTGGCAGGCCGGCGATGAGATTATCGTCACCGAATTGGATCACTACGCCAATGTCTCCAGTTGGCAACAGGCGGCAAACGATAAACAAGTCACCGTGCATCAAATCCCCCTGCAACAAGCAGACTGTTCTTTGGATGTTGCCCGACTGTGCGAACAGATCACCGCTAAAACCCGTCTGGTGGCGGTGACCTACGCGTCCAACGTTACCGGCAGCATCGTCGATATTAAAACCATCACCGAAGCCGCTCACCGGGTCGGCGCTCAGGTTTATGTCGATGCCGTGCACTATGCCCCACACAATCTGATCGATGTGCAGGCATTGGGATGTGATTTTTTAGTGTGCTCCGCCTATAAATTCTTTGGTCCGCACATCGGCATGGCCTATATCGCGCCGCAGTGGTTACAGCGGCTACAACCCTATAAAGTAGAACCGGCTACCGACGTGGGGCCAGGACGTTTTGAGACGGGTACTCAGAGTTTTGAAGGGCTGGCAGGAGTCACGGCAGCCGTTGACTACCTGGCGCAATGGGGAACGCCCGGCGCGTCCTTAAGGCAGCGTTTGCAGGAAAGTTTTGCCGACTACCATCGCCATGAAGAGAACCTGTGCCGTTATTTTTTGCAGCGCTTACAGCAAATAGACGATGTACAACTGTACGGTTCCGCTCAGGCGGATTGCCAACGCCGCACGCCCACCTTTGCACTGACCTTTAAGCGACATGCCCCCGAACAGGTTGCGCGCCGATTAGGCCGACACAATATCTGCGTCGGCAGCGGGCACTTCTATGCGCAAGGCTTAATCCAACGGCTGAACCTGCAAGACAGCGGCGGCGTATTGCGCATTGGAATGATGCATTACAACACCCTGCAGGAAATCGACACGCTGTTTGAGCTGCTCGTTAGCGAAAGGTAGCAGCACATAGATCCACAAAGCCCAGCCCCCTGGCTGGGCTCATACGGCTGACACCCCTGCATATGGGTTAAGTCGGTAGGGGTCGAACATGTTCGACCCGATTTAATCTGTTGATTATGTAATAGGGCGCAGCATGCAGTGCCCCCACTACGAAACAACAGAGCACTTCGCCAATGTTCCCTAAGGCAAACGCCCTCCTCCGTTGCCAAAAATATCCTTAACTCCGCTATTGACCCTCACGCTACGTCAGGTTTTAGTATCCCGGAACGCACAAGGGAGGAGCACACCGATGTTATTGAAAGTGGGCGAACTGGCCCGCCGTTCCGGCATTACCGTCCGGACGCTGCATTATTACGACAGCATTGGCTTGCTGGTTCCTTCTGCGCGTTCCGACGCCGGGTATCGGTTATACAACCGGGCTGACATCACTCGCTTGCACCACATTCAGGCATTGCGCCGAATGGGCGTCTCGTTGGCAGAGGTCGGGGCAATTTTGGCGCGTTCGGGGATGGCGCTCACTTCGGTGATACAACAGCAAATCGTCATGCTGGAGCGGCAGTTGGAACAGACCGCCGCGCTGCGCGATCGTCTGCAGCATATGCATGCTCAGCTCACCGCCGGAGACGAACCGGAACTGAACGACTGGCTGACTACGTTGGAGTTAATGACCATGTACGATAAATATTTTACCGCAGACGAACTGGCCCAATTGCCTTTCTATCAGGCCGACCCGAGCCGCAATCAGGAGTGGGCCGAGTTGGTCAGCAGCATGCGCCAGTTGATCGATGGCGGCGTTGAACCGCAAGCGTTGCAGGCTCAGACGCTGGCGCGTCGTTGGATGCTGATGCTGGAACGCGATACGGCGCGTAATCCGGCGTTTCTCACCCGACTCAACGCCATGCATGCCGATGAGCCCGCGATACGCGAACAAACCGGCATTACCCCGGCTATGACCGACTATGTGACCCGGGCATTCGCCGAAACCAAGCTGTCAATCTACCAAAAATACCTGTCGGCGGAAGAATACGCCCATGTGCGCCAGCACTACTTTACCCGCCTGCAGGAATGGCCGGCACTGATCGCCCAGTTCCATCAGGCGCTGAATGAGGGCATACCGCCAGAGTCAGCGCGGGCAAAACAGCTGGCAGCCCAATGGCTTGAACTGTTCCAGTCCTACGCCGGTCCCCACCCAGCCACCCAGATGAAAATCCGCCAGGCCATGGAGCAGGAACCGACGCTGACGGAAGGCACCTGGCTGACCCCGCCGCTATTACGCTACCTGCAGCAGGCGGTGGCGCACTTCATGCGCGGCTAGCCCGGTTTTTTCCCACGTCCGAATGCTGCTCGCAGCGGCTCCCGGCGCATGGCGAAGATCGTCATGCGCCATTTTTTCGTTTCGCGGATGGGTATAACTTTTTTTTATCTTCAGCATAAGAAAGCCCAATTTTCCTTGTCGCCAGGCGCGGCGCATAATGCGCTTATCTTCTGATTTCCAAGGTAAACATGAATCACTATGCCCCACACCGCTCCGCTGATCCTCACCGACGCTACGCCGGACGACATAGCCGCCATCCAACAGATTTACGCCCATCACGTGTTATTCGGCGCCGCTTCGTTTGAAGAAACGCCCCCCACGCAGGAAGAAATGCGGCAGCGGCTGGGCAAAGTGCAAGAGGCCGGGCTGCCCTGGCTGGTGGCCAAGCGGGGTCATCTCGTCGTGGGCTACTGTTACGCCACGCCTTATCGACCGCGTCCAGCCTATCGATTCACCGTGGAAGAATCGGTATATATCGCCGAAGGGCAACAGGGTCAGGGCATCGGCAAAGCGCTACTGATCGAGCTGATTGCCCGCTGCGAGCAGGGGCCGTGGCGCCAAATGTTGGCTGTCGTCGGCAATGCCGGGGAAAACCATGGCTCGCTGACTTTGCATCAAAAACTGGGGTTTGGCAGCGTGGGGACGCTAAAGGCGGTCGGGTTTAAATTGGGTAAGTGGCGCGACACCCATATCATGCAGCGTGCGTTAGGCGCAGGTGGCGACAATCCCCCCTGATGGGCTTGCAGCGAGCAATTTGCGAATTATCGACTACAGTAAATAATGATTTCATCAGGTTAGCGAAAACTCGCGCCGTCATTCAAATCAATTGGGAGAGACGAATGAAAATCATTCTGTGGATTGTCGCTATTATCTTTATCGTTGGCCTGCTCACCATCACCGGCGTGTTCAAGCTGATCTTTTAAATGACCCCGCGCCGAAAGGCGCGGGATTAGCTTAGGCCTTTAAACGTCCCCGGATCGCCCCCAGAGCCGAAACCACCAGCAGGACTACGCCGCCGGCAACCAGACCAAACACCACGTTGAGCAAGGCGGGAATCACGCCCTGCAGGATCTGACCGAAGGTTGGCACCACGGTGGCGTACGACGCCCAGTCCTCAAACAAATGATGCACCGGCGGCAAGCCATGGGTCAGGATACCGCCCCCGACCATAAACATGGCGATGGTACCGACTACCGACAGGGTCTTCATCAGATAAGGTGCCGCACTGACAATACCGCTGCCGATTGAGCGGGCCAGCGCACTGCTTTTACGGCTCAGATACAACCCCAGGTCGTCGAGTTTGACGATGCCGGCCACGATGCCGTAAACCCCCACCGTCATCACAATCGCGATACCGCACAGCACAATCACCTGCTGGCTGAAGGTCGCCCCGGCCACGGTGCCCAGAGTAATGGCAATAATTTCGGCCGACAGCACAAAATCGGTGCGGATAGCTCCTTTCACCTTGCGTTGTTCATAGGCCGCCACGTCTTCATTGGCGTTCAGCGCCTCTTTATTCTCTTCCCCATCCTGTTTTTTGTGGGTCAGGCTGTGGAACACCTTCTCGAACCCTTCGTAACACAGGTAAGCCCCACCCACCATCAGCAGCGGCGTGATCGCCCAAGGAGCAAATGCGCTGATCAGCAACGCCAGCGGCACCAGGATCGCCTTGTTGATAAACGAGCCCTTGGCCACGCTCCACACCACCGGCAGCTCGCGATCGGCCTTTACGCCGGTGACCTGCTGCGCGTTAAGTGCCAGATCGTCTCCCAATACCCCGGCGGTTTTTTTCGCCGCCATCTTGGTCATCAGCGAGACGTCGTCCAGCAGTGAGGCAATATCGTCGATTAAAGTCAGTAAGCTACTTCCAGCCAAAGTGGTTCATCCTTTTCATATTCACGAGTCACGATCTCTTCGTCGAGATTCATACTACAACATTAATGATTGTCGATTTGCTAATGAATATTTTAGTGGAGAAATAACGATTGGGAGGAGAGACGGGGGATAAACAGAAAGTATTGCTGGATGATTGCCCAGGTGGTTGCAGCAAATCATCCAGTGGGTGAAAGCGTATAGCCGTGCCGGTCATCAGGTTAACGCCCCCTAAGAAGCGGCGGTAACCGTTAAAAAAGATCACCCGGCATTCAGGCTGCTCTGGTTATTTTTCAAGGCTTCCAGCGCGCACTGCTGGTCAAGATCCCCGCCCGGTGCCCCACCAATGCCAATGGCACCGATGACCACGTCCCCAGATTTCACCGGTACGCCACCTGCCAGCAACAGGAAGCCCGGGATATCGCGCAGGTTTGCCGCCCCTGGGTTAGCCTGAGCATTCTTCATCACGTTTTCCGTCGGGTTTTTGGTGCTGAGGGCGGTAAACGCCTTCATGCGACTGGCTTCGATCGTATGCGGACCGGCGTTATCCATTTTCTTGATGACAAGCGGGGTACCGGCGCGATCGACCAGCGTGACGGCGACGTTATAGTTTTTCGCACTGCAGGCCTGAATAGCGCTCTGAGCCAGTTTATCGGCCAGGTCGAGGGAAAGGTTTTTTTCACTGAGAACGCCACCGGCCATGCTGGCGAACGACGTCACGCTGCTGAGTAAAATGATGCTTGAAATGATGATTTTCATACTGGCTTGCTCCTTGCTTGTCCCTTGTGGATATCAGGAATAGTAAAAGGTGCAGCCGCAGCACACTATTGGCGTGATTACCTACGCGATTAAGTAATTTTACCTAGAATGCCCTTGGGACGGGACTTGCGCCCCATTTTCATCAATAACAAAGCGTTTTTACATTTTTTTCAGCAGCGCCAGCTCGCCATATTCGTTCATCAGTTTGGGCAAAGAATTGACGTCCAGCTTGGCGAAGATATTGGCCCGGTGGGCCTCCACAGTGCGCGGAGACAGTGCAAAAACGCGAGCGATCTCCTTGCTCGAATTCCCCTGCATAATGTGCTCAAAAATATCCTGTTCGCGAGCAGTCAACGTAGCCAGCCGGTGTTGCATCAGGCGTATTTTTTGTTGCCGCTCCTGCAAGTTCTGCTGCTGTTCCAATGCGCTGCCGACCACTTCGAACAGTAAATCGGCGTCGATCGGTTTGGTCAGGAATTCGAAGGCGCCGTTTTTGAAGGCCCGGCGGCATAAATCAATGTTCGCGTGCCCGGTCATGATGATCACCGGGATCGCCAACCCTTGCCGTTGCCATTCCTCCAACAGCGTCAGCCCGGTTTTGCCCGGCATCCTGATATCCAGCAGCAGACAGCCGGTTAAACCATGCAGCTCACCGACGCCTTGCTGAAACGCCAGCGCACTGCTGTAAGTACGGGTTTGCCAACCGACGGTACCCAGCAAGGCGCTAAGCGAGGAGAGAATGGCCGGTTCGTCGTCAATAAGGTAAATGGTTTGGTTCATCATCTCTCCTCAGGGTGTATCGGTAACCAGAGTCGGAAGCAGGCCCCTTGCCCGACAATATTCGTCGCTTCGATGGTGCCGTTAAGACGTTGGATCAGCGTATCCGTCAAGGCCATCCCCAATCCTATACCCTGGGCGCGCGTGGTGAAAAACGGCATAAATACATGCTGCAGAGCCTGTTCCGATAGCCCTGGGCCACCGTCAGTCAGGGTTAAAGCAATCCCCTCGTCGGTCGCCGTGGCTGCCAGGTTGATCCAAGCCGTCCCGACAGCATTATTTTCTTGCGCCTGAATCGCATTGCTGGCGATGTTGTGCAGAATTTGCTCTATCCACAGCGGCGGAGCAAACAGCCTGGGCAAATTGTCAGGAATGCTGCTGTTAATTTTGACTTTATTGCCCCGAATTTCATTGTCCAACAGCGTCCTCACCCGGGCCCAGAGTGCGCCCAGCGCGACGGGTTGATAATCGACTCGCTCACTGGTCAGCTTCTGACGAAATTGCTGCAGTAATGCGTCGGTGCGCTTGATTTGAACCACGGCGGCCTCAAGCAACTGCGGCAGTTGTTCGGTGTGCTGTTGCCGAACCAGACGCAAGGCCGTTTGGTTGTAACTCAAAATCGCGGTGAGGGGCTGGTTAAGTTCATGCACGATACCGGCGGTCAGTTCGCCCAGGGTATTGAGCCGTGTGATTTCGGCGTAATGGGCACGCAGATCGGCGATATCTCGCCGCCGACGGTTGGTTCGATATTGGTTAATCAAGTAAAGCACCAGTCCCCAGAACAATGCAGGGGACAGGATCAGGGGCCAGGGCAGCGTAGCCCAGTTCGGATCGTCACCGGCGGCCAGCACAAAAGGCTGCGACTGGCTGGCTATCACCTTTTCCCATTGCCAATAGTAGGAAGCCTGCGCCGCCCCGCGCTCAAATAAGGTCTGACCGTTCCAACGTACCACCAGGTGCCGGAAGCCGTTTTCTCCCACCAATTCGTTCATCAATTGGTTCAGATCGATCAACAACGACTGGTTACCGGCATTGAGCCAGTAGCGCCCATTTTGTTCCACTACGATGAGCCGTCGCGGTTCAATACCAGGATGAGAACGCCAATGGATGATTTGCGGAAAGATCCTCTGCACTTCCCGGCTGTATTGGCTGGCCGGCAATAGCGGAATGATGGCGTCGTGCTGTGAAAGCTTCACCGTCACGTCGCGATAAAGTATACGAAAATCAGCGCTTTTCTCTTCGTACTGCTGCTGCAAAAAATAGGCTGTCAGCCCGCCGCTGGAGAGCAGAGCCAACGCTAACCAGCCCATTATCTTGAACATACCCATCCATCCCTGCGCAAATTTTCTGAACGCTTAAATACCATAAAAGAGCGGGTGCGGGTATCTCAGCCGGCATCACCGGCAGGCACGTTCAGTTGCCAGGACAGGCCAAAGCGGTCGTTCAACCATCCGAAGCGCGCGCCGAAACCATAATCATCAATCGGCATAAGCACCTCGCCGCCCTCTGCCAAGCGGGCGAAGATCCTTTCAAGCTCCGCCTCGGTGGCCAAGTTCACATGAAGCGAGACCGCCGGGGTAAAGCTGAAGTCATGGCTGACCGGGCTGTCAATAAACACCAGATTATGCCGATCAAAATCGATGGTAGCCTGCTTGATCCGTCGCGGACCGCCATCGCGCTCATCAAAATGCAGCAGTTGCTGAACCTGGAAACCGGCAAACAGTTCGCTATAAAGATCTATCGCCTGTTGGGCCTGGCCCTGAAACATGACAAAGGTAGAAACGTGGCTCATGGGATGCTGCCCTCGCGTGCAATATGGTATTAATTGATGATAGCGGATGGATACGCCTTCACGGCGATTGAAAGGAGGAAATATGACCGTCATCCACCGTCAGGCCCAATTGAGCGATCTTGCCGGCCTGCAGGCGCTGTACAGGGAGTTACGCCCGCAGGATCAGCCACTGCGCCCGGATAATGCCCAGCGTACTTTGCAACGCCTGCTCGACAACCCGGCGATTCGTCTGGTGGTCAGCGTGGTCGATGACCAACCGGTGGCGACCTGCATGCTGGCGATGGTGCCGGGGCTGGTGCATCAGGGGCAACCCTTCGGCATCATTGAGCACGTGGTCACTGCTCAGGCGCATCGCGGACAAGGTATTGCTTTAGCGATGCTTGAATACGCATTGCAACTGGCATGGCGGAAAGGTTGCTACAAAGTGATGCTGCTCTCCGGTCAACAGCGCACCGGGGCACATCAGCTGTATCTGCGCGCCGGGTTCGACGGCGATCGGGAGCGGGGTTTTGTGATCCGGCGTCCTGAGGGACGGTAACGGCCTGCGAACAGCTCCGCAGGCCACAGCATCGATTATTCGGTTTCGTTCTTCGCCAGACGGGCGTCTTTCTGACGACGGTAGTCACGGGCAGCGGCAGGGATTGGCGTCACCTTACCGGTTTCGATCCAACTGCGCAGACGGTTGGCATCGGCGAAGTGGGTATACTTGCCAAAGGCATCCAGCACCACCAGCGACACGGAATGACTGCCGATCATGGTGCGCATCGCCAGGCAGTGTCCCGCTTCGTTAGTGAAGCCGGTTTTGGTCAGCTGGATGTTCCATTTCGGGTTGTATACCAGATGATTGGTATTGCGGAACGGCAGGGTATAGTTCGGATCCTTGAAGCTCGCCATGCGTTCGGTGGTGGTGCTGAGCTGGCCAATCAGCGGATATTGCTTGGTAGCGATCAACAATTTGGTCAGGTCGCGGGCGGTAGAGACGTTTTTGATCGACAGCCCGGTCGGTTCCACATAACGCGTGTTGGTCATGCCCAGCGCCCTGGCTTTGGCGTTCATCGCTTTGATAAATGCACCGTACCCACCCGGGTAATGATGCGCCAGACTGGCGGCAGCACGGTTTTCCGACGACATCAGCGCCAACAGCAGCATATCTTTACGGCTGATCTCACTGTTCAGCCGTACGCGCGAATAGACCCCTTTCATCTCCGGCGTCTGGTGAATATCTACCGACAGCATTTCATCCAGCGGCAGATGGGCGTCCAGCGTCACCATTGCCGTCATCAGCTTGGTGATGGAGGCGATCGGCACCACTTCATCCGGGTTGCGGGCATACATCACCTTGTGGGTCTGCATATCCACCACCATGGCGCTGCCGGAAGCCAGCTCAGGCTGGGCGGCCCGGGTGACGGCGTTATTTTCGCTGGCCAGCGCGCGCGGCGCGAAGCCTGCCCCTGCCTGCAAAGCGAGCAGGGCTAGTACCAAAACACGTTTTTTCACATGCATTACTCTGTCACTGAAGAAGATGAAGGTCTTATTTGGCCGAATTATATGTGAGGGTTCTCCCATTGGCACTGGGATTATGTCAGCCGATTTGTGACAAATTCTGTCGGAGAGATAATTGCGCAAACCGCGAGCGCTCTGGGATGAACGCCCGCGTTGAAAAAGTTACAGTGCCGGTTGCCAGGCCGACTGCGGCAACAGGTACAACCCAGGGGCCTGGCGTGCGCCGTCCCCGACGATATGGCCAATGCCTGCAGCCATCACCGCCAGCGTCACATCGAAGGCATTCAGGCTGTCGCCGTAGCCCGCCGTCAGGTTGAACATTGAACCGTTGGCCAACAAGTACAACTGTTTGTCGCCAAGTTGGTAGGCATTTACAAACGGCATAGGCTCGCTGTGCGGCAGGTTCTGCAGGAAACCGACGTCAATTTCCGCCGTTACATGGCCGACGTTGAGGATGAACACCCCGTCTTTCGCCTGCTGCAGATGCTGCGCTGACAGCACGTTTTTTGCCCCGGTTGCCGTGGCAATTACATCGGCCTGGCCGACCGCACTGGCCAAATCAACGACCGCCCAGCCGTCATAACGCGCCTGCAGCGCACGCGCCGGATCGATTTCCGCCACGATCACCTGGCCGCCGTAAGCTTTCGCCGCTGCCGCAACGCCCTGCCCAACCAAACCATAGCCAATCACCAGCACGCATTTCTCATGCAGCGTCAAATGGGTGGTCTGGAAGAAGGTGTGCCAGGCGGTCAAGCCGACCATGTGACGGTTATGCAGCCCTTCTTTTACCGGCAAATCGTCCCAGTTAAAAATAGGATAGCGCGGTGCCATACCGTTCAGTCGACTGATGCCGGAACCTGTCGCTTCCAGCCCGGCGATAATCTGCG
The DNA here is from genome assembly GCF_024519545.1 of Serratia sp. Ser99. Lineage (NCBI taxonomy): Bacteria > Pseudomonadati > Pseudomonadota > Gammaproteobacteria > Enterobacterales > Yersiniaceae > Serratia > Serratia sp. Ser99. Next base: position 75,103 of record NZ_JALJRT010000001.1, on the reverse strand, counting down.
GGCCGTCGGCAGACTGGTGCAGGCGGGTAGTCAGATCCGCCCCCATTTCGCACAGCTGGGTAGGCCCCCAGGCCAGCGCGCGGTCAAACGATGCCGACCAATCGGCGTCGCTCATGTCGCGCCAGGCGTGAGCCTGTGCCCCACGGCGTTCCAGCCAGGCGACCACGTCATCCTGCACCGTGGTCGGGTTGCAGGTGGTCAGATAGATGGCAGCGCCCTTATCCAACAGACCCGCCACCAGCGGGGCCATTTTCAGATCCAGGTGCATATTGCACGCCAGACGCACGCCGCTTAAATCCGGCAGTGCAGCAACGGCCGCCCGGGTACGCGGCATGTGGCGCATCGCCCAGTTCAGCTCACTTTCAAAATCCTGATACATCTGTCGCTCCTCTACTGCGCCGCGCCACCGGGGCACGGCAGAATGATTTAACCGCTGCGGCTCAGGCGCTTTATCGCCTGTGGCGACAGGCCAAACAGACGGATGAAGGCCCGCCGCATACGCTCCGGGTCACTGAACCCGACGGCGCGGGCGATGCTCTCCAGCGCTTCGTGACCTTCTTCAATCCTGACCCTGGCGGCCTCGACTCGCAATTGTTCAATCACCTTGGCCGGCGTCTGGCCGGTTTCGGCGCGGAACAAGCGGCCAAACTGCCGCTCGCTCAGACAGGCGGCGTCCGCCAGATCGCCCACCGTCAGCGTATGATGGAGGTGTTCGCGAGCATAAGAGAGCGCGTTGCGAATGCGATCTGAAGACGGGTTGAGCTCCAGCAGCAAGGAATACTGCGACTGCCCGCCCGGACGGCGGTGATACACCACCAGTTGCCGCGCAACGCTGGCCGCCAATGCGCTGCCGAGATCTTCCTCGACCATCGCCAGCGCCAAATCGATACCGGCAGTGATGCCCGCCGAAGTCCAGATCGCACCGTCGCGGATATAAATACGATTGCTGTCGACGCGGATACGCGGATAACTCTGTTGCAGCCGTGCGGCATGGTACCAATGAGTAGTCGCGCGCTTGCCGTCCAGCAACCCGGCAGCCGCCAGTATAAATGCGCCGGTGCACACGCTGGCCATGCGCCGTGCCTGCCGGCTTTGCCGGTGGAGAAACGCCAATAGCCCCGCCGACTGGGTGGCGACGACGTTGCCGCTGCCTCCGGCAATCAATAGCGTATCAAGGCGATGTTCGCCAAACGGCTGAGTGAGCACTTCCACACCCGAAGAGCTCGCCACGCTGCCGCCCCGCTCCGAGAGCGGCAGACATCGGTAGGCCTGGGTCGCCGTAAACTGGTTGGAATTATCAAAGGCCGCCAATGGCCCGGCGAAGTCGAGCAGATTAAAGCCGGGGAAGACCACAAAGCCGATATTTTTCATCATGGCGCTTTTTGAGGGTTATCCGTCATATCAGCCAAAAACAGGGCCGCTATTATGACCCAAAGCAAATGACAAAACTGAGGCGAATATCATGTCTGAACCATTAGTGATTGTTTTTCCGATCTATCAGGGCGTCACCCAGCTGGACTTTACCGGGCCACTGCAGTTCTTGCGACACATGCCGGGGGCCGAAATTGTCGTGGCCTCCGTCGGTGGCGCAGATATCAGCGCCGAAGGATTGCACTTTACCCAGTTGCAGAAGCTGGAAGAAGTCGCGCGTTGCGACGTGCTGTGCGTACCGGGCGGCGCCGGCTGTACCCAGGCGCTGGAAAACGACGCCTTCATGAGCCAGATCCGCCGTCTGGGACTTGATGCCCGCTATCTGACCTCCGTGTGTACCGGTTCGCTGATCCTGGCCGCTGCCGGTTTGCTGCAGGGCAAACGCGCCGCCTGTCACTGGAGCATGCGCGAAAGCCTGGCGCTGTTCGGTGCCCTCCCCAGTCATGCCCGGGTAGAGCGTGACGGTAACGTCATCAGCGGCGGCGGCGTGACTGCTGGCATCGATTTCGCCCTGGCATTAATCGCCGAATTGCACGATGAGGAAACCGCGCAAATGATCCAACTGTATCTGGAATATGCGCCGGCACCGCCTTTCCAGGGAGGGACGCCGGAACTGGCGCCGGCGCATGTCCTGGCCCGGGTTCAGGCGCAAATGGCCGACAGTTTGCGGCAACGTCGAGCGTTGGTGGCGCAGATTGCCGCCCGCGGCTAGCGCACAGGGCGTATACTTCACCTTATGTGTTAAAGACATAGGGGATCAGAATGGCGGATTTAGCCCACTACATTACGGACTACGGTTATTGGGCGCTGTTTATCGGCTGTCTGGCCGAAGGCGAAACCATCACGCTGCTGGGCGGCATTGCGGCACATCAGGGACTGTTACATCTGCCTTGGGTTATTGCGGCGGTGGCGTTGGGCGGCACGCTGGGGGATCAACTGCTGTTTTTCCTGGGCCGTCGCTTCGGCGGACGGGTCATTTCACGCATGAAAAGCCAGGAAAAACGCATCGAACGCGCCAGAAAGCTGATCGCACGCCACCCAATGCTGTTCGTGATTGGCGTACGTTTTATGTATGGCTTCCGCATTATCGGCCCGGTTCTGATCGGCGCCAGCAAGCTGCCGCCGTCGCGCTTTGTACCACTGAACATTTTGGGCGCCATCCTGTGGGCGACAATCTTTGTGCTGCTGGGCTATTTTGGTGGCGAGGCGATCGGCCGCTTTATCTCGGGCTTCGACAAAAGACTCACCAGCGTGCTGTTCTGCGCGCTGGTGATCGCCGCCATTCTGCTAGTACGGTTTTGGTGGCGCCGTCGGCATGCCGATTAAGCTTATCGGTTCAGCATCAGTTTCACACCGAGCAAGGCCAACACTCCGCCGCCTACCCGATCGAACCAGGCTTTAAAACGCAGGTAGGCGCGACGCGGACGTGGTGATGACAACACAAAGGCCACGAAGGCATACCAGAGGACGTCAACCGTCAGGGCGATCACCGGCAGAATAATGTACATCAGCGGCGAGATTTTATGGCTGAGCAAGGCGGCAAACACGCTGCCGAACACGATGGCGGTGTTCGGGTTGCTCAACTGGGTCAATAGCCCCGTGGTAAAGGCCTTGCGAAAGCCCAGAGACTGCGCGCCGACGGCCTCCACGTTCAACGGTTGACTCGCCCCACGCAGCATTTTGAACGCCAGGTAGACCAGGTAAGCGCCCCCCAGCACTTTCAGCGTGGAGTACAGCCATGGCAATGCCAACAGCAATGACTGAAGCCCCAACAGAGCCACCAGTGCAAAAATAAAGCACCCGACGCCCATACCCAGCGCCACTGCCATACCGTCGCGGCGCGACGATGCCACGGCCGTACGCGCCACCAGAATAAAGCTTTGGCCCGGACTCATTGCCCCCAGCGCAATGGCGCCAGTAATGCTCAATACCGATAATGCCGTCTCGCTGATCATGCTTTCCGCCCCCTCGTAAATGCCACGGTTCAAAGTAGCCCAGTGATGAAAACAAAAGCAATACGGCCGCCGGGATTATTCCGCCTGCGACGCGTCGCGCATCAGGGCCACCAGTTCGCGCGCGGCCTTATCCAACGGTCGGCTTTTCAGCCAGACAAGGTGTATCGGCAATCGCAGCTCATTTTTGGTGTTTTTAAATTTCAGCCTGATCAACCGCCCCTGAGCTAACAATGGTGCGGTCAGCGATAGCGGGAAATTGCCCCACCCCAAACCCGCCTCGACCATGTTCAGCGCCATCGGCAGGCTGTCGGTGCGCCAGTAAGATTCCGCCACCCGCGGCCGCAGATCGGCGATCGGCAAATCACGGCTGGCCACCATTATCTGCCGCACGTTGACCAAATCCTCGAGGAACAGCTCATCCGGCGCCCCCTGCAACGCCGGGTGCCGTGGCGAAAGCATGGCAACCAGCGATTCCGCGCCGACGAAGTGAAACTGTTCCTGGCTGTTGATGTTTAGTCCGCCAAATGCCAGGCAAACGTCGACTCGCTCTTGATGCAGCATATGCACCACGTCATCCTGCGGAGCGGTCAGCACTTCAATATTCAGCAGCGGATAGCGCTCCGCCAGCGTGTTGATCGCCGTCAGCAGGCCGCTGCTGTTGATGTCCGAGGCAACGCCAATCGACAAGGTGCTCTCCAGCCCTTGCGACAGTTCGATAGCGTGGTTCTGCAACTGCTTAAGCTGTTCGGCTATCAGTCGCGCATGGGGTGCCAGGGCCAATGCCAACGCGGTCGGCACCGGCTCGCGGTGCGAACGATCAAACAGTTGAAACCCCAGTTCCGCCTCCATATTGGCGATCCCCATACTCACCGCCGAAGGTACGCGGCGCAGCGATCGGGCCGCGGCGGAAAACGAACCGCGATCCAGTACCGCCAGAAATAGCTCAATATTGTCGCTGGAAAAATTCATTGCGCCTTCCTGTCAGTAAAACTGACAGCTCCTGACTTTTTCTATCAATGTGATTGACGTTATCTTACCCGCCAGACGGCAAAAGGTCACCCGGCCACAAAGCCAAGAAATCAGTCAGGAGATGAGTAATGCAAGGCGTTAAACGCAAACTGGTGTATGTCACCGCCTATGAAATTATCGGCATGGCGATCTCAGCGCTCGGGCTGGCGCTGCTTTCCGGCAGCGCCCCCAGCAGCACCGGGCCGCTGGCGGTGATCATTACCACTATCGCCGTCACCTGGAACTTCATCTACAACTCGCTGTTTGAGCTGTGGGAAAGTCGCCAGGCCTCACGCGGCCGTACGCTTAAACGCCGTATTCTGCACGCCATAGGCTTTCAATTAACGTTAGTGGTTTACCTGATCCCGCTGATTGCCTGGTGGATGGGAATTACGCTGTGGCAGGCGCTGCTGCTGGATATGGCCCTGATAGTGATTATCCCGTGCTACACCTTTGTGTTTAACTGGGTGTTCGACAAGGTATTCGGCCTGCCGACTTCGGCTCTGCCGGCCGGTGAATCCGCCTAAAAATCGGCCAAATATCTCCGTTTATTATCTCCCGCCTGCGGACAATATCACCACAGGTTGGGAGGTCTTATTATCCCCTCCTTTCACCTCACCCATTAATAAGAAAAATTCCCTGTAGTTTGCACGGTAATTATTATTATGTGATTTTAATCACTTTTTATTCCTCGATATTTCCGTCTTGATAAAATCAACCATCTTATTGAATAATATATTCTTTTATATATAGAACAAAAAACAAACACACTTGTTCACGATTTATACGCAGGATTTTTTGCCACATTTACTGAGAAAAGGTAGCATGCTTCGCCGTTATTTCGTGGCGGCTTGTATACACAATAAACAGCAGATTGATGCCATGACCTCATTCTCATAACGATTGTCCATAGCAATCGTTTGCTCTGAAGCCAGAGCAGGGTAATTCCATAGACAGGTAAACAGGACGGATAATGCAATCAAATAAAAAGTCTGCGCATGACAAGCACGCAGCCAGAAGACGATGGTTAGACTCCCATGAATCCGGTTATCACAAAAGCATGGGCAATCGACAAATACAGATGATCGCTATCGGCGGTTCAATCGGTACCGGCTTGTTCCTCGGTACCGGTGGCCGTCTGGAATTGGCCGGCCCGGCACTGGCGTTGGTATATCTGGTGTGCGGTATTTTCTCTTTCTTCATTCTGCGCGCATTGGGCGAATTGGTTCTGCATCGCCCGTCCAGCGGCAGCTTCGTGTCTTATGCCCGTGAGTTTCTCGGCGAAAAAGCCTCTTACGTCGCCGGGTGGATGTATTTCCTCAACTGGGCGATGACCGGCATCGTCGATATCACCGCGGTGGCGCTGTACATGCACTACTGGGGCACCTTCGCCGACGTCCCGCAATGGCTGTTCGCGCTCTGCGCCCTCGGCGTGGTTGCCACCATGAACATGATCGGCGTGAAGTGGTTCGCCGAAATGGAGTTCTGGTTCGCCCTGATCAAAGTCGTCGCCATCGCATTGTTCCTGGTGGTGGGGGTCGTGTTCCTCGGCACCGGTACCCCGGTGGCCGGCAACACCACCGGCCTGCACCTGATTACCGAAAACGGCGGCATGTTCCCGCACGGGCTGCTGCCAGCGCTGGTGTTAGTGCAGGGTGTTATTTTCGCCTTCGCCGGGATTGAGCTGATCGGCACCGCCGCCGGTGAGTGTAAGGATCCGGCCAAAATGATGCCAAAAGCGATCAACAGCGTGATCTGGCGCATTGGCCTGTTCTACGTCGGTTCGGTGGTACTGTTGGTGCTGCTGCTGCCGTGGAACGCCTACCAGGCGGGCCAAAGCCCGTTCGTTACCTTCTTCAGCAAGCTGGGCGTGCCTTATATCGGCACCATCATGAATATCGTGGTGCTGACCGCAGCACTTTCCAGCCTCAACTCCGGCCTGTACTCCACCGGCCGTATCCTGCGTTCACTGTCGATGGGCGGGTCAGCGCCGAAATTCATGGCTAGAATGAGCAGCCAGCAAGTACCTTACGCCGGTATTCTGGTGACCTGCGGCATCTATGTGATTGGCGTTTTGCTGAACTATCTGGTGCCTTCGCGGGTGTTTGAAATCGTGCTGAACATCGCTTCGCTGGGCATTATCGCCTCATGGGCGTTTATCATCGTGTGCCAGATGCGTTTGCGTAAAGCCGTACGCGAAGGCCGCGCCCAGCCGGTATCATTCAGAATGCCCGGCGCGCCCTTCACCTCTTGGCTAACGCTGGCATTCCTGCTGGCGGTCGTCATCATGATGGCGTTCGACTACCCGAACGGCACCTGGACTATCGCCACCATTCCGGTGCTGGCGGTGCTGCTGACGCTGGGCTGGTTCGGCCTGCGCAAGCGGGCTCAGGAAGTGAAGCTGGAACAGCAGGCTCACGAAGAAGCCCACCACTGAGTCTCTTAACTGCCCCTTTCGGGGCAGTTATTCGTAGTAGGGGCGCTGCATGCCGCGCCCTACCGCATAATCAATCGGTTAAATCGGGTCGAACATGTTCGCCCCCTATCGGTTAACCCTTATGCGGGCTTGTCAGCCCCCTGAATTTTTTATTCTTAGAGTCGGCCGTAAAAGGTCATTCTGGCGCTCTCCGACAGCGCGATATCCGGCTGGGCATTGTAGGCCAGCACCACCAGCATGCGGGTGGTATCGCCTTCGGTTGGCGTGACGCGGTGCATGGCATTGCGTCCCCGGAACAGCACCAAATCCCCCTCTTCGATCGCCAAGGTCTTAACCGCCCGTTCGCCGTCCAATACCTGCGACACGCCAGCGTAATTCATCTCCCCACGATCGGCATCCCGCAGGTTTTCCACGTACTCGAATTGCCCACCGGCGCGCGGTTTCTGGATCAGCAGCGTGATGGCAAACGACGAATTGTCAAAATGCCAGCCCAGCTCCTGCCCGCGATGGGCATAATGCAGATTGATTGAAGACAGCCGATCGGCGTAAGGATACAGCTGTTGTTCTTGCAGTACCGCACAGAGGAAATCGCGGAAGGATTGCGCATCGTACAGCGTACGCAGCGGCGACTGCGCCGGGATATCCTCGTCGGTAATACACCCCTTGGAAGAAACCACCAGCCGGTTGCGTGGGTGATCGGCCGGCAAGGCGTCGTCCTGCGGCTTCAGGTAGACATTGTGCTTGCTGGCGGCATAAAACGCCGCAGGGCTGTGCTCTGCCCCCTCCAAACGCACCGTCGCCAGCGCCGCGGCGGTCAAAAAGCCGGGTAGCACCAGCGCCCCTGCCGCATCCAGCGTCGCCCGGCAACGGGCTTGAAAGGCAGCATCGCCAATCGGGTTGGCGGATAAATCAATGATATGAGCAAGTTGCTGCATGCTGAACTCCTGAGGGCATAAGGGCCGGATAACCTCACTGTAGCGAATGTCGGATTGCCGTAATAACAAAAATGCGTTAAGGATGAGCTAACCAATTCTTAGCGATAGCCACCATGAACGCACCTTCCCGCAGCCGCCTGCCCAAACTGAGCGCCATTCTGGCGTTTGAAACCGCTGCCCGTACCGGCAGCCTGGCCAGAGCGGCAGACAGCCTGGCGCTGACCGCCGCCGCCGTCAGCCAGCAGATCCGCCAGCTCGAGCAGCATCTGGGTATCACACTGTTCATTCGCGCCAAAAGCGGCGTGACGCTGACTGAACAAGGGGCGGATTATCTGGCCTACGTGCAGCAGGCGTTTGAAACGCTGCGCGTGGCGCAACAGCATGTCGATCGCCAACGGGGCCAAGAGGCATTGACGATTTTTGCCTTGCCGGCCCTGGCGTCAAAATGGCTGAACCCGGCCATCGGCAAGTGGCTGAATCAGCATCCGCAGATGGATATTCGCCTGCACGCCACCCACGCCGAGGTCGATTTTGCCGCTTCAACGGCGGATTTTGCCCTGAGCTTTGGCGATCAGGACTATCCATTGATGGAAAAAGTGCGGCTGTTTCAGGACTGCGTGCAGCCGGTGTGTAGCCCGCAGTTACAGAGGATCGGCGACTGGACTCAACAGCCGCTGATTCAGGTGGATTGGGGAAAGGAGAGCCAGTTTCTGCCGGGCTGGCATGAGTGGTTCAGCGCCGCCGGGTTACCACCGCCGCAGCGGCGCGGCCTGACTTATAATCTGACCTCGCTGGCGATTGACGCCGCGGTTGAGGGCCACGGCGTTTTACTCGGCCAGCAGCAGCTGATCCAGCGTGAACTGGCTCAGGGAACCCTGGTGCCGCTGGCAGAACCGACGCTACCGCTGAGCAAGCCTTACTATGTGGTCTACCCGCAACGCGCGCTGGACAAACCCAAAGCCGCCGAATTTCTGGCGTGGCTGCAAAGCATCGCACCGGCGGACAGCGCGCGGTAAGCGGCGTCGCAATGTTTACCCGTCTTTGGACATCATCTCGCCCAGCAGCAGATTCGTCGCGCGCGGCAGATAAACTTCGTTGCCTGCGCCAGGCGTGAGCGTCAGTTCACCAATGTAGATCTGGTCGCGAGTGAGATAAAAATCGACGCGGCAATAATCCAGATCTGCCGAGACCGCTTTCGCCACCTGGATCATTTCATCCCAAAACGCCGGTTTCTGGTTCAGCGTATTGATCTGCGGAATGTCACCCTGGGTGAAAAAACAATGGTGGGCATATTCGTCCAAAAACTCCAGCGAAGTCGGCTCTGGCCCGCCACGTAACAACTCAACGAATAAATAAGAGTATTTGCCGTTAAACACGTGCACTTTGTAATCTATCAGCTCACCGTCGCATTCAATATCCAGCAGCTCCTCAACAATAATTTTCTGCGGAATATTAGCGTAGTGTTTTTCTCGAAATCTTTTCCAATAGGTTATTCCAGACCATTCGCTAAGAATTTTCGTAATATCCTGATAGGTGACCTTACTTTTATCTTTAACTATCTTGACCTGCTGAGAGGCATTATTGGTTTTGATAACAAATGATTGTGGCAAGGCCAGGTAGTCCCGTTCGCTAAAATTATCGGTAATCATGATAATGGGCGTTAGGTATTTATCTGAAACCCGCTGAGAAATATACTCTCTGACCGCCACCTTATCCGCTAACATACTGAAATCATTATGCGGGTAGCGCATGCGCTGATAAATCTTCTCTGAAAATGTTTTCGGGTTTTTGAAGCTAACCCAAGAGCCGTGGGCAAGATAATGGCTAACTTGGTAATAGATAAAATCGGGTGCGGCCCGATAGAGTCGTTTTGCGAGTTTTCTCATTCTTCTCTTTCTTCCATGAACATAGCATACGCAGGAATGCTTCTCACATTCCGATTATTGCATCTCAATTATAAAACCCTGCGGGGCATCCCTTACAATGGGTAAGGGAATAATCGGACGATTCCTATTATTAGAGGCGACAGGGAAAGTACCAATGAAATTAAAATTCATAGATATCAATATTGTGAGAAATGCGTTTTGGATGATATCCGAAAAAATGGTCTCTATTCTGGGGGTCATTTTCATTACCGCCTATATGGCGAAATACATTGGCCCGGAAAGCTTCGGCAAGATCACCTTCGCTACCGCTATTTTCGCCATTACCCAAACGCTGGCGCTGCTGGGCTCCGATACCGTGCTGTTCAAGCGGATTAGCCGCAACCCAGGTTCCGGAACCGCCCTGATGTTCTCCACCAATCGGCTGCGACAGGGCTGCTTTGTGCTGCTCTCTGCGGCAATATTGATTTACACCGGGTTGCGTGAAGATTTCATTACCTTCTATTTTTGCGCCGCCACCTTTATCGCCAGCTTCTTCTCGCTCAGAGACGTGTTCACCATTTATCACGACGCCCGGCTGGAATCACGCTTCAATACGCTGGCTAACGTAGCCGGGTTGGGCAGCGCACTGCTGGTGCGTTATCTGATTGTTTATCTTGATCTGCACCTGTATTTCCTGGCAATCCCGATCGTGATGGTTTACCTGATCCCCTATCTGATTCGCCACCATATCTACCACCGCCGTTATCCGCGCTTTGTCGCGCCAAAACGCGTACGGCGTAAATATGTGCGCTATTTGCTCGCCAGCGGCCTGCCACTGGCAGTATCCAATGTCTCCATTGCCATTTATACCCGGCTGGCGCAGCTGTTCCTGATGTGGTTCGTCTCGGCGCAAGCGCTGGGCATTTACTCGGTTGCCATCACCCTGGCAACCGCCTGGATGTTTGTTACCGATGCGGTGATCACCTCGTTTTTCGCCAAAATCTTCGCCTATCACCGCGATGACGCAATGCGCACCGCCGCCAAACTGAATGGGCTGGTGCTGGCCATCGCCGCCGCCATCGTGGCCGGTATCGTTTTGCTTGGCAAACCGGTCATCGTGTTGCTGTACGGGGAGCAATATTTGGCAGCCTATCCGGCGATGGGCGTCTTGGCGGTTTCAACGCTGCTTTCCGCGTTGGGCACCGTAGCCTACAAATACATTGTGCTCTTCTCCGGCTATGGCTTCCTGTCGAAGAAGATGTTTCTGGTGTTTATCATCAACATTCCGCTGTCGTACTTTCTGATCCGCCAGTACGGCATGATGGGCGCCGCTTATAGCACCCTGCTGACAGAGCTGTTGTCACTGACCCTGCTTAACTACTTCTTCCGCCGTGGCGCGGTATTGCAAATGCATCTGCGTTCGCTGAACCCCTGGACCTATATCAGACGCACTCAGCACGCAGGTTGAGGTTGGTAGGCTTCGCGGAGCAAAGCACATTTATCTGCATGAAACCGTTAATTTATGGGATAGTTTGTGCCCGGTACATGCGAGGTAGAACGTGGGTATGGATCTCTCTGACAGGCATATTCTTATTGTGGGCGCAGGCATTATCGGCGCGACCATCGCTTATCATTTGGCTCGCCGTGGTGTGAAGGTCACCGTCATTGACCAACACCACCCGGCATCAGGTGCCACCGGCAGCTCTTTCGGCTGGATCCACAGCACGGTGAGTGATGATGCGCCCGATGTCCTGCTCCGCCGTACGTCCGTGGCCGACTGGCATCGGCTGGAGAAAGAAGTGCCGGAGCTTTGGCTGCATTGGGCCGGCGCACTGAGTTACGACAGCGATTCATTGGCGGCTCAGGCCCATGAAAAAATGCTTGAGCAATCCGTGATCTCCCAGCTTGAACCCGCGATGAATAATCCGCCTCCACAGGCTTATTATGCAAAACAGGATGGCGCCGTTGACCCGATCGACGCCACCCACGCCTTGCTGGATACGGCTTGCCGCCTCGGCGCTGTATTAAAAACCCAGACGCCGGTCACCGGACTCGTCAGGGAAGGCAATGCCATTACCGGCGTTGACACCCTGCAGGGAACGTTCAACGCAGATTGTGTCGTGCTGGCCTGCGGAACGGGTATTTCCCCTTTGCTAAACGCCATTGGCATCTCACTTCCGATTAAAGCTTCGCCGGCAATTTTGCTGCGCTACAGCACGCCGGACCACGTCATCAATACCCTCATTTCAGGGGATGATATAGAAGTTCGCCATGCCCGCAACGGCGATATCCTGGCCGCTGAAGATTATCCGGCCGTTGGTGGTGCTGATGAGATGGCTTCCGACACCTTGGCGGCAATAGCCAAAAGGTTGAAAGGGACAGGATCCGCACGCCTGCTCAGCCAATCGGTGGGACAACGACCCGTACCCGAGGACAAATGCCCCGTCATGGGGTTTATCGGTGAGGTTACTGGGCTTTATGTGGCCGTGATGCATCCGGCGGTAACCTGCGCCGCCACGGTTGGAAGGTGGGTCAGTGAAGAACTGATCGACGGTAAAAACCGGGAAATCCCCGAGCGTTATCGACCCACGCGTTTTTGCGAAAAATAGCAGGCCACGCAGTAAAACCGGGCGAAATTCAGGGTTGGAATGAATATCGCCCGCTCAGATCATCAATGCAAACAACGGCCCAAATTAAAACGCTGCTGGTTATGGGTTAGGTCACTTCATATGCAGCACCAGGGCGCCAGCCAGTACCGTCAGCACGCCTGCCCACTGCAAGGCAGATAGCCGCTCGCGCAGTAACAACGCGCCGAGCAGTGCGGCAATGCCGCCAGACAGGGTGCTCAGCACCGTCACAATCGCCAGCGATCCGCTACCGGCCCCCATGGCAAATGCGCTAAAGCCCGCCAGACTCAGCAGACTGGCCAGCAACAGCACTCCACCCTGCCGCCAACTGGGCCGGGCCATCAATGCGCGTCGGTCAGTATTCAGCGTTAGCAGAGCCGTCAGCCCTACCGTATAACCAAGCCACAGGCTAAGGCTCGGCCCCAGCACCGGCAGCGTGTATTTCCCTTGTAACCAGAAACCGGTGCCATAACAAAAGGCGGCGATCAGCGCAAAGGTCACTGCGGGCAAAGTCGAGCGCGATCTGCCCGGCTGACGACCCGGGCTCACGGCAGTCAACATGACGCCCAGCAGACACACCGCCAGCCCTGCCAGGGTCAAAGCTCCCAGCCGTTCACCGCTGATCCACGATAACAGCGTAGTGACCGCCCCGTAGCTGGTAACCAGCGGCGCCACCATCGCCGCCTTGCCAATGGCAAAGGCCTGCGACAGCGCAAGCGTTCCCCCCACTGTCAGGCAAGCGGCCAGCAACGCCAGCCCCCAAATGGAAGCTGAAGCTTCTAACCAAGGGGCAGCAGTGGCCCATAACCACGCGCTAAAAATCACAAAGCCGATCGCCTGCGAGAAAAATACCGCCCTGCGCACCCCCACCGCTCGGGCGTTAATGCCAATCAAAAAATCCGTGCTGCCCCAGCACAGCGCGGCGGCCAGCCCCAACATTACGTCCACGCGATACTCCCGTCCGATTGTTGCCCCAAAAGTAAGCAAAAAATCGCTTGTGGAACATCGATAGATTGGCAATATGGTTGAATGAAACTCAAGCTGAACGCTCAACCTCGTCTGCCGTCGCTGAAAGCCTTGCATACCTTCGAGGTTGCTTCCCGCTGCGCCAGTTTTACCGAAGCGGCGGAAGAGTTGAACGTGACGCTGGGTGCGGTCAGCCGCCAGATACGTCATCTGGAGAACGAGCTGGGGGTGGAACTGTTTCACCGCAAGGGCAATGCGGTAGCGCTTAACGAGACCGGAAAAAGGCTGGCGATTGATGTCACTCGCGCGCTGACGCTGCTGCAAAAAGCCAGTGACCGCGCCCGGCCGGAGCAGCAGCAAACGCTGAAACTGACCTGTACCCTGGGGATCGCCAGCCATTGGCTGGCGGCACGTTTGCCGGCGTTACGCCGTGCCGATCCCGATGTTTCGCTGGTGTTGGATGCCAACGAAAGCTTACGCGATCTGGCCAGTGGTGAAGCCGACATTGCTATCCGCTATAGCCCCACGGACAACCCGCCGCCACACTCGCACGAACTCCTCGCCGATGCCTTCGCCCCGCTGGCAAGCCCAAGCTTTCTCGCCGCCTATTCAGCGCCGATCACCGCCGCTAACTTGGCATCGTTGCAGCTGATCCATTCGCCGTGGAAAGACGGGCATAAGCTCGGCGTTGCCGGTTGGCAGGACTGGTTTGCCGCCTTTGGCGAAGGCACCACCGCGCCACGCGGTATAATCACCTTTAACAGCGTCGGGCATGCGCTGCAAGAAGCCATCGACGGCAACGGCGTGGTACTCGGTAGCCTGGCGGTCGCTCAGGACGCCCTGGCTGCCGGCAAGCTGGCTCGGGTGTTTGGCGAAAACCAACAACTACCCGCAGCCTATCAATATCGCCTGTGCTGGGCGGACAGCGCGTTCGTCAGCACTACCACCCGCCGCTGGGTGAATCTGCTGCTACAGGCGGCCGGTAAACCCCCGGCGTTCTGACGCAGCACTTATTGCTCCCACAGATGCGAAAAATCCATCTATTTTATATATCCAAAATAATTCGAGTTGCATCGCGGCGACAACTAAGCGCATCTCCGGGAGCGTACAAACAGTACGTGACTGGGTAAGCGCAGGAAGTCAACAAAGAGGCAGCTTGAAGTATGAAAGATATAATCAAATTTTTTGCTGCGAGACAAACCGTGGACAGACAACGCTACCTGCAACATATTGGATTCGCAGGCATCCCCCAACCAGACCTCCTGACGCTGCAGCAATTACACCGCTGCCATATGCTGAGCGTGCCCTTTGAGAACCTGAGCATTATTTACCATCAGGGCATTGATCTGGAAGAACAGGCGCTGTTCAATAAAATTGTCGAACGCAACCGCGGCGGTTTTTGCTATGAGCTGAACCGGCTGTTCGCCCTGCTGCTGAAAGACATCGGTTTCAAGGTGAATTTTATTTCCGGCGAGATCCGCGCCCGCGACGGCAGCTTCGGCGCGCCCTTCGATCATATGGCGCTGATGGTAGAGCTGGATCAGCCGTATCTGGTGGACGTGGGGTTTGGTGACTCCTTCCTGACGCCCTTAAAGATAACCACCACCGAACAACAGCCGCAGACCAGCGGCACCTTCCATTTGGAACAGGAAGGCGAGACCTACTATCTGGAACGCCGCAATGGCGACAATCGCTCGCACGCCAAAACCCTGTACCGCTTTACCCTGCAAAAACGCGAGCTCAACGAGTTTGCTGACATGTGTGAATACCACAGCACTTCACCGCAGTCGCACTTCACCCAAAAACTGGTGTGTTCCCACGCCACAGAAAATGGCCGCGTGACGATCAGTGAGAACAAGCTGATTATCACCGAAGATCACCACCGTCGGGAGTCGACGTTGCATTCGGAACAGGAGCGCCGTGAAGCGCTGATGCGCTATTTTGGGATTGATCTGGACAACTGACGCTCTGAATTAGCTATGGCATGGCCCGGTGGCGCAGTATAAAAAGGGCTAAGCCGCCAGCAGGGAAATAACGCCCCTTTCAATAGGGGAATATTCCTTCTATTTTATAGCGCTACAAAAATTAAATATTTACGCTTTCCTTCCGCCATCAAAATATAAGACACAGACTATTGACAATTTAATTAACACCTATAAAAACGATTTAATAATGATAATTTATAAAATTTTACAATTGGCATATTATTTTGTTTATAAAGCAATTTTAACGATATGTATCCCACGATAATCAGTCATGGCAGCTCATAGCACTGATATATTTTTCCAGATAGGGTAGTCTTTATCTGGCAGTCGCAATTATTTAAACGACGTACCCCAAGGAGCTATGCATGAGTGACAATGAAAACAGCAAAACGCAGATTGATAATTTACGTGATGTGGTTTCTCAGCTGAAGGAAATGAGACACTATGCACAATCCAATACCGAGACGCTGTCTGCGCAATGGCTGGCTTTCGACCAAGGCGAATATAAACATAAGGAATTCGCTGGGGCGATTGGCGACCTGCTGAATAAACAGGGCGCCTGCCTTGAAGGGTTGGAAAAAACCATTCAGGATATCGAGATAGAAATAAATCGTCTCGACAGTGAGTCCTGATAATACGAATTTATGCTAACCCGCCTTAGGCGGGTTTTTGTTATTCCGAGCGGCAAATTACCCGGGCGATATCTTTTGAATTATTCAAGGTGCGCACTTCGCCGAACAGCTCGGTCGCCTCGTCATATTCCTTGCGTAAATAACCCAGCCACTGCTTGATGCGCGCCACGTGATAAAGGCCGGTATCGCCCTGCTTTTCCAGCTGAACATATTTTTGCAGCAGCTGCACCACCTGCGGCCAGGGCATGCGCGGTTCATTATACTTCACTACCCGGCTCAGGTTCGGCACGTTAAGCGCGCCGCGCCCCAGCATCACCGCATCACAGCCGGTGGTTTGCAGGCAATCTTGCGCACTTTGCCAGTCCCAGATTTCGCCGTTGGCGATCACCGGAATGGTCAGCCGCTTGCGGATCTCGCCAATCGCCGCCCAGTTGATGCGTTCCGCCTTGTAGCCGTCCTCTTTGGTGCGGCCATGCACCGCCAGTTCGGTGGCGCCCGCCTGCTGGACCGCGTCGGCAATTTCGAAACTGCGGCTGTCGCTGTCCCAACCTAACCGGACTTTTACCGTGACCGGCAAATGATCCGGCACCGCCGCACGCATCGCTTTGGCCCCCTGATAAATCAGCTCCGGATCTTTCAGCAGCGTCGCGCCACCGCCGCTGCCGTTGACCAGCTTGGACGGGCAGCCGCAGTTGAGATCGACGCCATAGGACCCGAGTTCAACCGCACGGGCGGCGTTTTCCGCCAGCCACTGCGGATATTGGCCCAGCAATTGGATGCGCACCAGGGTGCCGGACGGCGTGCGGCTGGCATGATGCAGTTCGGGGCACAGGCGATAGAAAGATTTGGCGGGTAACAGCTGATCGACCACGCGCAGAAATTCGGTGATGCACAGGTCGTAGTCGTTCACTTCGGTGAGTAACTCACGCACCAAAGAATCGAGAACGCCCTCCATCGGAGCCAATAATACGCGCATGATTACCCCTGCTAAAAAAGACGCGCAATGATACGGGCGAATACCCGCATCAGACAAGCATCCAGGGGAATAAAAGCCGGCTAGCTCAAACGGCGTATCGGTTCATTGGCGAGAAACGCCACGATGTCTTCGATCGCTTCGCGGAAATAAATGCCATAGTTATCATCCGCCACGTAGCCCAGATGCGGCGTCGCCAACACATTGGGCAGACGGCGGAAGATATCGTCGAGCGGCAGAGGCTCGACTTCGAACACATCCAGCCCGGCCCCGGCTATCCGCTGGTTCTGCAAGGCGTCAATCAACGCAGCGCGGTCGACAATGGCCGCACGTGAGGTGTTGATCAGGTAAGCGGTTTTTTTCATTGCCTGCAGCTCCTGCTGGCCCACCAGCCCGCGAGTGCGTTCACTCAGCACCAGATGGACGGAAACAAAATCGCTTTGTTCAAACAGCGCCTGTTTAGATTCCACCAGGTGAACCCCCTGCTGCGCGGCTTTTTCCGCCGTCAGATTTTGGCTCCAGGCCACCACACGCATGCCAAAGGCCTGCGCGACCACCGCCATCTGACTGCCAATCTTGCCCAGGCCCATCAGCCCCAACGTTTTCCCTTGCAGCGTCACGCCCAGCGCCTGCTGCCAGGGGCCGTTATTACGCAGCCCGGCGTTTTCCGGCACGATATGCTTCGCCAGCCCAAGCAACAGCGCCCAGGTCAGCTCCATCGGCGCGGCCGAACCGCTGGCGGTACCGCAGACCACAACGCCACGTTGCGCCGCCGCGGCCAGATCAACAGACGCATTGCGCATACCCGAGGTGATCACCAGCTTCAACTTAGGCAAACGCACCAACAGCGAGGCCGTGATTGGCGTGCGCTCGCGCATGATCACCAGAATGTCGCAATCCTGCAGGTGCACGGCCAACTCCGCTTCGTCGGTAAAATGCTGGCTCATGGCGAATACTTCTACCCGATCGGCAATAGCCGACCAGTCCGCCATGCCAAGCGCCACCTGCTGATAATCATCAAGAATTGCACACTTCAATTTCATCTTCGGCTCCGGGAAGCAGAGACAGTCAATCAGCGCGTACGTCGATCAACACCGGGCAGTCGGCGTTTTCTATTACCAAAGCGCTGTGCGAGCCTCTCAACAAACGGTTAAAGGGTGAAAGATGCCTGCGGCCCATAATAATCATGCCGGCATTCAGCTCTTTAGCCTGAGCCACTATGGTTTCCGCCGGTTCACCGGGCACTACCTTGCCACGCGCGCTGACACCGGCATCTTTCAATTCACTCAGCGCCTGACGCACTACGGCTGCCGCTGCGCCTTGTTCATCCTGTGCGCAGCCAAAATCCGCCGGATCTTCACCGACGGCAATCTCATAGGGGCCCGTCGTGGAATAGCTGAGGTCCACACAGCATAGCACCACTACCGTTGCCCGTTGGGCCAACCCCTGTTCAGCAGCCAGTGAAATAACTTTACGAGCGGTGGCGGAATTATCAACTGCGACCAACAGCGTTTTCATCGTCTTCTCCCGTCAATCTCGCGATGTGCCTTTACCAATCTCATCGATCAGCGCCTCTTTGCATTTGAGGATCTCCTCACGATAGCGAGCTTCGTTTTTGATCAAGCGACTGCTGGGCACTAACAGGCTGATGGAGAAGCGCCCGAGGATAGTGTCGATAGCCACCGCCATGGTGGAGACGCCTTCCAGCGTTTCTTCCCGGTCGTAAGCCAGCCCGGTACGGCGTATGTCAGCCAAGCGATCCATCAGCCCGGCAAAATCACGTACCGTCAAGTCAGTCACCGCCTGATAGGCTTCACCCAACAGATCCCGCGCCGCATCATCGCTGTTCAACGCCAGTAGCGCGCGCCCGCCGGAGGTGCTGTACAGCGGCAAATTCATGCCGATGCGCGGTACGACTCGCAGTTCCCGATCCGCCACGATGTAGTGCACCACAGCCAACTGCAGCCCGCTGGCTCGTCCCAGAGATACCGTCTCACCGGTAGCATCGCTCAATGCCTGCAACCAGGGGGTGGCAATTGCCACCATTTCAGTATGTACGCTGGCAATCAGCCGCAACAGCGACGGCCCCAGGCGTACGCCTCCGGCTCCGCCACGCACCAGTTGTACAGAATCCAACGCATTGACAATACGCTGCACGGTGGAGCGCGGCAGATCGACCGCCGCAGCGATTTCCCCCAGGCTCATGCCGTTCGGTTTTTCACCCAGGGCATCAAGGATTTTCGCTGCACGGGTAATGACCTGAATGCCACCGGCCCTTTCATCATCACAGTAGGTTGTAGGTTCAGACATTGAGGCTCTCTCCCTGACTTTTGGCCCACACTGTAACATTTTTTTATTCCCCCAGACACGATGTACCACATTGCAATACAGCGAACCACAATGTAGCATGCATCACATTGTACCACCATGCAATACAGTGCATCGTTAGTTTCGTTACCGGAGTCACACTATGAATGTTCAGCCTGCGCCTGCCGCTGCACCGCATCCTTTCACCCTGCGCCTGGCATTAGGCCTGGTGGGGGTACTGATTGCTGCCCTGACTTCGGGGCTGAATGACCGGTTAAGCGATCTGGCGTTGGCGGATATTCGTGCGGCTATCGGCATTGGCTATGACGAAGCTAGTTGGATCACCTCGTCTTATCAGGCTGCGGAGGTGGCAGCGATGATGGTCGCGCCCTGGTTTGCCGTGACGTTCTCACTGCGGCGCTTTGCCCTGGTGATGGTCAGCGGATTTGCTGCGGTCGGCGTACTCCAACCCTTAATCTCTGATCCCACGCTGTTTATTGCGCTACGAATCGTTCAAGGGCTGTTTGGCGGTGCCCTGCCGCCGCTGCTGATGACGGTCGCGCTGCGTTTCCTGCCGCCGGGTATCAAACTTTATGGTTTGGCCGCCTACGCGCTCACCGCCACCTTTGGTCCCAACGTCGCGGCGCCGCTGGCGGCGCTGTGGACCGATCATCTGGGCTGGCAGTTTGTCTTCTGGCAGGCTATCCCACTGTGTGTTATCGCTTCTTTATTGATGGGATGGGGGTTACCGCAGGATCCATTACGCCTTGAACGTTTACACCAGATTGATCTGTTCGGCATGCTGACCGGTTGCAGTGGCATTGCATTGTTGATCCTGTCGCTAACGCAGGGAGAGCGGCTCGACTGGTTTAATTCGCCGTTGATTTGCCTGATGCTGCCGGTATCCATCGCATTGCTGGTGACGTTTTTAATCAACGAATGGTATCACCCGCTCCCCCTGTTCAAGCTGCAAATGCTAAAGCGGATAAACCTGTCTCATAGTCTATTGACGCTGGCAGGCGTACTGATACTGGGGCTGTCCGGCTCACTGCTTCCTTCATTCTATTTCTCGCAGGTTGAAGGTTTCCGCACCGCACAATTCGCGCCACTGGCGCTGACCATTGGCTTACCGCAGTTAGTGATAGCGCCACTCGTCGCTACCCTGCTGAATTTCCGTTGGATTGACTGTCGCTGGATGCTCGCCGCCGGCGCGGGCCTCATCGTCAGCGCTTGCTTGCTGGGTATGCAATTAACCGATGATTGGGCACGGCAAAACTTCTGGCTGATCCAGAGCCTGCTGGCGTTTGGGCAACCGATGATGATTTTGCCGGTCCTGATGACCTCCACCAGCGTCGTGCTGGCACCCGAGGGGCCTTTCGCCTCGGCGATGTTTAACACCGTACGCGGCTTCTCGACCGTGGCGGCGGGGAGTCTGGTGGAGAATTTCATGAGTCACCGGGAGAAGTTCCACTCTCAGGTGCTGGTGGATCGACTGGGCAATAGCCCATGGCTTATGACCGCAGAGAACTCAGAACAAGCTAGCGGCGCCATGCCGTTATTGCCGGACGGATCGGTCAGTTCTGCGGAAAACCTCGGGCATTTTTCAACGCTGGTGAAACATCAGGCGATGATCCTCAGCATCAGTGATGCCTATCTGCTGATTATCTGCTGTGCCCTGCTGCTGGTGCTGTTGACTGCCTGGCTACCGACCCGCGTCTACCCGCCGCAAACCCTTTTACCTTTAGTTCCAAAAACATCAGGATCATAACCATGAGCTTCACTCCTGCAAAACGAACCTTAACTCTGGCGCTGCTGCTGGTCATCCTGCTGGCCATCGCTTTCTTTGTCTATTCATCGCTTACCCGCCACCATTTTCGTACCGACGACGCGGTGGTGACGGCCGATTACACACTGGTGGCGCCCAAGGTTTCCGGCTACATCCGCAGCGTTAACGTAACCGATAACCAGCAGGTTAAACCCGGCGAAGTATTGGCCACTATCGACGACCGCGACTATCGCGTGGCGCTGGAAACGGCGGAGGCCAATCTGCAAATTAGCCAGGCCAAGCTGGCCAGTATTCAAGCGCAGCTGGATCAACAACAGGCCAATATTGCCCAACAGGAAGCCGGCGTCAGCGCCAGCCAGGCCACGCTCAACTACGCGGGGCAAAATGCCGACCGCTATCGCCGACTGCTAAAAACCGGTACCGCAACCGCCGATGAACAGCAAAAGTCCGCCTCCGCGATGCAAACCGCCGCGGCACAGCTGAAGCAAAACCAGGCTGGCGTGGTCTCTGCACGCAAAGAGGTCGGGGTATTACAGGCCAGCAGGAAACAGGCCGAAGCCAACATTGCCGCCTCACAGGCCAGCGTTGACCAGGCACGCCTCAATCTTTCTTATACGCAAATCATCGCGCCCATTGCCGGCACCGTGGGCCAGCGAGCGGTACGCGAAGGGGCCTGGGTCTCTGCCGGGACGAGGTTGCTGGCGGTAGTGCCACTGCAGCAGAGCTATGTTGTCGCCAACTTCCTGGAAACCCAGTTGGCCAATGTCTCCGCCGGCCAACCGGTATCGATCCGCGTAGATGCGCTGCCCGGCGTAACGCTGCGCGGTCATGTCGACAGCATAGCGCCAGCCACCGGCGCCACCTTTGCCGCCATCAGCGCCGATAATGCCACCGGCAACTACACCAAAGTGGTGCAACGCCTGCCGGTGAAAATTCTGCTGGAGCCGAACCAGGCTGACCTGGCACGGTTGCGGGTCGGTATGTCGGTGGTGCCGGAACTCGAAATGCGCTGAGAGTTTTTGCCCCTCGCTTTGACGCGATCATCTGGGTTTCACGTAAAAAAAAGCCACCGTAAACGGTGGCTTTTTTATCATCAGGTATCAGCTTACTCGGCCGGACGGCTGCGCGGACGACGCGAAGGTGCGCCTGAACGCGGTTTGCCATCACCCTGTGGGCGGGCGCTGCCACCACCGCGGTTTTCACGCTGGCCGCCGTTGCCACTGCGCTGGCCGCCACCGTTACCGGCGCGTTGACCACCGCCGTTGCCGCGCGGCGCACCACGTCCACCACCCTGACGGCCGTTAATGATCGGCTCCGCCTTGATGCTTGGATCCGGCTCGTAGCCTGGCAGGGCAATACGTGGGATTTCACGCTTGAGCAGGCGTTCGATATCGCGCAGCAGCTTGTGTTCATCCACGCACACCAGTGAGATAGCCTCACCGGTACGTTCTGCACGACCGGTACGACCGATACGGTGTACGTAGTCTTCCGGTACGTTAGGCAGTTCGTAGTTCACCACGTGTGGCAACTGATCGATGTCCAGACCACGCGCCGCGATGTCGGTAGCAACCAATACGCGAATTTTACCGTCTTTAAAATCGGCCAACGCACGGGTACGAGCGCCCTGGCTTTTATTGCCGTGGATCGCAGCGGCCGTGATGCCGTCTTTGTTCAACTGTTCGGCCAGGTGGTTAGCACCGTGCTTGGTGCGGTTGAACACCAGCACCTGCTTCCAGTCACCTTCACCGATCATCTGGGACAGCAATTCCCGCTTACGCTTCTTGTCTACGAAGTGCACGCTTTGTTCGATCTGCTCAGACGCGGTATTGCGGCGCGCCACTTCAACCGATGCCGGGTTGTGCAACAGCTTGTTGGCCAGCCCTTTGATATCGTCGGAGAAGGTCGCAGAGAACAGCAGGTTCTGACGCTTGGCGGGCAGCTTGGCCAGCACGCGGCGGATATCATGGATAAAGCCCATATCCAGCATGCGGTCGGCTTCGTCCAGCACCAGAATTTCAACTTTGGACAGGTCAACGGCGCGTTGGTGTTCCAGATCCAGCAGGCGACCCGGTGTTGCCACCAGAATGTCGACGCCGCCGCGCAGTTTCATCATCTGCGGGTTGATGCTCACACCACCAAATACCACCAGCGAACGCAGGCGCAGGTATTTGCTGTAGGCTTCGACGTTTTCGCCGATCTGCGCTGCCAGCTCACGGGTTGGCGTCAGGATCAACGCGCGTACCGGGCGGCGGCCTTTGACCGGATGGTCATGCTTACTCAGCAGCTGCAACAGCGGCAGGGTAAAGCCAGCGGTTTTACCGGTACCGGTCTGGGCGCTGGCCATCAGGTCACGACCTTCCAATACGACAGGAATCGCCTGGCGTTGAATTGGCGTAGGTTCGCGATAGCCCTGTTCTTCAACAGCGCGCAGAATTTCAGCACTTAAGCCGAGGGTTTCAAATGACATAAAGAGAAAAACTCCAGATCCCCCCTAACCTAACAGTGTTCGGTGCAGTTTCCTGGGAGGATTATCAGACGGGACATTAAGCATGACCACGAGGGATTGGCACAAACTGCAGTGCACCAAGCGGGCGATTGTAGCAGAACTCGAACAAGAAAACGCAATTTTACTGGCTCAAAGCACAATATGCCGGGAATTCAGCCTAGTCCGAAAAAATAACCTTAAATAAACGATGCCTACTGGTTGCATTTTACCCAAGCTGGCATAAAGTTAATCATATGATTGATTAACTTTAGCGAGTGCCATCAATGCCAAATAACCAGACCGCCAGCCGGGCACGGGGTGAGCAGGCGCGACAGCAGCTGATCGCCGCCGCCATCGAGATGTTCGGCGAATATGGCATTCAGGGTGCGACCACCCGCGATATCGCCCAGCGCGCCGGGCACAACATCGCCGCCATCACCTACTACTTCAATTCCAAAGAAGGCCTGTATCTGGCCGTTGCACAGTGGATTGCCGATTTTATCCAGCAGGCGTTTCGCCCCCTGGCCGACGAGATTGATCGCTTCTGGCAGTTGCCGGCCACCGAACGCCTGCCGGAGCACCACCTCGACCACCTGAAGCGCGGCCTACTGGCGTTCAGTGATTTGATGACGCAACCGCAGACGCTGAACCTGAGCAAAATCATGTCGCGCGAGCAGCTTTCCCCCACCGATGCCTACCCGCTGATCCACCAGCAGGTGGTCGCACCGCTGCATGACAAGCTTTGTCGCCTGCTGGCGGCCTACACCGGCCTGGATGGGAATTCGACCAAAATCGTGCTGCATACCCACGCGCTGATCGGCGAAGTGCTGTCGTTTCGCGTGGCGCGGGAAACCGTTCGCCGTCAGGCCGGCTGGCAGCAGATCGGCGCGGCCGAGGCGGAACAAATCAGCGAGGTGCTGGCTGAACATATCGAGATTCTGGTTAATGGGCTGCGCCAACGCTATGGCGCGTAAATTCAGGCAGGGAGTGTTATGAACAAGAAACGCAGTGCCCTCATTGTGGCGGCTATTGTGCTGATCGCCGCGGCCGTTTACGGGGTTTGGTATTACCAGCAGCAGCAGGACAAACCGCTGACGCTGTATGGCAACGTGGATATCCGCACGGTGAATTTGGGCTTCCGCGTCGATGGGCGGCTGGCGTCGCTGACGGTGGATGAAGGCGATGCCCTTCAGCCGGGGCAATTGCTCGGGAAACTGGACGACGCGCCTTACATCAACGCCCTGCAGCAGGCGCAGGCTAACGTCGGCAGTGCCAAAGCCAAACTGGCGCTGCTGCTGGCCGGTTACCGCACCGAGGAAATCGCCCAGGTGCGTTCGGAAATGGCGCAGCGCCTGTCCGCGTTCAGCTACGCCGACAGCTATCTGAAACGTCAGCAAGGGCTGTGGGCGAAAAACGCCACTTCTGCCGATGCGCTGGAAGATGCCCGTACCGCACGCAATCAGGCGCAGGCCAACCTGCAGGCGTCAAAGGACAAGCTGGCGCAATACCTGAAAGGCAACCGGCCGCAGGAGATTGAAGAAGCCAAAGCCAATCTGGCGCAGAGCGAAGCCGCACTGGCTCAGGCACAGCTTAATTTACACGACACCACTCTGGTTTCCCCGTCGGCCGGTACCGTACTGACTCGGGCCGTTGAGCCAGGCACCATGCTCAATGCCGGCGGCACGGTGTTTACTCTGTCGCTGACCCGTCCGGTCTGGGTACGTGCCTACGTGAATGAAGTCAACCTGGGTAAAGCAACGCCGGGCACCGAACTGGAAATTTATACCGACAGCCGACCGAACAAGCCCTATCACGGCAAAATTGGTTTTGTCTCACCGACCGCTGAATTCACGCCGAAAAGCGTCGAAACCCCAGACCTGCGAACCGATCTGGTTTACCGCTTGCGGGTGATCGTCACCGATGCCGATGACGCGCTGCGCCAGGGGATGCCGGTTACCGTTCACTTTGCCAAACCTTGAGGGGACGGTGATGGAACAGGTGATTGAGCTGGAAGCGCTGGAGAAACGTTTTCCGTCGCTGCAAAAACCGGCGGTCGCCAGCCTGACCACCCGGCTGACCAGCGGCGCGGTTACCGGGCTGGTTGGCCCGGACGGCGCCGGAAAAACCACCCTGCTACGCATGCTGGCCGGTTTGCTCAAACCCAGCAGCGGAACGTTACGCGTCGCCGGGCTGGATCCGATCGCTCAGGATCGCCAGTTGCATGCGATCCTCGGTTATATGCCGCAAAAGTTTGGCCTGTACGAAGATCTGACGGTGATGGAGAACCTGACGCTGTATGCCGATCTGCGCGGCGTCACTGGCGATCTGCGTAAGCAGACTTTTGATCGGCTGCTGACATTTACCGATCTCACCCGCTTCACCAGCCGGCTGGCGGGCAAACTGTCGGGCGGCATGAAGCAGAAGCTTGGGCTGGCTTGTACGCTGGTCGGGCAACCGCAGGTGCTGTTGCTCGATGAGCCCGGCGTCGGCGTCGATCCGATCTCGCGCCGCGAGCTGTGGCGCATGGTGCATGAGCTGGCCAACGACGGCATGCTGATCCTGTGGAGCACTTCCTATCTGGACGAAGCGGAACAATGCCGTGAAGTGCTGTTGCTCAATGAAGGGGAACTGTTGTTCAGCGGCGCACCTAAAGATCTCACCCAGCGCATGGCCGGGCGCACGGTGTTGATAGCACCACCAGCCGGCAGCCACCGTGCCTTGCTGCAACGCGCGATCTGCCTGCCTGCGGTCACCGACGGCGTGATCCAGGGCAAATATCTGCGCCTGATCCTGAAAGAAGGCGAAGATCACCGCCAGGTGTTGCAGGCGTTGGATCTGCCGGACGCCGAACTGAGCGAAGCGGAACCGCGCTTTGAGGATGCATTTATCGATTTGCTCGGCGGCGGGCCGAACAGCAAGTCGGCGCTGGCGGAAATCATGCCAACCGTCGAAGGGGAAAGCACCGAAACCGTGATCGAAGCGCAGGGACTGACGAAGAAATTCGGTGACTTTGCCGCCACCGACCACGTGGATTTTAAAGTGCAGCGCGGCGAGATTTTTGGACTGCTGGGCCCCAACGGGGCCGGTAAGTCCACCACTTTCAAAATGATGTGCGGGCTGCTGGTGCCAACCGAAGGCAAGGCGTTGGTGCTGGGAATGGACCTGAAAACCAGCTCGGGCAAGGCGCGCCAGCATTTGGGCTACATGGCGCAAAAATTCTCGCTGTACGGCAACCTGACGGTGGCGCAAAACCTGAAATTTTTCTCCGGCGTGTATGGCCTGAGCGGCAAGGCGCAGCGCGAAAAAATCAGTGAGATGTCCCGCGCCTTCAACTTCGACCCCATCATTAACCAGACACCAGATTCCCTGCCGCTTGGCTTCAAACAACGGCTGGCGTTGGCCTGCGCGCTGATGCACGAACCGGATATTCTGTTTCTCGACGAACCCACCTCCGGTGTCGATCCCCTCACCCGGCGTGAATTCTGGCTGCATATCAACGGTATGGTAGACAAGGGCGTCACCGTCATGGTCACCACCCACTTTATGGACGAGGCGGAATATTGCGACCGCATCGGGCTGGTGTATCGCGGCAAAATCATCGCCGCCGGGACCCCGGACGATCTCAAGCATCAGGTGGCCAGCAGCGAGAATCCCAACCCTTCGATGGAGCAGGCATTTATCGAACTGGTGCAGGGTTATGATCAGGAGGAAAAAGCATGAATAGCGAAACGGCCAGCACCGACGACAGCGGTTTCTCCTGGCGGCGGCTGCGCGCGCTGTGCCTGAAAGAGACGCGGCAAATTATGCGCGATCCGAGCAGCGGGCTGATCGCCTTCGTCATTCCGCTGATGCTGCTGTTTATTTTTGGCTACGGCATCAACCTGGATTCCAGCAAGCTGCGGCTGGGGATTTTGATGGAACAACAAAGTGAAGAGGCGCGCGATCTGGCTAACGCTTTTACCGGTTCGCCCTATATCGAGCCCACCATCAGCGACAATCGCCAGCAGTTGATCCAGCTGATGCAAGCCGGGCGCATCCGCGGGCTGGTGGTGATCCCCAATGATTTTGCCCAACGTATGGCGCGGCCGCACGACAGCGCCCCCTTGCAAATCATTACCGACGGCAGTGAACCCAATACCGCCAACTTCGTTCAGGGCTATACCCAGGGAGTGTGGCAAATCTGGCAACAGCAGCGCGCCACCGACAGCGGGCGCGAAGAAAAACCGCTGATCGACGTGCAGATGCGCTACTGGTTTAACCCGGCGGCCATCAGCCGGCATTACATCATTCCCGGCGCCATCACCATTATCATGACGGTCATCGGCGCTATCCTCACCTCGTTGGTGATCGCACGCGAATGGGAGCGCGGCACCATGGAAGCGCTGCTTTCCACTCAGGTGACGCGAACCGAACTGCTGCTGTCGAAGCTGGTGCCTTACTACTTCCTCGGCATGATCGCCATGGTGTTGTGCATGGTGGTTTCGGTGTGGGTGCTCGGGGTGCCCTATCGCGGCTCTCTGCTGATTCTGTTCGTCATCAGCAGCCTGTTCCTCGCCAGTACGCTCGGCATGGGGCTGCTGATTTCCACCATTACCCGCAACCAGTTCAACGCGGCGATGGTGGCGCTGAACGCCGCCTTTCTGCCGTCGATTATGCTGTCCGGCTTTATCTTCCAGATCGACAGCATGCCGGCCATCGTACGCGCCGTCACTTACATCATTCCGGCGCGTTACTTCGTCAGCACGCTGCAAACGCTATTCCTGGCGGGCAACGTCGGCACGGTGTTGATGATTAACCTGCTGTTCCTGATCGCTTCTGCGGTGGTATTTATCGGCCTGACGGCCTGGAAAACCCAGCGGCGGCTGGATTAAGGGGAAAGAAGATGTTTCACCGTCTCTGGACGTTAATCATTAAGGAAATGCAATCGCTGCTGCGCGACCCGCAAACCCGCGCCATTCTGATTTTGCCGGTTATTCTGCAGGTGCTGCTGTTTCCCTTCGCCGCCACGCTGGAAGTGACCAATGCCACCATTGCGGTGTACAGCGAAGACAGCGGCCATGCCTCGGTCGAGCTGACCCAGCGCTTTGCCAAGGCCAAGGCCTTCTCCCACGTGCTGCTGTTGCGCAGCCCGCAAGAGATACAAAGCGTTATCGATAACCAAAAAGCGCTGCTGCTGATCCGTTTCCCGGCACAATTTTCACGGGATATCGCCAGCGGCAATACGGCCCCGCTGCAGTTGTTGCTCGATGGGCGCAACTCCAACAGCGCACAGATCGCCGCCAACTACGTGCAACAAATCGTGCAGGACTACCAAAATGAGCTGATCGGCAACCGTGCCAAACCTAACAACAGCGAACTGGTGGTGCGCAACTGGTATAACCCGAATTTGGACTACAAGTGGTTTGTGGTGCCGTCGCTGATCGCCATGATCACCACCATCGGCGTGCTGATAGTGACTTCACTGTCGGTGGCGCGCGAACGTGAACAGGGCACGCTGGAGCAACTGCTGGTGTCGCCGTTGACCACCTGGCAGATTTTTATCGGCAAAGCGGTGCCGGCGCTGATCGTCGCCACCTTCCAGGCCAGCATAGTGTTGCTGATCGGCATCTTTATCTATCAGATCCCGTTCGCCGGGTCGCTGCTGTTGTTCTACGGCACCATGTTGATTTACGGGCTGTCGCTGGTGGGGTTCGGCCTGCTGATTTCGTCGCTGTGCGCCACCCAGCAACAGGCGTTTATCGGCGTGTTCGTGTTTATGATGCCGGCCATCCTGCTCTCCGGTTATGTTTCACCGGTGGAGAATATGCCGGTGTGGCTGCAAAACCTCACCTGGGTGAACCCCATCCGCCACTTCACCGACATCACCAAACAGATCTATTTGAAAGACGCCAGTTTCAGCATCATCTGGCACAGCCTGTGGCCGCTGTTGGCCATTACCGCCACCACCGGCAGCGCCGCCTATGCCATGTTCCGCCGTAAAATTGCATAAAAAAAGACTCTGCGATCGAGATCGCAGAGTCTTTCTATTCGCTGTAAATCCTATGGATTTCATGCTGCGGCTAGGCGACCAGCTCGTGTATCCCCAGGAGCTTACCTAAGTAAGTAACTGGGGTAGGCGAGCGCAGTCAACAACGCTGCGGCTTGAAAGACGACGGATTTAGCGGCGGTTGCCGAAAATGCGCAGCAACATCAGGAACAGGTTGATGAAATCGAGATACAGCGTCAACGCGCCAACAATGGCGTATTTGCGGAAGCTGTCTTTATCATCGGCATTCAGTTGCTCGCCCATGGCCTTCAGTTTCTGGGTGTCGTACGCCGTCAGGCCAACAAACACCACCACGCCGATATAGGTAATTGCCCACATCAACGCCGTGCTTTTCAGCCAGATATTGACCAGCGAAGCTAACACAATCCCGATCAGCGCCATAAACAGCATGCTGCCGAAACCGCTCAGGTCGCGCTTGGTGGTGTAGCCGTACAGGCTCATCGCACCGAACATGCCGGCGGTCACCACGAAGGTGCTGGCGATCGAGCTGTAGGTGTAAGCGATGAAAATGCTGGAAAGCGTCAGCCCGGTCAGCGCCGAATAGAGCATAAACAGCGAGGTGGCGACCGTGCCACTAAGACGATTGACCATGCCGGAAATGACGAAAACCAACCCCAACTGCGCGATGATCAGGCCAAAGAAGGTGATCTGGCTGGAGAAGATAAAGTTAAGGATCGCAGGCGTGTTGGCCGCGTACCAGGAAACAAACGCCGTCAACAGCATACCGCAGGTCATCCAGCCATAAACCTGCGCCATATAAGCCTGAATGCCGCTGTTGGCACGTTCGACGATTGAACCATTAGAGCGTGGATATCGGTCCATGACGGTTACCTTTTGCGTATGAAACAAGATTTCGATCCCCATTTATGGGGCTCGGCCTGCTATAAGCGTACCACATAAAACCCGATGGCAAAGCGGCAAAGGTATTGATTTGTTTCCGCTGTTTAACGGTTATTTATCTGCGTTATGCCAGCGTTCCGCCGCCTGGCGATCGCTGTCGCGCGCATCGACCCAGCGGTCTCCCTGCCCGACGGCTTCGCGTTTCCAGAAGGGCGCCCGGGTTTTCAGGTAATCCATAATGAACTCGGCAGCCTCGAACGCCATACTGCGGTGCGCACTGGTCACGCCAACGAAGACAATCTCATCACCGGGAAACAGTTCGCCCACGCGATGGATCACCGTCGCGCGCTGCAAGGGCCAACGGCTACGGGCTTCGTCCAGGATCTCGGCCAGCGCTTTTTCGGTCATGCCAGGGTAGTGCTCGAGCGTTAGCGCACTGACGTTATCGCCCAGATTATGATTGCGTACCTTGCCGGTAAAGGTGACCACGGCGCCATCATCGTCGCACTGCGCCAACCACTGGTATTCGTCGCCCACGCTGAACGGCGCTTCCCCCACGCGGATACGGGTATTTTCCACCATTAACCTCCGGTTACCGGTGGAAAGAAAGCAACTTCATCGCCGGCGCGCAGCGGATGTTCGGCCGCCACCAGCGACTGGTTCACCGCGGTCAACAGCTTGCCGGACTCCAGCGCCAATGCCCAACGGTCGCCACGTTCGCACAGCGCCTTACGTAGCGCTTCAACCGTCGGGTAATCTGCCGGCATCGATAAATCGCCGGTGCCAACCAGTTCGCGTACCTGAGCAAAAAAAAGAATATTAATCATAGTTCCACCTTAAAATCACCGGATTTGCCGCCGCTTTTCGCCAGCAGCCGCACCGGGCCGATCACCATGTCTTTCTGTACCGCTTTACACATGTCGTAAATGGTCAATGCGGCCACTGAAGCCGCGGTTAACGCTTCCATTTCAACACCGGTCTTGCCGGTCAGTCGGCAACAGGTTTCAATCCGCACCCGGCTGTGTTCCGGTTGGGCCTCCAACTGCACTTCGACCTTGCTCAGCATCAGCGGATGGCACAGCGGGATCAGCTCCCAGGTGCGTTTCGCCGCCTGAATACCGGCGATGCGCGCCGTGGCGAACACGTCGCCCTTGTGGTGGCTGCCCTCGATAATCATCGCCAGCGTGGTCGGCAACATCTCGACGAAAGCTTCGGCGCGCGCCTCGCGCACCGTTTCTGCTTTGGCTGAAACGTCAACCATATGGGCTTCGCCCGCGGCGTTAATGTGAGTTAGCTGCGTCATAATTTTTATTTCTTCAGATGTGGCAGAAAGTTGCACGGGCGATGACGCGCGTCCAACTGCTCTTCAATAATGCGTTCCCAGGCGGTGCGGCAGGCGCGGGTTGACCCCGGCATGGCAAAAATGACCGTCTGGTTGACCATACCGGCCAGCGCGCGTGACTGGACCGTGGCGGTGCCAATCTCTTCGTAAGACACCATGCGGAACAGTTCGCCGAACCCTTCCACTTCGCGATCAAACAGCGGCAGCAGCGCTTCGGGGGTGTAGTCTCTGGCGGTAAAGCCGGTGCCCCCAGTGATCAGCACGGCCTGTACCGTTTCGTCTGCAATCCACGTGGAAACGCGTGCGCGGATCAGGTATTTGTCGTCTTTGACGATGGCGCGATCCACTACCCGGTGTCCGGCTTCAAGCGCCGCTTCTTGCAGGTACTGGCCCGAGGTGTCTTCCGCTTCGCCACGGCTGTCCGAAACGGTCAAAATAGCGATATGTACCGGAATGAATTCACTGCTGGCATGACTCATTGTTCACTTTGCTCCTATTCATAGGATACCCAATAGATTTCAAGTTGCAGCTAGGCGGCAAGGCCGTAAATCCCCAGGAGCTTACTCAGGTAAGTGACTGGGGTGAGCGCCCGCAGCCAACAACGCTGCGGCTTGAAAGATGCCGGGGATCAGCCGCCGATAAACGACAGGTTCTGCGTTATGCCACTGTTACCCTGATGCAGGAAGTGAGTCTGTTTCTTACTCAGCAGCCCGCCCTGGATGCGGTCCTTCAGTTCATCAAGCTGCTGATCATTCGTCAGCAGATCGCGCAGACCAATACCCTGCTCGCCGAACAGACACAGGTGTAAATTGCCGATAGCGGAAACACGCAGCCGGTTGCAGCTGGCGCAGAAATCTTTTTCATACGGCATGATCAAGCCCACTTCACCCTGATAATCCGGATGGCTGAACACCTGCGCCGGGCCGTCGCTGCGGCCGCGCGGCTGACGCTGCCAGCCCTGCTGTTCCAGCTGCAAACGGATCACTTCACCGGAAACGTGGTGCTTGCGAAACAGATCGCCCCCCTCGCCGGTTTCCATCAGTTCGATAAAGCGCAGTTGAATCGGACGGTCTTTGATCCAGTTAAGGAAGGCGCCCAGCTGTTGGTGGTTCACGTCACGCATCAGCACCGCGTTGACCTTCACCTTGCTGAAACCGGCGGTAAAGGCGGCGTCGATGCCGTCCATCACCTGGCGGAACTTGTCCTGCCCGGTAATGGCATGAAATTGGCGGGGATCCAGGCTGTCGACGCTGACGTTGACCGCCGTCAGGCCGGCATCACGCCAGCCGGCGACGTCGCGTGCCATACGGTAACCGTTGGTGGTCACGGCGAGCTGGCGGATGGCCGGGTTTTCACGCACGGCGGCGATGATCTCGGTGAAATCGCGGCGCAGAGAAGGCTCTCCGCCGGTCAGGCGCACTTTTTCGGTGCCCAGTTCGGCGAATGCGCGACTGACGCGTCGGATCTCATCAAGCGACAAGAATGTTTTCGGGCTGCCGTTCGGGCGGTAGCCGTCCGGCAAGCAGTAGGTGCAACGAAAGTTGCACACGTCGGTGATCGACAGGCGCAAGTAATAGAACTTGCGCTCATAAGCATCAATGAGTTGCGGCACCATAACACCTTCCAAAGTCGGGAGATGCGAACGTTTCCGCTCTGCACCCTGGTGGCTGACTTCGCCACGGCCCAAGCGCCATATTGTTCGCAGGAACAACGTAGGCCCAGAGGCTAGGAGTTTTGGTCTCAGTTCCCGCAGTCGGAGTAGCCGGAACGAAACCGTGGTTTTCATCGGAATTCTAGCGCTAAACAAACGCGATAGCCAACGCGCAATTTCGCTATATAATTGTGTATACAGCGATTTTAGGCGATTCCTAATCTGGTAAACCATGATAAACAGCCTTTAGGGAGACGAATTGACCGGAATCACGCAAACCACACTCTTTTTCGCGTTTTTACGCCAAATCCGCTACTTTATGCGGGCAGTTAAGCCCCCTTGTAAGGAAATTTATGCGTAATCGAACCCTGGCCGATCTCGATCGGGTAGTGGCATTAGGCGGCGGTCATGGTCTTGGTCGCGTGATGTCTTCCCTGTCGTCTTTAGGCTCCCGTTTAACCGGTATTGTCACCACCACCGATAACGGCGGTTCTACCGGCCGTATTCGCCGTTCGGAAGGGGGCATTGCCTGGGGCGATACCCGTAACTGCCTGAATCAGTTGATCACCGAACCGAGCGTGGCTTCCGCGATGTTCGAATACCGCTTCAGCGGCAATGGCGAACTGTCTGGGCACAACCTCGGCAATCTGATGTTGAAAGCCCTGGATCACCTGAGCGTACGCCCATTGGAAGCGATCAACCTGGTGCGCAGCCTGCTGAAGGTGGACGCGGCGCTGATTCCGATGTCCGAACAGCCGGTGGACCTGATGGCGCACGATCATGAAGGCAACCACGTTTACGGCGAGGTGAATGTCGATCAACTGACCGACATGCCACAGGAGCTGATGCTGTCGCCCTATGTCAACGCGACGCGCGAGGCGCTGGATGCTATCGCGCAGGCCGACGTGATCCTGATAGGACCGGGCAGTTTTCTGACCAGCCTGATGCCTCTGCTGTTGCTCGATGACCTTACGCAGGCTCTGCGTCGCAGCAGCGCCAATATGATTTATATCGACAACCTCGGACGCGAATTAAGCGTCGCGGCGGCAGCCTTGACGCTGATGAACAAGCTGGAATTGATGGAGGCGAAAATTGGCCGCCAGATGATTGATGCCGTCATTGTCGGGCCAACGGCGGATACCCGTGAAGTGCAGGATCGGGTGGTGATCAAACAGCCGCTGGAAGCACAGGATATTCCTTACCGCCACGATCGTCAGTTGCTGCGCCAGGCGCTGGATCAGGCGTTGATCGAGTTAGGTGCCCGCGCCTAAGCGTTTATTTGCCGCCACGTAGCCACGGGTTATCGCTGGCGGCCTGCTCAACCATGTCGAGATAAAGATCTTCCACCTGTTTGCGCGCCCAGGGCGTGCGACGCAGAAATTTCAGGCTGGACTTGATGCTGGGATCGCTGCTGAAGCAGTTGATGCGAATGCGTTCAGCCAGCCCTGACCAACCGTAGTTTTCCACCAGTTTATTCAGAAGCTGTTCCAGAGTGATGCCGTGCATCGGGTCTTTGGACTGGTGTTGGGTCATGGTCGGTGGCTCGCAGTAGTCAAATGGCCGCACACCATAATCAGCTTTGGCGGAGGCGACAAGGATTTTATGTTTTGGCGGCGCCGCGGTCTGCAGCGCGCCAATGGGTTATGAAATGGCAATAAACTGCTCGCGCAGCTGGTGGATTTCGTCACGCAAGCCCGCCGCCTGCTCGAACTCCAGGTTTTGCGCGTGGGTATACATCTGCGCTTCCAACTCGCGAATCTTCTGATCCAGCGCTTTTGGCGTAAGATTTTGGTACTGGGCGGCGTTTTCCGCAGCTTTGCCCTTCCCTTTGCCCTTGCTGCGGGTACTGGGTTTGCCCAACTGCAAAATATCGGAAATTTTCTTGTTCAAGCCCTGCGGTACAATGCCGTTTTCTTCGTTGAACGCCTGCTGTTTGGCACGGCGACGCTCGGTCTCGCCGATCGCTCTGGCCATCGAGTCGGTAATTTTATCACCGTAGAGGATAGCTTTACCATTGAGGTTACGCGCCGCACGGCCAATGGTCTGGATCAATGAACGTTCGGAGCGCAGGAAGCCCTCTTTATCGGCATCCAAAATCGCCACCAGCGACACCTCTGGCATGTCCAGCCCTTCACGCAGCAGGTTGATACCCACCAGCACGTCAAACTCGCCCAGGCGCAGGTCACGAATGATTTCGACCCGTTCCACGGTATCGATGTCCGAGTGCAGGTAGCGCACCCGCTCGCCATGCTCTTCCAGGTATTCGGTCAGATCTTCCGCCATGCGTTTGGTCAGCGTGGTAACCAGCACACGCTCGTTGATCGCCACCCGCTTGCGGATTTCAGAAAGCAGATCGTCCACCTGGGTGGTCACCGGCCGCACTTCGATTTGCGGATCCAGCAGCCCGGTTGGGCGCACCACCTGATCGATAATGTCACCACCGGATTTTTCCAGCTCGTATTTGCCCGGCGTAGCAGACACATAGATAGTCTGTGGCGCCAGCGCTTCGAACTCTTCAAAGCGCAGCGGGCGGTTATCCAGCGCCGACGGCAGGCGGAAACCGTATTCCACCAGTGTTTCCTTGCGTGAACGGTCGCCTTTGTACATACCGCCGATTTGCGGAATGGTCACGTGGGACTCGTCAACCACCAGCAGGCCATCCGCCGGCAAATAGTCAAACAGCGTCGGCGGAGGCTCACCCTCGCCGCGCCCGGACAGGTAGCGCGAATAGTTTTCAATGCCGGAGCAGTAGCCCAGTTCGTTCATCATCTCCAAATCAAACTGGGTGCGCTGCGTCAGACGCTGTTCTTCCAGCAGCTTGTTATTGGCCAGCAGCACCTTGCGCCGCTCGGCCAGATCCACCTTGATCTCTTCCATCGCCTGCAGGATCCGCTCACGCGGCGTCACATAGTGCGATTTGGGGTAAATGGTAAAACGCTGCACCTCTTGTTCGATCTGGCCGGTCAGGGGATCAAACAGCGAAAGCCGTTCGACCTCTTCGTCAAACAGCTCGATGCGCAGCGCCAATTCATCCGATTCCGCCGGGAAGACGTCAATCACTTCACCCCGCACGCGGAACGTCGCGCGCTGGAAAGCCTGATCGTTGCGGCTATATTGCAGCTCCGCCAAACGGCGCAGGATCGCCCGCTGATCGATGATCATGCCTTTGGTCAGGTGCAGCATCATCTTCAGGTATAAATCCGGATCGCCCAGGCCGTAGATCGCCGATACCGACGCCACCACGATCACATCGCGACGTTCCAACAGCGCTTTCGTCGCGGAAAGGCGCATCTGCTCGATGTGTTCGTTCACCGAGGCATCTTTTTCGATAAAGGTGTCGGAGCTGGGGACGTAGGCCTCCGGCTGATAGTAGTCGTAGTAAGAAACGAAATACTCGACCGCATTCTCGGGAAAGAACTCTTTCATCTCACCATACAGCTGCGCCGCCAAAGTTTTATTGGGCGCCAGCACCATGGTGGGCCGGTTGAGATCGGCGATCACATTAGCGACGGTGAATGTCTTGCCCGAGCCGGTTACGCCCAGCAGCGTTTGGTGAGCCAGGCCGTCTTCCAGGCCCTCTTCCAGCTTACGGATGGCTTCCGGCTGGTCGCCGGCCGGCTTGAATTCGGAATGCAGTTTGAACGTTTTACTCATTGACTCGGCTACCCTGTGGAGATGCGCGCGCTCAGGCGGCCATGGAGCTGCTGCTCGGTGAATGGCCTCTAATTATGGAAAGCCCCGGCGATTTTCGCCAGTGCCTATGATACTGGATATAAAACCAGCTTCAAGCGATTCGTCGCTTTGGCGTGCGTCAAACCGGGCTGCATGCACCGCCAGGGTTACAGTCGCGTGACATTTTTATTGTCAATAACAGTTTTATCCCCAAAATCCGTCACGAATTAACTTATTGATAGCACTGTGGCCAAAAATCATACATAGACACTTCATCAATACAGAGGCCGCTTGATTTTAGTTAATTTATTGATAAATAATGAATTTATAAAAGAGACGAGATTGCGGACAAAGCGAACAGAACCCGCGTCCGCTCTCGCTTTAAACCGGTTTTCTAAATCTAATGCACAAGGTTATCCACAGGAATAGTGGATAACTCTCACCGCCCCGCCCCCGGCGGGAGTTGCAGAAAGAACGCTTTTTGGCGTTTCTTCTCGCCAAGATGGCTTTTTTAGTTATTTTTTCACAAAAATATCGCTTTGTTTATGCCGATTAATGCTAAAAATCCCCATTGCCAAAAACAGATTCATCCCATTGTTACCCTCAACTGCTGCATCTTGCGGCGACAGGCGAAATAGTTTGCACCATAACTATTCCTGGCAGCACTGGAAGAGTGCAAAAATTGTCCGCGTTAACTTTCGACCCTATTTTCACCAGGTCTGCCTGGGCCGCTGTAGGCGCGCCAGACCGTTAACAAGGCAATAACAATCTCTGATTTACAGCGTTCAAAAAGTTGGCCCAAGGGTTGCATTACCCTTTCACGGCGAAAGTGGGCTCGGGGAAATCTACGCCCCGAAACGGCAGAATGAGCTGCTCGGGGTTTAGCGTCACGCCAATGCGAATCAACTGACATTGGCGACATAAACATGAGAGAGCGCTGACGAATGGCCTTTAGGTGCCATTTTCACCTATGTATTGCTCGCTTAAGTCAAAACTTAACTACCTCGTTGAAGGTAGCAGATCAGCATTTTGTTCCAGACATTGAAACACTCGGGAAAGAAACCGCTAAGGCGGAAATCGCA
This sequence comes from Serratia sp. Ser99, assembly GCF_024519545.1. Classification (NCBI taxonomy): domain Bacteria; kingdom Pseudomonadati; phylum Pseudomonadota; class Gammaproteobacteria; order Enterobacterales; family Yersiniaceae; genus Serratia; species Serratia sp. Ser99. The sequence goes on along the minus strand of NZ_JALJRT010000001.1, from coordinate 37,078 downwards.
GTAGGGAGTGGATTAAGCGAGGAAGAAGGGGTTCGTCCCCCTTCCCTGCACCGGCCGCCCTGCGGTTCCGGCAGGTGAAATCGGCGCGGCCTGTTAACGCCGCGTTACGCTGACGCCCGCTAGGGGCGTACAACCACGAGTGGAAGACAGGTCTTTGAGGAGAATGCCGGATGTTAAGTTTAAGGTCAGTGAATCAGTTTTATGGGCAAAACCATACCTTGTGGGATATCAATCTGGAACTGCCGCGTGGCCAATGCACGGTACTTATCGGCCGTAACGGCGTGGGAAAAACTACGCTGGTCAATTGCATCATGGGCCATTTGCCGGTAGTCAGCGGCAGCATGACCTGGCAGTTGGCAGACGAACCCCCGCAAAATCTGCTGCAGCAGCCGGTAGAAACCCGAACGGAGCTGGGGATCAGCTACGTTCCCCAGGGGCGACAGATATTTTCGCAACTCAGCGTTGAGGAAAACCTGCAGGTGGCGCTGATGGCCGGACGCGATAAATCCCGCCGCATCCCGCCGTTGATTTATAACCTGTTCCCCAACCTTCGGGAGATGCGCGGACGTCGGGCCGGCGATTTGGGCGACGGTGAACAGCAGCAGCTGGCGATTGGCCGCGCACTGGTACTGGAACCAGAACTACTGATCCTCGACGAACCCACCAGCGGTGTTCAACCGTCTATCGCCGCCGATATCGGCAACGTGATCCGCAAACTTAACCGGGAACTGGGCATGACTATCCTGCTGGTGGAGCACAAACTGCCCTTTGTCCGCCGCGTGGCAGATCGCTTTTGCCTGATGGATAAGGGCCGCAGCGTGGCGGATGGTACGCTGGAACAGTTGGATGAGGACTTGATCAATGCCTATCTGGCGGTGTGACGAACAGGATATGGGGGGAGAAATTTCCCCCAGTCCCTTTATAACACGCTCAAATCCAGATACTGCCCCAGCGCCTGGCGTTCGGCTTCGGGCAGATGGGGGATCTCCCCCAGCAGCGGGGCCGGTAACATGCGGCGCAGCGTGGCCATATATTCCTGATGGCGGCGACCCGGTGCGCAGACGTCATTGGCGATCCAACCGACCAGCGGCAATCCCGCCTGCCGGATAGCCTGTGCGGTCAGCACGGCATGGTTGATGCAGCCCAGCCGTATTCCCACCACCAAAATGACCGACAGTTGTTCCTGCTGCACCCAGTCGGCAAAGGTATGTTGCTCACTAAGCGGTGTAAACCAGCCCCCGGCGCCTTCGACCAACAGCCACTCGGCCCGCTGCTCCAGGTGACGTAACCCGGCGGAAAGCTGAGCCAGTTCGATCGGCCGCCCTTCGTCGGCGCTGACAATGTGCGGTGAGGTCGGTTCTGCAAACACATAAGGGTTTACTTCGTCATAGCTTAGCGCCACCGCGCTGTTGGCCTGCAATGCCAACGCATCGCCGTTACGTAGCCCTTCCGTGGTCATCTCGCTGCCTGAAGCTACCGGTTTGTAGCCGGCCGTGCGGTAACCCGCCAAATTGGCTGCCTGCAGCAAGGCGCTACTGGCCACGGTTTTGCCCACTTCGGTATCGGTGCCGGTGACAAACCAACGCTTAATCACGATAAATCACTCCATAAACCAGATGATAGCTGAGCGGAAATTGTCCACGACGGCAGGGATAGGCTGCCTGCAAGGCGGCGAGGCGTTGTCGGGACAGTAACCCAGCCTCTCGTCCCTGATGCAAATGGGTCGCACCTATCCCCTTGAGGGATCGCATCAACGCCATTACGTCCGGGTAATTCAGGGTTTGCCATTCCGCCTGCAGGTGATGGCGATAACCCGCACAGGCCGCCTCAATCTGCGCCAATGGCAGAAAATCATTAACATGGCGCTCACCGTCCACCTGCTGCCAGGCGTCACCCAATTCATGCAGCGAACCTTCAGCCAGGGTGGAAAATAAAATCACGCCGCCCGGGCGGGTAACGCGGTACAACTCTGCCAACGCCCGCGGCAGATCGCTGCACCATTGCACCACCAGGCTGCTGAAACTGATATCCACGGCAGCATCGGCTAAGGGAACATTTTCGATGTCGCCCAGCAGATAATGATCCGCTGCCTGCTGCTGGCGGGCAAAGGCCAGCATGCCCGGTGCCAAATCGAGCGCCGTCACCTGCTTGCCCAGTTCACGCCAGCGGCGGCTGAAATAACCGGTGCCACAGCCGGCATCGAGCAGTTGCTCGCCCCGGTGCTCCTGCCCCATCCCCAGTAAGCGCTCACCCACATCACGCTGCAATACCGCTGCCGCGTCATAACCCACGGCCGCACGGCTAAAGGCCGAGGCGACCGCTTGCTTGTTAACCTGTTCAAACGCTGACGTCATGCAATACCTCCAGCAGACGATCGATATCCTGTGGCTGATGCGCCGCCGTCAGGGTAATACGCAAACGCGCACCGCCCGGCGGTACCGTTGGCGGGCGGATCGCACTCACCCACAGGCCTTGCCCCCGCAGGTGCTGCGCCAAATCAAGCGCTCGCTGATTATCCCCCACCAGCAACGGCTGAATGGCGGTTAGAGACTCCGTCAGCGTCAGCGACAACTGGGCCGCCCCCTGGCGAAATCGCTGAATATTCGTATTCAACCGCGTGCGTAATTCGTCGCCCTGCTGGATACAATGCAACGCTGCCTGCAGCGCACAGGCCTGTGCCGGCGGCATCGCCGTGCTGTAAATCAGATGGCGGGCAAACTGCAACAGGTATTCGGCCGTAGATTCATCGCACAGGACCGCAGCGCCACTGAGGCCAAAGGCTTTGCCGAAAGTGACCACCAACAACTCGGGCCGTACGCCCTGCTGCCAGCAACTGCCGCGCCCCTGCTCACCCTGAACGCCAATGCCATGTGCGTCGTCAACCATCAGCCAGGCGCCTGCCTCGCGGGTCAAACGGTGCAGCTCTGCCAATGGGGCACTGTCGCCGTCCATGCTGAACACCCCTTCGGTGACCGCCAACGTCTGGCCGCTGCAGGGTTTTGCCAGCAAATCGGCCAACGCCTGCGGTTGGTTATGGCGAAAGCGTCGGAGTTGGGCCGGTGAGTGAGCTGCCGCCTCCAGCAGCGAGGCGTGGCTAAGCCGATCGGCCAGGATGCGATCCTCGCCCTGCATCAGCGCCGCCAGCAGCGCCTGATTGGCGGCATAGCCAGAGATAAACAGCAGCGCGCGCGGATAGCCCAACCACTGCGCCAATTGTTGTTCCAGCGCCTGATGCGCGGTACAAAAACCGGTGACGTGGCCGGAACCGCCGGACCCCACGCCATATTGCTGCGCGCCCTGCTGCCAGGCAGCGATCACCTGCGCATTCTGGCTCAGGCCCAGATAGTCATTGCCGGAAAAATTCAGGTAGCGTTGGTCGTTAAGCTGAAGATGGCGGCCATTGCCGCCCTGATTCACCAAACGGTAGCGGTAAGCGGCACTCTGTTGCCGCTCCTCCAGCGCCTGTTCAATACGTTGTTGCCAGCTCATTACAGCGCCGCGTTGTAAAACTCAGCGGTATCGGCCTGCATCAGGCGCGCAGCCAGCACTTCTTGTTGCTGGTTGTCGCCGTGCTCGGTTTCGGTCTGCTGCGGGTTGAGGCCCAGCTTGCGGAACAATTGCAGATCCTTGTCCTCTTCCGGGTTTGGCGTGGTCAGCAGTTTGCAACCGTAGAAGATGGAGTTGGCGCCGGCCATAAAGCACATCGCCTGGGTTTGTTCGTTCATCTGCTCGCGACCGGCTGAAAGACGCACGTAAGAAGACGGCATCATGATGCGTGCTACTGCGATAGTACGAATGAAATCAAAAGGATCAACGTCGTCGTTGTCCGCCAGCGGCGTCCCCTTAACCTTCACCAACATGTTGATCGGCACGCTCTCCGGCGGCGTGGGCAGATTGGCCAGCTGTACCAGCAGCCCTGCGCGGTCACGCACCGTTTCTCCCAGCCCAACGATGCCACCGGAACAGACTTTGATACCCGCACCACGCACCTTGCCCAACGTATCCAGGCGTTCCTGATAGCTGCGGGTGGTGATGATATTGCCGTAGAATTCCGGCGAGGTATCCAGGTTGTGGTTGTAATAATCCAGCCCGGCTTCGGCCAAGCGTTCCGCCTGTGAGCCATCCAGCGTGCCCAGGGTCATGCAGGTTTCCATCCCCATGGCCTTCACGCCTTGCACCATCTGCTGCAGGTAAGGCATATCGCGCTCGTGCGGGTTTTTCCATGCCGCGCCCATACAGAAGCGGGTCGAACCGTTGGCCTTGGCCTTGCGCGCCGATTCCAGCACCTGTTCCACCTGCATCAACCGCTCCGACTCCAGGCCGGTTTTGTAGCGGGAACTCTGCGGACAGTACTTGCAGTCTTCGGGACAGGCGCCGGTTTTGATTGATAACAGCGTGCTCACCTGCACCTGACGCGGATCAAAATGCTGGCGGTGAACCGTCTGGGCTTCAAACAATAACTCAAGAAGGGGTTTATCAAACAGGGTCTGGGCGAGACCCACTGTCCAGTGAATGCGATCGGCCATCACGGCGTCTCCAAAAATGAAAAAAGTGTCGTCAGTTTAGATATTGTGGATATACTGTCAACCATTACACACATGATTTGGTTTACAAGTATGTCTATCACTGACTCCGACCTGGAATTCGATCAGCGCCATATCTGGCACCCTTACACCTCGATGAGCCACCCACTGCCCTGTTATCCGGTAGAGGCCGCCAGCGGCGTTGAACTGCAATTGGCCGATGGCCGACGCCTGATTGACGGTATGTCGTCCTGGTGGGCGGCCATTCACGGGTATAACCACCCGCAGTTGAACCTGGCCGCCACGCAGCAGTTGGAAAAGATGTCGCACGTGATGTTCGGCGGCATTACCCATCCCGCTGCGATTGAACTGTGTCGCAAGTTGGTCGCTATGACGCCGGAAGCGCTGCAATGCGTGTTCCTGGCGGATTCCGGATCGGTGGCGGTGGAAGTGTCGCTGAAGATGGCGTTGCAATACTGGCAAGCGCGCGGGGAACGGCGGCAGCGCATTCTGACCCTGCGTCACGGCTATCACGGCGATACCTTCGGCGCGATGTCGGTATGCGATCCGGACAACTCGATGCACAGCCTGTATCAGGGCTATCTCGCGCCGCACCTGTTCGCTACCGCGCCGCAGTGCGGTTTCGATCAGGCCTGGGATGAAAATGATATCGCCCCGTTCGCCGCGCTGCTGGAACAACACGCCGGTGAAGTGGCGGCGGTGATCCTGGAACCGGTGGTCCAGGGAGCGGGCGGCATGCGCATCTATCACCCGACTTACCTTAAACGAGTACGCGAACTCTGTGACCGCTATCAGGTGCTGCTGATTGCCGACGAGATCGCTACCGGCTTCGGACGCACCGGCAAGCTGTTCGCCTGTGAACATGCCGAGGTAGTACCGGATATTCTGTGTCTGGGCAAGGCGTTGACCGGCGGCTATATGACGCTTTCCGCCACCCTGACCACCCGCCACGTGGCGGAAACCATCAGCAACGGCGCTGCGGGCTGCTTTATGCACGGTCCTACCTTTATGGGCAATCCTTTGGCCTGCGCGGTGGCGAATGCCAGCCTGTCGCTGCTGGCGGAAAACCGCTGGCAACAGCAGGTGGCCGCCATCGAGACCCAGTTGAAACAGCAGCTATTGCCGCTGAAAATGCAGCCAAAAGTAGCGGACGTGCGGGTATTGGGGGCGATTGGCGTAGTGGAAATGCGCGAGCCGGTGGATATGGCGCAGCTACAGCGCGGATTCGTCGAGCGCGGCGTGTGGATCCGCCCGTTCGGCAAACTGATTTATTTAATGCCGCCTTACATCATCGAGCCTGAACAGCTCAGCAAACTGACCGCCGCAGTCACCGCCGCGGTCCAATAACAGATTACCAATGCTGGTCCAGATAACGGGCCAGCAATACCAGACACAACACCCACAGCAAAATGATCATTACCGCCGCCATCCGCCCGGTAGGATTGTCGATACGCCTTTGCGCCTTCTCGCGGAACTCCACCATCAGCGGCTTGGGGATCAACCGCACCGCCAGCATTATGCCCAGCGGCACAATAATCACGTCGTCCAGATAGCCCAGCACCGGAATAAAATCCGGGATCAGATCGATAGGCGATACCGCATAACCCGCCACCAGCAGGGCGATCAATTTGGCATACCAGGGCGTGCGCCGGTCACGGGCGGCCAGCCAAAGAGCATAAATGTCGCGCTTGATGCCCTTGGCCCAGCGGCGCAGCCAACCAAACCACGGCGTGCGTTTTTTTAATGAAATCATGATTGCTTGTATCGATCTGTGAATTATTGATGTCGCGTATGTAGCTTCGGCGTTAACGAGGATAACTCATAGAGCAGGCCGCTGGCGAGGCGCAATGAGGCTTGTGTTATTACGTCAAAAAGGTCTAGCTTAGGCATTCAGCTTTTACCGACCAATGGAGTCATTATGAGCTTTCGTTTGTACAGCAACGATTTGCAGGACGGCGCGAAAATGCCGGAGCGCCAGGTATTCAACGGCATGGGTTATCATGGCGATAATCTGTCGCCGCATCTGGCCTGGGACGGCGTGCCGGAAGGCACCAAGAGTTTCGTGATTTCGGTATACGATCCCGATGCCCCGACCGGCTCCGGCTGGTGGCACTGGGTGGTAGCCAATATCCCGGCTGCCACGCGTGAACTGCCGCAGGGCGCAGGTTCCGACAAGGGCGGCTTACCGGCCGGCGCCGTGCAGACCCGCACCGATTTTGGTTCCGCCGGCTATGGCGGCGCGGCGCCACCGCAGGGAGAAAGCCACCGCTATCACTTCACCGTCCACGCACTGGACGTAGAAAGTATTGAGGTGGATGAAGGTTCCAGCGGCGCGCTGGTCGGTTTCAACGTGCACTTCCATAGCCTTGGCAGCGCCACGCTGACGGTGAAATACAGCTGATTTTCGGGAAAAACAACCCCAACCCGAGAGACTGTAGGGGCGCAGCAAGCTGCGCCCTCATTATTCATTCACCCTTACGGCAACCGGGTATCATTTACTTCGCTAATACGCTTACCCACATCGGGCCTTTACCCACCGGGTAACGTGCCAGAGTGGTCAGCTTGCCGCTGGCCTGATCGATTTCATATACCCCGATATGATCGGACTTCTGACCGGACGAGATCACAAAGCGGCCGCTGTGGTCGATGTTGAAGCCGCGTGGCTGCTCTTCAGTCGGGTGGTAGCCAACGACCGACAGGGTGCTGCCGTCTTCGGAGACGCTGAAAATGGTCAAAATGCTGGCGGTGCGGTCGCTGGTGTAGAGGAAGCGGCCATTCGGCGTGAGGTGAATATCCGCCGCCCAACGGGTGCCGTTGAAATCGGCAGGCATGATATCCAGCGTTTGCGCCAGGGTGTATTTAGCGCCGTTTTCACTGATGGCCAGCACGTCTACCGTGCCGTCCAGCTCGTTGACGCAGTAGGCAAATTTGTCGTTAGGGTGGAATGCCATGTGGCGCGGGCCAGCACCGGCGGCGGTTGCAACCGCTTCCTGAGCATGCGGCGTCAGTTCACCCTGTTGATCCAAATTGAACAGACGAATGCGATCTTCTTTCAGGCAAGGCACCAGCAGCAGCTGATTGGTCGGATCGATATTGGCCGAGTGCGGCGCAGTTAACCCGTCAATCTGCTGAAGAGGTGCGCCCACTACGCCGTCATGGCCGATCGGACTGACGCTGGCGCAGTTGCCGCTGTAGGAGGCGGAGAACAGATAACGCCCCTGCAAATCGGTGGAGATATGGGTCGGGCTGCCCGGCAGCGGTGCCATGCCCGCCTGTTGCAGCGTGCCATCCGCCTCGATGCGGTAGCTGACAATGCCGAACGCCGGGCGCACGCCGACGTACAGGTGCGTTCGGTCCGGGTGGATCGCCATCGGTTGCACCTGACCCGGGACTTCGACGGTTTGCAGCAGCGCCAGGGCCCCTGCATCGCCTAACTGCCAGACGTGAATTTGTTGGCTTTCCGGGCTGGCGACATAAACGATTTGCTTCATGTGTTCTCCTTGAATAGGGTAAGAGAGAAACCGGTTTCAGGTTTTTCGGTTTCCCCTAGCTTACCTCACATCCGTGACATAACAACCCTGTGTTGCTGAGGAAATCTGTGCTGTTTTATCCATCGCTTATCCGGTGTACCATCGGTTTAATTTTGTTGCTAACGATAATGAGATCCCTATGAGCTACCGCGTCATTGCCCTCGATCTGGATGGCACCCTGCTGGACAACCAAAAACGCATTTTACCGCAGTCGCTGGCAGCCCTGGCGCAAGCGCGCGCTGCCGGTATCAAAGTGATTGTCGTCACCGGCCGCCATCACGTGGCGATCCACCCGTTTTATCAGGCGCTGGAGATAGACACCCCGGCAATCTGCTGCAACGGCACCTATCTGTATGACTTCCAGCAGCAAAAAGTGCTGGCCGCCGATCCGCTGGCCAAAGATCAGGCCAAACTGGTGCTGCAAATGCTGAAACAAAGCGGCATTCACGGCCTGATGTACGTGGACGACGCCATGCTGTATCAGGAACCCAGCGGCCACGTCACCCGTTCACTTGCCTGGGCGGAAACCCTGCCACCGGCGCAGCGCCCAACGCTGTTGCAGGTCAACAGCCTGGTACAGGCGGCCGATGAAGCACAATCCATCTGGAAATTCGCCACTTCGCACGCCGATATTCCCGCGCTGCGCCAGTTTGCCGAAACGGTGGAAAAAGAGCTGGGGCTGGCCTGCGAATGGTCGTGGCACGATCAGGTCGATATCGCCAAAGGCGGCAACAGCAAAGGGAAACGCCTGCAGCAGTGGGTCGAGTCGCAGGGCCTGAGCATGGATCAGGTAGTGGCGTTCGGGGATAACTACAATGACCTCAGCATGCTGGAAGCGGTAGGTCTGGGCGTGGCGATGGGCAATGCCGATGACGCTATCAAGCAGCGCGCCGATTTGGTGATCGCCGATCACCTGCAGCCCGGCATCGCCGAGGTGATCCGCACGCGCGTGCTGGGTCAGTAATTTGTGATTGCTCTCCCCGCGGGGAGGGCGCTATTTAACGCGCCTCGCGGCTGATCGACACGCTTTTCACCTGCGCATACAACCATTGACCCGGTCGGATCGCCAACTCATCACGCGCCCACGGCGTAATACGCGCCCACAGCACGCTCTCTCCCACCGCCAGTTTCACCTCCACCTGTCCATCCACGTCCAGGCACTCGGTCACCTTGGCCGGCAGTACGTTGCGGATACTGCTGTTGACCGGCGGCTGCAGCACTAATGAAACGTCGGCGGCGTTGATTCGGATGCGCAGTTGAGCGCCCAACGCGGCATCGACTCCGCTGACCCACAGGCGTTGGTCGCCCAACGCCAGGGCCGTCATGGCGTAGCGCGCATGATGTTCAATTACGCTGACGCGCAGCACGCTGCTCTGATCTTCACGCTGCAACCATGGCCGCAGTGCGCTGCTGGCCCACACTTCTTCCAGCCCGCCGAATGCCCTTACCTGACCGTTATCCAGCACCATCACCTGCTCGGCCAAACGCAGAATTTCATCCATGCTGTGGCTGACATAAAGGATCGGCGTATTGACGTCCTGAGCCAACCGCTCCAGATACGGCAGCAGTTCGCGCTTGCGCGGCAGGTCCAGCGACGCCAGAGGTTCATCCATCAGCAGCAACTCCGGCGCGGTCAATAAAGCACGACCAATCGCCACCCGCTGCTTTTCACCGCCGGACAGCGTCAACGGCAGGCGGTTGAGCAAAGGTCCGATACCCAGCAATTCAACAATGTTGTCGAACTGAGCACGCATACTGGTCGCCATACCGTATTGCAAGTTGCCACGTACCCGATAATGCGGGAACAGGCGCGCGTCCTGAAACACGTAGCCAATCCGCCGCTTCTCCGGTGGCAGGCACAGGCCGCTGGCGGTATCCACCAGCGTACGGCCATTGAGCACAATGCGGCCTTGCTGCAGGCGCGTCAGGCCGCCAATGGCATTGATTAAGGAAGTTTTACCCGCACCCGACAGGCCAAAAATCGCGGTGATGCCCTGCGCGGGCAGATCGGCGCGCACGTTAAGGTTTAAATCCCCAAGGCGTTGGGAGAAATCCAGCTCCAGCATTTACACGCCCATCCGTTTACGACCCCAGCGGGCCAGCCACTCGGAAACCATCAGTGAAAGCAGTGACAGCACTATGGCAATCACGCACAGGCGCGCGGCGGCGGCTTCAGCCCCCGGCGTTTCAATCAGGGTATACATCGCCAGCGGTATGGTGCGCGTCTCGCCGGGAATGTTGGAAACAAAGGTAATGGTGGCGCCGAACTCGCCCAAAGAACGGGCAAAGGCCAATACCACACCGACAATCACGCCGGGCAGCGACAGCGGCAGCGTGATGGTGAAAAACACCCGCCACGGGTTGGCCCCCAGGGTGCGGGCAGCCTGCTCCAGCCGGGTATCCACCGCCTCCAGCGCCAACCGGATGGCGCGCACCATCAGCGGGAACGCCACCACGGCAGAAGCCAGCGCCGCACCGCGCCAGCTAAAGCTGAAACTGAAGCCAAACCAGTCATACAGCCATTCACCAATCACGCCGCGCCGCCCCATGGCGATCAGCAATAAATAGCCGACCACCACCGGTGGCAGTACCAGCGGCAGGTGAATAATACTGTCCAGCAGCGATTTACCCGGGAAGCGGCAGCGTACCAGTACCCAGGCCATCAGAATGCCAAAGGGTAAACTGCACACCACCGCCAGGGCGGACACTTTCAGGCTCAGTTCAACGGCCTGCCACTCGTACTCACTCAGGATCATTTACGCGGGGAGAATCCATAATGTTTGAAAATAGCAGCCGCTTCCGGGCTCTTCAGGTAGCTGTAGAACGCGCTGACGGCCGGGGTTTGATGACCTTTCACAATCGCCATCGGGTATTCCACCGGTTTGTGGCTGTCTTCCGGGAAGATGGCCACCACGCTGACTTTATCACTGGCTACCGCGTCTGAACCATAAACAATGCCCAATGGCGCTTCGCCACGTTCTACCAATGCCATGGCGCTGCGTACGTTGTTGGCCCGGGCCAACTTAGGTTCCAGCACGGTCCAGGCTCCGAGATTCTGCAGCGCTTCCTTGGCATAAATGCCGGCCGGTACATGATCCGGATCGCCCACCGACAGGCGGCCGCCATTGAGCAGTTTTGCCCAGTCGGTTTGCTTGTCGAGCGTGATTTTAGCCGGTTTGGCGTCTTTTGCCGCGATCAACACCAGTTCGTTGCCCAACAGGGTATAACGGGTGTCTTTGACCATTTGCTGTTTGTCGATGGCGTAATCCATCCACTGCTGATCGGCAGAGATAAACAGATCGGCCGGGGCGCCCTGCTCAATCTGGCGCGCCAGCGTGGAAGAAGAGGCGAATGAGGAAACCACCTGCACATCCTTGCCTTTCTGGTATTGGGTCGCGATATCCTGCAGTGCGTTAGTCAGCGAGGCGGCCGCAAAAACGGTAATTTTATCCGCTGCCGATGCCTGCATAACCATACCGGATGCCAATACGATACCGCCGACCCACTTAGTCCATTGCTGTTTCATTGTTTTCTCCGCAAGTTAACGTGCATTATCACTCTTCGTTATATAAAAAATAATATAACGTCGCGCAGAAGCTTGTCATGCGGTTTATCGGCAGGGTGTGAGATATCTTGAGAAACACCTGCCGAACGACGCCGGCAGGCTTTGAAATGGGGATGGGTAACGATCAGTGCTGGGTACGATTTTCTTTCGAACGGCCCACTTTGGAGAAAATGTTGAACACTTCCGCCAAACCGTAGATCAGGCCGAGGATGATGGCCATCACAACCGGAACCATGACCACAGCGAACAGCAAACTTTTCAATAAATCCAACATGGTAGCCTCACTTAACTGCCCATTGAGCGGTAATGAACACCGCCACGTAAATTCTAGTTTAAACCAAAAACCCGACTAAAACGGGGTTATTTTAAAGACTGGGCGGAATTTGTAACCGGCCAAACGTGCCATTTGTGCTCCGGTGGCGCCTATCGGCCTGCGGCGCACGCTATTGAACAGGGTAATAGATCAGCGGCGCGGCATAATCGCTAACCGCCGCCAGCCTGGCCTCTACCCCATAAACCCTGTCTATCGTCTCCGATGTCAGCACCTGCTGCGGGGGGCCGAACGCGTGTAAACCGCCCTGCTTTAACAACATCAGCCGGTCGCAGTAGCAGGCCGCCAAATTCAGGCCGTGCAGCGAAACCACTACGCTGATGCCCAGCCGCCGCAATAACGCCATAAACTGCTGCTGATGGGCAATATCAAGATGGTTGGCAGGCTCATCCAATAACAGCCATGGCGTTTGTTGCGCCAGCGCGCGTGCCAGATGAACGCGCTGCTGTTCCCCGCCGGACAGCTGATGCCATTCACGCTCGGCCAGGTGCGAAATGCCGACCTGCTCCATCGCCTGGCCGGCAATGCGATAATCTACCGCGCTGAACCCTGCCCAGCGGCTGGCGTAAACCAGACGCCCGAGCAGCACCACGTCTTTCACCGCAATGGCAAAGGCGCCGGGCCCGGACTGTTCGAGGAAAGTCATGGATTTGGCTCGTTCGCGCCCTTTCATTGAGGCAATATCGGTTTGCTGCAAATACACCCGGCCACGGTTGGGGGGAATCAATCCCGCCAGTAACTTGAGCAGCGTAGATTTTCCGCTGCCGTTGACGCCGAGCACGCCGGTAATTTCACCGGGCCGGGCGTGAAAACTGAGGTTATTCAGCACCACTCTTTCTGCCGTTGACCACCCCAACCCTTCGGCACGCAGCCCCGATAACCGGCTTTCAATGTTCATGCGTTTATTTTCCGATACAGCAAGGCGAGAAATACCGGGACACCCAACAACGCGGTCAAGACGCCCACCGGCAGTTCACGCGGTTCAAACAAGGTTCTGGCCAGGGTGTCCGCCGCGACGGCAAACAACGCGCCGCACAGCGCGCTGGCCGGCAACAGCAACCGGTGACGCGGCCCGACCAGCAGTCTGGCGACGTGCGGCACCGTCAGCCCAATAAACCCCACCGCGCCGCTGAATGCGACGATAACGGCCGTCAGCGCCATGGTAATGCCGTACAGCAGCAGCTTCAGCGGCGCCACCGCCACTCCCAACGACGCCGCGGTCAGGCCGCCGAACGCCAATGCGTCCAGCTCACCCGCTTTCATCCAGCAAATCGCCAGTGCCGCCGCCAGCAGCAGAGCGCAAAGCCCCACCTGCGACCAGCGGGCGTCACTGAAGGATCCCAGTAACCAGAACATCACGCCACGCGTGGCGTTAGCGTCCGCTTGCCACAGGGTAATCAGCGAGGTCAGTGCCGAAAGCAGTTGCGTGACCGCGACCCCCGCCAAAATAAACAGCGATGACTCGGCGTTCAAGGAACGCCCGGCGAGCAGTAAAACCAGAGCAAAGGCCCCGGCCGCACCGATAAATGCTCCGCCAGACACCGACAACAGGCCGCCGCCGAGCCCCAACACCAGCACCAGAACAGCGCCCACGCCCGCCCCGGAAGAGATCCCCAGCACCCAGGGATCGGCCAACGGGTTGCGCGTCAGCGACTGCAGGACGGTGCCGGCCAGGGCCAGACCGGCCCCTGCCACCGCGGCCAACAGCGCCCTCGGCATTCTCAATGACCAGATTATCCGTTGATAAATCTCGCTACCGTCCTCGGCGTTAGCGGCGCCAGGGGCAGACAAAATACGCCACGCGTCATGCAGCGATATTGGCGCCGGTCCGTACAACAAGGCAGCGAGCAAAAATAGCGGCAACGCCAGCGCCAGCATGCACAACCAACCGCCTGAACGCCTGGCCCCCCGACGAACCGATCCGTCCATACTATTTCCAGCCTGCAATCACGTAGTCATCCAGCAGCTGCCAGACCGGCCCTACTTCGGTAAACCCCGCCTGCGTCAGGCTGGCAAGTTGGAAATCCAATGCCGTCGCCGGAGGGACAGGACGCCCGGCGAACAGCTTTTCCCGCTGTTGCCGATATTGCGCCAGCTCCGGCAGCTGCTGCACCTTGTCAAACCACTGCTCCCAGTCTTCGACACCGTTGCGCCAGGCCTGTTGCTGCGTCTGGTTATCGTGCAGTTCAGCCAACGTTTTAACGCGTGGCTGTCGATGGTCATAACGCTGGTGGTCAGCATTCAAAAATACGCCCCCCTTGGGCAGCCGTTCGGCGATGTTGCGATACAGCACCGTCAGCTGTTCCGGCATTAACCAGTGCAGCGCCGTGCTGGAAACCACCGCGTCAGGCGTTGCCCCCTCGAGCAATGAGAAACACTCAGGATCGGCGAGATCGGCCTGAAGAATGCGGATCCTGTCGCCATATTCCGCCAGGGCACCGCGGGCGATAGCCAACAGTAACGGATCGAGATCCATCGCCGTCACTTTGGCCTGTGGGAAACGCTGAAGGATGCGCAGGCTTAGCGATCCCGGCCCACAAGCCAGATCTAGTACGTGAAAATCCTCGCCGACCGAAAGCGCTAACACGTCGAGTTGGGCATTAAAACGCGCTTCTCGCTCGGCGATGTAAGCCCCTTGTTGCTGATCCCACGAGGTCAACAGTGAGGAGAATGAAAGAGAGGACATATCAGGGTTCCTTTTTGAGAATGGATGATCCTAGGGCCTGTTGCTGCAGGCCCTGAATTAAACGTTGCAAGGCTGCCAGGGTACGCACCGAGGGATCCAGGTCGTAGCCGGGCAAAATGACATAGCGTTTTTGGCGCACGGCGCGCAGGGTTGAGGTCAGGGGGTGATGCTCCAGAAAATGGATCTTATCTTTGGCACTGTCGCCGAGGCCGCCACGAGGCAAATCGCCCAGCACAATCACGTCGGGATCGCGGGCGGCAATGGTTTCCCAGGATACGGTGGGCCAAAGCTCGGGCAGATCCCTAAACAGATTTTGACTGCCAATCTGACGGGTCAACAGTGCAGGTGCGCCGCAGCACCCCGCCACATAAGGGGTTTGCGTACCGGCATACCACCAAAGTAGCCGCTGTTGGGGCAAGGACACCGCCTGTCGCTCCAGTTCCCGCAGTTGTGACTGCTGCTTTTTAATTAAGCGCTCAGCCACGCCGGTGACGTGAAAAATTCGGGCAATTTCACGCAATTCGGCAAAAATACCCTCGAAGCTCGCCGAGCGGCTTACGGTACTTTGTTGGCCACTGCAGACGTCAGGCGAGAGATAGGTGGCGATTCCCCACTCCGTCAGCCGATCGCGGCTGGGCGTTTCCGGGCTGTTAAACCAGTAGTAACTGGCCGAATAGACCAAATCCGGATTGAGCAACAGCAAAGGTTCCGCCGCCGGCGGTGCGGCGGCCGACAGCTGGCTCAGGGCTTTGCCCCACGTCGTCGGAGACGGAGCCGTATCCCGTGCATAGTCATAACCGATAATGCCGACGATGCGCTGCGCCAGTCCCAGCGCCAGCAGGTTTTCCAACGCGGGGTTGGCGTAAACCAGCACCCGCTCAGGCGCCGTGGGGTAGCGGTACGCCTGGTCACAGTTATTGAGGGTGACAGCACCGGCCTGTGCCAGCGCATGAAACGACAGGCCCAGCGCCACCAGCAGGCAGATTATTGACTGCATAGCGGGATCAGAACCTCACCGAAATAAAGCTTTCATAGGTGCGTGATGGCGCAATCAGCACCTGATCCGGGTAAGTACGTTGATAGGCATACAACTGGTTGGTGACGTTTCTGATACGCACGCCCACACCCACGGTCCGGGTGATCTGATAGTCCGTCGCCAAATCGAGCGTGGTGTAGGACGGCATTTTACGCTGGTTGGCGTCGTCGTTATAACTGCTGCCCACGTAGCGCAGCGATGAGGTGAGCCCCCACTGTTCCGTCGGCATATAACGTGCCGTAAGGTTGGCGGTCCAGTCAGGGATGTAGGCCGGACGATTACCGTTATAGCTACGTAACGGGCTGCCGCCGCGGTACTCATCATAACGGGCGTGGGTGTAGGCCGCATTGGCGGCCAGCTCCCAGCGATCGCTGGGGCGCAACATCAGGCTTAATTCCACGCCGCGCGAGGTCTGCCGGCCAACGGCATTTAGCGTATCCGGCTGCTGCGCATTGGGCACAAACAGGTTGTCCTTGCGCAGTTCGTACAATGCCAGCGTGGCCTCTCCCTTGTTATCCCAAAACTGCCCCTTGGCGCCGACTTCCCATTGGCGTACCCGGGTGAGCGGCAGACCGGTTTGCGCCGGACTTAAAAAGAACAGGTCGTTGCCCGGCTCCTTGCCGGTAGTGTAGTTGGCGTAAATATTGATGTTATCGGTCAAGGCATAGCTGGGGCCAAGGCTCCAGACGCTGAAGACGTAGGTTTGCGCGGAGCGCTCTTCTTGCGGGCCCTGAAAATGCCAATCCATATCCATATGGTTGTAGCGCAACTGCCCCAGCAGCGTTAAACGTTCAGTCAGGCTGAAGCGGTCTTCCATAAAGGCGGCGTACTGGTTTTGCGTAACGTGGCGAACCGGAGAACGTTGGCTAGCGGTGCCCTGTGAAAAACTTTCTCTGATCGGTGCCTGCAGCGGAACCTCTTCGGAACCGGGGAAGCCGTTGGAGTAGTACTGAAAGCGACGTTTACTCAGATCAAGGCCGACAATAAACCGGTTATCGAAGCCGCCCAACGGCCGGTCGAACACCAGTGAACTGCGGTTGCCGATCAGGTCGTCATCGTGGGCCAGCGCCCCGAACGAATCGCGATTGACATAGCCGGGCTGGGTGGCCGCCGAGATGCGAAAGCGTTCCACATTGCGCCATTCGCGAAAGCCGCTGTAGTAGTAGAACTGGTTATGCAGCTCAATTTCAGGCGTGGTGAACCAATCCAGGCTGGCCTGAAACGACGTGGCATTACTCTGGATACGGCTGTCGGTCAGGTTGTTGTAGTTGATATCGCGCAGCTCGCGGGCGATGTTCCCTTCCACCAGCGGCGTGCCGTAGTAAGGGTTGTTGGTGCGATTGAGCATGCGATCCAGGCTTAACGTCAGCAGGGCATTATCAGACAGTTTAAACAGCAGCGTGCCGGATACCCGTTTCTGTTTGTCACGCTCATATTGCACATTGGTGCCGCTGTCGCTGCCGCTGACGTCCAGACGATAAGCTGCCACGTCGTCGACTAACGTCCCTCCCGCTCCCAGGTGCAGGCGCTGGCTGTTATAACTCGACAGGCCATAGTCGAACTCGATGGGCTGGCGGCTGAAGGTCGGCTGGCGCGAAAGCAGATTGACGCTGCCGCCGGCGGCGCTCAGGCCATTGAGCACCGATCCGGGGCCGCGCAACACTTCTACACTGCCGTAATGGGAAGGATCCGCTAGCTGAAGGGTGCTGCCCGGCGTTTCGACGCCGTTATACAGCCAAGACACCGGCCTGAAACCGCGAAGTGAAAAGTTATTGCTGAGCGTGGGGGAAGCCACGCCGGACATGCCGGGAGCACGCTCGACAACGGCGGCTAGCGATTTATCACCCCGCTGCTGGATAGCCTGTGCGCTGATAACATCAATACTGCGAGGGGTCTCCAGATTGGTCAGCCCCAGGCGCGAAGCCAACTGGGTGACGACCTCCAACGAGCCATAGGTGCTCTGGGGTTGGCTGGATGCCTGCACGGTTAAGCTGTCTTCGCAACGTGATGACTTTTCGGTTTTGTCGCAAGCGCCGACGGCCAGCGCGGCGTTCGGCAGGCTTAACAGCAAAGCGGTAATCAGGTAATAAGGTGGTTTTTTGGGCGTGACGAAACCCAGACGTGCAGCACTCATTTACAGCATCCCTTTGGTGAAATAAAAACCCGCCGTGGCCGGCATCAATCATTATATTTTTTGTTATGTTATAACATTTCAATTATTGAAGGCCAGTTTTATTGTTACCGAGCCCTGACTGTAGCCGACGCATCCTTTGGCGCTTTGCGGCTAAATCGGCGACAATAAGGCTTTTGCAGCCGACAGGACGCGTTATGCAGGCCGAAATTCTTCTTACCCTAAAACTTCAGCAGAAGCTGTTCGCCGACCCGCGCCGCATCGCGCTGCTTAAACAGGTCCGGCACACCGGTTCCATCAGCCAGGGCGCCAAACTGGCGGGCATCAGCTATAAAAGTGCCTGGGACGCGATTAACGAAATGAACCAGTTGGCGGAGCAGACGGTGGTGGAACGTGCCACCGGCGGCAAAGGCGGTGGCGGTGCGCAGGTGACTCGCTATGGTGAGAGGTTGATCCAGCTTTACGATCTGCTGGGGCAGATCCAACAAAAAGCCTTCGACGTGCTGCAACAGGACGAGTTGCCGCTCGATAGCCTGTTAGCGGCAATCTCGCGTTTCTCGCTGCAAACCAGCGCCCGCAACCAGTTCTTTGGCACCGTGATCGAACGCGATCACCAGCAGGTGCAGCAGCATCTGGATATTCTGCTTAACGACGGCAAAACCCGTCTCAGCGCGGCCATCACCCAACAGAGCGCCGATCGGCTGCAGCTCTCCCCCGGAAAGGAAGTGCTGGCGCTGATTAAAGCCCCCTGGGTGAAACTGAATACCGATCCGGCCCTGGTCGGGGCAGCGGACAACGCATTGGCGGGCGTGGTCGCCAGCATTCAACCGGGTGCCGATCACAGCGAGGTGCTGGTCACGCTGACGGGCGGTGAAACCCTGTGCGCCACCGTGGCCAACCCAGAGCTGCAGCAGCTTAAACTGCGAACCGGCAGCCAGGTTCACGCCTTGTTTAACGCCGATCGGGTGATTGTCGCCACGTTGTGCTAAACGCAACGTAACGTTGCATTTTTGCCGATTGACATCGCTCCGCAATGCGCCTATTTCTAAACAAAATAATTGCATAAAAAGGAACAGGTGATGTCGTCGTTGCACATTTCGCAAGGTTCATTTCGCTTAAGCGATACCCGTACCCTGACGCTGGAAGCGCTGGAGATTCAGGCCGGCGACAGCTGGGCCTTTGTCGGCGCCAACGGCAGCGGCAAATCCGCCCTGGCACGCGCACTGGCCGATGAACTGGTGTTGCTCAACGGCGAGCGCCACAGCGATTTCAAGCATGCGGTGCGCATCTCCTTCGAACAGTTGCAAAAGCTGGTCAGCGACGAATGGCAACGTAACAATACCGACCTGCTCAGCCCGGGCGAGGAAGATACCGGACGCACCGCAGCGGAAATCATTCAGGAAGAGGTCAAAGACCCCACGCGCTGTGCGCAGCTGGCGGAGCAGTTCGGCATTACCTCGCTGTTGTCACGTCGCTTTAAATACCTTTCTACCGGCGAAACGCGCAAAACCCTGCTGTGTCGGGCGCTGATGCCACAACCCGATTTACTGATCCTGGATGAACCCTTCGACGGGCTGGACGTGAATTCACGCGCTCAGTTGGCTACGCTGTTGAATGACCTCTCCGGGCATGGCTATACCCTGGTGCTGGTGCTCAATCGCTTTGACGAAGTGCCGGACTTTATCCGTAACGTGGGCGTGCTTGCCGATTGCACCCTGGCAAGCCAGGGGACGCGCCGGCAGGTGATGGCGGAAGCGCTGGTAGCGCAACTGGCGCACAGCGAGAATCTGGATGGCCTGGCGCTGCCGGAAACCGAAGATCCGGCGCAGAAAACCACGCTGCCGGCGGATCAACCGTTAATTATCCTGCGCGACGGGAGGGTCAGCTACAACGATCGACCTATTCTCAATCACCTCGACTGGCAGGTTAATCCCGGCGAACACTGGCAGATCGTCGGCCCGAACGGTGCCGGTAAATCGACGCTGCTCAGCCTGATCACCGGCGATCACCCTCAGGGGTACAGTAACGATCTTACCCTGTTCGGCCGGCGGCGCGGCAGCGGGGAAACCATCTGGGATATCAAACGCCATATCGGCTACGTCAGCAGCAGTCTGCATCTGGATTACCGCGTCAGCGCCAGCGTGCGCAACGTGATCCTGTCCGGTTTTTTCGATTCGATCGGCATTTACCAGGCGGTATCCGATCGCCAACGGCAATTGGCTGACCAGTGGCTGGCGTTGCTGGGGCTGGGCGGGGCAAACGGCGAGGCCCCCTTCCACAGCCTTTCCTGGGGCCAGCAACGGTTAGCGCTGATCGCCCGCGCACTGGTCAAACACCCGGCGCTGTTGATCCTCGATGAACCGCTGCAGGGGCTGGATCCGCTCAATCGCCAGTTGGTCCGTCGCTTTGTCGACGTGTTGATCGGCCAGGGATCGACCCAACTGCTGTTTGTCTCCCACCATGCGGAAGACGCGCCGCAAAGTATTACCCACCGCCTGAGCTTTGTCCCTGACGGCGACGGCTACCGTTATCAGTTGGATACGCTGATCTGAAATCCTCGATAATCCGCGCGGATGGGTAGCCCCGCTACTCATCCGATGACATATCCGGCAACACTTCCTCTGCAACACATCACATTTGGCCTTTTATCATAAGGAGTAAAGGATCCGCTTCTGGAGACACCATGTCCGCCGCACTGATTATTATCGATCTTATCGACGATCTGATTGGCCCCAAAGGGCGTGCGAATCATTGCCGTGAGCAGGTGTTGGCACAAGACCTGATTGCCAACACCAACGCCGCCGCGGCTTACGCCCGGGTACGTAAAATTCCTGTGATTTGGGTGCGCGTCGGTTTTGCCGACGATTATCACGACATTCCCGCTCACTCTCCGCTGTTTAGCCACCTGAAACAGATTGGCGCACTGCGTCTGAGCAGCCCCGGCTGCCAATGGGATAAGGATTTGCAGGTGCTGCCAACGGATATTCAGTTCGAAAAGCACGGCGTTGGCGCCTTTGCCGGTAACAATTTGTTAGCCTGGTTGCAGCAGCATCGCTGCCATCATTTGCTGCTGGGCGGAGTCAGTACCCCACTGGCGATCGAAAGCACAGCTAGACAGGCGCACGACGCCGGTTTTCAGGTGACCGTCTTGCAGGACTTATGCGCCGCACCGACGCAGGAAATCCACCAGCAGAGTCTGGATATCCTGCAGAACCTGGCGGAAATCACCCGTTCGCAAGCCTGGATGAAGGGTTAACAGCACTATTTCACCCACTGCACCGACCTTTATCGTCATTTCGCTGTGCTACTATCCGGCATAGTGCCCAACTCACCGATCATTCGCACACCGATAAAGCAATGATTGCCTTCGGTAATGGGTACCGTGTGCATATTTTAAAGGGACATAGTTATGTGGGGCGTACTGGCTTCTTCGTTATTCTTTTTGCCATTTAACCGGCTTATTGCCTGTTTGATTCTGGCCGCATCGGCGGGGATGGGCATGTACCACGCGGTACTCACCCCGCTCAGCCTGACTTGCTTATTAGGCATTGCCGCCCTCGCAGGGCTGCGACACCATTTTCGGACACGGCGTAATCTGGTTGTTCCGCTCGAAGTGTTAGTGGTTTTAAGCTGTGTGGCGCTATTTCTGCACCTGGTGCCGGGGATCAATAACCAATTGATGATCGACGGCGATAAAGCAGGCCCCTTAAGCGCCCCTTTCACCATGTATTACAACTTTGACAAGGCGATAGTGCCCTTCCTGTTGTTCGCCTGTCTGCCAACGCTGTTTAAACGCGATAAACCTGAAAAAAGCGTAGGTACATCGGCCTGGGCGGCGCTGGTTATCAGCGTTCCGGCCTTGCTGTTGCTGGCGGTGGCGCTCGGTGGCCTGAAGATTGAGCTGCATGCACCAGCCTGGATCCTGCCGTTTATCATGGCCAACCTGTTCTTTGTCTGCATGGCTGAAGAAGCGCTGTTCCGCGGTTATCTGCAGCAACGGCTGAGCCAATGGTTGGGGGCCTGGCCGGCATTGATTATTGCCGCGCTGATTTTTGGCGCCGCGCATCTGGCCGGTGGCATGCTGATGGTCATTTTCGCCACGCTTGCCGGGTTGATTTACGGCCTGGCATGGATGTGGAGTGGCCGCTTGTGGGTGCCGATTTTATTCCACTTCGGACTTAATCTGACCCATCTGCTGCTGTTCACTTATCCGCTGTACCAGCATTCCTGATCGCCATAACCGGCAGGTAAACGCCTGCCGGTTACCAGTGTGAAAACGCTATCACTCCCAGCCCGATGCCAACTTTTTCAGCTTTCCCCCTCCTACACTGCCAGCGGTTTTCTCACTTGCATCACGCAGTGTAAACGATTCCATTTTTCGCTCTGGATCACCTTTTTCCCCCGTGGGACGTGCTATCTTTTTGCTCATAGTTATCCATTTGTATGAGTCAAGGGTAGGTTAGCGGCAGATGAAAGCGATTACACCGCGCCGCATCGCCCCAGAAAAAGGAACCACCATGACGGATTTTAACCCCGTAGATCATCCCCATCGCCGCTACAACCCGCTGACCGGCCAATGGGTATTAGTCTCGCCACACCGTGCCAAACGGCCGTGGCAAGGCCAGCAGGAGTCAACACAGCAGGAAACGTTGCCGCAGCACGATCCCGACTGTTTCCTCTGCCCAGGCAACACCCGTGTTACCGGCGATAAAAACCCGAACTATCAGGACACCTACGTATTCACCAACGACTTTGCCGCGCTGATGACGGATACCCCGCTGGCACCGGAAAGTCAGGATCCGTTGATGCGCTGCCAGAGCGCCCGTGGCACCAGCCGGGTGATTTGTTTCTCGCCCGATCACAGCAAAACCCTGCCGGAACTGCCGCTGCAAGCGCTGGAACGAGTGATTGCCACCTGGCAGGAACAGACCGCCGATCTGGGACGCAGCTATCCGTGGGTGCAGGTTTTTGAAAACAAAGGCGCCGCGATGGGCTGCTCTAATCCGCATCCGCATGGACAGGTTTGGGCCAACAGCTTCTTGCCGAACGAAGTCGAGCATGAGGACCGACTGCAACGCGAGTATTTCCAACGGCACCACTCCGCGATGTTGACGGATTACGTCCAGCGCGAACAGGCTGACGGCAGCCGTACGGTGGTGGAAACCGAACACTGGCTGGCCGTGGTGCCCTACTGGGCGGCCTGGCCGTTTGAAACGCTGCTGTTGCCGAAGAGTTCGGTGCAGCGCATTACCGACCTCAGCGCCGAACAGAGCCGTGACCTGGCCGTGGCGCTGAAAAAACTGACCAGTCGTTACGACAACCTGTTCCAGTGCTCCTTCCCCTACTCCATGGGCTGGCACGGAGCCCCGTTTAACGACGCAGATAACCGCCATTGGCAACTACACGCCCACTTCTATCCGCCGCTGCTTCGTTCCGCCACGGTGCGTAAATTTATGGTGGGTTACGAGATGCTGGCAGAAACCCAGCGCGATTTGACTGCAGAACAGGCCGCAGAACGTCTGCGTGCCGTTAGCGATGTTCATTACCGTGAAGCCGGAGCCCAACAATGAGTTTAAAGAACCTTACCCACACCCTTTTTACCGAACGTTTTGGCTACGCGCCCGCACTGACTATCCAGGCCCCGGGCCGGGTGAACTTGATCGGCGAGCATACCGACTATAACGACGGTTTTGTGCTGCCGTGCGCCATCGATTACCAGACGGTGATCGCCTGCGCCAAACGAGACGACCGTCAGATCCGGGTGATCGCCGCCGATTACGACGCCGAGCAGGATCTGTTTTCGCTCGACGAACCGATCGTCAGCCATCCAACCCAACGCTGGTCCGATTACGTACGCGGCGTGATCAAACACCTGCAGCAACGCAACAGCGATTTTTGCGGTGCAGACCTGGTGATTTCCGGTAATGTGCCGCAAGGTGCTGGCCTCAGTTCTTCCGCCTCTTTGGAAGTCGCCGTTGGTCAGGCCATGCAGGCACTGTATGCCCTGCCGCTGGATGGCGTAGCGCTGGCCCTCAATGGTCAAGAAGCAGAGAACCAGTTTGTCGGCTGTAACTGCGGGATTATGGATCAACTGATTTCCGCGCTCGGCGAACGGGATCATGCTTTGCTGATCGACTGCCGAACGCTGGAAACCCGCGCAGTATCGGTGCCGGAAGATATCGCGGTGGTGATCATCAATTCCAATGTGAAACGCGGTCTGGTAGACAGCGAATACAACACCCGCCGCAAGCAGTGTGAGGAAGCCGCGCGCTTCTTCGGTGTCAAAGCGCTGCGCGATGTCAGCCCGGATCTGTTTTTCCCGATCCAGCATGAGCTGGACCCGATCGTCGCCAAACGAGCGCGTCATGTGATCAGCGAAAACGATCGTACACTGGCTGCTGCCGATGCGCTGGCCGCCGGAGATATGAAGCTGATGGGCAAACTGATGGCGGAGTCGCACGCCTCGATGCGCGATGATTTTGAAATTACCGTGCCGCCGATCGACCGGCTGGTAGAGATCGTCAAAGCCGTTATCGGCGACCGCGGCGGCGTGCGCATGACCGGCGGCGGTTTTGGCGGCTGTATCGTGGCGCTAATGCCACAGGCGCTGGTCGAGCCGGTCCGCGAGGCAGTAGCACGCGAATACCCGCTGCAGACCCATGGGCTGAAAGAAACCTTTTACGTCTGTAAGGCATCAGAGGGGGCCGGCAGATGCTGAGCGACAGTCAAACGTTGGCCCCTGACGGCCAGCCCTACCAATTGACCCAGTTGAAAAACGCTGGCGGAATGACGGTAACGCTGATGGATTGGGGCGCCACCTGGCTCTCCGCAGTATTGCCGCTGAAATCGGGCAAAACGCGCGAGTTGCTGCTGGGGTGTCGTACTCCAGCGGACTACCTGAATCAAGCGGCCTACCTGGGCGCTACCGTCGGGCGCTACGCCAACCGCATCGCGCACGCCAACCTGCAGATTGATGGCAAACCGCATCCGCTGGTCGCCAATCAGGGAGAACACCAACTGCACGGTGGGCCGGAAGGCTTTAATGCCCGCCGCTGGCGCATTACCCAACAGGATCAGCAGCAGGTGAGCTACGCCTTGCATTCGCCAGAGGGTGACCAGGGTTTTCCCGGCAATCTCGACGTTCAGGTCAACTATCGACTCACTGCCGACAATCGACTGGAAATCAGCTATCAGGCGCGGACCGACAGCGCCTGTCCGGTCAATTTAACCAACCACGCCTACTTCAACCTCGACGGGGCCGGAACCGACGCCCGCCATCAGCGGCTACAGCTGTTTGCCGACCGCTATCTGCCGGTCGACAGCGAAGGCATCCCCTGTGCCGATCTAACCCCGGTGGCAGACAGCGGCATGGACTTCCGCCAACCAAAAACGCTGCTGCAGGATTTTTTGAGCGATCGCTGTCAACAGCGGGTAAAAGGCTACGATCATGCCTTTTTGCTGCATCGTACCTGTGGCGCATTGGACTGCCCGGCGGCCCATCTTTGGTCGGCTGATGGCCAGGTACAAATGAGCGTCTTCACCAGTGCGCCGGCGTTGCAGCTCTACAGCGGCAACTATCTGGGCGGAACGCCGGCACGTGAAGGCGGCAGCTATGCCAATTACGCCGGCGTGGCGCTGGAAAGCGAGTTTTTGCCGGACAGCCCGAACCACCCGGAATGGCCGCAGCCCAACTGTTGGCTGCAGCCGGGGCAACAATACCTGAGCGCCACCCATTATCAGTTTTATCCTATCTGACCCGCTACGCCCCTTGCCACGCGGCGAGGGGCCGTTTGTTATAAATGCTTACCTTTTTACCCCGCTGCCGCGCCGAGGGCTGCCTTTCCTTATTCCAAAGTGCGCACTAGAATCAGGCTACGGTGATAAGCACAACACCTTGTGCAACGTCACAATTTTCGGCCACCCCGGCCGGCCAATAGCTGAAGGAACACCTATGCGTCTGATTACTGCACTTCCATTACTGGCGGGTTTACTGCTGAGCACCAATCTGATGGCTGCCGAGACCGCAGCAAAAACGCCATCACCGGCACAGGCCGCGCAGCAGAAACGCATGACCGATTGTAATCAACAGGCCACCAGCAAAACGCTGAAAGGCGCAGATCGCTCTACCTTCATGAGCACCTGCCTGAAATCCGAAGGCACCGCTGCGACCAAAACGCTGACTCCGCAGCAGCAGAAAATGAAAACCTGTAACGCCGACGCCAAGACCAAAAACCTGAAGGGTGACGAGCGCAAAACCTTTATGAGCAATTGCCTGAAAAAAGCAGCCTGATTGCCCTTCCCCACGGCACGGCCGAATCTCCCTTCGCCGTGCCGCACTCCCTGTCTGCACCAGCCTGATCGATTCAGCTTTTCCTCAGAACAGCACTTACTTTGCGGCAAGAAATTGGCTATGGTTAAACACTATCGATTGCCGAGCCCCCGGCCGCGGCAATATAATGATTTTCGTTATCATTGAAATGTCAGATTATTAAGGAGTTAAGCTATGGCTGTAACTAAGCTGGTTCTGGTGCGTCACGGCGAAAGCCAGTGGAACAACGAAAACCGCTTCACCGGTTGGTATGATGTTGATTTGTCCGACAAAGGCCGCACCGAAGCGAAAGCCGCAGGCAAACTGTTGAAAGACGAAGGTTTCTCTTTTGACTTTGCTTACACCTCCGTACTGAAGCGCGCTATCCACACCCTGTGGAACATTCTGGACGAACTGGATCAGGCCTGGCTGCCGACTGAGAAATCCTGGAAACTGAACGAACGCCACTACGGCGCGCTGCAGGGTCTGAACAAGGCTGAAACCGCAGAAAAATACGGTGACGAGCAGGTTAAGCAATGGCGTCGCGGCTTCGCCGTTACTCCACCAGAGCTGACCAAAGATGACGAACGTTACCCGGGCCACGATCCGCGTTATTCCGCGCTGACCGAGAAAGAGCTGCCGCTGACCGAGAGTCTGGCGCTGACCATCGATCGCGTGATCCCTTACTGGGACGAAGAAATTCTGCCACGCATCAAAAGCGGCGAGCGCGTTATCGTTGCTGCACACGGCAACTCCCTGCGTGCGCTGGTGAAATACCTGGATAACCTGAGCGAAGACGAGATCCTCGAGCTGAACATCCCAACCGGCGTGCCGTTGGTGTATGAATTTGACGAGAACTTCAAGCCAATCAAACGTTACTACCTGGGCAATGCCGACGAGATCGCTGCTAAAGCGGCCGCCGTGGCAAACCAGGGTAAAGCGAAGTAATTTTCGCCGCATGATCTAAAAAGCCCCCGGTTTTGGCCGGGGGCTTTTATCGTTTAGCGTAACGATTTATCTGTTATACCATTGCGACAACTTCAACCTCTGCACTGTTCTCTGTCATCTGGTGAGTTGCCGTATCCAGCGTTGAGAGATCCCCTTCGACTGCTGTACAGTTCGCCATATATCGGGCAAATCTGACTTTCGCCACAGGGAAAGCAAAGCCTAAGGTGAGTACAGTCATAAGGCTATTACTCAGTATCAACCACATATATGGGAACATTTTCACAGAAGAGTGAAACCTGATATTCGTATTCAACGTCATTTGATTATAAAGATAATTTCGCTGAGCCACGGTATAGTAACTATTGGCAATCAGGATACCGAACAGTAATACAAACATATTCAAAAGTAGAATACCGCCATTATCCTGCAGCAAGGACAATACATCAAATACCCTCCCCAATACCACCGTCTGATACAGGGAAATATAAAATGTTCTGCCAAGCACGAGCGAACTAATCAAAAATAATATGATAATTGACCAACTAACAAGATAAATTTTTATAAAGGATAACTTCTTCAATTTAACGACGAACGGGCTATGACCAAAGTACATGTTTTTTACGTACAGATCATATTGCATCGCACAAAGTATACCGTTGATCAGCGCCAACGCTGGCACTATCAAAATAACAACTGTCAGTAGCATAATGGCATATCCAAAGATACTACTGATACCGGCTAACACCGCCAGTGCGGTATAAACGCCAGCACCCAGTAGGGCTGGGCACAGCATTAAAACCCAATATGTACGCAAAACACGACAAGTGTAATTAAATCGGACGCCGCGATAGCTTGACATGACGGCATTGTAACGCCAATTATGAATAATTCCCCAAGGAATCAACGCCATCAATAACAGCAATACTGCTAATCCCTGCTTTGGTGCCATTTTTAAAAGAAAGAATAAAATGACGATACCGGCAACCACCAATAATCTGCCGATGAGAATTTGCAATGGCTGTGCGTGATAATCAAATTTTTCGCCATCCAGCTCCATATGATTATAAAAATAGCGATGTTCGCGCACCGTTGCCCAGGCAGAATACACGCCCAGTGTTATCGTTATTAAGAAAATATTAGTTAACCAAATAAAAAAGTATTCGCTACTTTTACCAGTGAATTTCATACGATGCAGCCCTTGCAGCTGCGACTTGTTTTCAGCCATGACCCTTTCATCCTGAAGGTAATAAATAACGTTCCATGTCCCCTCACAAATAAAGGGAACAGCTTAACGGAATATAGAAAGCGTGCTATGTAATCATAGTTTTCAGATGACAGCAAACATTTTATTCTTAAAAGCGTCATAAGTAATAAATAAAAAACATAAATATCATTTTTTAAAATGATTTAAATTTTAAAATACAAAATATTTATATATTTTTAGTTAAATAGATAAAAAAAGGGCCACCTTTTTAGGCGGCCCTATAAATATCGGTTTATCAACCGCGGCGCGCTTTCACCGCTGTTGCCAACTCGCGCAGCACGGTTTCGGTGTCTTCCCAACCGATGCAGGCGTCGGTGACGCTCTTGCCATAAACCAGCGGATCACCGCTTTCCAGGTTTTGGTTGCCTTCCACCAGATGGCTTTCAATCATCACGCCCATAATCGCCTTTTCGCCGCCGGCAATCTGCTTGCAAACGTCAGCATTCACTTCCAGCTGCTTTTTGAATTGCTTGCTGCTGTTGGCATGGCTGAAATCGATCATCACCTGCGCTGGCAGACCTGCTTTGACCAGGCCTTCTTTGACTTCTTTCACATGTGCCGCGCTGTAGTTCGGCTCTTTGCCGCCGCGCAGAATAATGTGGCAATCACCGTTACCGCTGGTGTTCACAATGGCTGAATGGCCCCATTTGGTCACCGACAGGAAACAGTGCGGTGCGCTGGCAGCATTGATGGCGTCAATAGCAACCTTGATGGTGCCGTCGGTACCGTTCTTGAAGCCAACCGGGCAAGACAGGCCGGAAGAGAGCTCGCGATGCACCTGAGATTCAGTGGTACGAGCGCCGATCGCGCCCCAGCTCATCAGATCTGCCAGATACTGCGGGGTGATCATGTCGAGGAATTCGCCCGCCGCCGGCAAACCGGTATCGTTAATATCCAGCAGCAGCTTACGGGCCAGACGCAGACCGTCGTTGATCTGGAAGCTGTTATCCATTTGCGGATCGTTGATCAACCCTTTCCAGCCCACGGTGGTACGCGGCTTTTCAAAATAAACCCGCATCACCACTTCCAGCTCGCCGCTCAGTTCCTGACGCAGCGACAGCAGGCGACCGGCATACTCTTTCGCCGCTTTGGTATCGTGGATTGAACAAGGACCAATCACCACCAGCAGGCGATCGTCACTGCCGCGAAGGATCTGATGAATGGCACTGCGTGCCTTTGACACCGTCTCTGCTGCACGTTCAGTAGCCGGAAACTTCTCTAACAGGGCCACCGGTGGCAGGAGTTCCTTAATTTCTTTAATGCGTAAATCGTCGTTTTGGTAATTCATAACTTTTCCATTCGGTATCGAGAGGCGGTATTTCGCAGAGCATAGATCCAACCAATTTAGCCTGTGCGGATAACGCTGTAAATCACCTTTGCCACCTGCCGAATGAACCTCTAAATTAACAGTGGATTGTGCTGTTTCATCAGGGGAGCGCAGTGGCTCCTTTTTCGTTATGCTAACGGCCAGGATACTGTTACTCGAGCCAAGCCATGCCCTCTTTGTTATTAGTTGATGACCACCCGGTGGTTCATGTCGCACTGGAAGCGGCGCTAATCAAGTCATCCCGCCGCTTTCACCTGCAGGCGGTGCAAGACGACGTTCAGGCAATGGCCCAATTGGCCACGGCCGACTTTGCGCTGGTGATCCTCGATATCGGTCTGCCACAGGTGGACGGTTTGCAATTATTGAAAAAAATCCGCCGCCACTATCCGCAGCAACCGATCCTGATCTATACCGCACAGGAAGAAGATATCTACGCCCGTATGGCCTATTCGGCCGGCGCCAACGGATTTGTGCACAAGGGCAGCCGCCTTGAAGAACTGGTGCTGGCGATTGAAACCGTACTGGATGGAAGCTTGAGCTTTCCCGCCACCGCCATGACCGAGGAGGCGCTACCGGCAGAAGGCACACTGCTGACGCCAAAAGAACTGCAGGTGCTCGGGCTGCTCAGCAAAGGCTTGTCCAATCTGCAAATCGCCGAGATGCTGAACATCAGCAACAAAACCGTCAGTACCCACAAGAAGAATATTCTACGTAAGACCGGCGCCAGTAATCTGTTGGAGCTGGTGGCGGTGTTTAAAGAGTTGGCGCCATGATGCGTGCGCTCTTGCTGCTGGTAACGATGTTGCTGTGCGTCGGCAGCTTGGCGCACGCGGCGCAGCCGGTACGTTATCAATTGGTCAGCAATCTGAATATCCCGCCCGACCTGCTGATTGCCAGCGAGAAAAACCCCTGGCGCGACACGACGCTGCGCATCGGTATCATCAGTGAAAATACCAGCCCTTATAACATTATTGTGGATGACGACCTGTACGGTCTGAATGCCGACTACCTGGGCTATGTTCAGCAGGTCACCGGCATCCACTTTCAGATCTACGGCTTCTCCTATCTGGCGAAACTTGAGCAAGCGCTGCATGACGGGACTGTCGATCTGGTGTACGGCATTCCACAAAACGAAGCGCTACACGGCTTGAAAATTTCTCAGCCTTATTACGTCAGTAACCTGCGCGTACTGCGGGATCGCAGCAACGATCGCAAAGTGATGCTCAACTCCGCCAATGCCCGGGTGGCGATCAGCACCCTGACCGATATGCAGGCCGGCAATGCGCTAAAGACGGTGTCGTCCCACGTACAACGCTATGACAACAACCTTCAGGCGGTGTATGCCCTGCTCAATGGCAGCAGCGACTACTTTATTGCCGATGAAGCCAGCGCCAGCTTTATTATCGACCAGCTGCAGCTCGGCCAGCTTTATCAGATCGAAAGTACCCTCAACCTCGGCAACCTGTCGTTCGTATTTGCCGCCGCCAACCCGGCGCTGATCGAGACCCTCAACGTGGCCATCGCCGACACCCCGATGGAGTTGATGAATGCCATCCAAAGTCGCTGGAGTAAAAAGATCCCCAGCTATCTCGATACCGGCAACGCCGATCTGACGCAGATGGAGAAAAGCTGGGTGAAGACTCACCCCACCGTCTATTACGCCGCCATCGAGAATAACTTCCCCTTCGCTTACCGCGGTTCCGGTGGGCAAGCGCGCGGTTATGCCATCGACATTTTGAATATCATTGCGCAAAACACCGGGTTGCGCTTTGTTCCGCTGTGGGCGCGCAATGCCGAACAGGCCGATCAATTGGTGCAATCCGGCCAGGCCAGCTTTCGCACCGCGTTGCCATTGGCGCGTGGGGTTAAAGCGCGCTACAGCGCAAGTATGCCCATCCACCGTTCGCTGTGGGGGGTGTATGTTGGCCAACACGACAACGGGATTTCCACCTGGAGCGATCTGGCCGGTAAACGCATCGGCGTACTGCAAGGCGATCTGGCACAAGGCCTGGTGCCTGCCAACGAAGAACAGATCCGTTTTGCCGACAGTAAGGCCATGTATGACGCTCTGGCTAATGGCCAGTTGGATGCGCTGGTGGATAATGTGATTTCGGCAAACTTTGTCGCTTTGTCTCGTTACTCCGGGGCGATAAAGTTGGCGTTCGCCGCCAATAATATTGCCTACCCGGTAGCGTTCGGCGTGCGGCAGGATCAGCCATTACTGTTGGCTATCCTCGATAAAAACCTGATGCAGATCCCGTCGGAAACGCTGCAATCACTGCGCGATGAGTGGATTGTCGATCGTAGCAACCTGATTGACGCCGTGAATGAAAACCGTATGCAGCCGCAAACCACCTGGCTGCTGGCGCTGCTGGCTGCGGCGATCCTGTTGCTGTTGGGGCTGACCCTGCGCCGGTTTATCCTGCAGAGACGGGATAAGCGCGAACGGGAAGTGCTTGAACAGGCTCGTCGGCATGCGGAAGCCGAAAACCGAATGAAGAGTAAATTCCTGGCTACCGTCAGCCATGAATTGCGCACTCCGATGCACGCCATTCTTGGTTTGTTGGAACTGGAGCTGAAACGTCAGCCAACGCCCGAGGGGCTGCCGGTGATCTACAGCTCGGCATCATCGTTGCTCAACCTGCTCAATGACTTGCAAGATCATGCCCGGCTGGCCACCGGCTCGTTAACCTTAGCGCCCAAGGCCGTAGCCCTGCACCCTTGGGTGGCCCACATTAGCGCCCTGTACCGACCGCTGATTGGCGAACGCCCGGTGACGCTAAACGTGAGTGCGGCCGACAACCTGCCCGCAGCCGTTCTTATTGATGGTGAGCGTTTACTTCAGGTCGCTAACAATCTGATAAATAATGCGATTAAGTTCACCCCGCGCGGCAGTATTCAGGTCAGCATCGGCTGGCGTGAGCAGTCTGCACAGCAGGGAGAACTGTCGCTGACGGTGACCGACAGCGGGTGTGGCATCGCCGCCGATGAGATTGGCAAACTGTTCCAGCCGTTTTACCGCGCGCGTGGTGCACAGCGTGTATCCGTACAGGGAACAGGATTAGGGCTGTCTATTTGCAAGGAAATTATCGAACAAATGGGCGGACGGATTGAGTTGCACTCGCGTCTCGGCGTCGGCACTGAGGTTTCCCTGTCGGTACCGGTCACCGAGGTTGCTCTTGACTCGGCGACACAGCAAACCGATAAGCCGCTCAACCTGCCGCCGCCGAGTTTGCGCGTGGCGCTGATTGACGATCATCCCACCAATCTCCTGCTGATGGAACGACAGTTGCGCCACTTCGGTCTGCAGCCGACGCTGTTCGAGCAGGGTTATCCGCTGCTGAAAGCCCACCGTCGGCAGCCGTTTGATCTGCTGTTCATTGATTACAATATGCCGCGCCCGGATGGCCTGACGCTAGCGAGGCTGATACGCCGCGACGAGCAACGCCATCGACGTCCGGCTTGCCAAATTATCCTCTGCTCGGCGGACGTGCAGGAATTTACCCGTATCCCGCCGGAGCTGGTGGCTATAGATCGCTTTTTAACCAAGCCCATCTCGCTGGACGCACTCGCCCAAGCGTTGCCACAGCAACCCCAGGTGCTGGAGCAGCAGTTAGTCCTTACTGACCTTCAGCAGTCCCTGACCGATATGGCCGGTAATGACCGACCGATGATCCAACGTTTGGCGACAACGCTGCTGACAACCCTGCAGCAAGACCGACAGCGGCTCGCGCTAGCGGCACAAAACGAGGACTGGCTACAGCTTGGGCAAGCCGCGCATCGCATTAAGGGTAGCCTGTTGATGTTGCAACTGCCGGCAGCGGCCAGCCTGTGCCAACAATTGGTGGAAAGCGGTCGTGAAGGAACATTGCTTCAGGATGCCTATACTGAACTAAGTACGTTAGTGGAACAGATACTGATAGAACTGGATGATCTGGTCAGCGCTAACGAGTCGTATATTGCTATGCATCATAAGGATGAATAATGTCGGATAGCCCGCACGTACACCTACCGAAAGACAGTAATAGTAAACGCCTACTGACCGCTTTTTTAGTCACTGCGGTATTCATGATCGCCGAAGTGATCGGTGGGTTAATTTCAGGGTCCCTGGCGCTGCTGGCCGATGCCGGCCATATGCTCACCGATGCGGCGGCGCTGCTGGTGGCATTGATGGCGGTGCACTTCTCGCAGCGTAAGCCCAATGCACGCCATACCTTCGGTTATCTGCGCTTGACGACACTGGCGGCTTTCCTCAACGCCGCCGCGCTGTTGGTGATCGTGGTATTCATACTGTGGGAGGCGATACGGCGTTTCTTCGAACCACAGCCGGTGATGGGTACCCCAATGCTGATTATCGCCATAGCGGGGTTGCTGGCTAACCTGTTCGCCTTCTGGCTGTTGCACCGCGGCAGCGAAGAGAAGAACATCAACGTGCGGGCCGCGGCATTGCACGTATTGGGGGATTTACTGGGGTCGGTGGGTGCCATTGCCGCGGCGATTGTGATCCTGACCACCGGCTGGACGCCGATCGACCCGATATTGTCGGTACTGGTATCCTGCCTGGTGATACGCAGTGCCTGGCGGCTGCTGAAGGAGAGCTTCCACGAGCTGCTGGAAGGTACGCCACAGGAAGTGGATATCGCCAAACTGCAAAAAGACCTGTGCCTGAATATTCCGGAAGTACGCAATATCCACCACGTCCACGTCTGGCAGATTGGTGAACAGAAGCTGATGACGCTGCATGCGCAGGTGATACCGCCGAATGACCATGATGGCTTGCTGCGCCGCATTCAGGGTTATCTGTTGGAACACTACCGGATTGGCCACGTGACCATTCAAATGGAATACCAGCATTGTGATACGCCCGACTGCGGAATTAATCGGGCTCCCGAGCCGAGTGACCACTCACATTCCGGCTCGCATTCCCATCTGGGGCACCATCATTAAAACACTCGGGGCGCCTTATAGGGCGCCCCGGCGATATTTTAGGGTGCGGAAGACAAAGGCCGCGAGTGGTTGTTCCCGGCGCTTTTGATCCACAGCCAGGAACCGTTCAGCGCAATCAGCGTCAGGATCACGTATTCCAGCGCCATGGCGTAAACGCCCTGATAGGCAAAAATCGCTACGCTGATCACGTCAATCACCACCCACAGCAACCAGTTTTCCACGTACTTGCGCGTCATCAGAATCATCGCGACGATCGACAGCACCATCATCGCCGAATCCCAGAACGGGAAGGCGTCCGGTTGCAGCTCAGGCATTTGCACGCTGAGGCCCAAGCCCTGCATTACCGTCACCGCAACCTGCGTCAACCAGGCGAAAACGCGGTCGATATTAAAGGTCATCAGTGCAATACCGATCACGCATACCGCCGCCCAGCCCAATGCCTTCGGCAGCGGTAACCAACGAATCTTCAGCTCGGCCTGATTATCCTGCGTCTGGCGACTCCAGGCGTACCAGCCGTAGATATTGGCAACAAAGAAGAAAAGCTGCAGCAGCAGGCTGGCATAAAGCTGGATTTGGAAGAAAATCACCGCGAACAGCGTGACGTTAATCAGGCCGAACAGGTAATTGATGATTTTCTCTTTGCTGGCATACCAGATACACAACAAACCAAACAGGGTGCCGATCGCCTCAATCCATGACAGATCATAACCCCCCGCGCCCAGCGGGATATGCACCAAGATATTGCTGGTACTGAAAAAGCTCATTTTATTATCCTTATTAAACGGTTAAGCGTTCCCTTTTACCTGCATTTTTAATTGGGCAGCAAAATCCAACATCCGGTTCAGCGGGATTAACGCCTTTTGACGTAACGCCGCATCCACGTGGATCTCATGCAGTGCACCGCCCTGCTCCAGCCCGTCGGCAATCGCCTTCAGGCCGTTCATCGCCATCCATGGGCAGTGCGCACAGCTGCGACAGGTGGCGCCTTCACCGGCGGTCGGTGCTTCAAAAAGCTCCTTGTCCGGGCAGGCCTGTTGCATCTTATAAAAAATACCGCGATCGGTGGCGACAATCAGTTGCGGATTAGGCAAAGTTTTCGCCGCCTGTATCAATTGGCTGGTTGAGCCTACCGCATCGGCCAGATCAACCACCGCCTGTGGCGACTCAGGGTGCACCAGTATCGCCGCGTCAGGGTATAAGGCCTTCATGCGCATCAGTGCCTGGGTTTTAAACTCGTCATGGACGATACAGGCCCCCTGCCAACACAATACGTCGGCGCCCGTCTGCTTTTGCACGTAGTTGCCCAGGTGACGGTCCGGGGCCCAGATGATTTTCTCGCCCAGGCTGTCGAGGTGCTCAATCAGTTCAACGGCGATACTGGAGGTAACTACCCAGTCCGCGCGAGCTTTTACCGCCGCCGAGGTATTAGCGTAGACCACCACGGTGCGATCGGGGTGGCTGTCGCAAAATGCATGGAATTCTTCTTCCGGACAGCCAAGATCCAGCGAGCATTCTGCGTGCAACGTCGGCATCAGCACCTGTTTTTCCGGGCTGAGGATTTTGGCGGTTTCGCCCATAAAGCGCACGCCGGCGACCAATAAGGTCGAAGCCGGGTGATTACTGCCAAAGCGCGCCATTTCCAGCGAGTCCGCCACACAGCCGCCGGTTTCCTCCGCCAGCGCCTGGATCTCAGGATCGGTATAGTAATGGGCCACCATCACCGCATTACGCTGCTTGAGCAGGGTTTTAATCTTCTCACGATAAAACGCCTTCTGCGCGACGTCTAACGGCACGGGTTTGGGCGGGAACGGGTACACCGCCGCATTAACATCAAACATTTCACTCATCGCTGCAATCTCTGTGCTAGGCTGGGTGTCTGCTGCCCGGGTATTACCCATCGCAACCCCCTTCGTTTTATATACTAAACAAAATACCTAAAATTGAGCGAAAAGTCCGCTGATATTTTCAATATCACGCCGATGAAGTTTAATGGATTGAATTTTTGATCAAAGAGCGAGATCTGCAGGGGGAAAGTGCTTTCGTGATAGAGAGAATGGAGTGCGCATGCCAACAAAAATGGCGGAGGGTGGAACGTACCGGAGATTTCCTCGAATCTGAACGCAGCTTCTCACCGACACGATTCGTGCTATATGAATTTTAATTCTGGGGAAGTACTGAGGGACTATGAGAGATGGTGGGTCGTGCAGGATTCGAACCTGCGACCAATTGATTAAAAGTCAACTGCTCTACCAACTGAGCTAACGACCCACTGGTGTGGTTTACTGCTGAACTGCTCTAAACTTAATTTCTAACCATTCGTAAGAATGGTAAGTCGTGCAGGATTGATTCGGCCTCTGGCCTCAGCCTGCGGGCAACGCTGCGCGTTGTCGTCTCGCTTCGCTCGGCTCGAACCTGCGACCAATTGATTAAAAGTCAACTGCTCTACCAACTGAGCTAACGA